>NZ_JBHFCS010000001.1:0-547152 GCF_044143025.1 Pseudomonas sp. TR47 | reverse complement strand
CCAGCTCCGTTTCCCGAAAGTCGGCTCCCACATTTCGAGCTGTATCACTAGAATAGAGCCGACGTACCTATTCAGAACCTCGAGATGCCCAACCCAGTCGAAACCCAAGCGCTAGAGCAGTTGCCGCTGGACGAGCTGGTCGCGTGCCATGAATGCGACCTGCTGATGCGCAAGCCCCAACTGCAACACGATGAAAAGGCGCAGTGCCCCCGCTGTGGTTATGAGCTATACGCTCACCGGCACAATGTGGTCAATCGCAGCCTGGCACTGGTGCTGACCGCGCTACTGCTCTTCGTGCCTGCCAACTTTCTGCCAATCATGCAGCTGCACCTGCTTGGCCAGACTTCAGACGATACGGTGTGGAGTGGCGTGCTGGGCTTGTACAACTCCGAAATGCACGGTGTCGCTGTCGTGGTGTTCCTGTGCAGCATGGCGGTTCCGTTTCTCAAGCTGATGTGCCAGCTCATGGTGCTATTGAGCATCCGCCTGAACGTCGGGCGTAGCTACGGGCTGTTGTTCTATCGCATTTATCATCATTTGCGTGACTGGGGCATGCTCGAGGTCTACTTCATGGGCGTATTGGTCGCAATCGTGAAGCTGGTCGACCTTGCCGAGCTGACCGTAGGGCTAGGGTTGTTTTGCTTCATAAGCCTGTTGCTGATTCAGGTTTGGCTTGAAGTGGTGATGTCTCCACACCAGATCTGGAGTGCGCTGTCAGGGGAGGATCTGCATGCGGGCGATTGATGCGGGCATTATGGTCTGCAATGAGTGTCATGAACTGAATCGACAGGATTCCGAGAGCAAGTCGCAGACCTGCACGCGCTGTGGCGCGATTGTGCATGCACGTCGGCCCAACAGTATCGTCCGTACCTGGGCGCTACTCATCGCTGCCTCGATCCTGTACATACCTGCCAACGTGCTGCCGATCATGACTGTCAGTACATTGGGGCAGGGCAGCCCGGACACGATCATGTCCGGCGTCATTACCCTGCTCAAGCATGGCATGTTGCCCATTGCCGCAGTGGTGTTCATTGCCAGTATTCTGGTGCCCACCTTCAAACTGGTGGGCATCGGTTTGTTGTTGTATTCGGTGCAGCGCCGCCAACCCTTGTCAGCGCGGCAACGCATCTTGATGTATCGGTTCATCGAGTTCATAGGACGCTGGTCCATGCTGGACATCTTCGTCATCGCCATCTTGGTGGCGGTGGTGAATTTCGGCCGTATCGCCAGTGTCGAAGCCAACCTGGGCGCTGTCGCCTTCGCTACTGTGGTGATTCTCACGATGCTCGCTGCTTTAACTTTCGATCCCCGACTGATTTGGGATAACACGGAGTCGGATGACGACCATGAGTGACATGCCAACGGCTAAAACCCGGCCCGCCTCCAACTGGTCGGCCATCTGGATTCTGCCGCTGATCGCTTTGATGATTGGAGGGTGGCTAGCCTGGCAGGCCTACCGTGATGCGGGTGTGGAAATCGAGGTTCGTTTCGAGAGCGGTGAGGGCATCGTCGCCAACAAAACCGAAGTCATCTACAAAGGCATGCCCGTGGGCAAGGTAAAAAGCCTGGTGCTCGATGCCGAGGGCGAAAACCAAGGTGTCATTGCCACTATCGAGATGAACAAAGACGCAGAGCCTCACCTTACCAAAGGGACACGGTTCTGGCTGGTCAAGCCCAGTGTCACGCTGGCGGGTATCTCCGGTCTCGAGACATTGGTGTCAGGTAATTACATTGCCGTCAGCCCTGGCGAGGGTGAGCGAACCAAGCGCTTCAAGGCATTGAAGGTGGCGCCACCGCTTTCGGACAGCGAACCGGGCCTGCACCTTACGCTCAAGGCCGATCGCTTGGGCTCGCTCAACCGCGATAGCCCTGTGTTCTACAAGCAGATCCAGGTTGGCCGGGTAAAGAGCTATCGCCTGTCAGAGGATCAGAGCACGGTCGAGGTCAAAGTGTTCATCGAGCCGGCTTATGCCAGCCTGGTGCGCAAACACACGCGCTTCTGGAATGCCAGCGGCATCAGCATCGATGCCGGGCTGTCCGGGGTAAAAGTACGCAGCGAATCCCTCTCCAGCATCGTTGCCGGTGGTATCGCCTTTGCTACACCGGAATACCGCAAGGATAGCCCGCCCACCGACCCGAGCCTGCCATTCCGCTTGTACGAAGATTTCGATGCCGCCCAGGCGGGTATCCGTGTGAAGGTCAAGCTGAGCGACTATGAGGGACTGCAGGCGGGGCGCACCCCGGTCATGTACAAAGGCATTCAAGTCGGTTCGCTGAAAGCCCTGAAGATGGAAAACAACCTTGGCAGCGCCATGGCTGAGCTGACCCTGGACCCCCTGACCGAAGACTATCTGGTCGATGGCACGCAGTTCTGGGTGGTCAAACCTTCCATTTCTCTGGCGGGTATCACAGGCCTGGAGGCCTTGGTGAAGGGTAACTACATTGCCATCCGCCCGGGTGAGAAGGGGGCCACGCCGCAGCGCGAGTTCGAAGCAAGGGCCAAGGCACCGCCGCTGGACCTCAAGGCGCCTGGCCTGCACATGGTGCTGTTCGCCGATACGCTGGGCTCGTTGGAGGTCGGTAGCCCGGTGATGTATCGCCAGGTCAAGGTTGGTAGCGTGCAGAGCTACCAGTTCGCCCGCAACAGCAATCGCATCCTGATCGGTGTGCACATCGAAAAGGAGTACGAGAACCTGGTCAATGGCTCTTCGCGTTTCTGGAACGTCAGCGGCATTACCCTCACCGGTGGCCTGTCGGGCATCAAGATAAAGAGTGAGTCGCTGCAGACCCTGATGGCCGGTGGCATCGCCTTCGACACGCCAACGCCGAACGTAGCCCTCAAGCGCCATATTCCAAGGTTCCGGCTGCACGACAGCCAGGAGGCGGTAAACCGTGCCGGCACGCTGATAACCATCCGTGTAGACCGTGCAGATGGCCTCAAGCCGGGAACGCCCATCCGTTTCCGTGGCCTGGATGTTGGTAGTGTCGAAAGTGTCGACCTGACCAAAGACCTGCAGGCTGTGTTGTTGCGCGCGCGTATCACCGAAGCGGCAGACCGCATCGCCCGTGCAGGGACGCAATTCTGGGTGGTCAAGCCGGCCCTTGGCTTGGTGCGTACAGAAAACCTCGATACCCTGATTGGCGGCCAGTACCTGGAAGTGCAGCCCGCTGTTAAGGACAAAGGCCCGCAGCGTGATTTCATAGCCTTGGCTGACGCGCCTGAGGTCACCGGGGTGGAAGTCGGCCTGCCATTGACCCTCAGCGCCCCGCGCAGGGGGTCGATCAAGCCGGGCGTGCCGGTGACCTACCGTGAGGTCGCGGTGGGTAAGGTAACGGGCTTCGAGTTGGGCCAGACGGCAGACCGCGTGCTGATTCACATCCTGATCGAGCCACGCTATGCCGCGCTGGTGCGCGGTGGCAGCCGGTTCTGGAACAGCAGCGGTTTCGGTTTCGACTGGGGCTTGTTCAAGGGCGCCACTGTGCGTACCGAGTCGCTGGAGACCCTCATCGACGGTGGTATTGCATTCGCCACGCCTGATGGCGAGCAGATGGGTAACCCGGCGCGGCCGCAGCAGACCTTTGCCTTGTTCGACAAGCCTGAGGACGCCTGGCTGCAGTGGGCACCGAAGATCCAGATCGCCAAGTAATGCAGGGGCCGCTATGCGGCCCTTTCGCTTCTGTGGGGCCCGGCTTGCCGGCGATGAGGCCGTAGCTGGCAACTCAAGCATCATCAAATCGCAGGCAATAAAAAACCGACCCTAGGGTCGGTTTTTCGACAAGCGTCGCTTAGGCAGCTGCAGCTTCTTTCAGCGCCTTGATGTGGCCATTCAGACGGCCTTTGTGGCGAGCAGCTTTGTTCTTGTGGATGATACCCTTGTCGGCCATACGGTCGATTACAGGTACAGCCAGAACGTAAGCGGCTTGCGCTTTTTCGGCGTCTTTTGCGTCGATGGCTTTGACTACATTCTTGATGTAGGTGCGGACCATGGAACGCAGGCTGGCGTTGTGGCTGCGACGCTTCTCAGCCTGTTTTGCACGTTTCTTGGCGGAAGGTGTGTTGGCCACCGTCGAGCTCCTCGAAAGACTTTAGGTAAATAGCAAACAAAATAGGCCGCGAATCATGCCGATCAGTTGACCGGATGTCAAGGCCACCTGCAGGGTTCCGCCGAGCGGTGTACCAACAGGAGGGAAATATTCCTTTCTGCTGCACGACCTGTAAACTCGGGAATTTTTGGCTCCCCTGCGAAGGCGCGGGAGTATCGCACATTCGGACGCTGTCTGGCAGCGTCCTCTGCCCTTGGCGTGAATCTTTTCGATGAACCTGCTCAAATCCCTGGCTGCAGTCAGCTCCATCACCATGATTTCCCGGGTGCTGGGGTTCGTGCGTGACACCATCCTGGCCCGTGTTTTCGGCGCCGGCATCGCTACCGACGCCTTTTTCATCGCCTTCAAGTTGCCCAACCTGCTGCGGCGGATTTTTGCCGAGGGGGCCTTTTCCCAAGCGTTCGTGCCGATCCTTGCCGAATACAAGACCCAGCAGGGCGAGGAGGCGACGCGCACTTTCATCGCCTATATCAGCGGCCTGCTGACGCTGGTCCTGGCCCTGGTCACGGTGATTGGCGTGCTTGCGGCACCCTGGGTGGTCTGGGCCACCGCGCCCGGTTTTGCGGACGATGCCGAGAAATACCAGCTGACCACCGACCTGCTGCGGGTGACCTTTCCTTATATATTGCTGATCTCACTGTCGTCCTTGGCCGGTGCGATCCTCAATACCTGGAACCGTTTCTCGGTCCCGGCCTTCACGCCGACCCTGCTCAACGTGGCGATGATCATCTTCGCCCTGCTGCTCACGCCGTATTTCGACCCGCCCATCATGGCACTGGCCTGGGGCGTACTGGCCGGTGGCCTGGCGCAGTTGCTGTACCAGCTGCCGGCGCTGAAAAAAATCGGCATGCTCGTGCTGCCGCGCCTGAACCTGCGTGACACCGGCGTGTGGCGCGTGCTCAAACAGATGTTGCCGGCCATTCTCGGCGTTTCGGTCAGCCAGATTTCGCTGATCATCAACACCATCTTCGCCTCTTTCCTGGTGGCCGGCTCGGTGTCCTGGATGTACTACGCCGACCGTCTGATGGAGTTGCCCTCGGGCGTGCTTGGCGTTGCCCTGGGTACCATCCTGCTGCCGACGTTGGCCAAGACCTACGCCAACAAGGACCGCGAGGAGTATTCGCGGATCCTCGACTGGGGCCTGCGCCTGTGCTTCCTGCTGGTGCTGCCCTGCACACTGGCCCTGGCGATACTCGCCGAGCCGCTGACCGTTGCATTGTTTCAGTACGGCAAGTTCAGCGCCTTCGATGCGGCGATGACCCAGCAGGCACTGATCGCCTATTCGGTAGGCCTGTTGGCGATCATTCTGGTCAAGGTACTGGCACCGGGCTTCTATGCGCAGCAGAATATTCGTACGCCCGTGCGGATCGCGATCTTCACCCTCATCTGCACTCAGCTGTTCAACCTGGCCCTTGTCGGCCCACTGCAGCACGCCGGCCTGGCCTTGGCGATCAGCCTGGGTGCCTGCCTGAATGCGGGCCTGCTGTTCTGGAAGCTGCGCAGCCAGCAGCTGTTCCAGCCGCAGCCGGGCTGGACGCTGTTCCTGCTCAAGCTGGTGCTGGCAGTAGCGCTGATGGTGGCCGTACTGCTGGTGGGCATGCACTACCTGCCGGCGTGGGAGCAAGGCAACATGTTCGAGCGTTTCGTGCGCCTTGGGGCGTTGATCGCGGCCGGTATCGTGACCTATTTCGGTTGCCTTTACCTGTGCGGCTTCAGGCCCCGGCACTTCGCCCGCAAGGCCCTGCACTGAGCTGGAAGGCGGGTCAGGCGTCGGTTTTTCGTTTTCCACGCTGCACCCGGGCGCTGCTGCCTGTCACCAGCGCCCGGGTGTGGTTATAATCGGCCACTTTATGAGCAAGAAGCGCGTTATGCAGCTGGTTCGAGGTCTTCACAACCTGCGCCCCGAGCACCGGGGCTGTGTCGCCACCATTGGCAACTTCGACGGGGTTCACCGCGGCCACCAGGCAATCCTGGCGCGTCTGCGCGAGCGCGGCCAGGCACTTGGCCTGCCTACGTGCGTGGTGATCTTCGAGCCGCAGCCGCGCGAGTACTTCGCTCCGGACACTGCGCCGGCCCGCCTGGCGCGCCTGCGTGACAAGGTCGAGCTGCTGGCTGGCGAAGGTATCGATAGGGTCTTGTGCCTGGCGTTCAACCAGCGCCTGAGCAACCTGAGCGCCGATGAATTCGTCGAGGCGATCCTGGTCGATGGCCTGGGCGTGCGCCACCTTGAAGTGGGCGACGACTTCCGCTTTGGCTGCGACCGCGCTGGCGATTTCACCTTCCTGATCGAAGCCGGCAAGCAGTACGGTTTCACCGTCGAGGCCGCCAACACGGTGATCCAGGACGGTTTGCGGGTCAGCAGCACCGAGGTGCGCCAGGCGCTGTCCGCAGGCAACTTCGAGCTCGCCGAGCACTTGCTGGGCCGCCCCTACAGCATTACCGGGCGCGTATTGCACGGCCAGAAGCTGGCCCGCCAGCTCGGCACGCCCACCGCCAACATCCAGCTCAAGCGTCGTCGTGTACCGTTGTCCGGGGTCTACCTGGCCAGCATCGAAATCGACGGCAAGGCCTGGCCGGGTGTCGGCAACATCGGGGTGCGCCCCACCGTGGCCGGCGACGGCCGCCCGCACCTTGAAATTCATCTACTGGATTATGCCGGCGATCTGTATGGCCGGCGCCTGACGGTGGAATTCCACCACAAGCTGCGTGAAGAGCAGCGATTCGCCTCCCTGGAGGCGCTGAAGTCGGCGATCGATGCGGATATCGCCGCCGCACGTGCACATTGGCACGCTCAACCGCTAACCAAGAGCCTGAAATGACCGACTACAAAGCCACGCTAAACCTTCCGGACACCGCCTTCCCCATGAAGGCCGGCCTGCCTCAGCGCGAACCGCAGATCCTGCAGCGCTGGGACAGCATTGGCCTGTACCAGAAGCTGCGCGAAATTGGCAAGGATCGTCCGAAGTTCGTCCTGCACGACGGCCCGCCCTATGCCAACGGCAAGATTCACATCGGTCATGCGCTGAACAAGATTCTCAAGGACATGATCGTCCGCTCCAAGACGTTGTCGGGCTTCGACGCGCCTTACGTACCCGGTTGGGACTGCCACGGCCTGCCGATCGAGCACAAGGTCGAAGTCACCCATGGCAAGCACCTGACGGCCGACCGCACTCGTGAGCTGTGCCGCGAATACGCTGCCGAGCAGATCGAAGGGCAGAAGACCGAGTTCATCCGCCTGGGTGTGCTGGGTGACTGGGACAACCCGTACAAGACCATGAACTTCGCCAACGAGGCCGGTGAAATCCGTGCCCTGGCCGAAATGGTCAAGCAGGGCTTCGTGTTCAAGGGCCTCAAGCCTGTTAACTGGTGCTTCGATTGCGGCTCCGCGCTCGCAGAAGCCGAGGTCGAGTACGCCGACAAGAAGTCGCAGACCATCGATGTGGCCTTCCCGGTCGCCGACGCTGACAAACTGGCTGCCGCGTTCGGCCTGCCGGCGCTGGCCAAGCCCGCTGCCATCGTGATCTGGACCACCACCCCGTGGACCATCCCCGCCAACCAGGCGCTGAACATCCACCCGGAGTTCAAGTACGCTCTGGTCGATACCGGCGAGCGTCTGCTGGTGCTGGCCGAAGAACTGGTCGAGTCGTGCCTCACGCGCTACAACCTGGAAGGCTCGGTCATCGCCACCGCCCAAGGCTCGGCCCTGGAGCTGGTCAATTTCCGTCACCCCTTCTACGACCGCCTGTCGCCTGTCTACCTGGCCGACTACGTCGAGCTGGGCGCAGGTACCGGTGTGGTCCACTCCGCGCCGGCCTACGGTGAAGACGACTTTGTTACCTGCAAGCGCTACGGCATGGTCAACGACGATATCCTCACGCCGGTGCAGAGCAACGGTGTGTATGTCGAGTCGCTGGAGTTCTTTGGCGGCCAGTTCATCTGGAAGGCCAACCCGGCCATCGTCGAAAAGCTGAGCGAAGTCGGTGCGCTGATGCACACCGAAACCATCAGCCACAGCTACATGCACTGCTGGCGCCACAAGACCCCGCTGATCTACCGCGCTACCGCGCAGTGGTTCGTCGGCATGGACAAGCAGCCAAGCACTGGCGAGCCGCTGCGTGAGCGTGCGCTCAAAGCCATCGAAGACACCCAGTTCGTCCCGGCCTGGGGCCAGGCGCGCCTGCACTCGATGATCGCCAACCGCCCGGACTGGTGCATCTCGCGTCAGCGCAACTGGGGTGTGCCGATCCCGTTCTTCCTGCACAAGCAGACCGGCGAACTGCACCCGCGCACCGTCGAGCTGATGGAAGCCGTGGCCAAGCGCGTCGAACAGGAGGGCATCGAGGCCTGGTTCAAGCTGGACGCCGCCGAACTGCTCGGTGATGAAGCCGGCCAGTACGACAAGATCACCGACACCCTGGACGTGTGGTTCGACTCCGGCACCACCCATTGGCACGTACTGCGCGGCTCGCACGACATCGGCCACGCCACCGGCCCGCGTGCGGACCTGTACCTGGAAGGCTCCGACCAGCACCGTGGCTGGTTCCATTCCTCGTTGCTGACCGGTTGCGCCATCGACAACCACGCGCCGTACCGCGAACTGCTGACCCACGGTTTCACCGTGGACGAAAGCGGCCGCAAGATGTCCAAGTCGCTGGGTAACACCATCGAACCGGAAAAGGTCAACAACACCCTGGGTGCCGACATCCTGCGCCTGTGGGTATCGGCCACCGACTATTCGGGTGAGATGGCCGTTTCCGAGCAGATCCTGCAGCGCAGCGCCGACGCCTACCGCCGTATCCGCAACACCGCCCGCTTCCTGCTCTCCAACCTGTCCGGCTTCGACCCGGCCCGCGACCTGCTGGCCCCAGAGGACATGCTGGCCCTGGACCGCTGGGCAGTGGACCGTACCCTGCTGCTGCAACGCGAGCTGGAAGAGCACTACAGCGAGTACCGCTTCTGGAACGTCTACTCGAAGATCCACAACTTCTGCGTGCAGGAGCTGGGCGGCTTCTACCTCGACATCATCAAGGACCGCCAGTACACCACTGGCGCCAACAGTGTCGCCCGTCGTTCCTGCCAGACCGCGCTGTACCACATCAGCGAAGCGCTGGTGCGTTGGATCGCGCCGATCCTGGCCTTCACTGCCGATGAAATCTGGCAGTACCTGCCGGGCGAACGCAACGAGTCGGTCATGCTCAACGGCTGGTACCAGGGCCTGAGCGAGCTGCCGGAAGGCACCGAGCTGGATCGCGCCTACTGGGACCGCGTGATGGCGGTCAAGGCTGCGGTCAACAAGGAGCTGGAAAACCAGCGTACCGCCAAGGTCATCGGCGGCAACCTGCAGGCCGAAGTCACCCTGTTCGCCGAAGAGGGCCTCAGCGCCGACCTGAGCAAGCTGGGCGATGAGCTGCGCTTCGTACTCATCACCTCCGCTGCCAGCGTGGTGCCGTTCGCCCAGGCGCCGGCCGATGCCGTGGCCACCGAAGTCGAAGGCCTCAAGCTGAAAGTGGTCAAGTCTGGCCACGCCAAGTGCGGCCGCTGCTGGCACTTCCGCGCCGACGTCGGCAGCCATCCGGAGCACCCGGAAATCTGCAGCCGTTGCGTCGACAACCTGAGCGGTTCCGGTGAGGTGCGCCACTATGCCTAACCCTGCGGCGGGGCGCTTCGGGCGCCTTGCATGGCTCTGGCTCAGCCTGCTGGTCCTGGTCGTTGACCAGGCCACCAAGCTGTATTTCAACAACGCCCTGAGCATGTACCAGCAGATCGTGGTCATCCCTGACTACTTCAGCTGGACCCTGGCCTACAACACCGGCGCGGCGTTCAGCTTCCTGGCCGACAGCTCCGGCTGGCAGCGCTGGCTGTTCGCCCTGATCGCCGTGGTGGTCAGCGCCGTACTGGTGGTCTGGCTCAAGCGCCTGGGGCGCAACGAGACCTGGCTGGCCGTGGCGCTGGCGCTGGTGCTCGGTGGGGCGCTGGGCAACCTGTACGACCGCATCGTGCTGGGCCATGTGGTGGATTTCATCCTGGTGCACTGGAAGAACGTTCATCACTTCCCGGCCTTCAATGTGGCCGACAGCGCCATCACCGTTGGTGCGGTGATGCTGGCGCTGGATATGTTCAAGAGCAAGAAGTCCGAGGATCCGGTCCATGACTGACACCCGTATCGGCCAGAACACCGAAGTTACCCTGCACTTCGCGCTGCACCTGGAAAACGGCGACACCGTCGACAGCACGTTCGACAAGGCTCCAGCCACCTTCAAGGTCGGCGATGGCAACCTGCTGCCGGGCTTCGAGGCCGCGCTGTTCGGCTTCAAGGCCGGTGACAAGCGCACGGTCGTGGTTGCCCCGGAGAATGCTTTCGGCCAGCCTAACCCGCAGAACGTACAGGTCATGCCACGGTCCCAGTTCGAGGGCATGGAATTGTCCGAAGGGCTGCTGATCATCTTCAACGATGCCGCCAACACCGAATTGCCCGGTGTGGTCAAAGCGTTCGATGACAACCAGGTGACCATCGACTTCAATCACCCACTGGCAGGCAAGACCCTTACCTTCGAGGTGGAGATCCTCGAGGTGAAGGCCCTGTAAGCCTGGAGCCGAGCATGCAAATCAAACTCGCCAACCCTCGCGGTTTCTGCGCAGGGGTCGACCGGGCGATCGAGATCGTCAACCGTGCGCTGGAAGTCTTCGGCCCGCCGATCTATGTGCGCCATGAAGTGGTGCACAACAAGTTCGTGGTGGAAGACCTGCGCAGCCGTGGCGCCATCTTCGTCGAAGAACTGGATCAGGTACCGGACGACGTCATCGTCATTTTCAGCGCCCATGGTGTTTCCCAGGCCGTGCGCCAGGAAGCCGCCGGCCGCGGCCTGAAAGTGTTCGACGCCACCTGCCCGCTGGTGACCAAGGTGCATATCGAGGTCGCCAAATACAGCCGTGACGGCCGTGAGTGCATCCTGATCGGCCACGAAGGGCACCCGGAAGTCGAAGGCACCATGGGGCAATACGACGCCAGCAACGGCGGTGCCATCTACCTGGTCGAAGACGAGGAGGATGTTGCCCGGCTGCAGGTGCGCGACCCGGACAACCTGGCGTTCGTCACCCAGACCACGCTGTCGATGGACGACACCAGCCGTGTCATCGATGCCCTGCGTACGCGCTTCCCGAACATCGGCGGCCCGCGCAAAGACGACATCTGCTACGCCACCCAGAACCGCCAGGACGCCGTCAAGCAACTGGCCGGTGAGTGTGATGTGGTACTGGTGGTGGGCAGCCCCAACAGTTCCAACTCCAACCGCCTGCGTGAGCTGGCCGAGCGCATGGGTACCCCGGCCTACCTGATCGATGGCGCCGAGGACATGCAACGCGGCTGGTTCGACCAGGCTGCGCGGATTGGTATCACTGCTGGCGCTTCGGCCCCCGAAGTGCTGGTGCGTGGCGTGATCGACCAGCTCAAGGCTTGGGGTGCCACGGGCGCCGAAGAGCTTGACGGGCGCCCGGAGAACATCACGTTCTCCATGCCCAAAGAGCTGCGGGTTCGTTCGCTGATCTGATCAGCGGCCTGCGCACAGGGACTTTTTCAGTTCATCAGTGCGCAGGCTGACCCTACCGCTGGTCGCCAGCACAACACGGTGCCGGCTGGTTGCAGACGAGCGCTCACAGACCTCCAGCCGCCCCCCTGACAAGTTGTTGCTCTTCCCCAATGGCACACCCAGTGCGCTGAATTTCACCTGGCTCCCGATATTGGCTTTCACCCGCTGGGGCCGAGCCAGTCGGTACTCGCGCAGCAACTGCTGGTTATGTTCCAACAGCACGCGCCAGCCCTTGCCCCAATCATTGTCCAAAGACTGCACCACTACCGCCTGGCTGCGTGCGCTACGCAGCGCCTGGGCCAAGTCGCGGGCTGCTGCTGCCCTGTGCAGGTCATCGCTCAATTTCGCGTAGGCCGGCATGCCAAGCTGCGTCAGCAGCGCCGCCATAGCCAGCCCGAACATCATTTGTATCAGTGTTACGCCCTGTTGCTTCACCGTGCATTCCTCCCTGGAAGTGCTTGGCTGTAGCTTCACGGTCGTTGGGCAAGAGGTCCAGTCGGTGAGGTGCAAGGCAATTGCGGGAAAGATCGCAGGAGGTGCAGGGATGCACACGAAACAACGGGGCATGACGCTTCTGGAGGTACTGTTGGCCGTAGCGGTGGTGGCACTGGGCATGTTCGCTGCCGCAGCGTTGCAGCTGCAGGCATTGCAGGCCACTGACAGTGCGCGTCGTGATATGCAGGATGCGCTGGGCGCCCATACGCTGCTTGAACGGGGCAAGGCCGCTGGCAAGCTGACGGTGCCGCGGCCATGAAGCGTGAGCAGAGTGGTTTCGGCCTGGTCGAGGCAATGCTTGCGCTTGCCATCGGCCTGATGCTGCTGACTGCCGCCAGCCAGCTTTTCATCTCGGCCCACCAGAGCTCACTCCTTCAATCTGCTGCGTTGCGCATGCAGGCGGACGCCCGTCTGGCATTGTTGCGTATGGCCCAGGATATCCGTATGGCCGGCATGTTCGGTTGCCTGCGCCTTGAGCCTGGCGACTTCAGGGACCCATCTGCGCGAGAAGCGTTTGCGCGGCCTTTGCAGGTTGGCCCGGCAAGCCTGAGCCTGATAGTGGCAGAGCCGCCTGGGTACCCCGGGGCTCCGGACTGGACCTTGCACACCGATTGTATCAGCGAGGCCGAGGTGCACGCGGGGCGTGCTCAAAGCCCCGGTTTGCCCTTGGCATTTCCCATCAGCCGGCACCACTACCAACTTCGCGGCAGCACACTGAGGTTCATGCGGCGCAACAGCTCTCAGCCCTTGGTCGACCACGTGCGCGAAATGCGCGTTGAACCTGTCGACACCGCCGAAGGGCAGCGGGTGGATGTGCAACTGACCTTGTTCGATCCTGGTCTGGGCATCGAGCAGCGTTACGACATGAGTGTGGCGATCCGCAACCCGGTTGCCAGGCCATGAAGCGCCAGCGTGGCATGGTACTGCTGCTGGCGCTGGTCCTCAGCCTTTTGCTTGGCCTGCTGGCGGCTTCGGCGTTGCGTGATGCCTTGGTGGAAACGCGCATGGCCGGCTACCTGGGCGAGGGTTTGCAGGCATTCGATCAGGCCGAAGCCACGCTGCTGGTCGCAGAGGCCGAACTGCAGCGCGCGCCGCCTGGGTTGTGCCAAGCGTGCCTGCCACCCCCGCGCGCGCATGACTTGCTGGGGCAATGGCAAGCCAGCGAGAGCGGTTACTTCCAGTTGCAGAACCTTGGCCTAACTACCCGGGCCGCGCATAGGCCGAGGGATGAACCCGTCATGCTTTACCGGGTGACCGCAGTCAGCCGGCAACTCGCGGCCAGGCAAGTGCTGGAGGCGGTGTATGCCATGCCAGCGGCTCAAACACAGGCGCCGCAGCGGATTCTCTGGCGGCAGAGACTGAGGGAATACTGACATGCAGCAAGGCCTGAGCCTGATCGAGTTGTTGATTGTCGTGGCTGTCACCGGCATTCTGGCAGCCATTGCCTACCCCAGTTACAGCGACCAGCTCAGGCGAGCCGCACGCAGCGAAGTGGTTGGCCTGCTGCATGACGCTGCCCTGCGCCTGGAACACCACCGTGTACGCACCGGCCAGTACGCCGAGGGCGAACCGGCATTGCCCGCTGGCAACCGCCATTACAGCCTGCATGCCGAACGCGGCAGCGATACCTTCACGCTGCGTGCACGGCGGCTGCCGCATGGTTTGATGGCGGACGATCGCTGCGGTGATTTCCAGCTCGACCAGGCCGGTGTACAGAGCAACCCGGATGGCACCGGGGCTATTGAGCGCTGCTGGGGGAGCTGAAGGTTGAATGATGCCCGTGCATCGCGGTTTTACTTCAGGTGTTGGATCGACAGATGAACAAGCAAGTAGTGGTGGTCGGCGGCGGGGTGATCGGCCTGCTGACGGCGTTCAACCTGGCGACGAAGGTCGGCCAGGTAGTGGTATGTGACCAGGCCGAGGTCGGGCGTGAGTCGTCCTGGGCGGGCGGTGGTATCGTCTCGCCGCTTTACCCTTGGCGCTACAGCCAGGCAGTCACTGCCCTGGCGCACTGGTCGCAGGACTTTTATCCACAGCTGGGTGAGCATCTGTTCTCCAGCACCGGTATTGATCCGCAAGTCCACACCACCGGCTTGTACTGGCTCGACCTGGACGATGAAGCCGAGGCGCTGGCCTGGGCAGAACGCGAGCGGCGGCCGCTCAGCCCTGTGGATATTTCGGCGGCCTATGACGCGGTCCCCGTACTGGGCCCAGGCTTCAAGCGCGCCATCTACATGGCAGGCGTGGCCAATGTGCGCAACCCGCGGCTGGTCAAGGCACTGAAGGCTGCGCTGCTGGCAATGCCCAACGTGACCTTGCGTGAGCACTGCCAGATCACCGGCTTTGTTCAGGACGGTGAGCGCGTGACTGGCGTGCAGACCGCAGACGGCGTGCTGCAGGCTGATGATGTCGTGCTCAGCGCTGGCGCCTGGAGCGGCGACCTGCTGCGCACGCTGGGCATTGAGCTGCCGGTGGAACCGGTGAAAGGCCAGATGATCCTGTTCAAGTGCGCCGAAGACTTCTTGCCGAGTATGGTGCTGGCCAAGGGACGCTATGCGATTCCGCGCCGTGACGGGCACATTTTGGTGGGCAGCACGCTGGAGCATGCCGGGTACGACAAGACCCCGACCGAGGATGCACTGGCGAGCCTCAAGGCTTCAGCGGCAGAGTTGTTGCCGGAGCTTGCGGATGCCACGGTGGTGGCGCACTGGGCCGGGCTGCGGCCAGGTTCGCCTGAAGGCATTCCGTATATCGGCCGAGTGCCGGGGCATGACGGGTTGTGGTTGAACTGTGGGCATTACCGCAATGGGTTGGTGCTGGCGCCAGCTTCGTGTCAGTTGTTTACTGATTTGCTGACAGGGGTGGAGCCGATCATTGACCCGGCTCCTTATGCCCCGGCCGGGCGTCTTGGCTGAAATCGCTGGGGCCGCTTAGCGGCCCAATCGCCGGCAAGACAGTTGCTCCCACAAGGTACAGCGTGGGAGTCGGCTTGCCGGCGATTGGGCCCGTGCGGTACTGGCTCAGTCCTGCTGGCCAGGCCCTTGCTGAAGGTGCGCCTGGCTGCAATACCACTGACTGCCCTGCTGCAGCGCCCGGTCATTGGGCAGGTGCACGCCGCAGTGGGCGCAGCGCACCATCTTCAGCGGGTCGTCGAGTTTCGGCTCGGACGGCGACTGCTGGCTGATCTTGAATTTGCGCCACAGCCAGAACGCGGCGGCGATCAGGGCGATCCAGAAAAGTAGGCGAACCATGGTGTCCAGCTTGTCTATTGATTGAGGCGACAGTCTAGGACGAGGCCAATAAAAAAGGGAGACCTCAGTCTCCCTTTCTCGCACCCCGTTGAATCAGTCGAACAGACCAAAGGTCATGTAGCTGAACCAGGAGCGGTCTTTTTCGGCTTCTTTCGGCCCTTCCGGCAGGATCGGGTCGCCGTCTTCATCTTTGGGCAGCAAGTCCTGCGGCATCTCGGCGCGGGCATCCTGGAACTGGCGGACCACGTCCTGGTTGGCGCGGGTTTCACCCGGTGGCAGTGGCGCGTCGGTCTCGATCAGGCCCAGGGTGGCCTTGGACAGCCAGCCGCGGCCGTCAGACTCGGTCTGCTTGGGCTGGAACTCGCCATCGACCAGGCTCGGGTGGTCAGGGTAGTTGAGCTTGAGGGTTTCCAGGCTGGTGGCGGCCAGGTCGTCCAGGTGCATCTTCTGGTACGCCTCGACCATCACGGCCAGGCCGTCGCCGACCGATGGGGTTTCCTGGAAGTTTTCCACCACGTAGCGGCCACGGTTGGCGGCGGCCACGTAAGCCTGGCGGCTCAGGTAGTAGTCGGCCACGTGGATTTCATAAGACGCCAGCAGGTTGCGCAGGTAGATCATGCGCTGCTTGGCGTCCGGGGCGTAGCGGCTGTTGGGGAAGCGGCTGGTCAGCTGGGCGAATTCGTTGTACGAGTCGCGGGCGGCACCCGGGTCACGCTTGGTCATGTCCAGCGGCAGGAAGCGCGCCACCAGGCCGCGGTCCTGGTCGAACGAGGTCAGGCCCTTGAGGTAGTAGGCGTAGTCGACGTTCGGGTGCTGCGGGTGCAGGCGGATGAAGCGCTCGGCAGCCGACTTGGCAGCCTCGGGCTCGGAATTCTTGTAGTTGGCGTAGATCAGCTCGAGCTGCGCCTGGTCGGCGTAACGGCCGAACGGGTAGCGCGACTCCAGGGCCTTGAGCTTGTTCACGGCGCTGTTGTAGCTGGAGTTGTCCAGATCAGCCTGGGCCTGCTGATACAGCTCGGCCTCGCTGAGGTTCTCGTCAATGACCTCTTTATTAGAGGAACAGGCCGCGGTAAGCCCGAGGATGGCGATCAGCAGCAGGTGTTTCACTTGCATAGCGGCTTGCGTCCCTTTGACGGCCGCTGTCTTGGGCGGTGCCGTCCTGTTATGATGAGCGCCCCGGCCAACCCCGGGACAAAAGAAGCCGTATTTAACCACAAGCTCGCAGCCGAAACCAAAGGCTGTGCGCCCGCCGAATCGAGCATGTCCGAGATCATTCAACTTAGCGCAGAGGTACCGTCCGAACTGGGCGGTCAACGCCTCGACCAGGTCGCCGCCCAATTGTTCGCCGAGTACTCGCGTTCGCGGCTTACTTCGTGGATCAAAGAGGGCCGCCTGACGGTCGATGGTGCCGTCGTGCGCCCTCGAGACACCGTCCATGGTGGCTCCATGCTTGCACTTGAGGCCGAGCAAGAGGCCCAGGGCGAGTGGATCGCCGAAGACATCGAGCTGGACATCGTCTACGAAGACGACCAGATCATGGTGATCAACAAGCCGGCCGGGCTGGTCGTGCACCCGGCTGCCGGGCACGCCAGTGGCACATTGCTCAACGCCTTGCTGCACCATGTGCCGGATATCGTCAATGTACCGCGCGCTGGCATTGTCCATCGCCTGGACAAAGACACCACCGGCCTGATGGTAGTGGCCAAGACCCTGCAGGCGCAGACCAAGCTGGTCGAGCAGCTGCAGAGCCGTACGGTCAGCCGGATCTACGAGTGCATCGTGATCGGCGTGGTGACTGCCGGCGGCAAGATCAACGCCCCGATCGGCCGTCACGGTGGCGCACGCCAGCGCATGGCAGTGACCGAAGGCGGCAAGCCGGCGGTCAGCCACTACCGTGTGCTCAAGCGCTTCCGTTCGCACACCCACGTGCGGGTCAAGCTGGAAACCGGCCGTACTCACCAGATCCGTGTGCACATGGCCCATGTCGGTTTCCCGCTGGTCGGTGACCAGACCTACGGCGGCCGCTTCCGCATCCCGCCGGCAGCCAGCCCGACCATGGTCGAGGCGGTCAAGACCTTCCCGCGCCAGGCCCTGCACGCACGCTTCCTGGCGCTGGACCACCCCACTACCGGTGAGCGCATGGAGTGGGCGTCGGAACTGCCGGATGACTTCGTCTGGTTGCTGTCGCTGCTGAACCAGGACCGCGAGGCGTTTATCGGATGAGTGGCCTGACGCAGGCGCTGCTGTTCCCCGACTGGCCGGCTCCGGCCTCGGTTCGCGCCTGTGTCACCACCCGTGAGGGTGGCATTAGCCTGCCGCCCTATGCATCCTTCAACCTCGGTGACCACGTGGGCGACGACCCGCTTGCGGTCGCCGAGAACCGCCGCCGCCTGAGCGACGAATTCGCCATTCAGCCCGCCTGGCTCAAGCAGGTGCATGGCGTGATCGTGGCAGATGCCGACCCATCGGTGGTCGCCGAAGCCGACGCCGGCTGGACCGACCAGCCAGGCATTGCCTGCACCGTAATGACTGCCGACTGCCTGCCCGTGCTGTTCTGCGACCGCGCGGGCACCCGTGTGGCTGCCGCACATGCGGGCTGGCGCGGGCTGGCTGGTGGCGTGCTGGAAGCCACGCTGGAGCGCCTGGCATTGCCGCCTGAAGAGGTGCTGGTGTGGTTGGGGCCTGCCATCGGCCCGCAGGCATTCGAAGTGGGCCTGGAAGTGCGGGATGCCTTCACCGCTGTGCACCCCGAGGCTGCCAAGGCCTTTGTCGAGGGTGAGCGGCCGGGCAAGCTGATGGCCGACATCTATGCGCTGGCGCGCATTCGCCTGGCGGCGCGCGGCGTTACTGCGGTCTATGGCGGTGGTTTTTGCACCGTCAGCGATGAGCGGTTTTTCTCCTATCGCCGCACCCCGCAGGGTGGGCGGTTTGCTTCTTTGGTCTGGCTAGATCCTCGCTGACAGGCCCGGCCTCATCGCCGGCAAGCCGGCGATTGGGGCACCGCTAATCCATAAAGCTGACTTTAGTCAACCCCGCTACGCTTGAAACTTCCAGAATCACCCTTATCTATAAGGTCATCTCAGGCAGGTTTCTTCATCAAAGGCGCTGTCCATCGCTCCGACCTGCCCTTACAGGAAGGTATCCCCATGCGAATAGACCGTTTGACCAGCAAGCTTCAATTAGCGATATCCGATGCCCAGTCCCTGGCCGTTGGCATGGACCACCCTGCCATCGAACCCCTGCACCTGTTGCAGGCGTTGATCGAGCAGCAAGGTGGTTCGATCAAGCCACTGCTCATGCAGGTCGGCTTCGACATCAACAACCTGCGCCAGGCACTGGTAAAAGAACTCGACCAACTGCCGAAAATCCAGAACCCCACCGGCGATGTGAACATGTCGCAGGACTTGGCGCGCCTGCTCAACCAGGCCGACCGCCTGGCCCAGCAGAAGGGCGACCAGTTCATTTCCAGCGAGCTGGTGCTGCTCGCCGCCATGGATGAGAACAGCAAGCTCGGCAAGCTGCTGCTCAGCCAAGGCGTGAGCAAGAAGGCCCTGGAAAACGCCATCAACAACCTGCGCGGCGGCGCGGCGGTGAACGACGCCAATGCCGAAGAGTCGCGCCAGGCGCTGGACAAGTACACCGTCGACCTGACCAAGCGTGCTGAAGAGGGCAAGCTGGACCCGGTCATCGGCCGTGACGACGAAATCCGCCGCACCGTGCAGGTGCTGCAGCGCCGTACCAAGAACAACCCCGTGCTGATCGGCGAACCCGGCGTGGGCAAGACTGCTATCGCCGAAGGCCTGGCCCAGCGCATTATCAACGGTGAAGTGCCGGACGGCCTCAAGGGCAAGCGCCTGCTGGCGCTGGACATGGGTGCGCTGATCGCCGGTGCCAAGTACCGCGGTGAGTTCGAAGAGCGCCTCAAGTCGTTGCTCAACGAGCTGTCCAAGCAGGAAGGCCAGATCATCCTGTTCATCGACGAGCTGCACACCATGGTCGGTGCCGGTAAAGGCGAAGGCGCCATGGACGCCGGCAACATGCTCAAGCCGGCGCTGGCCCGTGGTGAACTGCATTGCGTCGGTGCCACCACGCTCAACGAATACCGCCAGTTCATCGAGAAGGACGCCGCCCTGGAGCGGCGCTTCCAGAAGGTACTGGTGGAGGAGCCGAGCGAGGAAGACACCATCGCCATCCTGCGTGGCCTCAAAGAGCGCTATGAAGTGCACCACAAGGTGGCCATCACCGACGGCGCGATCATTGCTGCGGCCAAGCTCAGCCACCGCTACATCACCGACCGCCAGCTGCCGGACAAGGCCATCGACCTGATCGACGAAGCGGCCAGCCGTATCCGCATGGAGATCGACTCCAAGCCGGAAGTGCTCGACCGCCTCGACCGTCGCCTGATCCAGCTGAAGGTGGAATCCCAGGCGCTGAAGAAAGAAGAAGACGAAGCAGCCAAGAAGCGCCTGGAGAAGCTGACCGAGGAAATCGAGCGCCTTGAGCGTGAGTATTCCGACCTGGAAGAAATCTGGGCGTCCGAGAAGGCAGAAGTGCAGGGCTCGGCGCAGATCCAGCAAAAGATCGAGCAAGCCCGCCAGGAGCTGGAAGCGGCCCGTCGCAAAGGCGACCTGAACCGCATGGCCGAACTGCAGTACGGGGTTATCCCGGACCTGGAGCGCAGCCTGCAGATGGTCGACCAGCATGGCAAGACCGAAAACCAGCTGCTGCGCAACAAGGTGACCGAGGAAGAGATTGCCGAAGTAGTGTCCAAGTGGACCGGCATCCCGGTGGCCAAGATGCTGGAAGGCGAGCGCGAAAAACTGCTGAAAATGGAAGACCTGCTGCACCAGCGCGTGATCGGCCAGCACGAGGCGGTGACCGCCGTAGCCAACGCCGTACGCCGTTCGCGTGCCGGCCTTTCCGACCCGAACCGCCCGAGTGGTTCGTTCATGTTCCTCGGCCCGACCGGTGTGGGCAAGACCGAGCTGTGCAAGGCCCTGGCCGAATTCCTGTTCGACACCGAAGAGGCCATGGTGCGGATCGACATGTCCGAGTTCATGGAGAAACACTCCGTGGCTCGCCTGATCGGCGCCCCACCAGGCTATGTAGGTTATGAAGAGGGCGGTTACCTGACCGAAGCGGTACGGCGCAAGCCTTACTCGGTGGTGCTGCTGGATGAAGTGGAGAAAGCCCACCCGGATGTGTTCAACGTGCTGCTGCAGGTGCTCGAGGATGGCCGCCTGACCGACAGCCATGGCCGTACGGTGGACTTCCGCAACACGGTGATCGTGATGACCTCCAACCTGGGCTCGGCGCAGATCCAGGAGCTGGCCGGTGATCGCGAAGCGCAGCGTGCGGCAGTGATGGATGCGGTGGGTGCGCACTTCCGTCCGGAGTTCGTCAACCGGATCGACGAAGTGGTGGTGTTCGAGCCCTTGGGCCGCGAGCAGATCGCCGGCATCACCGAGATCCAGCTTGGCCGCCTGCGCAGCCGCCTGAGCGAGCGCGAGCTGGCCTTGAGCCTGAGCCCGGAGGCGTTGGACAAGCTGATCGCGGTGGGTTACGACCCGGTGTATGGCGCCCGGCCGCTGAAGCGGGCGATCCAGCGCTGGATCGAGAACCCGCTGGCGCAAATGATCCTGGCCGGCAAATTCATGCCGGGTTCGGCGATCACTGCCAAGGTGGAAGGCGAAGAAATCGTGTTCGCCTGATCCCTTCGCTGCAAAAACTAGCCCCGCACCTGCGGGGCTTTTTTAAGGCCGCAGCGTTTCGGCAGCCCACGGGGAACCCTGTGGGGGGCGGCTTGCCGGCGAACAGCCCCGGCCAAACCCAGCAAAATCGGGGCCTCGCCAGTTTTTTCCATAACTTGCTGAAATTTTTGAAAAAAACGCTTGCACAGAAATTAGAGTGCCCCTAATATACGCCGCGTTGTCAGGCACTAAGCGAATCACCAGCAACATCGGTGACCGCAAAACAACTTAGAAATCAGTAAGTTGAATGAAAAAAAGTGGTTGACAAGCAAAACGAAGAATGTAGAATAGCCGGCCTCAGCAGCGACAACGCGAAAGCGGATAGCCAAAGAGATCGAAGCTAACACAGACTTCGAAGCTGTAAAGATGTACCGAAGTTCAGTTCCGCGATAGCTCAGTCGGTAGAGCAAATGACTGTTAATCATTGGGTCCCTGGTTCGAGTCCAGGTCGCGGAGCCAATCTCGGGGTGTAGCGCAGTCCGGTAGCGCGCCTGCTTTGGGAGCAGGATGTCAGGAGTTCGAATCCCCTCACCCCGACCATTTTCAGGGTCGTTAGCTCAGTTGGTAGAGCAGTTGGCTTTTAACCAATTGGTCGTAGGTTCGAATCCTACACGACCCACCATGTAAAAAGGGCATCTCGACTGAGATGCCCTTTTTCTTTTGTCTCGCGAAAAGTTTTGGCCAGTACCGCCAACCGGAAGCAAAAAAAAGGGCCGCATCAGCGGCCCCCTTTCTACACGATCAGTGCAGCTTCAGTCGCGGCTCAGTGCCCCTCCCAATTTTGCTTCCCAGCATCATCATCGCCGTGCGGAAGAACCCGTACAGCGCCATCTGGTGCATGCGGTAAAGCGACACATAAAACATCCGCGCCAGCCAGCCTTCCAGCTTCACGCTACCCATCAGGTTGCCCATCAGGTTACCCACCGCCGAGAAGCGCGACAGCGACACCAGCGAACCGTAATCCTTGTAGGCATAGGTCGGCAGCGGCTTGTTCTCCAGGCGCGCTTTCAGGCTCTTGGCCAGCATCTCGGCCTGCTGGTGCGCTGCCTGGGCGCGTGGCGGCACGTTGCGGTCGCTGCCCGGTTGCGGGCAGGCTGCACAGTCACCGAAGGCGAAGATGTCATCGTCGCGGGTGGTTTGCAGGGTAGGGCGCACCACCAGCTGGTTGATACGGTTGGTTTCCAGGCCGTCGATATCCTTGAGGAAGCCCGGCGCACGAATACCGGCCGCCCACACCTTGAGGCTGGCCTGGATCACTTCGCCGTTGGCGGTCTTCAGGCCATCGGCGGTCACTTCGCTGACGGCAGCGTTGGTCATCACCGTCACGCCGAGCTTTTCCAGGGTCTTGTGCACCGGCACGCTGATGCGCTCTGGCAGCGCCGGCAGCACGCGCGGGCCCGCCTCGATCACGGTGATGTGCATGTCTTTTGGCTGGATACGGTCCAGGCCATAAGCCGCCAGTTCATGCGCTGCGTGGTGCAGTTCGGCCGCCAGTTCCACACCGGTGGCACCGGCGCCGACGATCGCCACGCTGATTTTCTCGCTGGCCTGGTCACCCGCATGGGCACGCAGGTAGTGGTTGAGCAGTTGCTGGTGGAAACGCTCGGCCTGCTTGCGGGTGTCCAGGAACAGGCAGTGCTGCGCCGCGCCAAGGGTACCGAAGTCGTTGGTGTTGCTGCCCACGGCAATGACCAGGGTGTCATAGCGCAATGTGCGCGCAGGCACCAGCTCGCGGCCCTCTTCATCGAGGGTGGCGGCCAGCTGGATCTGCTTGCCTTCACGGTCCAGGCCGCTCATGCGCCCCAGCTGGAAGTTGAAGTGGTTCCACTTGGCCTGGGCCACGTAGTTCAGTTCGTCTTCCGAGGAGTTGAGCGAGCCGGCGGCCACTTCGTGCAGCAGCGGCTTCCAGATGTGCGTGAGGTTGGCGTCGACCAGGGTGATCTCGGCCTGCTTGCGCTTGCCGAGGGTTTTACCCAGGCGGGTCGCCAGTTCCAGGCCGCCGGCGCCGCCGCCGACAATCACGATGCGATGAGTCATGGGGATATCTCATAAGGTTTACGGAATTCGTGGCCCCAGGGGCCGGCCGCAAACTGCACGAGGGGAGGGCGAGCGCGAGGCAGCTCATAGCACCAGTCCACTCAACAGGCGGCTGATAAGGCCCAGCCCGATGGTCACGGCCACCACCAGCACAAGGAGCAGCCACGGCCGGAATGGCTTGCGCTCGACTTGGTGCTGAGGGGCTCGCAGATACTCATCGACACGACGCTGATCTTCCGGATTCAGTCGGCTGGTCATGGTGGGCCTCGTCAGGTAGACGTATGTGACTGCCTGAACGCTACAGCGCTCTGGCAAGTACTTGAGACAAATGATAAAGCTTTCTATCCCTGGCGCCGAGTGTACGCCATCGCAAAGACTCTCGGCACTGGATCAAAGACTGATGCCCACGTCGAACACGATGCTGCGCCCCAGGTTGCCGCGCAGAAAGTCCGGAGCATCGGGGTGGGCGAACAGCACCCGGGCAAAGGTTGGCCCCACCAGCGACAGCGAGCGCCAACCCTGACGCAGGTACTCGGTGGGCGGCGGAAAGTGGGTGTTGAGGTCGAGCACTTCACGCTTGAGGCTGGCGAAGGCGATGATGTCCAGCTCGCTCAGGTCCAGCCCGCGTTCGCGATAGTTGTGCGCCTTTTTGCGCAAGGTGGGCGCCAGCCGCGCCAGCAGCTCGGTGGCGGCGATACGCCTGGGCCGCGCCTCGCGCCGCACCAGCTGGGCCAGTGAAAAGGCGCTGCGCCTTCGCTGCAGCTCTTCGCGCCACTCATCATTGAGCCGGCGGCCTTCGTCGAGCACGAAAAACACCTCGAACGACGCATCGCGGAACAGCACGTCGGGCGGCTCCTGGCCGGCTGGGGTGAAATCTTCACTGCGATAGGGGATGTTCAGCCCCTGCAGCAGGCGCTGGCATACCCAACGCTCCCGCTCCCATTTGCGAGCATTGGAGAGGAATGCATTGGCTTGTTCGGCCTGGATGGTGAGCAGGCGCAGGTAGTCTGAGTCATCCATGCTCACAGCTTAGACGCTAAACCATGACGATAAGATGCTGTTTTTGAATGGGTGTAGACTCAGGTATGTCCACAGTCTCGACAGGGGCATTCGTCAAGTGATCAGCGCGCAAGTGTTGTCCAGCACCAGCCTCACGCTCGGTTGGGTTGGGTTCGTCCCTTTGCTGCTGTGGGCGGCCAGCCGCACCCGCTGGCTGGAACTGTTCGCCGACAGCCGCCGGCAGCACCTGCTGTTCGGTACGGTGTTCTGCCTGTTTGCACTTTGGCTGGTCCGGCGCGACTTCGACACCGGTGTGTCGTACCACTTCATCGGCATGACCGCCGTGACGTTGTTGCTGGACTGGCCGCTGGCGGTACTTGGCGGGTTTCTGGCCCAGCTCGGCTTGTTGGCGCTGGGGCGCCAGGACCTGGCAGCGCTTGGTATCAATGGCCTGCTGCTGATCGGCCTGCCGGTGCTGATCACCGAGGTGTGCGCCATCCTGGTCGAGCGGGCGCAGCCGCGTAACCTCTTCGTTTATATCTTTTGCTCGGGGTTCTTTCCCGCAGCACTGACCGTGCTGGTGTGCGTGCTGGCCGGGTTGGGGCTGCTGTGGCTGGACGGGCGTTTCGCCATGCCGGAGTGGCTCAGCGACTTTGTCGGCTACCTGTGGCTGATGATGTTCCCGGAGGCGTTCATCAACGGCATGGTGGTCAGTGCGCTGGTGGTGTTCTGCCCGGAGTGGCTGGAGACATTCAACCGCACGCGGTACCTGCAGGCACCGTGGAAGGACGAGTAGCAGCGGCCTTGTGTCGCGAAAGGGCCGCAGAGCGGCCCCAGCAATTGTTGCATCAATGCCGAAACATCGAGGGCCGCTGCGCAGCCCTTTCGCGACACAAGGCCGCGCCTACCGGTCCCGATGCGGCGCCTTAGTGCCGCGGCTCCAGGTCGCCCGAATACAACTCATCCTCGGACTCTTGCGACCCCGCAATCTTGTGCTCCTCAGCCGCCCAGGCACCCAGGTCGATCAACTTGCAACGGTCAGAGCAGAACGGCCGGAACGCGTTCTTCGCGTCCCATTCCACAGGTGCGCCACAGGTAGGGCAATCGACGGTCAATGGCTGGCTCATGGCTGGCCTCCTCGTAAAGTCAGGTAAAAGTGGTGCAGATGGTCGATCTGCGCATGCAGCGCGGCAAGGTCACTGTCGTTGACCACCACATCATCGGCATGGCGCAAGCGCTCGTCGCGGGCCAACTGCGCCTTGAGGATGGCTTGCACCTGCTCGGGGCTGGTGTTGTCCCGCTGCAAGGTGCGCGCTACCTGCAGCGCTTGCGGTGCATCGATCACCAGCACTCGCTGGGTTTTCTGGTACTGGCCAGACTCGATCAGCAACGGCGACACATACACCGCATACGGCGACTCAGCCTTGGCCAGGTAGCTGAATATCTCCTGCCCGATCAGTGGGTGCAGCAGCTGTTCAAGCCATTTGCGCTGGGCCGGGTCGGCGAAGATCAACTGGCGCAACGCTGTGCGATCGAGCTGGCCGTCCTCCAGCAGCACGCCCGGGCCAAAGCGCTCGACAATGCTGGCCAGGGCCGGGCGGCCGGGCTCCACGACCCAACGCGCTGCCTGGTCGGCATCGACCAGGTGCACACCAAGCTCGACGAAGCGCTCGGCGGCAGCGCTCTTGCCGCTGCCAATGCCGCCGGTGAGGCCGAGAATCCAGGGGGTGAACGGCGCAGTGGTCATCAGAATCCAAGCAGTTGCAGGTATGAGGCGTATATTTCATCACCCCAGAGCACGGCAATCCACCCCGCAATGGCCAGATAAGGACCAAAAGGTATCGCCGTACCCATCGAATGGCTGCGCAGGCGCAACATGCATAGCCCCACCACCGCCCCGACCAGCGACGACAGCATCAAGGTCAGCGGCACTACCTGCCAGCCGCCCCAGGCCCCGATCAGCGCCAGCAGCTTGAAATCGCCGTAACCCATACCTTCCTTGCCGGTGATCAGCTTGAACAGCCAATACACTATCCACAGGCTGAGATAACCGGCCACCGCGCCCCAGACGGCATCGGACAATGGCACCACGGTATCGAAAACATTGACGATCAGCCCCAGCCACAGCGTTGGCAGCACCAGCACATCCGGCAGTATCTGCTTGTCGTGGTCGATAAGGCTCAGCGCCAGCAGGCTCCAGGTAAAGGCCAGCAAGGCCAGTGCCTCCATCCCGGCACCGGAATGCCAGGCCACCGTCAGCGACAGCAAGGCGCAGGCCAGCTCCACCAGCGGGTACCGTGAGCCGATAGGCTGTTTGCACGCAGAGCAGCGCCCGCGCAAGGCCAGGTAACTGAGCACCGGAATATTCTCCCAGGCACGAATCGCATGCCCACAGTGCGGGCAACGTGAAGCGGGCAGGCACAGGTCGAAGCGCTCATGCTCATCGGTCGGCAGCCCCAGCGCCTCCTGCGCTTCACGCTGCCATTGGCGCTCCAGCATGATCGGCAGCCGATACGCCACCACATTGATGAAGCTGCCGACCAACAGGCCAAGCAAGGTCGCCAGGGTGAAGAAATACGCCGGCTGTTCGGCCAGTAAAGTCCATAAAGTCATGTTCAGATCAAACTACCCAACTGGAAGATCGGCAGGTACATCGCCACCACTAGGCCACCGACCAGCAGGCCCAGGACCAGCACGATGGCTGGCTCCAGCAGGCTGGTCAACTGGTCCAGCGCCTGGCTGACCTGTTCCTCGTAAAGGCTGGCGGCTTTTTCCAGCATCTGGTCCAGGGTGCCGCTTGATTCACCGATGGCCGTCAGCTGCACCAGCAGCGGCGGGAACAACGGCTCAGCCGCCATCGCCTGATGCAGCCCTTGCCCATTGGCCATGCCCTGGCGCAGCCGCAAAATGGCCCGCTCGTGCAGCTCGCCCCCACAGGCCCTGGCCACGGTGCCCAGCCCATCCAGCAGCGGTACCCCAGCGGCATACGCCGTAGCCAGGCTGCGTGCAAAACGGGCGAGCGCCGCTTGCCCCAGCAGCCGACCGAACACCGGCAGGCGCAGTACCTGGCAAGATATCCACAGGCGTGCTGGCGCATGCTGCCGATACAGCTGGCGCATACCCAATGCCACCACAAGCAGGGTTATCAACAGCAGCGGCCCATGGCGGCCCAGCCCTGTGGACAAGTCGATGACCCATTGCGTGAACGCCGGCAACGCAGCATCAAAGCCGGCAAACAGACTTTCAAAGCGCGGAATCACTTCCAGCAACAGCACCGCCGACACGCCCAGGCCGGTGAGCAACAGCAGCAGCGGATACAGCATCGCCTTGCGCACCCGTTTGAGCAGTGCCTGGCGCTGCTCCAGCATGCCCGCCAGTTGCTCAAGCTGCCGGTCGAGGGTGCCGGATTGCTCGCCCACGCGTACCAGGTTGCAGTACAGCCCGTCGAACCACTGCGGGTGGCGCTGCAACGCATCCGCCAGCCCCAACCCCGCCGCCACATCCTGTTTCAAACGTTCCAGCAACGCCGCCTGCCCCGCGCTGCACCCACTGCGGCCCATCACCTGGAAGGCCTGCAGCAGCGGTACACCCGCCCTCAGCAACGTTGCCAACTGCCGGCTGAAACCCGCAGGGTCGCTCTTTACCCTACGTGCAGGCCAGCGCCATACCAGCCCGCCTGCGGGGCGCAAACTAGCCACGCGAATACCCTGGCGCTGCAGCCCGGCCCGCACATAGGCCGGGCTGCGCCCAGCCATCTGCCCGCGCACTTCTGCGCCATTGGCATCGATGCCCTGCCAGGCATAGAGCTGTGTTGAATGGTTCATGCAAAGGTCCTTTTCTGCCCGTGTGACAAGCCTGGAAACAGCTTGTCGTGTCCATGAAGGGGCGCGCATTGGCGATGCTCACTAGAGTAGTTCAGCGAAGGTGACGCCCCGGCCGGCAGGGGTGACAAAAGGTGTCTGTTCAGGCCTACTGCGCCGCTGCCAGCCGGGGTCGAGCCTGACCTCAACGAACACGCGTATCAAAAAGGAAACCGTTCATGAAAGGGCAACGCGGTATCACCCTGATCGAACTGATGATCGTCGTTGCGATCATCGGCATCCTGGCGACCATCGCCATCCCGATGTACACCAACCACCAGTCACGCACCAAGGCGGCTGCCGGTTTGCTGGAGATCAGCGCGCTGAAAACAGCGATGGACCTGCGCTTGAATGAAGGGAAGAATGTGGCCGATGTCGCTTCATTGGGCGGCCAGCCCGCGACTGCACATTGCGCGATCACCGCTGCCGGCAAGGCTGCCGACGGCAACGGGAGCATCGTCTGCACCCTGGTGGACGCGCCGGCCAATGTGGTGGGCAAGGCCCTCACCCTGACGCGCTCGGCTACCGGCTGGCGCTGCACCACCAACATCGAGGAAGACCTGGCGCCCAGTGGCTGCAAAGGGGCCTAAAGGCAGGGGAATAAGTCAGCGGAAACAGGCGTTTGCGTAACGGCTGCGGCAGTGGTACGTTGCGCTACACGCCGGTGTAGCTCAGTCGGTAGAGCAGCGCACTCGTAACGCGAAGGTCGCAGGTTCGATTCCTGTCTCCGGCACCAGATTCAGTTGGCCAGCTTGTTCACGGCCCCAGCAAAGCCCGCCTTGTGCGGGTTTTTTTGTGGCTGTTTTTTAGCCTGCTGACCTGCGTGTTTTTGACGTAAGGGCGCACGGTTTTCTAGATAGTGGATATCTGTAGATTCTGTTTTGGTCAACGTTTACGGGAAAAAAACCAAAATTTCTCTAGATAATGATTTTCTGCGGCCAGAAAATAAGCACATTGTATGAATGCTCCACGCCATCAGTAGGAGCGGCCTTGTGTCGCGAAAGGGCCGCAAAGCGGCCCCAGCATCTGTAGACCCCAACGCAAAGCACGCCCGCCTGGGCCTTCCGGAGGATCGTGTCCCGGGAAGTGGTGTAACTCATCATGGCTCTGGCCACTGAGTTCGCCGTTTAGTTGATCACGGCCGACAGCTTGGCTTGAGGATTATCGCTGACCGCCTCGAAAGCCTCCAATTGCATGTAGCGCCTTTGCAGGCTCCACTCGTCGTTCTGCTCCAACAGCATCGCCCCAACCAGCCGCGTGATGGCCGGATCGTTGGGGAAAATCCCCACAACATCGGTGCTGCACTTGATTTCGGCGTTCATGCCCCTTTCTCAACCAGCTCGGTCAATCTCAACCAGCTCGGTCAATGCGATAGTGGGCTTGGTCATCGTGGTTCTCCTGGTGAAGGTTAAGTCCGCAAACTCAACGTTAGCCAAGAACCACGATGACCATCCTCTTTCGCCCGCAGGGCGCCTTCGGCTGGTTCAGTTACATCACTTCCTGGGACACGATCTTTCTCGTTCGCTGGCACCACAAAGAAGCCCGCCTTGTGCGGTTTTTTTATACCTGTTTCTGTTAGGTCGTTATCAGGCCTTAGATGATGCGGCAGGTGGATGGCTTGAGTGTACCGGCGTTTTGATATCGAGCGCCGCCGGCGCGGCGCTTGATCTACGGGGCGCCGCAAAGGCCTCGGCATGCACTCCCCACGGCAATCCGTGAAGGACCTTTTTTATCCACGTCTTGCAGCGCATCGCCGAACACCCGATCAATCGGGTCGATAAACTGCCTTCCGTGGTACGTTTCTTTCACCCTACTGAACTCTGCGAGGTGCCCTTACCCATGGTCAAAACTGTTCGCTTGCCCAAACCCGCGGCAGACCTGTTGTTGCTGCACATTGAATTGAAACACATCGAGCCGGCCATCTGGCGCCGCGTGGCGGTACCGGAAAACATCACCCTGGGCAGATTGCATTCAGTGATCCAGGTCGTGATGGGATGGGAGGGTGGTCACCTGCATGAATTTGAAATTGCCGGAGAGAATTACGGCATACCCGACCCCGATGGCTGGGGGCCGCCGGTAAAGCCGGAAGCGCGCAAGACCTTGGTCAAAGCTTTGTGCGGGAAGAAGAGTTTCCGCTATGTGTATGACTTTGGTGACGGCTGGGATCACCGGATCAAAGTAGAGAAAGTGCTGCCCGCCATCGCCTGTCCGCAGGTGCCGTACTGCGTCGATGGTGCTAATGCCTGCCCGCCGGAAGATGTGGGCGGTGAGCCGGGTTATGCCGAGTTTCTTCAAGCCATGGCAGACCCCAATCACCCAGAGCATGAGGCCATGATGGAATGGCATGGGGATATCTTCGACCCGGCGGCTTTTGACTGTGAGCTTACAAATGGTTGGCTGAAGGAATTCAGGGTCTGACAGTCCCGGGCGGTGCGGATTCTCGCGCTTTGCTGCTTACCAGGCGTGGCAACTACCTCTAGCACCACCCGTGCGCTGTGAATGCATAATCGGTAGTTCGGTGCCGGTTTTACCCGTGCTTAAGCTTTTAATCAGCATCGTATTGCCGGTTTCCGCTATGCCCACTATGATAATCAGCATTCAAATGCTGATTAATGGTGTGGCGATGCCGCTTAGACTCACAATCCAGGCTTTCTCCGGTGGTGCATGGAGCGATGCAGCGACACTCACGGTCGAGAACCCCGAGCGTGTTGCTGATGGACGGTGCCTTGTCGCATACGACAACGACTACATCATCGCGAACTTTGATCGCATGGAAGATCGTTGTGAACTGGCCCTGAGCGTTAACCTTCCGTTGAACTGGGACCACCATGACGTCACAGGGTATCCAGCATACCTCTACGACATCATTCCCTCTGGTGCTGCCAAGGACTCTCTTGAATCCCGCTACGGGCGTCTTAAGCCCGAAGGCGTGGAAATGGGGCTGTACCTTCTGGAACGCTTCACGCCGGCCCCTATTGGGCATCTGCGCATCAAGGAGTCGGTGGAAGGCCTTCAGCCGGATCGGAACGAGGCTTTCGCGCATGCTGAGGTCGTGGACAGGACGAACGAATTTCTTGAGTACGCCTATGAAAGCGGCGCGGCGTTGGGCGGTGCTACCGGTGCCAACGGGCAAGCCCCCAAGCTGGTCATGACCCAAGCCCACGACGGCGCTTTGTATGCTGATGCGATGCTCCCCGATGACCAGGCGTGCCGTCACTGGCTGATCAAGTTCGCGCGTAATCGAGGCGGCGAGCGCGACCAAGACATCCTGCGAACAGAGTTTCATTACTACAAGGCGGTGGCTGCCCTCGGCCTTGATACGGTTCCCACTGATGGTTTGGCGCTTGAAGAGGCAGTGAAGCCAAGCCTCTGGATGCCACGGTTTGATCGCCGAGTAGTGGATGGCGGGGTGGAGCGGATACCGCTGGAGTCGGTGTACTCGATCTGCGGCATTACCGGCTACGCGCATCCGATGGCGCATGCCGAAGTGGTTCACCGACTGGTAGGTCTATGGATCGATAACGGCCAGCAGGATGAGGTGGACGACCTGGTGTTCGAGTACGTGCGGCGCGATCTGCTGAACCGCATTCTAGGGAACACCGATAACCACGGCCGCAACATCTCCATCATGCGTGTGGGTGGGAGGTTTCGTTTGGCGCCAATCTATGACCTTGCGCCAATGATTCTGGATGAAGAGGGCATCACACGGACGACGAAGTGGGCGGCGGAGCGCAAGGGGTCTTCCAATTGGAGCGACAACTGCGCTGAGCTCGTTGGTTACACTGATCCCGATGTTCTGCTGCAACGGTTGAGGAATGCGGCTGAGGAATTCAGGGCGTTGCCCGATCTGCTGACCGATGCTCCTGAATCGATGCGCAATGCAGCCTCTCTACCCGTGAATAACCTGGATATGCGACTCGTGGAGTGGGGACTGCGATGAAAAAACTACAGCCTGAAGAGCGCGCTCAGCTCGTAGAGGATATCGTCAAGCGCAACGCGGCGGGGCTCGATCCAATTGGCACATCCATCCGCCGTCTGCGGCTCGAAGTCACCGGGCTTGACCAAGAGACATTCGCGGCCATGTGCAGGATGTCCACGAAAAGCCTGTACGAACTGGAAAGCGGGAAGTCGAATCCGAAGCTCAGCACTTTGGAGGCTGTGCTGCGTCTCTTTGGCGTGCGGATGGGTATGGTGATGACTGCCAAAGACAAGCCCATCGCAACGGTCGTCGGCAACAGTTTCGGCCAATTGAAGGCCGGTGGGCCAATCGCTGTGGCCGCGCCGCTGGCCAGTTCCTACGTGGTGGCCGGACCCAAGCGAGGGAAAAGCCCTGCGGCAGCCAAAGCGAGGAAGGCAGTGTCGAGCCCGGCATCGCCACGGGCACGGAAAAGCAGTCAGGAAAAGTGAGATTGATGTGGGATGCAAATAAAATCTCATCCCATTTTTCTCTAACTGATCGGTTGCGGCATTAAGTCTGGTTGCTCGCAGTAGTTCCAAACCACGACGGCTTCATACTTGTAACGGTAACCATGGGTAATCGGGGGTTGAGTTTTTCCGCAGAACGTTGCAGGGTCCTCTAGATAGCGGTTATCTGTGTTTTCGGTTTTGGCGTGTCTCGTGTAATGGCGGCTGTGCGTGGGAGACCCTCGGGTCTGCCGGGTTCCTTTTCCTCGGTTCGCCAACCTGCGTACAGCTGCCACCCTAACCGTTTGGCGACGGCAACAATGTCGGCCAGTTGAAGGCCGGTGGCCAATCGCTGTGGCCGCGCGGCCGGTGGCGAATCCTTCGCCGCTGGCAAGCTCCTACGTGGTGGCCGGACCGAAACGAGGGAAAAGCCCTGCGGCAGCCAAAGCGAAGAAGGCAGTGTCGAGGTCAGCATCGCCACGGGCACGGAAAAGCAGTCAGGAACAGTGAGATTGATGTGGGATGCAAATCGGGTCACGTTTGCGTATCTATAAGCGGGGCAGCCCGACGTAGAAAGCCTTTGGGTCTGCCGAGTTCCTTTCCTCTGTTCGCCAATCTGCGTGCAGCGGCCCTCCAATTGCGTGATATAGAGCGGTAACTTTCCTAGCGGCCGATTTTCCTACAACCCGTGTGGCGTTTTGCTGGCCGAAGGCCCTTGCGAAAGCGGTGGCATGGGGATAAATTGCCTCAGTCGCCGAAGCATCGGTGATGCGACCTTGGCCGGTCGGATTCGAAAGGCGCATCAGCGCTCAGTCTTCATCGCAGGCGCTTTTTTTGTGCCCGCGATGTCGTGTTTTGGCGGTGGTGCGCGGGACACCTTCGGGTGTGCCGGGCTCCTTTCGTCCCGGTCGGCCAACCCGCGTACTGCTGCCACCTTAACTTGCTTGGCCGCGAGCGGTGGCAGTTCCACAACGAAAGGAACTCATGCATGACCACCCGAAATCCGTTACTGATCCTCGCATCCGTTCTCCGCCGCCGTCGCCCTTCGCCGGCTCCCGAACCCCACCGTTTCTACCCCATCTACGACCCATCCCGTCCGCACAACGCACCCAAGCAGGTGCCCCATGACTGACCAGGAACGCTTGTCCACAATCCAGAGCTACGCCTGGACCCTCGAACTGCTCGGCGAAGCCCTGGTGCAGCATGACGAGATGCTCGAGTGTGAACACAACCCTCACTTGAGCTTCCGGAACACCGCAGGTATCCACCAAGCAATACGGATCATCAGCCAGCTGGCCAGTGAGCAGTGCGCGAAAGTGAGCCTGTTGAAGGGCGAAGCCTGCTAAGGAGGGGCACATCCGGTTACAGGGCACGTTCAGGTACCTCCTGATCATGCGTATTAGCCTGTAAACCGTTCCCTGCCTTGAACCGCGAACGCGGCCTCCGGTTCTGACCGGAGGCCCGCCCACACAGGGTGCCCTTCGATTGAAACCTCACCCGCTCACGCTTCGCGCACCGCCCCCGGCAACTGCACGGCCTTCGGTCGCAACAGCGTGCTCAACCCCAGCAACAACACCGCACCGATGGCCATTATCCCCCAGGCCCAGTGCAACGAACTGAGCTGGTCACGGACGATGCCGGCAATCAGAGGCATGGTCGCTGCGATCAGGTAGCCACCGCCCTGTACGAACGCCAGCAGGGCGCCGGCTTCGGTTGGCGAGTGGGTGTGGTCGAGGGTGACGATGAGCGACAGCGGGAACAATGCGCCGATGCCAAGCCCCAGGCACAGGGTGGCCACCACCGCGAGCTGCACGGGGGCGAGCATCAGGCAGGCCAGGCCGGCAAGCAATAGCAGTATCACCACGGTCAGAGGCTGTCTGCGGTCTGGGTAGCGGTGAATGAGGGCTGAAACCAGTAGGCCGGCGATGACCTCGGTGACGGTGAGGGCGCCAAGCAGGTAACCCGCCTGGGTGGCCGTCCAGCCCAATTCAACATAGAACGGCGGCAACCAGGCCAGTACCAGGGTGTAGGCACCCGTGCCAATGCCGAAGAACAACAACAGCAACCAGGCTCGCCCGCTGCGGTACGGCAAGGTGGCATCGCTGTGGCTACCGGGGTCGCTGCCGGCGGCAAGCAACCAGGCGATCAAGCCGACCAGCGCCGGCAAGGCTGCAACCCCCAACGTCAGTTGCCAGCCGAAGGTGCTGGCACCCGGCGCCGCAAAGGCAGCGGCCAGCGCGGCGCCGCCCATGATGCCGGTGGTGAACAGCCCCATCAGCATGCCGGCGCTTTGCGGGTGGCTGCGCTTGATGAACGCGGGCATCAAAGCCTGGATGACCGCAATGCCGACCCCGCCCAACGCGGCTGTTGCGATCAGCGCCGTGCCGGACGTGATATAGGCCCGTGCGGCGCAGCTGATGACGATCAGCGTGATACCCATCGCCACACCTCGCACTTCACCTACCAGGCGCAGCAGCCAGGGGCCGGACAGCGCGAACAACCCCATCATCATCACTGGCAGGGTGGTCAGCAGGCCGCCTTGGGCGTTGCTCAGGCCCAGGTCTTGTTGCAGGGTGCCGAGCAAGGGGCCGATGGCCGCCATGATGGGGCGTAGGTTCAAGCCGATCAGCATGGCCAGTAGGCCGATGCACGCTTTGCTTGGCAGATCACGCATGTTGAAGTGGCTCCTGCAGGAAGGTGCATATCGCCTGGTTGAAGGCCTGGGCGTACGGAATGTTGAATACGTGGCCGTCACCCGGCAGGGTGATCTGGCGGGCATGGTCGATACGTTGGGTGATGTCTTCGGCTTCCGAGCGTGGGCTGATGAGGTCGCCTTCGGCGGCGAGCACCAGGGTTGCCGCTTGAATCGCTGGCAATTGATTGCTCAGGTCGTAGCGCTTCATGCCATTGCACCAGCGGATCTGGCTTTGCGCTGACAGTTGAGCGGCCTGGGCGTGCCAGGCCTGGTACAGGCATTGGCCTTCGGCCGAGGCGGCATAATCAGCGCCAACCAACGCCGGCCAGGTGGCCTTGAACCGCTTCAGGCAGCCGTCCGCTTGCGCAAGGTTTGCGGCCCAGTCGTTCAGCAACCCCTGGCGGTACGTGCTGTTCATGCTGGCGAATGTGCCGGCGACCACCAGTTGCTGTACGGCCTCAGGTGCATGGCAGGCCATTTCGAGCGCCACCATGCCGCCCAGGGAGAGGCCGATCAGGTGGGTGCTTTCCAGCCCCAGGTGGTCGAGCAGTGCCAGCATTTCCAGTGCCTGGGCATGGGCCGTGATACCTTCGGGCGCTTCGCTGGACGCGCCGTGGCCCAGCAGGTCGGATACGATAACGCGGTGGCCCAGGCTGAGCAGTGCACTGGCCTGGGGCGCCCAGGCACGCCCGCTGTTGCCCAGGCCGTGCAGCAGCAGCACTGGGCTGCCAGCACCTGAGTCGTAGTAGTAGTGCCGATGCGGTCCGTGTATGAAAAATGCCATGTGTTCTCCTGATCCTTCAGTCGTATCGTCAGCAAGATAACTTAACGTTAAGATAGTTTAAAGGCGTCGGAGTTCAGGAGTTTGCGCGGGTTAACAATTGATCAATTGCCCGGTGAAGGGGAGCTATGAACGATCATGTGGATTTTGTCGTCGCGCAGTGGGCGCAGGCGATGCCCTCGGTGGACGTCACATCCATGGAGATTTTCGGGCGCATGGCGCGCATCCAGAAGCATCTGGAGCGCATGCGTGCCGAAGCGCTGGCACAGTACGGCTTCAAGGAAGGCGAGTTCGATGTGCTGGCGACGCTGCGAAGGGCAGGGGCGCCGTACCGCCTGACGCCAACCGAGCTTTACCGCTCGCTGCTGATCACATCCGGGGCGATGACCAACCGGCTGGCCCGGCTGGAAAGCGCCGGCATGGTCGAACGTATTGCCGACGATCACGACAAGCGCAGCTACCAGGTTGCACTGACCGCGGCAGGTAAGGTGTTGATTGAGAAGGCTCTGCTTACACATACTGAGATTCAGGAGCTGGTACTGGCCCCTTTGAGTGCGAAGCAGCGCGCAGGGTTTGCGCAGCTGTTGAAGCAGATGCTCGCGTGTCTGCCTGGCGAAGGGGCGCCCAGCCAATGAACTGGAAAATTCAGGAGGAATTTTCATGCTGCACAGCAACTACCTCAAGCAGTTGGATCTGCAGGACATCGTGGTGTTTCTCAACCTGCTCGAGTTGCGCAGCGCCAAGCGCACCGCCGAGTTGATGAGCGTCAGCCAGCCTACCGTCAGTTATTGCCTCAAGCGCTTGCGTGGCTGCTTCGATGACACGTTGTTCGCTTCTTCCCAGGGCGTGCTGCTGCCCACCACCAAGGCCGAGAAAATCGCGCCCTACCTGCGCGTGGTGGTCGAATCGGTCAACCGCTGCGCGGAAGACGACAGCACGGTTTCGCCGCAGGCCGTGCGCAAAATCTGGAGGCTCTGCGCCCCGGAATATTTCGAGTTGTCATTCCTGCCCCAGGCCCTGGCGGTGTTGTCCCGCACCCATGGCAATACCTCGCTGCACCTGGACCGCCTGAGCCGTGACTTGCCAGTGGACCGGCTGATATCCGGCGAAATCGACATCGCCATCGGTTTTGGCCCGGGCTATCACCAGATGCATCCCGAATTGCAGTGGCAGCCTGTGCTCAATGACGACTTCGTGTGCCTGACCAGCCAGAAAACGCTGGCCAACGAAGGTGCCATGAACCTCGATGAATTCTGTGCATCGCCCCATGTCTTCCCTACGCCATGGGTCTCGGAAAAGAACATGGTCGACAGCTGGTTGGACAAGGTCGGCCGTTCACGCAATGTGCTGGTGCGCGCCAACGGCTATCAGGCCTGCGTGAACATCGTTGCCGCTGTGCCTTCCACCTTGGCATTGCCGGCGCGCTTGTTGCCGCACCTGCGCATCGCCCCGCAAGTCAAAGTCTGCCAACCGCCGCTGGGCTTCCCCAGTTTTACTCTGGACATGATCTGGGCACGCGATCGCAGCGACAGCAAGGATATTTCCAGTTTGCGCTCGTTGATCGAACAAGTGGCCGAAGCCCTGTTGACGGAACGATGACACGGCATATTTAAATTTTCGCAACGCCTTTAGATTTCTTAAAACCAACAGCGTGCTCATTTCTCTTACTGTGTGGTCATCGGGTAGCGGATGCCTACCTGAACCCACAGTTCACGGAGGAATGAGTCATGTTGGCGCAAGTTCAACCTTGGGTGTTCCCTTATTATCGGCAACCGACACCCTGCTACGGTTTTGAATGTGTAGTTGCTGTTGACCGTGACATGCGCGTCAGCGAGGTTATCAGCGGTGCAACACTTTACGAAGACCTGGCCCACAGCGGTGCGGTGATCTACCGCGATTTCGCAGATACCCTTGCAGACTTCAATGAGTTCGTCAGCGCACACTCGTCGCGCGTCACCTTTGACCCGGCGCGCAAGGCGGCTACCTCCAACACCGCGGAAATCGAGGCGGGGGTGCACGAGATGGGGCTGCACCGCGAGAATGGCAACCTGCCGTTCAACCCTGACCTGCAGTGGTTCTATTGCCTGGAAGCGGCTTCGGTCGGTTCGCAAACTACCCTGTGCGATGGCCAACGGGTGTTGTTCGACTTGTCGGCTAAAACCCGAAAGTTATTTGAGCAGCGCGATATACGTTATGCCCGGCGTATTCCATGGCAGAACGTAAAGCGCTTCCTCAGTATTGAACTTCAGTTACCGCTGGACGCCATTACGGATGACCACCTGCAGCAGGTCAATGATCAAGTGGCGGGGCAAACTTACCGGCGCATCGATCAAAACCTGATTGCTTCAGAGTTGATTATTTCCGCTGTGGAAACCAATTGTTTCAGTGGTCGCAAGGCCTTCTGCAATTCGATGCTGGGCCCCAGCGTCAATTACGAGCCGCCGCGTATTACCTGGGCTGATGGCGAAGATATTGCCCTTGAGATCTGGGATGAAATCAAGGAAGTGACCGAGCGCAATACCTACAGCCACTTCTGGCAGAAAGGCGACATCGTCGTGATCGACAACACCCGCGTCATGCACGGCCGCCGCCGGCTGGATGACACTTCGCGGCGCATTTTCGGCGCCCAGAGCTACCGCATCGGAGGTAACGGCCAATGATCAGCAAGAAAATGCAGGACTACCTGGCGGCAACGCCCGACCGCATCGTCATCCGTGAGATGGATGGCCGCACCCATACGCTGCACGAACTGCGTCGCGATGTGATGCGCCTGGCCAGTGCCCTTGAAGGGCGTGTGGGGCGCTGTGAACGCAAGGTATTCGGTATCGCCATGCGCTCATGCTACGAGTGGGTCTACACGCTGCTGGCCATTCAGAAAGTCGGTGCGGTGCTGTTGCCGGTGCCCATCGAGTTTTCCGACGACCAGATCGGCAGCCTGCTGGGCAAGGCCGCAGCGGTATTCGTCAGCGATGAAAAAACCGCCAACCGCCTGCACGGCATCCTGCCGGACAAGGCCTGCTTCATTCCGGGCCAGCTGATGAACCAGGCCATCGGCGAGGAGTGGCGCAACGAGGATGAGTTGATCCCGGAGGGCATCGTTTCGATCATCCATACCTCAGGCACCACCTCCAAACCCAAGGGGGTGATGATTCGCGACGAGGCGGTGGGGCTGTTGGTGGACAACGTCATGAAGCGCCTGCCACAACAACCGCTGCACTACTTCTCGATCGTGCCGATGAGCTTGTTGATCGAGCAGGTGCTCGGCGTTTTCATCCCGATCCTGTCGGGCGGTACGCTGACGTTGATGCCCGAGGGCGTGACCGAATATGGCGCGGCGAGCGGCAATGCCCGGCAGTACCTGGAGCTGATCGCACCCAACCAGCCCAATTTCCTGTACCTGCCGCCCAAGTTGCTTGAGGAGGCCAATGGGCTGCTTGAGCATTGCACGGTCGAGCAGCTGTTCGGCCCGCAACGCCCGCACATCATCACCGGTGGCGCGAAGATTCCGGCCACAGTGCTGGAGGCGCTGGAAGCGCGCGGCGTGCAGGTGTTCGAGGCGTATGGCCTGAGCGAGAACTCATCGATCATCTCGCTGAATTCGCCCGCCGAGCGGCGCATTGGCTCCGCCGGCAAGCTGCTCGACGGTATCGAACCCAAGCTGGTCGATGGCGAACTGCTGGTGCGCACGCCGACCCTTTGCGCGGGGTACTACAACGCTGACGATACCGCCTGCGACCTGTCCGATGGCTACTTGCATACCGGTGATATCGCCGAATTTCGCGACGGCTACCTCTACATCACCGGGCGCAAGAAACACGTGATCATCCTCTCCACGGCGCGCAACATCTCGCCGGAGTGGGTGGAGAACGTCTACAAGGAGAGCCCGCTGGTGGACGACATGATCGTCATGGGGGAAGGCAGGGACGAGCCGTGCGCCATCGTGCTCAGTGCTGCGGGCGCGGAGCGCGTACGCAGCGAAATGGCGCGCCTTGAACATCGCCTTGCCGATTTCGCCCGGGTTCGCCAGGTGCGCGTCATCGAGGATATCGCCTTGTTCCGCGAGCAGTTCTACACCGTCACCGGGCGGCCGCGGCGCGCGGAAATCGAGGCCCGCTTCATCGATCAGATGTACGCCTGAGTACGAGGGAGCCAGCATGTACATCGTGCGTAATTTCTATAAAGGCCGGCCCGGCTACCGATGCCTGCAAGAGGCGGTGCGTGCGCACTACCTCAAGCACTACCAGGCAACGCCAGAACCTGAGCCCGATCTGTTCGTATGCCTGACCGACCCTAACGGTGGCGCCCCGGGCTATGCCTGTGCCGGCATCAGTTACGGCGATTCCGGCAAGCTCTTCAGTGAGTATTACCTGGATCAGAGCTTGGATGAGCGCTATGGGCTGGACCGCGCCCGTATCGCCGAAGTGGGCGCCTTCGCTTCATTTCGCAGCGGCAGCGGTGCAGGCAAGTACCTGCTCAACAATGTCATCAAGACCCTGGCGCTGCGCAACTTCGGCTTGGTGGTGCTGACCGCTACCGAACAGGTGCGCCAGTTGCTGGCGCCGATCGTCGACAACCTCGAAGACCTGGGCGGCGCGGACAGAGGGCGGGTCCGGGACCCAGCCGTCAACTGGGGTTCCTATTACGACCACAGGCCGCGGGTGGTGGTGTCGCGTTTGTCATCGCCCAGCATCTGGATGAGTGCACCTGCGCCAGGCCTCGCCCAGCCCCATTTCGCCAATCAGGCATCTGCCTGACCTGATCACCATGCCGGGCACCACTGTGCCCGGTGTGCTGGAGGTAAACATGAACGCGACCAAGCGTTACGAGAATTTCATTGTGTTCCTGGCGCCGCTGATCAACAGCGTTGGCGGCATCGCCATCGACCTGTATGCGCCCAGCATTCCCTCCATCGGCCGGGAACTGTCGGCCAGCCCTGTATTGATGCAGAACACCATCACCATCACGCTGCTGTTCTATGCGATCGGCCAGCTGTTTTTCGGGGTCATGGCCGATGCCCGCGGGCGCAAGCCGGCGGTTCAGCTGGGCCTTGTGGTGTTTCTCGGCGGCAGCCTGCTGGCAACGGTTGCCACCTCGATAGAAATGCTGCTGCTGGCCCGAGCGCTGCAAGGGTTCGCTATTGGCGCTTGCCAGGTGGTCGCGCGGGCGTTGCTGGTGGACGTCGTCAAGGGGCCTCGCTTCTATGTGGCGATCATCTACCTGAGCCTGGCCTTTGGCCTGGGCCCGGTGATCGCGCCCTACGTAGGTGGGCTGATCGAAGTGCATCTGGGGTGGCGCTACAACTTCGTGCTCTATGCGGTATACGCGGTGATCGTGCTTGCCTTCGTGCTGGCGGGGCTCAAGGAGTCGCTGGCGGTGACGGGCAGGCGCAGTGCACTGCAGACCATCGCAGGCTACCGCTGCATCCTGGCCGACAGTCGCTTTCGTTCCTCGGTCGTCGTGCTCGGTTCCAGTTTCTCTGCCTTCTTGCTGTGGAACGTGTTCGGGCCGCACATCGTCCAGGAACGCCTCGGGCACAGCGCTCAGTACTTTGGTACCACGGCGCTTGCGGTAGGCAGTTGCTACCTGGTGGGCACCTTGGTAAACCGCGCGCTGATCCGTTACGTCAATGCGCATGCCTTGATGTGGGCCGGGATGGCGCTATTCCTGCTCGGTGTGGCAGTGATCGCCGCGATGCCGGGCGGTTTGAACCTGGTGACGATCCTGGGTGGCATCATGCTGGTCGCTTTTGGCCAAGGTTTCATCTTCTCCAATGCCATGGCCCGTTCCATGTCCCTGTTCCCGGACCGGGCAGGGGTAGCGGCAAGCCTGCAGGGGTGCTTGATGCTGGTGTTCGGCGCCGTTGCCTCAGGCATCGTCAGTGCCTTGCCGTTGGCATCCAACCTGGCTATCGCCGGCGTGTTCCTGATGCTTTGGCTGGTTTCGCTGTCGGGCATGCTGAGCGTGCGGATGCAGCGGCAGGCGTCGGTGGCCTGAGGCTAAGCAGTGCCGGGCGGGTTGGCTTGCGGGGCGCTGTCAGCGGATCAGCGCGGGGAGCGCTCGTACGTAAACCAACTCACTGATGAGCTCTATCAGCGTCTGCGTGATCACCGCCGCTGCCGCCAGCGTACGCATGTCCTCGGGCAATGCGAGCGCCAGCGGCAACACCACCAGCGAATTGCGCGTCGCGCTGCTGAATGTCACCGAGCGGGCCTCGGCCACCGGCAAACGCAGCAGCCGCGCCGAGGCAAACCCGAGCACCGGGGCCAGCAGCATGAAGCCGATGTACACCGGGATCACCGGCAGCAGGCGGTCGAAATCGCGCACTACCACGGCAATCTGCGAGCCGATCACTGCCACCAGCACCAGTGCCATCGCCGGCACCGGCATCCACGCCCAGGCCTCATTCCACACAGAAACGCTACGTGACCGGCGTGCTCCGGCCGAGGTGAGCACCGCCAGGATCAGCGGCAGCACAATCAGCAGCACGAACGCCTCCACGAATGGCGTGATGGAAATCGCCACTTCGCTGCTGTCACCCAGCATCAGCGCCAGGTACACCGGCAACAGCACCAGTTGCACCAGCAACAGCACGGGGGTGGCGGCGAGGGTAAGGCGCGAGTCGCCTTTGCCGATGTGGGTGAACACCACCACGTAGTCGATGCAGGGCGTCAGCAGCACCAGCAGGGCGCCGATGAGGATGGCCGGGTGCCCGACCAAGCCTCGGGTGGCGGCCCACACCAGTAGCGGGACAAAGATGAAGTTGGCCAGCAGCAGCGCGGCCATGAAGCGGCGGTTGCCCAGGCTTTGGCGCAGGTCGAGGAAGGGGATTTGCAGGAACATCGCGTACATCAGTACGGCGATGGCGGGGGTGACCAGTGCTTCCAGGTGGCGCGCGGTGTCGGTGGCCAGCAGGCCGAAGGCAGCGGCGGCGAGCACGGCGGCGAAATACAACGCAATCTGATGGGTTTCGAGTTGCTCTCTGGTCAAGGCGGCGTCCTGGCGTTCGCGGTGGGCGTGAGGGTGCACAGGGTAATACGCTGCGCCGCAATTGTGGTCGCCCGCTTGTTGTGGCTTGCAATGGCAAGGCTTGCCCGCAGGCATGAAAAAGCCCGGCACAAGGGCCGGGCTTTTCACATCGGGCTATCGCCAATCAGTTGCCGTACACCGGCAGCTTCTTGCAGATGGCCTTGACCTTTTCACGTACGGCGTCGATGACGGCGTCGTTGTTCAGGTCGGCGAGGATGTCGCAGATCCAGCCGGCCAGTTCTTTACACTCGGCTTCTTTGAAGCCGCGGGTGGTGACGGCCGGGGTGCCGAAACGCAGGCCCGAGGTCACGAACGGCGAACGTGGGTCGTTAGGTACCGAGTTCTTGTTGACGGTGATGAAGGCTTTGCCCAGGGCGGCGTCAGCATCCTTACCGGAGATTTCCTGCTTGATCAGCGACAGCAGGAACAGGTGGTTCTGGGTGCCGCCGGAAACGACGTCGAAACCACGCTCGATGAACACGCTGGCCATGGCCTGGGCGTTCTTCACCACTTGCTGCTGGTAAGCCTTGAACTCAGGCTGCAGGGCTTCCTTGAAGCAGATGGCCTTGGCCGCGATGACGTGCTCCAGCGGGCCGCCCTGGGCGCCCGGGAAGACGGCGGAGTTCAGCTTCTTCTCGATGTCGGCATTGGCACGGGCCAGGATCAGGCCGCCACGCGGGCCGCGCAGGGTCTTGTGGGTGGTGGTGGTGACCACGTCGGCGAACGGCACCGGGTTCGGGTACACGCCAGCGGCAACCAGGCCGGCAACGTGGGCCATGTCGACGAACAGGTAGGCACCTACTTTGTCGGCGATGGCGCGGAAGCGCGGGAAGTCCAGGACCTGCGAGTAGGCCGAGAAGCCGGCAACGATCATTTTCGGCTTGTGCTCGACGGCCAGGCGCTCGACTTCGTCGTAGTCGATCAGGCCGTTGGCATCGATGCCGTACTGGATGGCGTTGTACAGCTTGCCCGAGGAGCTTACCGAAGCACCGTGGGTCAGGTGGCCACCGTGGGCCAGGCTCATGCCCAGGATGGTGTCACCGGCCGACAGCAGGGCCAGGTAGACAGCGGCGTTGGCCTGGGAGCCGGCGTGCGGCTGAACGTTGGCGTAGTCGGCGCCGAACAGCTCCTTGGCGCGGTCGATGGCCAGTTGCTCGACCACGTCGACGTACTCGCAACCACCGTAGTAACGCTTGCCCGGGTAGCCTTCGGCGTACTTGTTGGTCAGGACCGAACCCTGGGCTTCCATGACGGCTGGGCTGGTGTAGTTTTCCGAAGCGATCAGCTCGATATGCTCTTCCTGGCGCAGAGCTTCTTGCTGCATGGCTTCGAAGAGCTCGGCGTCGTACTTGGCAATGGTCAAATCACGGCTGAACATAACGGTCCTCAAGGATCGGGCTGAATTGGGGGGGCATTCTAACCGATTGATTCGCGCCTGGCATATGAAGTGGCATCAAGTCGCGGACCAATGGCTTTCATGTTGCATCCCGCGCCCTGCCTGGGCTGGATGGGGGCGGGAGTTGACTTTGAAGTCCGCTTTCAGCAGGCCAGGGCCGCGCCAGCGGGCACCGGATCACTGGAACATGAACAGCGTCTCGTTGCTGAACTGCGCCTCGAACTGGCTGGCCGGCATCGGCCGCCCGAACAGGTAGCCTTGCACCTCGTCACAGCCATGCTCACGCAGGAACTCCAGCTGCTCGTGGGTTTCGACGCCCTCGGCGATCACCGCCAGGTTCAGGCTGTGCGCCATGGCGATGATCGCCCGGGCGATCTGCGCGTCCTGCTCGCCCTCGGGCAGGCCGTCGACGAAGGTGCGGTCGATCTTCAGCACGTCGATGGGGAACTGCTTGAGGTAGTTGAGCGACGAGTAGCCGGTGCCGAAGTCGTCCACCGCAATGCTCAGGCCCAGCACCTTCAGGCTGTCGAGTATCTGCATCGCTTCGTTCACATCGCGCATCAGGATGCTTTCGGTCAGCTCCAGCTCCAGGCACGCAGGCGGCAGGCCGGTTTCTTCGAGCACGGTGGCGATGCGCTTGCCCAGCTGGCCGTCGGAGAACTGCCGGGCCGAGATGTTCACTGACACCTTCGGCACGCGCACCTTGGCCTTGTGCCAGGCCTTGAGCTGGCGGCTGGCCTCGCGCAGCACCCAGTCGCCGACATCCACCACCAGCCCCAGCTCCTCGATCACCGGGATGAAGTCGCCCGGCGGCACCAGGCCGCGCGTGGGGTGGCGCCAGCGCAGCAGCGCCTCGGCACCGGTCAGGCGCTTGCCGTCGCCGCTGAACTGCGGCTGGTAGTAGAGGATGAATTCGTTCTGCTCCAGTGCATGGCGCAGGTCGCTTTCCAGCTCCAGGCGCTCCAGGGCGCTGGCGTTCATCTCGGCCTGGTAGAACTGGAAGTTGTTCTTGCCGCGCTCCTTGGCGTGGTACATGGCGGTGTCGGCGTTCTTCATCAGTTGGCTCAGTTCGCCGCCGTCCTGCGGGCTGAGGGCGATGCCGATACTGGCGGTGACGAAGAACTCGCGGCCTTCGAGCACGAATGGCCGCACCAGGCTGGCGAGGATGTTCTCGGCCACATGGATGGCGCGGTTGAGCGCCATTTCGCGGGTGGCGCGCGATTGCAGCAGCAGGGTGAACTCATCACCGCCCATGCGCGCCACGGTGTCGTCATCGTCGACACAGGCCAGCAGGCGCAGGGCCATGTCCTTGAGCATGCGATCGCCCGCGGCGTGGCCCAGGGAGTCGTTGATCGGCTTGAAACGGTCCAGGTCGAGGAACATCAGTACCACCCACGACTTTTGCCGCTCAGCTTGTTGCAGGGCAGTGTGCAGGCGGTCCTGGAACAGCGTGCGGTTGGGCAGGTGGGTCAGGGCATCGTAATAGGCCAGGCGATGAATGCGCTGTTCGCTGGCCTTGCGCTCGCTGATGTCAGTGAAGAAACACACATAGCTGGCCAGGTCGCCCTCGTCATCGAGCACCGCGGTTATACCGACCCAGGCTGGGTAGTGCTCGCCACTGCGGCGCTTGAGCCACACTTCGCCTTCCCAGCTGCCGCGCAGGTGCAGCTGTTTGAGTACGTAGCGCAGGTGGCCCTCCTGCTGGTCGTCGACCGTCAGCATGCTTGGCAGCTGGTCGAGCACATCGCTGACCGAATACCCGCTGACCCGGCTGAACGCTTCGTTGGCCTGCACGATGTAGCCGGCCGGGTCGGTGATGAGGATGGCCGAGGTTGAGTGTTCGAAGACCGTGGCGGCCATGCGCAGGTCTTTTTCCGCACGGCGTTGCTGGCTGATGTCGCGGCCCACGCCCAGCACACCCTCGAAGCGCTCGCGGTCGTCCCACACCAGCACCAGGCGCAGCTCGATAGGGATCTTGCGGCCATCGGCGCGCAGGCAGTCGAACAAAAACAGCTGGTTGGGCAGGTGCTGGCGCAGTTGTGCCAGCTGTTCCCGGTCGCCCATGGCCTTGCTGACCCGTTCCATCAGGCTGTAGATGCCGGTGAGCTGGGACGGGTTGGCGACAATCGACTGCCAGCCGTTTTCGAAGATCCAGTCGGTGTTGTAGCCCAGCACTGCCTGCACCGAGGGGCTGACGTAGTTGAGCTGCAGCTTGCTGTCGGTGGAGAAGATCACGTCGCTGATGCTTTCGGCGAGCATGCGGTAGCGCTGCTCGCTGTCGCGTAGCGACTGGCTGGCCTCGATCTGCACGGTGACGTCCTTGCCCACACCGATGATGCGGGTAACCTGGCCATCGCTGTCGCGGGTCAGCACTTGTTCACGGATGTCGTAGCAGCGCCAGCCGCCGTCACGGTGGCGGAAGCGCAGCTGGCAATGCAGTGACTGGCCGTGGCCGTTGGTGCGTTGCTGCTGGCGCAGGGCCTGGTAGTGCGCCGCATCCTCGGGGTGCAGCAGCAGCTCCCAGAAGCGGTCGCCCATCTGCGCAAGCTCGGTGCGGTCGTAGCCCAGGGTCTGGCCGAGGTGGCGGTTGCTGAAGATCATCCGCTGGCTGAGCACGTCCTGCACGTACAACTGGTCGGGCACGGTACGCACCACGTCCGACCAGAAGCTTTCGCGCTCCAGCAGCGACAGCTCCACCTGCTTGCGGCTGGTGATGTCGCTGATGCTCAGGATCACCGCCTGGTAGTCGCGGCGCTGTTCCGGCAGCCGCGCCATCAGCCACAGGTGCAGCTCACCGCCCAGGGGGGCGGGCAGGCGCACTTCCAGTTCCAGCAGCGGGCGCTGCTCGATCAGCGCATCGATCAGTTGCATGCCGACGCTGTCACGGCCGTCGCCGCTGCCGTCGATCAGCCGTTGCCAGGCCCCTGCGTGGCAGTCGACGTTGAGCAGCTGGCGCGCCACTTGGTTGATTTCGGTGATCTTCAGTTCCAGCAGCAGCGAGCGGCGCAGGCTGGAGTCGAGTGCCAGGCTCTGCTTGAGCGCGGCGAGGTTGCGCAGGTGGTAGCGGTCAAGCTGGCCGGGCAGGCTGGAGAGGTCGAGCACGCACAGGGCTACGCCGGTGCCCTCGAAGATTTCCTGGTAGCGCCGGCGGTCCTCCTGCAGGGCGCGCTGGCGGCGGCGCATGTTGATCAGCGCCAGTACCGGCAGTAGGGCACAGAACAGCGCCAGCAGGCACTTGCCCAGCAGTGCCGGCAACAGTTTCTGCTGGGCAAGGCCGGCATCGAACAGGCCCCGCAGCTGCCAGACACTGTTGTCGATGAAGACCAGCATCACGCTTTGCAGCGGCTGGTCGCTGGTCTGCGCTGGGGCGTGGCGTTCCAGCACCTCGCCGCTGCGGCTGTTCTCCAGCAGCCACAGGGGGTGCCCGGGGCCGTCCAGGTGCTGGGTCAGGGTGCGGTAAAAATCGTTGGACAGGCGCAGCAGCCAGTAGCCGCGACCCTGCTCGGTGGCCTGGCGCAACAGCAGGTAGACGGTGCGGTTGTCCGCCGAGTTGGCGAAGAAGTAAGGCCGGCCCTGGTTCAAGCCGAACAGCTCGTCAATCAGCGGGCGGTCGGGGCTGCCGGCCAGGCTGTCGCTCTGTAGCCGCCCACTGTGGTCCAGCCAGGCCAGGTCGCGGAGGTTTGGCAGGCGCTCGCGCAGCGTGTCGAGCAGGCTGGGCAAGGCGGCAGGCGAAGGCGCTTTGACATACGGCTGCACCACATTCAGCGCCTGCTGGGCCTTGAGCGCCATGTTCAGGCCCAAGTGGTCTGCCAGTTCGACGCTTGCGTCCAGGTGCTGCTGGCGCTGCTCGGCCTGGGTGTGGCGGAACTGCGAGAACAGTTGCCAAAGCAGCAAACCCAGCAGCAGCAAAGCCAGCAGTGCCAGCGCACCTTTGACCGAGCCGCGCACCGGAGCGGCTGGGGCCGGCGTGACAGTGCGCGGCGAGGACGGATGATTGAGATTGGTCAAACCTTGGTCCTGCTATTGGGCTGGCGACGGCAGGGATTGATATGCACGGTGTATGCCGGTGCCTGGGCTACCGCACCGCGGTTGCGCACTATAAGGCCGTATACCCGAAACGGGCTAGCATGCCTGTCATTATGGCAAAGTGCCAGCCCTGCTATCGGGTGCCGATGGTCGCGATGAAACCTGCCCGTTCGGCAATGCCTTGCTTGCTGTGCGAGAATGCCGCCCGCTTCAATGACAACGCATCGGAGATGTTCGGTTTTGGTTACTCACTTTTCCACCAATGGCCTCGATTCCGCCTGTGGGCGCAGCAGTCAGACCCTTGTCAGCACTGCCGTGACCGAGGATGTATCCTGCAAGTCGTGCCAGCGTTCGCTGGTCAAACCTGAGGCCTCGGCCTCGAAAGCCAAGGCGCCGTCGCTGGCCGAGCTGCGCAAGACCGCCAAGGCGGCAGTAGCCCCGGTCGAAGCTGGGGCTGAGGCTGCAGTGAAACCGGCCAGCAAGGCCGTGAACAAACCTGCCGCCAAGCCGGCCAAGGCTGCCGAGCAGCCTGCCCGCCAGGGTGGTTTCAGCGTGAAATCTGCCTGGGCCGCGCGCCTGGCCGGGCAGGGCGACCGTTGCCGCTTGCCGCGGGGCAAGGCAAAGCAGCGTCACGTCTGATTCGTGTGGGGCCAGCACCGGCCTCATCGCCGCCAATGGGCCGCACAGCGGCCCTGTTGACCCCACCATCCGACCACCCTGTGCAACGCCGCGCGTTGGCGTAGAATGGTCGACTTTGTTCAATGACACCCCGTAAACACATCCGCCTGGCCACCTGGCCGGGGCGATCGTCGATGTCTTTACCTATCTGATTAGAGGGCTTGGTTTTGGCTCAATATGCATATCTGCGCTATTAGTTTTTGGTTGCGTTTTCTGATTGAGCGATTTTCCCCCTAAAGTTCTGGGCTCCAGCCTATCGGCAATGGCAAAAAATCTAAAAAACGTTGCCTTGTCTAAACTTTAGTAACCTTTTGGCGCTTTTGGGGCCGGATGTAACCTCGAAACTTAACTTTTTTCATCTGGCAGAAAGCGCGGTTCGCCGGTCATCGCATTTGTGGCGCAACTCTAATCTCTAAAACTGCAGGTCCTAAGCACCCTACATGCTGAACAGACAGCTGAAAAGTTTGATAGCTGTATAAGATTGCAGAATTTGTAGGTGTTCTGGTGCACGCATGGATCATGCTTGGTGTTCGACTTTTTAATTTTAGCGAAAGTTATCTAGTTGCAGATGCTTGCAGGTTCTCCCGGCCAGCATGCTGGTTCGCGGGTACCTGGCTATCCTTGGAGTGGCATTTTTACAGAGGGCGGCTCATCGTCCTCGCAAGCAAAGCCGCTCGTCGACTGTCATTGAAAATCCGAGCTGAGGCTTTGGAAATACTGGACAAATAGCCACCCTAGGCGATACTCTTGCAGTAAGCTTGGTGTAAGAGTTTTTAGAGTTTGCACTATAGTAATTATTGGAAAGGAGTCCGTTCATGTTAGCTCTCATTGATTCAGCCTGTTAGTTGTACTGCTTAGGGCAAGAATTGGTTTCATGAGTTGACGACTCTGAGAAACAACCTAATTGCAGGACCATATCAAATGGCTAACGGAAAAATACTACGGCAGCTCTTCAAGGCCGGAACGCTCGGAGATCAGGCGGCCTTCCGTCGTGCTTCGGAAGCTATTATCGAAGAAGAGCGGCAAAAACAGCACCACCTTCTGGCCAACGATTTGGAACAGATTCTTTACGGCGGCGACATGCATGTTCAGTCCGCACGTAAACCGCAATTTACCGCTGACATTCCTGTAGATAAGGAGCGTGGACTTCCGCTTCTCGATATTAGGCCGCCCAAGCGATCGCTTGAAGAGATCATCCTCCCTGAGAGCAGTGCCGTCATGATCGAGGAGATGCTTGAGGAGCATCGCCGTTCTGAGGTCCTTCGCAGTTACGGCATGAAGCCATCAGGCAAGGTCATTTTCTTCGGTCCACCAGGTTGCGGTAAGACTCTTGCGGCTGAAGTGATCGCCTTCGAGTTGGACCGGCCACTGGCTATCGTCCGGCTCGACGCACTGGTGTCGTCGTTCCTCGGAGAAACTGCCGCCAACCTGCGAAAGGTGTTTGAGTTCATTTCCAGGCATCAGTTGGTTGTTTTGTTTGACGAGTTTGATGCGATTGGCAAAGAGCGTGGTGATAGTTCTGATCACGGTGAGCTCCGCCGTGTGGTCAATGCTGTATTGCAGATGATGGATGCTTACGATGGTCAGAGCCTCATTTTGGCAGCGACCAACCACGAAAGTATTCTTGATTCAGCAATTTGGCGCCGGTTTGATGACGCCATTGAATTTCCACTTCCTGATAGGAAACAGCTTACCTCGTTGTTGCAGCTAAAGTTGCGGGGTATTCGCCGACAATTTGAGCTAGATGACGGCGAGTTGCTGGCAGAGCTTGAAGGGAAAAGTGGTGCCGATGTCGAACGAGTTGTTCGGCGTGCCATTAAGCGTATGATATTGCGAAACCAAGAGTTCCTCACCATCAAAGAGCTTCGTAGTGCACTGGTGCGAGAGGGGCTTCGAAAACACTGATCCGCTGCAATCAAGGACGATGAATGGCAACGTACAAGCACCTGAGCTTTGAGCGCGAAAATCTCGACAATGCCCGCCGGACAAAAAATCCGCCGAAGTTCGCCAAGCGTGGTGACTTGCGCGGGCATGGTCAAAAGCTGAACGGCTACTTCGCCACTGCCGCAGGCATTGCGCGCCAGCAAATCAAGTCTGCAGAAAACTCCCCTTTCGTGCTTAAGTTGCAGTACGACGGCGCGATGACCTTCGAAAATCTCCAAAAGCATGGCCTGGAGTTCATCAGTCAGGAAAGCAAGCAGGTGTGTGTCGTCTTCGCCACCGAGCAGGGCCTAGCGGTTTTCCAAGATCACCTGAACAAGCTCGGCGTCCTGGGTCAGACCGTAAGCTATAAGCAGATTCTCGAAGCCATCGAGGGTATCGACGCCTGGTCTGCCGAGGATAGGAAGAGCTGGGCGCTGCGCAATCTTGGTCTCCCCGAGGGGGAGCACTTCAAGCTGGATGTTGAGCTATGGCCTCACTACGTCATGAATCACCCAGCACGGATTCGCCTCGTCACGGGTTTTGAAAAATGGTTGGAAGAGGCTGGCATCCAGACAGTGCACAAGCTGAATTACGACAGCTTGGTCATGTATCGCGTCGAAGCTACGCAGGCGCAGGCTGACCTACTTTTGAATCACAGCGATGTGCGTCTGGTCGATCGGATACCGCAGACTGGCATCACTTATGCCCAGCTGAACCGAGATATAGCTGAGCTTCCAGGCAATATTCCGCAACCTGCTCTCGAAGCAGCACGAGTATGCATTCTCGACAGTGGGATCAATACGAACCATCCACTTCTTAGATCCGCAATTGCCGAGAGTGAATCATTCGTTGAAGGCCAAGACGAGTTTGATGAAGTGGGGCATGGTACCGCTGTAGCCGGCATCGCTCTGTATGGTGACGTTGAAGCTTGTGACCGCAGTAATTACTGGCGTCCGGAGTTTTGGCTCTACAACGGCAAGGTCATGCGGAAATGTCCAGATACCGAAAATCCTATTTACGACGAGCACACCGTTGAGGCTACTCTGACGGAGGCTGTTGAGCACTTCGTAGGTTTAGGGTGCAGGATCTTCAACCTCTCATTGGGGAACAGTAATGCTCCCTATGACGGCAGCCACGTTCGCGGGTTGGCTTACATCCTGGATGTGCTTGCGCGTAAGCACAACGTCCTGTTCGTAGTCTCGACCGGTAACTTCATGGGGTCATCTGACCCAGCTGTACCTATCAATAGCTGGCGCGAAGAGTACCCAGAATACCTGTTGCACGAGAGCAGCGTCATCATTGATCCAGCACCTGCGATGAACGTGCTAACGGTAGGCAGTATTGCCCGACACGATGCCACCGTGGATAGTCAGCGTTATCCTGAAATTCATCAACTATCCCCGTCCTGTGAGAATCAGCCATCACCATTCACGCGGCATGGCCCGTCGGTTAAAGGCGCGTTGAAGCCGGAGCTGGTGGCTCATGGAGGAAACCTGGCGTGCCCGGTACATTTCAGGAACAACCAGTGGAAGACGGAAATGCGCGGCCTGGGCGTTCTGACCTTGAACTACCAGTTTCAGGGCAATACGCTGTTCAAAGAAATCTGCGGTACTAGTTTCTCTGCCCCCTACATCACCTACCTTTCCGGCCGTTTACTCAATGAATATCCGGACGCCTCGGCCAACTTGCTGCGAGCGATGCTGGTGAGTCACGCATCGCTGCCGAGCGAGATTGAGACCGCTTTCCCTGACGAAATGAGGAAGGGATACAAGGTCAACAAAGCCACCTATAACCGTGAGATTTCTCGCGACGTTGCCGGCTATGGGCAGGTGAACGAAAGCGATTTGTTTCGATCCTCAGATCACTGCGTAGTGCTAATGTGCGAGGAGACGATTGAAAAAGACGCCTGCCAGTTCTTCGAGTTGCCACTGCCAGCGTCTTATCTGCGCAAAGCGAGAGGGCTGAGGGAATTGAGCGTGACCCTCGCTTATTCGCCAGCTGTGAGAACCACGCGGTTGGATTATCTCGCCACGCAGATTAGCTACAGGTTGGTCAAAGGTAAGTCGCTTGATGAAGTGCAGGCGCACTTCAACAAGGAAAACCAGGACGAAACAGAGACACGAAACGACGATGCAGCCGCCAATCGTGATATCTCTGCGCAGCTGCGAAGCAGAGGTACTGTGCAATCCTCAAAATGGACCTTCAAGCAGCGCAATCCGGACGAGAAGTGGTTCGTGGTGGTAATTCGCCAGGATCGGGAGTGGAAACATCCGGATGTGCTGGTTGAAGAACCATACGCGCTTGTAGTGACGGTTTCAGACCGTGATAACGAGCAGGCGCAATTATACAGCGAGATTCAAGCCACCCTAGCTCTGCAGTTACAGGCAAGAGAGCAGGCACGTCAGCGGGCCGCGATATAGTTTGCAAAGCGAGAGCGTCTAGCCAAAGCTCCCTTGTTTACGCTAATTTGACGGGGCCGCCACCCCAACTGCAGTACGGATTGTGGTGGCTCCTCCTAGTTGCTAGTCTGAGAGTATCAGCTATGCATCACTCGTCTATTGATTAAGGTGGAGTATAAATTCAGCCTAAATCAAAGCATGTTTGCACAACTCTGACTGCTCTTGAATCGAAAATGGCATTCAAGTTTTACAATGCGGATAGTGACGAATAAGATATGCGGAGCCTCTCGTGGTAATTCAGGCAGGTGACGCGTCTTTTTTAGCGACGAGTTCGATATTGTCTCCCTGAACGACAAGCGTCCAGATGATGCTGATCAGAAGTAGCTTTCGTTCGGCGTGCCGCCGAGCTACGCGATGACTGACCAATTGAACCTGCTCAACGAAATTTGGCGAGGTCAGTGGAGGCACCAAAAATATCAATCTCTCTTTCTCGTGGTCGATGCCCAAACTTTATTGTTTATATCCCGAACGACTTTTAGTGCAATTGTCGGAGCCTGAATTCCAGAATCGGTCGCGACAACGGAGATGTTAGTTGTATCTTGAATCGAGAATTTTATTGTTCCCTAAATCTTTCAGTTCGCATTTCTAGCGCAGTTGGCCAGTGCTGAGCGCATCCACTTGGGCATTTTGCATGCCATGAGCTTTTTGAGTTCTTCAGCGCTGAGCGAGTTGGCAATCTTGCTCGCGACCTGCTCATTCACCCCATTTTCTCCGAGATAGAAAAAAGCAGTCAGGGCCGTACCTATTCGCGTTCCTGCTTGCTGGAGTCGTTGGCGAGACGCATGGCGCAGCCGAACAACCGCGCTACCTATCTTGATCTCACGGGTCGCTCCACTGGTGTAGTAAGTAGGCAAAACCTGCATCTGAACACTCAGTCCAAGTCGACGAACAGCTTCTGCACCATGGATCTGGATAGTCTCGCCTCTTGCCCTGGCAACAGCTTCCATTACAGAAATCGGGTTGGCTCGAACCCTTTTGCCCGTGTATTGGCTGTACTTGGGACGCATGTAAACGCCGCGGGCCACACGCTCTAGGTAACCCCTGAGTACCATCCGAGACAGAGCTTTGTTCACCGCAGAGCGGGAGCCCGCTCGCTCGAATACCGCCCTAACAAAGGGCCTTCCCTTAGGCATGCGCTTTATACGGTTCGAAATAGATTCTGCGACAGACACAGCTAATCCTATGTCATGCGGGTTGACAGGTCGTCTGGATATGAACCTACCGGCGTTAAGCGTAGACACCGTACTCAATTCGACCTAGAAGTGTCACCACCTGCTGGTAGCCCGATCGGGTTTCCAAGATGTTGCAAGGCACTTGATGCCTTAGGCCGATCGCTGGCTTGTATAGCCATTGTGCGGCAAGTACTCGACTGCCAAGTACTCGCGTTGCCAGGTGCCCGATTTGCTCGCACCTTCCCTTGAAGCATCGGTGGCCGATGCTCCAGCACCCCAACGGTGAACTGGGGCAAAGCGCCAGTATATGTGGATCGTTCATTTGCACACCTCAAATGTGAAAGCGTATCTCTCAACCGGCAAGTCGGCCAACGGGCTCCATTCTCTTGCCGGCTTGTGCCGCGATATCGAGGAGCTTTCCTTGCGTCTGTGCCCGCCCTCGCAAAAGCTCTTGGGCGCTGCCTTCCTGTTCCGACTTGATACGCCACTTCTCAGTCTTTACCTTCCGCCGACCTTTCAATGTCTCTCCTTTTCTGCATAGGTAGGGCCCAGGCGCAACCCAGCCACTGGCTCAGGCAGCGCAGACTTTGGTTGCATCAGACAGTACATCTCAGCCCAAGCTGAAGGGGGCAGGTGCCCATCCTCATCGGTCAGATGGCGTCACGCTGAGCTCCTCACGAACGCGCTGAATGATTGAATCCAGAGTGGCATCCTTGTCCATAAAAAGGTAGCACTGGGTCAAGATCGTCAAAGGATGAACATTCATGACAGTGGCGAGCCCATGCACCATTTCGAGGGTAGGGCCTTTTCCACCGGCTTCCAGTTGACTGAGGTAGGTTTGGCTGCTGTGGCCACCGAAATCTTCTTGGTTGAGGTTGCGGGATTTTCTAAGCTGCCTCATTGCTTTCCCAAATGCCTGTTTCAGTTCCATTTTTTCATTCCTACAAAAGGAATGATGAAGCCGTCTTGAACGTCGGACATCCATTAACTATTGTTAATATTTTGAGGATTTTTCGATGTTCAAGACCTACAGGCACGCCGAACTCAGCTCAGCCGACATTTTCGGAGAGCCTTCCAGTCGCCGCTGGAAATTTATTGAGCTGGAACTGCACCACCCATGGTTTTACGTGGAGCTCGTGCGTGACTATGGTGATGACATCGTGGGCAGCATGCTGATGATCCCTACGGTACCGATTCTTCAACAGATGCTTTCGGAGCTTGATGACCGCTCATGGCTTGCGCAGGCTCACCTGATGTCTCCTGGTCACATGAGAGGCGGGAAGGACTGGGTGATGGAACCGCTCCAGGAAGTGAGCATTGCTGAATGCGATTCAGGAGCTGAAGAGGGTTATATCTATAAGGTAGTAGGTGGGGCTTGTTACAGCATCCATCTCTCGCCTCGGCAAGAAAAGCTCAAGGTCACAGAAATCATTTTTTCTGCTGAGCGCGATCTGCGCGTGAGTGGATGAGTTAAAGGGCTTGTGCATTTCATTTTTCGCCACCACTCGTTAAAAACCAAAGCAACTACTTCAGTGTCGTTCACGATCAGCAGACCAAAGGCGGCTCCTCTAAGCGGCCTCAATGATGGCCTTCAGACGTCGCTCAAGCGCTTGTACTATGACGTGTCGGCTGTCTTCGTCGACTACTGTAGCAGGCAGCTTTGGATCGATAGGGGTCGCTCGCGAATGACCGCAATCGACCCAAAGCGGACCTCCATCCGAACTTCTTTTCCCTTCAATGATTCACAAGGTGCCAGCAGGCGATAGGTCATGAAAACCCGACCGACGATGTGCCGGTCGGCAACTGGTATCAAATACGCAGCATGTGGACTGCCAGACCTGCCAGGGCGCAAGCAAATAGAACCTGGATCACACCCCGCTTGAAGCGGAATAGGGCTATTGCTGCAGCAACCGCTATCACCGCTGAAGGCCAGTCAAACGCCCCACTGAAGCCCGTTGGCCAAAGCACGTGGTAGCCGAAGAACATGGCGAGGTTCAGGATCACCCCCACCACAGCGGCGGTGATGCCTGTCAGCGGTGCGGTGAACTTCATCTCGTTATGTGTCGACTCCACGACCGGGCCACCGGCCAGGATGAAGATGAACGAGGGCAGGAAGGTGAACCAGGTGACGAGGCTCGCCGCGACTGCACCGGCGAGGAATGGGTGCTCTAGCCCGAACATCGGATGCACGTAGCCTCCGATGAATCCGACGAAGGCAACCACCATGATCAGAGGGCCTGGCGTGGTTTCCCCTAAGGCGAGGCCATCGATCATTTGTGTTGGTGTCAGCCACCCGTAATGCCCGACAGCCCCCTGATAGACATAGGGCAGTACAGCGTAGGCACCGCCGAACGTCATCAGGGCGGCCTTGGTGAAGAACCAGCCCATCTGCGTCAGGGTGCCATCCCAACCAAACGACAGCGTCAATAGCCCCATGGGCAGGATCCAGAGCCCAGCGCCGATCAGCAGCAGACGTACCAGGTGGCTCCATCTGAAACGCGCATGTTCAGGGGTTGGAGTGTCGTCATCGATCAGTGCTGGTCCATAACTGTTTTTCGCCGCCCCATGACCGCCGCCGATCACGAATTTGCTTGGGGCGAAGCGACCGCCTACATAGCCGATGATGGCGGCCGCCAGCACGATCAGCGGGAACGGCACGTTAAGGGCGAAGATGGCCACGAAGGAGGCCGCAGCCATGGCCCACAGCCAGCCGTTCTTCAGGGCTCGCGAACCTATCCGGTGTGCAGCGTGTACGACGATGGCCGTGACTGCCGGTTTGATGCCGTAGAAGATTCCCGCGACTACCGGCACCTCGCCAAAAGCAATGTAGACCCAGGACAGTCCAATCAGGATGAATAGCGAAGGCAGCACGAACAATGCACCGGCAATAACCCCGCCCCAGCTGCGGTGCATAAGCCAGCCGATGTAAGTCGCGAGCTGTTGGGCTTCAGGCCCAGGTAACAACATGCAGTAGTTCAGCGCGTGCAGAAATCGCTTCTCGCTGATCCAGCGCCGGCGCTCAACCAGTTCCTGGTGCATGATCGAGATTTGCCCGGCGGGCCCGCCAAAGCTGATGAAGCCCAGCTTGAGCCAGAACAGGAAGGCTTCATAGAGGCCGATCGGCTGCTGAGTCGCTTTCGATGGCGGCTGTTCACCCACTGCGGAGGGACTATCAACCATTTGGGGTTTCCTCGCTTGCGAAAGCCGTCAGCAGGCCATCGAAGATGCCTCCGGCGACCGTTGTCAGTTGATCGTCATCGCCAATGCTTTCTCTCAAGCCTGCGAGGACACGCTCGATACCGGGTGCCTCGGAGGGTTGGATACCTCCAACGTCCAGGTAGTGAATGACACCTGCCAGGCGTGCCAGACCTGGCTGCTGAACGTCAAAGCTCTCGATAAGGGTTTCAAAGGACACCCGCTGGCCGACATGGCTGAATCTGGCCCCATCAAAATCGAAGCCCAGTGCATCTCCAGGGCAGTCGCTGGGACTCTCTAGCCACAAGAACTGTGCATCGGCATCGATGAAACGACGGATCAGCCACGCACAGGCCAAGCGATCCACCCATGGGCGCTTTCGAGTTGCCCAAGTCCGCCCCTGGTATTCGCTGCGCTCTAGCCGATTGATGACCTCGTCGTGCGCACTCGGCTCATCGGACGACAGTGCACGGCTAATCGCGGTCTCAAATTCCTGCAGGGCCGAGTCGGCTTGCCCCTTCCATACGCCAGGGAAGAAGTCGATCGCCGCCAACTGAGTGAAGCTCTTTCTCAGTTTGCGCACCTGCCTTGCCGTCTGCAGTGCGTTGTCTGGCGAAAGCTCCCCTCGGCAACCTGCAATCTCTTCGAGGAACTTGGCGTATTCGTCACTTCTGTCGAACAGCCCACTGAAGCGCTCCTTGCGCTCAGGCAGCGACAGCAGAAATGCCGTGCCGTTGATGGCCAGCACATCTCGCTCCACGGCTTCAAATGTCTCGCGGCCCGCGCTTTGGTCAGGCAACAGATACACGCCATCCCGCAGCACAGCTGCGCCAGAGGCCTTGAGGGTTCTCCAGGCACGCATGCGCTCGGTGGCATTGGCCGTGGGTAGCCCGAGAATCAGGAGCAACCAATCGATCATGTAATATACTCAACACAAAACGTATCTTTCACTACATTAACCAAGATTGAGCCAAAAGCAACGGGTATTTGCGGGAGGGTTTGAATTACAGGTTGTCGCGTTGACCACATCCCCCCAGGGGGGATACGCTATTGCCTCGTGATGTAACCAAGGCGATAGGATCGCCTACAGCCGTGCACAGAGGTGCCATGCTCTCCGTCCTGAAAAACCGCACTTACAGGCACCTGTTTATCGCTCAGGTGATCGCCCTGATCGGCACCGGCCTGGCGACGGTGGCGCTTGGGTTGCTGGCCTACGATTTGGCCGGCGCGCAAGCCGGCGCGGTCCTGGGTACTGCGCTCGCGATCAAGATGGTGGCTTACATTGTTGTGGCCCCGATCGCCGGGGCGTTCGCCGAGCACCTGCCCAGGAAAGCCATGCTGGTCTTCCTCGACCTGGTCAGGGCAGCGGTGGCGCTGCTACTGCCCTTCGTCACGGAAATCTGGCAGGTCTACGTACTGATTTTCGTGCTGCAGTCTGCTTCCGCCGCATTCACCCCAACCTTTCAGGCCACCATCCCCGACATCCTTCCCGATGAGCGTGAGTACACTCGGGCGCTGTCGCTTTCGCGTCTGGCTTACGACCTGGAGAGCGTCATCAGCCCGATGCTCGCGGCTGCACTGTTGACCGTGGTGAGCTTCCACAGCCTGTTTGGTGGCACTGTCGTGGGTTTTCTCGTTTCAGCTGCCATGGTGGTTTCAGCAGTACTGCCGGTAGCGGTTCGTGGACCCAAGCGGAGCATTTACGAGCGTACGACCAAAGGCCTGCGGATTTTCCTGAATACTCCGCGCCTGCGCGGCCTGCTTGCCCTTAACCTGGCCATTGCTGCTGCCAGCGCGATGGTGATTGTGAATACGGTCGTGCTGGTACAGGCGAAGCTTGGGCTGGACCAGAGCGCAATGGCTATGGCGTTGATGGCCTTCGGAGGTGGCTCGATGGTCATTGCGTTGGTGCTCCCGCGACTACTGGAGCACCTGGACGATCGCAAGGCTATGTTGGCCGGCGGAGCGATCCTGGTGGCCGGTTTGCTAGTCGGGGCCTTCGTGTCCAGCTATTCGGCCTTGATTGCGTTGTGGGTGGTACTGGGCGCTGGCTACTCCCTGGCTCAGACGCCATCTGGACGGATCCTGCGACGGTCCTCCTCTGCCCAAGATCGACCGGCGCTGTTCGCTGCTCAGTTCGCGTTGTCCCATGCCTGCTGGCTGATCACCTATCCGCTGGCCGGATGGTTGGGAGCCAGCGTCAGCCTCACCGCTGGGTTCATCGGTCTAGGTCTGCTGGCTGGGGGTGCCTGGCTATTGAGCAAATGGATTTGGCATCCCGATTATGATCACGAGGTCGTGGCGCATCATCACGACGACCTTTCTGAAGATCATCCCCATGTTGCAGATGGAAAATCTCACGCTCATCCGTTTGTGATCGATGACGAACACCGGAAATGGCCTCGCTCCTAGCACAAGGCTCGACGCACCTCAGCACTTCCCAAATGGAGCACTTATGAAAAACCGCCACACCGTGTCGATCATCGGCGCTTCCCTCATTCTGGCTGTAACCAGTGCTGCCGCTTCCGCCGAAGTTAAGGTTGTGACCAGCATCAAGCCTCTCCAGCTCATCGCTGCAGAAGTTCAGGACGGTGTAGGCGATGCCGAAGTCCTGGTACCCGCCGGTTCGTCAGCACATAGCTTCTCGCTCAAGCCTTCTACGGTTCGAGATATTCAGGCTGCAGATGTCGTTTACTGGATTGGGCCGGATCTCGAAATTTATCTCGCCAAAAGTCTCTCTGCCCGCAGCGGAAAGACCGTAGCCATCCAGAATCTGCCAGGTCTGCACCTACGCCACTTCGGCGAGGAGCATGACCACGCTGAACATGGTCACGACGAAGTACTGAACAAGGTCCCTGAGGGCGACGATCATGACGATCAGCACCGCCCCGGCTCTGTTGACGCCCACCTTTGGCTTCGCCCGAGCAACGCGGTGGTGATCGCCAGGCAGATGGCCGCTGACCTGTCCGCAGTTGATCCTCAGAACGCCACTCGCTATCAAGCGAACGTCGAGGCGTTTGATGCCCGAATGAGCAAACAGGATCAAGAACTCAAGGCTCGCCTGCAGCCGCTTGCGGCCAAACCTTTCTTCGTCTTCCACCAGACCTTCGACTACTTCGAGGAAGCGTACGGCCTGAACCACACGGGCGTCCTGGCGATCGGCGGTGAGGTGAGACCAGGTGCGCGACATGTCGCAGACATGCGAGCCAAGCTTGAGGCTGCAGGTCCCAGCTGCCTCTTCAGCGAGCCTCCCGTACGACCGACGCTGAGCGACACGCTGGCGGCGGGGCTTCCGGTGCGCTTTGCTGAGCTCGATGCGTTGGGTTACGGCGTCGCTGCCAAAGCTGGGGGCTACGGAGAGTTGCTTTCACGCGTAGGGAACGAGCTGGCGAAATGTCTGGAGAGCCTGGACAAGACAAAACAATGAATCTAGCTGGCCAGCTGCAGCGTTAGCTCAACCCGGGTCCCTTGGTCCTGTGTGCTGTGAATATCAACGGCTCCCCCAAAGCGCTCCATGATTCGCTTCACCATGACGAGCCCTACGCCCAGGCCCCCTCGCTTCGTTGTGGTGAAGGGTTGAAAGAGTCGCTTGCGCTGAGCCTCGGACATGCCCTCTCCGGTGTCGCTCACGATGATCGCGAACTTGCGACTGGACTCGGCACGGGTTAGCTCAATGCTGAGCTTTCCGCCCTTTGGCATCGCCTCCAGCGCGTTGGAAACAAGACTGTTCAGCACCTGAAGTAAAAGGACCCGCTGGCTCACTACCGGTTGGGCTGTCTCTGGAAGGGCCAACTCGACGTTGACCTGGCAAGCTCTGATTTGAGGTTGGTAGGCGGCCAACGTTTCATGGATAGCGGCGATGGGATCGACAGGCTCGGCTGCGGCCGCTGATGGGCTTGAGGTGGCAAGGAGGTCTCGCACCCATGAGGCCATTCGATCGACCTGAAGAATGATGTCGGCGACGTTGCGGTGGACATTGGGCGGGGCGATTTCCTGAACCAACTCAGCACTGGAGCGAATACTTGCCAATGGGTTACGCAGGCTGTGAGCTACCGCTGCGGACATCTCGCCCATGGCGACAAAGGCCTCGTTTTGCATGATCTGCTTTTGCTGAGCCGCCAGGATGGCTGAAGCGCGGCGCACGATGCGGTACAGAGCCAAATAGATCAATGCGCCGCCGACCGACGTAGCGAGCCACATCAGGATGTAGCCATGTTGGGTTCTGGCCACCAGATCTGAAGGTTCTTTGTAGATCTCGATCATCGCCACGGCATCACCCGATGCGTTGAGCATCGGAATGTAATTTTCGATGAAAAAACCCTTAGGTGGTCGCGGAAACTTCTGCTCTTCGCGTTCAGGCACCACGTCATGGTAGGTCGCGAATATGCGGGCTTTGGTGGCAAATGATTCGTTGAGCTGGTCGTCCTCGTCCACCGTGGTCCCCATCAGCGCTGGATTGCTCGACCAGATGACAACGTTATCAGGTGCGTAGATGGTTACCAGCAAGGTGTCCGGCTGCCGGGCGATGTTCTCAATGTGCTCAAGAAACTCTCGACGTGCCATCTGGCGCTTCGATCGGGTTACGTTGGAATAAACCAGATCCGCTCGGGGATCGAGCATTTCGCCCATCTGATGCTGCGGCAAATGGTGAGTGCCAACTTCGGTCGAGGCCAGCGACTGGATGAACTGAGCTGTGAGTGCCGCATCACGCTGGATGCTTTCGTTCACCACGAACCGTGAAGCGATAAATCCCAGCCCCAACGCAACGAAGGTGATGATCAAGACACTGACCAGTGAAAACCAGCGCAGCAGGTCGTATTGCACGATTCCGGCGGTGTCTCCCTTGATCCCTAGCCACTGCGTGAAACGCATGCCCTCGACCCCTTTATGGTCAACTGGTGCATATCGTTTTATAGACCATGAGACGCCTGCGCGACATCCCAAGGTCTTAGATTGTGCGAGGTAGAGCCATCCGTGGCTCTGCTTAATCAGTCGTGGGAATGTCCATGCCCGGCGTTGTCGTTGGTAGTGGCAGGCTCTTCACTGCAGGCGCCCAGCAGGCTAAGCAGGCTTACGAGTAGGACAGAGCGCAACAGTTTTGTGGTCATCGTAGATTATCCAATCAAGATCAAGGAGGTGCCTGCTAGTCGCAAGCACCGTGGGTTTCACTTCTTAACGGCCAGGTAATCGCCGGTTGTGTTCAGGACAATGGTGACGTTGCCTGACGTGCGGTTACGCCAGAACCAGCCATGGGTACCGTCGAAAAGCGCTGTCAGCTCACCTTTGTCGCCTTTCACCTGGCGGCCCTTGCTGTAGCTGTGGAAATCGCCCTGGGCTGCGTCGTAGGTTTCACCGTGGGTGTCGTGGTTGACCGGACCTGAGGCGCTCCACTCGTAAGTCACGACGCTTCCTTTGCGCATCTCCAGTTTGATTTCACGGCCTTCTCCCGGCTTGAGCGTCAGACTGACCTCATCCGATTTCGCCGCCGGGGCTGCGGACTTTGCTGGTTTCGCGATTGCCACCTGCTGTACTGGTACCGGCACGCTAACGGGTGGCGGTGCCGGGATGGCCGCCGGTGCAGGGGCAGAGACGGTGACAGCGGGGGTAGAGTTCTTGGCTGCAGCCTCGTCCGCCAGTGCCTCCTGGGCCAGAGAGATCTTGATCTCGCCCATTTGCGTCAGGCCCATCGCCCGGCCCAGGCCAGTAGGATCGACCGCATATTCAGACGGCATGACAACCGTAACCAGCAAACCCATGGCCACTGCGAAGGCAATGGCCGTGGAGCGGACAAGTTGACGGCTGCTCGGCAGTTCGCTTGCCGAAGGAAGGGGGGAATTGAACATGTGAAGCACCTCAGGCAGTAACAAATAGACCGGTCAGCTGATAACCCATCAGCAGGAAACCGGCACTCATCATGGCAACGTTGGCGGTGTAGGCGTGACGCCAGAAACCACCGGTTCTTCTCCAGAAGCCCATCAGGATCAGGATGGCGCTCAACGCGAGCAGCTGACCGATCTCAACCCCGACATTGAAGGCAATGAGGTTGGGGATCAGGCCGTCGGCCGAGATTTCGTACTCCTGAATCTTCGTTGCCAGGCCAAAGCCATGCAGCAGGCCGAAGGCCAGTGTCGCGGCTTTGGTGTTCGGCTGATAACCAAACCAGCGCTTGAAGGCCCCCAAGTTATCCATCGCCTTGTAGACCACCGAGAAACCGATGATCGCGTCGATGATGTAGGAGCTGATGCTGATTTCGGTGAGCACGCCGAATAGCAGCGTGACCGAATGCCCCACGGCGAACAGCGTGACGTAGAGGCCCACGTCCTTGAGGCGGTAAAGGAAGAAGATGACGCCGAACAGGAACAGCAGATGGTCATAGCCCGTCATCATGTGCTTGGCGCCCATGTAGATGAACGGGATTAGCATGATCCCCGAGCTTTCCTGGATGAATCCCTTGTCGCCTTCCGCTACGGCATGTGCCAACGCTTCAGGCATGCCGACGAGCAAGGACGCAACGAACAGGAACAGGAGGAAGATGGGATGGCGTGCGCGCACGGCGAGCAGGCTCCCACCCGGTATCGAGTGTAAACGCATGGATCAATCCTTTTTGCAGTGATCGAGAGCCGCAAAGCGGCCAGGGTCAGGAAGCAAAAGCAGGACGAGGTGGGCGTTCGATCCGGAAGATTGGCGGGTGGGGTACCGATTCGCCTGACCAGGCCAAAGGCGTGGATGCGCCGAAGACCGGCATCAGTTGCGCGGCAGAAGAGAGCTGAGGCGTCTCGTGCTGATGGTCGGGTGTGAGCGGAGCATGGTAGTGGTCAGTGCAGTGCGAACAGCTCCAAGTGGCCTCACCGTGGTCATGTCCATGATTAGTGACCACCGCCTCTTGGGGAACGACTTGAGTCGGTACCGCCAACGAATAGGCGTGCCCTGTCCAGGCCAGCATAAAGGCCATAGCCAGAGCGACGATCATGGTCGATGACAGGAAACGACGAGACATCCAGGTGCCTATGAGGCTGTTCCAATAGCAAAGCTGCACGTTTGACCTAACCCCCAGGGGGGGATAGCATCGCTAGCGTAATGTATCGCCAACAGAGACTCAAGATATGCCCGATCACTCTCATGACCACACGCACGATGCCGAACACGGCCATGGCCATACTCACCAGAGCCATGAGGCGATCATCAAGCGCCTGAAGCGTGCTGACGGTCATCTGCGCAGCATCATCGCCATGATTGAGGACGGGCGTGAATGCGTGGACATTGCCCAGCAGTTGCATGCAGTTGAAAAGGCTGTCTGCCAGGCCAAGCGCACGCTGATCCAGGATCATATTGACCATTGCTTGGAAGACTCGGTTACAGCTTTGAGCAAGGGCGATCGATCGGCCCTGGACGAGTTCAAGCAAATCACCAAGTACCTGTAGGGCTGTGTTCGAGCTCACCAGCTATCTCGGCCTGTTTCTGGCAGCGTTCGCGGCAGCGACGCTGTTGCCAATGCAGTCCGAGGCAGCGCTGGTCGCGATGCTGGTGTCTGAGCACTACCTACCTGTGGCGCTTCTCGCGGTGGCCACCGCCGGCAATGTGCTGGGTTCAGTGGTGAACTGGGTACTGGGCCGAGGCATCGAGCGTTTCAAGCACAAGCGCTGGTTCCCGGTCAGTGAGGCCAATCTGCAGAAAGCGCAAGGCCTTTACCAGCGCTATGGGTACTGGTCGCTGCTGCTGAGCTGGGTACCCATCATCGGCGATCCGATCACGCTGGTGGCTGGGGTCATGCGCGAGCCGCTTTGGCGTTTCACGCTGCTGGTTACCTTGGCCAAGGGTGGACGATACCTGTTGCTGACACTACTTGTGCTTGGAAGCATGCCATGACGTCCGATTCCAGCCGTCCTGCAGCAGAGCGTCACGCGGGCCAGGACTTGATCAAGTGGATTGCCTTGATCACGATGGTATTCGATCACATGCGATTGGTCTGGCCGGCTACCAGCGACCTGTTTGTACTGGGTCGTCTGTCATTCCCCTTGTTCTGTTTGGCAGTGGCCATCAACGTCTCGCGGAATCAACCAGGCGAATTATTTACCCGGAGCAACGGTCGGTATCTCGCTCTTTTGGTGCTGTTCGCACTGCTCTCTGAATTCCCTTACCGGATGGTCAGTACTTCGGGCACATTCAACGTTCTGGTCACACTGGCGCTAGGTCTTCTGGTCGCTTGGGGAGTGCAGCACCGAACGCTCGAAAGCTGGATACTGGCAGGTGGCGCGATTCTCGCGGGCTATCTGCTGAGCGAGCCGCTGATGTTTGGCTTTTATGGGGTGTTGGTGCCGGCGGCCCTCTTGTTCGCGATCAAGCGCCCCGAGCTGTTCGCGTTACTGCCAGTCGCACTTTGCGCGGCAGCCAACTCTCGAACAGGTCTGTTCGAGCAAGCGGCGCAACTGGAACCCTTCGCTATCCTCGCACTGTCGACCGCCGCCCTGGCGCCGCTGCTGGGGCTAGCTCTGTTCTGGGCGCCGTTGCCGTTGAAGGTCCTGCCAGTCACACAATGGAGCTATTGGTTCTACCCCGGCCATCTCGTGGCGCTGATGGGTATCCGCAATTTGCTGTAGCCGCAGCTGGCATCCTTGGAATCAAGAACGCCAGCGTAGGAAATAATCGGTGAACAGCCTTAGTGGCAGTGGCGGTCGCCCGTTTTGTGGTTGGTATGACAACCCTTGGAGTCGGTACCGCCGCTGTGCGCGAAGGCAGCAACCGAGGAGAACGAAAGGACCGCAGCAATCACGAGGGAAACGATTTTCATCAGGCTACTCCATGCTTGGTTTTGTAGTGGCAAATTGCCTCATTAAGCATATAGCCATGAGTATTATCTTAACAATCCAAATTCTGGCTCTTGGCAATGTCCGCTAAGGGTCGAAAGCAGTCTATGGGCGGATTCCGCGATGCGGGTTTAGCTGCTCCTGAACCGCTCCGCGAAGCGAACCAAGGGGGTGAAGCTTGACCTTCGAACCTACGCTTATCGACTGGCCAAAAACAGCCATTCGCAGCAAAGACAAATCGACGAGATTACAGCCCCATAGCCTGCGTCATCCCCAATGGTCGATGGCACAAGCTGCGCAAAATGGGTAACCTGTGGAGGATTGCTCTGAGACTTTGTTGGCCATGGCCTCCCCTCGGAGACACTTGATAGCCCGCCTCACATGGCGGGCTTTTCTATTTTTTACTGGAATGCTACTGAACAGCCCCAGCTTACCGCTCCCAAGGGCGCCATTGTGAAGGCGAGTTGGCTCATGAAAGCGTGGGCGAGCCGCAATAATCAGCGGTCGGGGTAATTGGCTTCCTCTCTCGACTGGCTGTCATGCCATTCCGCCCAATGCTTTCGCACTGCTTTGAATTGCTCGGGACAGACCGTACGTGGCCTGCACTCTTCGATATCTCGCGTATCTGTTGCAAACACATAGTGATGGGCCCCGGTCAAAATCATCGTCCTGAAAAATGCTGCTTGAGCGAGACTCAACGTGGTGCCACGCCGACGTGGCGGTGAGCCCACACACGTGAACAGGAGATGCTTGGGGCTGAGTGGCATGAACAGCTGTGTGCCTGGCACATCCCAGCCGCCCTCAAGACTAATTGTTCCATTCGTACCAACTCCGACCCTCATGAAAGGGTTGTCGGACGTTGGCCAGGTGACTCCAGGTGGCGCGTGTAGAATGGTCCAACGATGATTTGGCAACCGATTGATGGTGCTCTTGAGCACATGTTCGATCTGCCAGAGCCAAAATTTCCGGCCGATTAGGATTTCGGCTTTGATGCCTTCTTCGCCATCCTCACTCTTCGAACGGTGAATTCTCAGCGGCAGCCTGCCATAAGGGTCTACAACCGGAGGGGGTTCAGACTGAACTCCGGCGGCTGAAGCTGCCTCGATTTGGCTGATTGACCACTCCATGGTCTCTGACAGAAATGCCTCAAGCGTTTCAGTTTGGCGTTTGAAAAAGCTCTCCATTTGGGCAGGAGTACGGACAGATTGCGCAACAGCAAAGCGGAATAAGTTGTTCCAATCCTCGCGGGTCAACTGCGACTCGCTAACTACCTTTTCGATGGATGCGAATCCAGGCGTTTCGAAGTCACGCTCAAGCCATCGCTCGACTTCGTCACTGGCTTCAGAACCAGACAAGCGAGTATAAAGATGCCGAAGCACCGCCACGCTTTTGGTTGAATACGGCTTCCAAACCGCGCTTTTTTCATGGGGCACTAGCAGACGATAGGCAAGGACTTTGCCCTCTATCGTCCAGTGCTTCAGATACGACTGCGGTACGTAATGGTTGTCCTTTTTGAAGCCTTTCATTCCCTGCTATTTCCTTGAATTTCTTGCCACTTGGCAGCCGTGCTCGCATCCGTGTCTCGCCAGCGAACCTTATTCCGAAGCATCCCGAATGAAGTCCAGCGTCGCCCCTATTTCCTTTTTATTGGCAGGCTGTTTCCCGCCCTGCGCATCAGCTTTCTCGGCAGCTGCTTGCTGATCATCAGAAGATGGCCAATGGGTACCAAATTCCCTCACCAAATAGCGGTTAGTCCGGTCAAATTCGTACTCGCTCTGAAATTCCCCTGGCCTGAACGATATAAGCCGGGAATCGTACAGTCGGGTGATGGCATCGGCTACCTGATGCCTGAGCATCCCCGTGTAGTGGACCAGGCGATCATAGCTCAAGGTCGCAATCCCTCTGCGGTCTCTAAAGGCGAGCAAGGTGAGGTAGATCTTCGACGCGTGGACGTCCAAGGAACGGGCCAACGATTACCGGGGACGCTACGGGAAAGCTGCACCCCACGCGAGCGCCTGGCCAAGTCGATGCAAACGGGTGGTCACGTGGAATGCAAACAAGTGGCCAAGTGAATGCAATTACGCAAGTACGCACAAATGCGCAATCATCTCTTCTTTTGAAGCTGTGAAACCGGCCGCTCCAGCATCGATTGCGTTAGCCCGTGTATATCAGCATTTGCTTGCCAGATCAAAAAACGGCTATGCATGTCTCGAACAGCAGCTAACAGCTTTTGGTTACTCGCTTTCAGTTCCTCAATGCGCTCGTTGGCTGCTTGTATATCGGCAATCCAGCCCGGCTTTAGCTTCTTAGCCTTCAATGCCGCCTTGCAATTCTTCATCGCTAAATCCACGGCAGGTAGATTCATCAGGGACTGGCGAACACGACTGATCCCCAGTTTTTCTTTGCATGCCTCAACGAGCAAAGGCCAGGTCAGCTTCGGCTCTGACCATTCCTCAATTAGCTTAATGATACGTTTCTCATCCTTTGGCGTTAAATGCCCCATCGTTAACCCTCGATCTCATCTAGGAAAGCCAAGACGTCATCCAACGATGGCAACGCCTCTTGCGCCTGGTTCTCTTCAATTACTTTGACTTCGATCAGTCCCGACATTGCGGCGGCGTTCTTGGTCAGCGTCCAACCGTTATCGACGTTCCACACAATGGCACCGTTTTCGAGTTCCGGGTTTTCCATCATTTGGATGAGCGCCTCGCACTTAAAAAGCTTCTCACCCAGTTTTTTGGCCGACTCCGACGCCCCAAACACACCCCGAGACTGCGCATCCAGGGCTTTATCGAGACGGCGTTTGAGGTCGTCGCGTTCTTCCTTGAGGTTGGCCAGCTTTACGTCATCCCCCTTCACGCAGCCAAGCCGCCCGCAGTCCAAACAGGCACCCATTTTCGGGCAGGGCTCGGACGCAAAGTTGTGCACACACACGCCGAGAGGGGTTTGATGGATAATGCGGTCCTGCTCACCTTCGCGCAGTTCCCTTACATCAGCAAGATTCAGAGGCTGATTGGTTTTTACCTTGGCCAGACGCTGAGCGGCGCTGCTGTTCTTCGTTTTGGGGTGGTAAGCCGCAACCCGTTGGGTGCGCTCCTCGATGGTCTCGTGGTTGTAAACCGATCCCATCGTCGTGCGCCCGGAGAAAGCGTCAATCAGGAGCTGCGACAGACCGGCCTGTTGCATCCGCGTGTTCAATTCGTGTCGAAACGCATGCGTGTTGACCTTGACACCGGGGTAGCCATGGCGCTCGAACAGACTTTTCCTTGCCGGGTTGTTCATACTGGCTAATTGCGCCTTCATTCGGTTAGGGTTCGCCGCGATCTCTACGCCAAACCCGTGCGTCACGGCAGTGCCACCTGCGTCTTCAGCCAGCGCTCCCGTGCGCACGGTGAATAAGGCATCACGAAACTTCACCCGCGCCTTGCCCTCCGTGTACGGCGTGGTGTAGGGAAAATCCTTTGGGAGATACTTCTCACGCAGCAGCACATTGAGCGTGCGCAGCGTGATCACACACCGGCCGTCCAACTCAACACCCTGGACTCCTGGCTTGTCCGTCACGTATATCCGCGTCCCTCTAATGGCATCCAAACCATCACGAATCTCGGCCAAAAGGGCTCGGGCGGCGGGGCTGAGAGCCTTTTTCTGCTCCATGGGTTTTAGGAAACCATTTTGGAATGTAGTTCGCGGGTTGTGGTTCTCATGAACACTGAGTTTCAGCGCGGCACAGGCTTCGGCAAAGGTGAGCGGTTCATCAGGCCCCTTGGGTGGCAGCCCTTCATGGGGCGGAAACTCATCGGGATGCTCTTCCAGCCAGGCGGCGTAAGCCCGCGCCTCATCGGTGATCGGTTTTAACAAGGTGATGACCCGATCGACAACCGGCTCCATCTCGGGCTTAACGACTGGCTTCAGCGTAACCTGGTTTATCTTTTCCGCGTACCAGCGCAGGAACATGCGCCGTTTGCCGTGGGTATCCTCTTTGAACACCCGACAATCCAATTCAACATCCGCCAACTCACCCACGCGACTCGGGGCGCTAAGCAACAGCGCACAGGCGGATGTCACAACTATATCCAGAGGGCGGGTCAATTCGTTAGTGAACACTTCCCCGAGCGCTTTGATCGCTTCGGGGTTGGGCAGTTTCTGTTCCCAATCCGCTTTTTGCTGCTTGAGCGTGCCACGCGGCTTCATCGTAAGCGGAGAGGTCCACCGAAAATCGGTCTTGAGCAGTTTTTTGGCCCGCATCAGTGAGATGAGGGCCTCAAGTGCCTTGCTGCTACAGTATGCGTTGTTGCCTTTTGCCCAGTGACGACTCAGTTGCTCGCACGCTTCATTGCAGGCAGCGGCAGACACCTGCGTCACATCCCGCGTACCGGTCAGCTTGACCAAGGCAGCTTCCAGCACCTTCAGGGCACTTAGCCAGTCTCTAATTGCCTTTTTCTGCAAATACACCCGTCGGTACACCATGATGGCCTTGGCAAACTCCGTGAAGGGTGCCTGTATCGCCTTTGGGGCTGCCTTGGTCGATCCGTGCGCCGTGAAGCTACAGCTATGGACGCCATGCTTGTGCCAACTGCCGTCCTCCCAGCAAATACTCGAGTGCACGCGATTGGGAATGCCTTTGGGCAGGGTCTGTTTTGCCCATTCGATAAACGCCGCGAGCTGAGCCTCCGCAGCCAGTTGGCTCCTAGGCTCGAAATCAACAATGTTGTTCGTCAGTTCAGAATCAAACGCATCGGTCATTCGCCTTTCCTCCCTGATTGGCGCATGGCCTCACAATCCAGAATCACCTTGCGGCACGCCAGAATGGCCCGATCCCAGAGCACGCCGGTCGTTCTATCCGTGTCAATGATTTGCGCCCGCCGACGTTCCAGTCGCTCAAGGACAGCGCGGTGATTGGCATACAGAAGGGGCTGGAATTTTCCGCATGCGTAACAGGTAAAGGGCGCATCGAGATGGCAGGCGGCATTGGCACCGCACACTGCCAGATCCTCGATTTGTCGATCCGCTCGATCCCCGTTTTTTGCTGAGGTGCGATCCGTGACGATGATCCCGTTGAACGCATTCACAACCAAGGCCAGATGGTCGCTCATCTTCGCGTCGATCAAGGCCAGCAGCTCCGGCGACACCTGGCGGTACTTTCGCACTGTCCGAGTATTCTTGTGCATCAATGCGCTGGCCATCGTCCACTCATCCAGCCCGGTATTGGACAGGTCCGTGCCGAGGGTGTGCCTGAACCGGTGCCCCCGCGTCACTTTCAGCGGCTGATGGGTGCGAGGCGAAATCGGAAAGCCCTCAATCCGCTCGATGCGATCAAGCCATGCCTGAACCGTGCCTGCTCCAACATGAAAGATTGGCTGCGGCGCCTCTTCGAGGGCTTTTTGCAGGGGGCTATCGAGTAAAATAGGGGGATTCACCCGATTCGGAAATTCTGCTTCATCATCCATCTTCCGACGAAAGAGCGGCACATTCTCAATGGCTGCATCCCAGTCGGCGCGGTCTGGATAGGTTTGCCAGAGTTTCGCCAGAACCATGGCCTTGTAGGCCTGCACGGTGGTGTAGAGGTCCTCATCCAGACTGAAGATTTCGGACTTTGCTCGCCAACCCGCCTCGCCGTCTTTTTGCTTTGCCCAATGAAACCTGACCTTGCAGCCATTATCGGTCTTCGTGAAATCACCAAAAACCATCATGCGCACCTGAGCGCCACGCTGCCCGTAAATCATCAACAGGCGCAGATACAGGTATTGCTCGGGATCTAGCTGACCGTGACAGAACCGCTCATGTATCCATTGGTGCAGCGCGTCCTGCTCCACCTGGGTGAACGGGCCCTGTTCGGGGTCCAGGCTGAGGATCACATCGTGGCTGGATTTCTTTTTTCTGGGCAGTGCCTGGTAGGCCTCGATCAGGGATTGTGGCGGACGTTGTTCGAGGGACTCGCAGCCGCGCCAAAACGCCATGAAAGCGGCGAACTGACTGAACTCGCTGACGTTAAAGCGCTCCCGCAGAGCGATTAGGTGATCCTCGTTGAGCGGGTCAAGACTGGCCTGAGCAGCCCGCGACAACACGCTGCCGACTTTAGCAACCGAGCCCGTTGCATGATCAGCCATTCGATAGGCCAGGGCGGCGTGCAACCAGGGCTGCCAATCCGGCGAAACGCAGGCAAGGGCCGCTTTCCAGTTGACTGGGTTTCTGGCCGATTTATCGGGTTTCCACATGGGGTGAGTCGGTGTGAACACCTCCCCACATTTCGCCAGGCGAGGCGTGCTCAGCCATGCATCGAGGCTGTCCTTCGTGGGGGCCTGAAGTGCTTCGACGGCGATGTTCACGCTGAACCTCCTGGTGTCATGCCGGCCTTCTGACGGCTGGACGTAAACCGCTCGGCCCGTTTCTGTATCGCTTTGTCTGCCTCCTCCTTCCAGAACTTTGCGCCGTAGAGGCCGGGCATGTTCGACTCGGGACTCCAGCCGAACATCCATGTCAGAGTCTTTTGAACTTGCGTGGTACGATCCTCCGGCGTGAGCGCTGCCAGTTCCTCACGCATGCTTTCCAGCATGGTGTAGACCGCGTCATGCCTGAGAATATGCGGGTGGACATGAGCCAGTTCCGGCGCTATTACTCGAATCCTCGACAGAACGCCATCCACTGCCTTGATGGTCAGAGGCCCGCCCTCATTTCGCTTGTGCGCCACAAGCAAAAACGGATGCTTCCTTGCTTGCGATGTGCCGCTACGGGCCTTTCTGTGGCGATATTTCGATTCGTACTCAGTGATCGCGTCATACAGGTCATCGGTCATCACCAGCATGCGCTCGTGGGTTTTGAATTGCGGGGCCATGGTTCGTGGATCGATGCTCTCATCCTCCAGGTTGACCACCGCCAGTTGACGACTGTGCCAGTGAATATCTTTGGTCTTGATCAGCAGCATCTCGGAGCGTCGCAGCCCCATGTCGAGACCCAACAGCAAAATGATGTAGTTACGCAGCCTGATGGCATCATCTGAAAAGGGATTCTCGGCGCTATCCGGATGCATGATTTCCAGCAAACGAGTTCGCTCCTGGGCAGTAAGCCCCTTCATTTGGTCCGTTCGCGTTTTTTTCCACGCAAGGCTGGCCGCTTTGATCTTGCGGTTGATGCGCTTCTTCAGATCGTCAACCGCCTCATATCGTGTTGAGTGATCACCCAACTTGTCATAGAGGAAGGCCAGATAGTCGCGTACCGCCTCGATTCGCTGCTGCGCATGGACTTTGCTAACGGATTTGTAGGCGGTCGGATGCAATCGCATCCCCGCATACTTCATGGCCAAGGTTTCCTTGCTGAACCCCGCGTCCGACACAAACCTGGAAAGCTCACTGTCTGTCAGGTACCGGCTGTGAGGGCGCTGTTCGAGGTGAGAAATCAGATCAGTGGAGGAAAACGCCAGAAACTCCTCAAACACAGCAAGATGCTCAAGATATTTCTTGGTTGTTTCGAGGGCTCTGCCCGAGTGCTCCATGGTGATGTATAGGTTGGGGTAGTACACAGGGATGTAGTCTTGCACCAACAGCTTTCTTCGAGCAGCATTCACCACCTGCTCTATGACCTGGAAACCCATGATGCTCCCTCATAAACATAACTTTTCGAAGTATAGTCAGGGGTATCGGACGGTCAACGCAAAACCTAACGTTTTACTTTCCAGGGTTTGAGCGCCTGTCTCTACCCTCAAGGCACTGAAAATACAGGATTAAAGGCGAATCAAACCATGTCAAAAAATGACAAATCAGGCAAAACAGGCTCTTACGTCTACACCATGCATCGGCTGAGCAAGGTCGTGCCGCCGAAGCGGGAAATTCTCAAGAACATTTCCCTGTCGTTCTTCCCGGGCGCCAAGATCGGCGTACTCGGCCTGAACGGCGCGGGTAAATCGACCCTGCTGCGGATCATGGCGGGCGTCGACAAGGAATTCGACGGCGAAGCCCGTCCGATGCCCGACATCAACGTCGGCTACCTGCCCCAGGAGCCGCAACTGGACCCGAGCAAGACCGTACGCGAAGTGGTCGAAGAAGCGGTCAGCGTGATCAAGGACGCCCAGGCCCGCCTGGACGAGGTCTACGCCGCCTACGCCGAACCCGACGCCGACTTCGACAAGCTGGCCGCCGAGCAGGCCAAGCTCGAATCCATCCTGCAGGCTGCCGACGGCCACAACCTCGAGCGCCAGCTCGACGTCGCCGCCGACGCCCTGCGCCTGCCGGCCTGGGATGCCCGCATCGAACACCTGTCCGGTGGTGAGAAGCGCCGTGTGGCCCTGTGCCGTCTGCTGCTGTCGGCCCCCGACATGCTGCTGCTCGACGAACCCACCAACCACCTGGACGCCGACTCGGTGGCCTGGCTGGAGCGCTTCCTGCACGACTTCCCGGGTACCGTGGTAGCGATTACCCACGACCGTTACTTCCTCGATAACGTCGCAGGCTGGATCCTCGAACTGGACCGCGGCGCCGGCATCCCGTACGAAGGCAACTACTCGGGCTGGCTGGAGGCCAAGTCGGACCGTCTGGCGCAGGAATCCAAGCAGCAGAGCGCCCACGAGAAGGCCATGAAAGAGGAACTGGAGTGGGTGCGCAAAGGCGCCAAGGCCCGCCAGTCCAAATCCAAGGCCCGTCTGCAGCGCTTTGAAGAGATGCAGTCGCAGGAATTCCAGAAGCGCAGCGAAACCAACGAGATCTACATCCCGGCTGGCCCGCGCCTGGGCGACAAGGTCATCGAGTTCAAGAACGTCTCCAAAGGCTATGGCGACCGGGTGCTGATCGACAACCTGTCGTTCGCCATGCCTAAAGGTGCCATCGTCGGCGTGATCGGTGGTAACGGTGCCGGTAAGTCGACCCTGTTCCGCATGCTGATGGGCAAGGAACAGCCGGACTCGGGCAGCATCGAGATCGGCGAAACCGTGCAACTGGCCTGTGTGGACCAGAGCCGCGAAGACCTGGACGGTGCCAAGACCGTGTTCCAGCAGATCTCCGATGGCTCCGACATGATCCGCATCGGCAACTACGAGATCCCGTCGCGCACCTACGTTGGCCGGTTCAACTTCAAGGGCGGCGACCAGCAGAAGTTCGTCAAGGACCTCTCCGGTGGTGAACGTGGCCGTCTGCACCTGGCCCTGACCCTGAAAGAGGGCGGCAACGTGCTGCTGCTCGACGAACCGTCCAACGACCTGGACGTCGAAACCCTGCGTTCGCTGGAGGAAGCCCTGCTGGACTTCCCGGGCGCCGCGATCGTGATTTCCCACGACCGTTGGTTCCTGGACCGTGTGGCTACCCACATCCTGGCGTACGAAGACGACTCGAACGTGGTGTTCTTCGAAGGTAACTACACCGAGTACGAAGCCGACCGCAAGAAGCGCCTGGGCGACGCCGCTGCCCAGCCGCATCGGGTACGGCACAAGAAGCTGGCCCAGTAAGCCGGTTTCCGATGCACATGAATGGGGCCCTCAGGGGCCCCATTTTTGTGCCTGGCATGAAGTGGCCTGTCCCGCCAGGCGGGCTGATCGGCCATCGGAAGGCACCTTTTTTTGTATACACTTATATAAAACGCACCAAATAATTTCATAAAAACGACATTTCGCCCTATTCCAGTGCGATTGCTTCTTGGTACATTCCAGAAAAAACCAATAAGTCCAATCCCTCTTGGTGAGATGTCTACCCATGATCGAATCTGTCGACCATTTCCTCGAGCGCCTGAAGCAGCGCGACCCGGCCCAGCCCGAATTCCACCAGGCGGTGGAAGAAGTGCTGCGCAGCCTTTGGCCGTTCCTTGAAGCCAACCCACACTACCTGCAGGCCGGCATCCTCGAGCGCATGGTTGAACCCGAGCGCGCGGTGCTGTTCCGCGTGTCGTGGGTCGATGACCAGGGCAAGGTTCAGGTCAATCGCGGCTACCGCATCCAGATGAGCAGCGCCATCGGCCCCTACAAGGGCGGCCTGCGTTTCCACCCCTCGGTAAACCTGGGTGTGCTCAAGTTCCTGGCCTTCGAGCAGGTATTCAAGAACTCCCTCACCTCGTTGCCCATGGGCGGCGGCAAGGGCGGCTCGGACTTCGACCCCAAGGGCAAGAGCGACGCCGAAGTGATGCGCTTCTGCCAGGCCTTCATGAGCGAGCTGTACCGCCACATCGGCGCCGACCTGGACGTGCCTGCCGGTGACATCGGTGTGGGCGCCCGCGAGATCGGCTTCATGTTCGGCCAATACAAGCGCCTGGCCAACCAGTTCACTTCGGTGCTGACCGGCAAGGGCATGACCTACGGCGGCAGCCTGATCCGCCCTGAAGCCACCGGCTACGGCTGTGTGTACTTCGCCGAAGAAATGCTCAAGCGTCAGGGCCTGCGCATCGACGGTCGTCGCGTAGCAATTTCCGGTTCCGGCAACGTTGCCCAGTACGCTGCGCGCAAGGTCATGGACCTGGGCGGCAAGGTGATCTCGCTGTCCGACTCCGAAGGCACCCTGTACGCCGAAGCCGGCCTGACCGACGCCCAGTGGGACGCCGTGATGGCGCTGAAGAACGTCAAGCGTGGCCGTATCAGCGAACTGGCCGATCAGTTCGGCCTGGAGTTCCGCAAGGGGCAGACGCCATGGAGCCTGCCGTGCGACATCGCCCTGCCGTGTGCCACCCAGAACGAACTGGGCAGCGAAGACGCCCGCACCCTGCTGCGCAACGGCTGCATCTGCGTAGCGGAAGGCGCCAACATGCCGACCACGCTGGAGGCTGTGGATATCTTCCTGGAGGCTGGCATCCTGTACGCACCGGGCAAGGCATCCAACGCCGGCGGCGTGGCCGTTTCGGGCCTGGAGATGTCACAGAACGCCATGCGCCTGCTGTGGACCGCCGGTGAAGTGGACAGCAAGCTGCACCACATCATGCAGTCGATCCACCATGCTTGCGTGCACTACGGTGAAGAGGCCGATGGCAAGATCAACTACGTGAAAGGCGCCAATATCGCCGGCTTCGTCAAAGTCGCGGACGCCATGCTGGCCCAGGGCGTGGTCTGATTCGAAAGATTGGGGCCGCGCAGCGGCCCCTTTGTTTCAGGCCTCACCCACGATATCCATCACCTCGATCACCTGGTCCCCCGCCGGCCGCCGCCAAATCACTTCATCCCCAGGCCCTGCGCCCAGCAATGCCCGCCCCAATGGCGACCCCCAATTGATCAGCCCCCGGCTGGCATCGGCTTCATCCTCCCCAACCAGTTGCACGGTCTGTTCCTGCCCCTGCTCATCGGCAAACCGCACCCGGCTGCCAATCTGCACCTTGCTGGTCGAGGTGGCAGCTGGCACCACCTGCGCGCTCTGCACCCTGGCGCTGAAATAACGCAAGTCACGCTCGGCATCTGCCAGGCGTTGCTTGTCGCCCTGTTCGCCCAGGGCCTGCAGCTCGGCACGCAAGGCATTGAGTTCGGCCACGCGCTGCTGCAGCTGGCGCAGGCCATTGGTGGTGACGTAGTTGGGCTGGTCGCTGACGTGCCGCTCCACCGGCTGGTCGGCCTGGGCGGCGGCTTGGTCCTCGTTGACGAATGCGCGGCTCATAGGGACCTCCTTTTGCTCAAAACAGCGTGAAAGAGCCGGTGGGTTCACACTCGCCGGCCTTGATGCGGCCGTCGTAGGAGCGGCCTTGTGTCGCGAAAGGGCTGCGCAGCGGCCCCGGCATTACTTGCCACGCCATAGGCCTTGGGGCCGCTGCGCGCCCCTTTCGCGACACAAGGCCCCTCCTACGAAGAGCAGGGCGCGTCAGTAGTGATACCACTTCAGCTCCAGCATCACCTCATTCTGGGCAGTAGCCAGGTGGCTGAACTCCCGTGAGGCACTCAGCCTCAGCCCCAGGTTCTGGCTGATCTCCCACTGCTGGTTCAGGCTCACACTGCGCCGCACTTCGCCATTGGTGAAGTAATCGCCTTTGGCTTCCAGTGTCATGTTGCCCAGCCCGTTGCGCCACAGCAGCCCGCCATTGAACCCCGCCGCCGGGGCGATGAACTGGGCGAAGTCGTTATGGTGCTCGACCCGCACCGTGCCCAAGGCAAAGCCCAGCAGCCCATCGGCCAACTGCCAGGTGCCGCCGGCACCGCCGTTGACATGGCTCACCAGCACTTCGTCGTCATGCTTGCCCGGCACCCGCTCCAGGCCACCGGCGACCTGCCACGACCAAGGCTTGAGCAGTTCGTTGCGAGGGGTCAGTGAGCGAATGGTGGCCAAGTCCAGGCGTTGCACTTGCCAGTCGTTGCCTTCGTACTGGCGCACCTTGAGCTGCAGGATCTCGATCTGCGCGCCGAGCGGGAAGCCGTAGGCATTGTCGTTCAGGTCGTGATACGCCATGCGCAGCCCGTATTCGGCATAGGCGCGGTCTTCCCGGGTGCCGACGCCAAGCTGCCAGGTGCGTGAGTCGTGCCCGTCCTCGGGCAGGCCGGGGCGTTCAATTTGCAGGGGCGGTGGCGGGTTGCGGTTGATCGCCCGCAACAGCTCGAAGCTGCGCCGTGCCTGGCCGGGGTCGCGCTCCTGGCCGTTGGCTCGGTAACGTTCCAGGCGGTAGGCGGCATCCTGCACCAAGGCCTGGCGCTCGCGGGGCAGGGCGGTGAATGCCGGGCTCTGCAACTGCGCAGTGTCGGCACTGACGGCCAGCACCTGGCGCTTCTCATCGAGGTCCAGCGGTTCGGCCCGGGCCAACAATTCCCGTTCACGCGAGGGCCGGTAGGTCTCGCTGGCGACCATGCCCGACTGTTTCACGGCCTTGACCGTGTCGGTGGGGATCGCGGTCAGCGGGAACTGCGAGGTCAGGTCCAGGCTCGGCCGCGCCACCTGCAGCAGTTCCAGCAGGCGGTAGGAGCAGTTTTCGTCGAAGAAGAAGTAATCGAACTGGACCTGCTTGAGTTCCCACACATGCTCGACCATGCGCCCGGTTTCTTCCGGGGTGAGGTCCAGCTGGTACTCCCACAGGTCGCGGTTTTCCAGGCTGCGGTATTCCGAGAGTTTTTCCTGGTAGGGCATCAGGGCGAACAGCCCGGGATAGCCGCCCATCAGGCCCTTCCAGGCGTACAGGATGCTGTTGTCGCTGCCTTCGATATAGGCGCCGAAGTTGATGGCGTAACTCAGCAGCGTGGTGTCGTCGCTGCGCGTGTTGGACTGGTCGATGCGCAGCAGGGTATGGCCGAACATCGATGACGGGCTGTTCAGGTAGGCCGCCGGGAAGATCAGTGCCGCGCTGTGCGGGTCGACCGATTTGTACCAGGCCTTGAACTCCTGGCAGTCCGGCTGCGGCAAACCTTGCAGGCCCAGTTGCTCCGTCAGCCAGCGGGTGCGTGCGGGGAACACGCATTGGGCATGCTTGTCGCCCAGGCTGGCCGGGGCATACAGCGCTTGCACCGTAGCCCGCAGTTCCTGGTCCGGGTGGTGTGCACCGTCCTCGGCGAGGAAGAATTTGCGGTCGTCTACATAGCTGCGCCAGCCGCCGAGCTTGGCGGTTTCGTAATGGCCCAGGGCAATCCAGTAGGGGGTATTGGCCAGTTGCTGGAGACGGCCTTCATCCAGCGCAGGCGCGGCATGAACAGGGGCGCAGGCACACAGCGCCAGGTAAGCGAGGCGTTTGAGCATGTCGGGCAACTACTTCTTAACGATGCCGATAAAAAGGCGAAAACCCGCCCCGAGCGGGGCGGGAGCAGCTGCGCTTAGGCCTCGGTAGCGTACTTGGCCAGGCGTGGGTCGTTCTTCAGAACGGCCAGGGTGTTGCTGTGGACAGTTTCGGCATTCACGTCAGCGCTGCTGAAGATCTGGTTGAAGTGCTGGTGGGTGACCGAGTTGAAGTAGCCGCGGTCTTCCGGCGCCACACCCAGTACCACCGCGTAGGTGGTGAGTGCTTCGCCCTGGCCCATGGCCATGTCTTCGGACAGTTCGTTCATCATGCCATTCATGGCGAACCAGGACTTGCCGCCATAGGTCAGCGAGGCCTTGGTGGAGCAGCCGTTGGTGCCGGAGGTCATGCCGAAGGTGGCGTTACCGGACGTACCGTTGGTGGTGGATGCCAGGAAGTGAGCCGGCGTGCCGCGCTGGCCTTCGAACAGCATGTTGCCCCAGCCGCAGTTCGGGCCGCCTGGCGCTTCGGCCATGGCATTGAGTGAGACTACGGTGAACAGAGTACCCAGAAGAATCCGTTTCATAGCATTTGTTCTCTATTTGTCTTAACCAAGGGTCAGGGTTGCTGGCAACTCGGTTGCCAGGTCGGGAAAGCTTTTCACCCACCCGCGCAGCTTGGAGTTTAGGCACGATCTAAAGGTTGCGTCGTTGATTGCGAAAAATTTGCTTGGGTCGCTAATCGATACTGCGACATAAAGTCCCGCTGAGCCTTGCAAGGCGCGCGCGGGCAGCGCCAGAATGCTGCGTATCTGCCCCGCCGAAGTAAGGAAACCCAATGCCCGATCCCGTCGCTGCGCGCCTGCGTCTCGCGCCTGAAGCTTTGACCAGGCGTTTTTCCCCCGAGCAGTTTGCCTTTGCCAATACCGACGATCTGGAGCCGTTTCGCGGAGTCCTGGGCCAGGAACGTGCTGTCGAGGCCCTGCAGTTCGGCGTGGCCATGCCACGCCCTGGTTACAACGTGTATGTGATGGGCGAGCCCGGCACCGGGCGCTTCTCGTTCGTCAAGCGCTACCTCAAGGCCGAGGGCAAGCGCCAGCAGACCCCGGCCGACTGGGTCTACGTCAACCACTTCGATGACACCCGCGAGCCACGGGCACTGGAGCTGCCGTCGGGCAGCGCCGCAGAATTCATCAGCGACATGGGCGGCCTGATCGACAACCTGCTGGCGACCTTCCCGGCGGTGTTCGAGCACCCGTCCTACCAGCAGAAGAAGGGCGCCATCGACCGCGCCTTCAACCAGCGTTACGACCGCGCCCTGGATGTCATCGAGCGCGCCTCGCTGGAAAAGGACGTGGCCCTGTACCGCGACGCCAGCAATGTCGCCTTCACCCCGATGGCCGACGGCAAGGCCCTGGACGAAGCCGAATTCGCCCAGCTGCCGGAAGAGGTCCGCGAGCAGTTTCACGAGGACATCGCCTTCCTTGAGGAGCGCCTCAATGAAGAACTGGCCAGCCTGCCACAGTGGAAGCGCGAGTCGAACAACCACCTGCGCCAGCTCAACGAAGAAACCATTACCCTGGCGCTGCAGCCATTGCTGGCGCCGCTGTCGGAAAAGTACGCCGAGAACGCAGCGGTGTGCGCCTACCTGCAATCGGTGCAGTTGAACCTGCTGCGTACCGTGGTCGAGCAACTGGTCGATGACAGCAAGACCGACGCCGTGGCGCGCAAGCTGCTCGAAGAGCAATACGCCCCAAGCCTGGTGGTCGGCCACCACGCCGTCGGTGGCGCCCCTGTGGTGTTCGAACCGCACCCAACTTACGACAACCTGTTCGGGCGGATCGAATACAGCACCGACCAAGGGGCGCTGTACACCTCCTACCGCCAACTGCGCCCAGGCGCGCTGCACCGTGCCAACGGTGGCTTCCTGATCCTTGAAGCGGAGAAGATGCTCGGCGAGCCGTTCGTCTGGGATGCGCTCAAGCGCGCCCTGCAGTCGCGCAAGTTGAAGATGGAGTCGCCGATCGGTGAGCTGGGCCGTGTCGCCAGCGTCAGCCTGACGCCGCAGATGATCCCGCTCAACGTCAAGCTGGTGATCATCGGCTCGCGTCAGCTGTACTACGCGTTGCAGGACCACGACCCGGACTTCCAGGAGATGTTCCGGGTGCTGGTGGATTTCGACGAAGACATGCCGATGGTCGACGAGAACCTCGAGCAGTTCGCCCAGCTGTTGCGCACCCGCACCAACGAGGAGGGCATGGCGCCGCTGACCAGCGATGCGGTGGCGCGCCTGGCCACCTACAGTGCGCGCCTGGCGGAAAACCAGTCGCGCCTGTCGGCGCGTATCGGTGACCTGTTCCAGCTGGTCAGCGAGGCCGATTTCATCCGCCAGCTGGCCAGTGACGAGATGACTGACGCCGGGCATATCGAGCGTGCGCTCAAGGCCAAGGCCACCCGCACCGGGCGCGTTTCGCAGCGCGTGCTCGATGACATGCTCGCCGGCATCATTCTGATCGACACCGAAGGCGCGGCTATCGGCAAGTGCAACGGCCTGACCGTGCTGGAGGTCGGCGACTCGGCGTTCGGCATGCCAGCGCGCATTTCCGCCACGGTCTACCCGGGCGGCAGCGGCATCGTCGACATCGAACGCGAGGTCAACCTGGGCCAGCCGATCCACTCCAAGGGGGTGATGATCCTCACCGGTTACCTGGGCAGCCGCTATGCCCAGGAATTCCCCTTGGCGATTTCCGCGAGCATTGCCCTGGAGCAGTCCTACGGCTATGTGGACGGTGACAGTGCCTCGCTGGGTGAGGCCTGCACGCTGATCTCGGCACTGTCGCGCACCCCGCTCAAGCAGTGCTTCGCGATCACCGGCTCGATCAACCAGTTTGGTGAAGTGCAGGCGGTGGGTGGGGTCAACGAGAAGATCGAAGGCTTCTTCCGCCTGTGTGAGGCCCGTGGCCTGACGGGCGAGCAGGGGGTAATCATCCCGCGTGCCAATGTGGCGACATTGATGCTCGATGAGCGTGTGCTGCAGGCGGTCGAGAACGGCGTGTTCCACGTGTATGCGGTCAGCCAGGCTGACGAGGCGCTGAGCCTGCTGGTGGGTGAGGACGCCGGGGAGCAGGACGAGCAGGGCCAGTTCACCGAAGGCAGCGTCAACGCCCGGGTGGTCGAGCGCTTGCGCGAGATCGCCGAGATGATCAGCGAGGAAGACATCGAGAAGGCGGAAAAGGAACGCCTGGAAGAGGTGATTGCCCAGGCCAAGCCGGCCTGAGTCAATAAATCGGCGCTAGCGGCCATGTGCTACCGTTCAGCGCCGGTTTTCCATCTTTTTGCGCCGCTATTCTATGCTGGAACTTAGGACGGTATCAGGGTTCAGGATGGAAACAGCCCGAACGTTTCGAGCTGAATACGGCTTATTGGAGGGGGACGCGGCCATGCGCAACCTCTGCCTCACTCGCCAGTGCCTGGGCCTGGTGACGCGTATCGAATGCAGCATTCGCCCGCTGGCCGGTGATAACGGCATGTGGACCTTGCTGTTCGCTGCCGGCATGGCCGGTGAACAACCCTCAGCCATCAAGGCCCAAGGGCCGTTCCATGGGCCGTTGGTGGCCGAGTCGGTGCTCAACGCCATTGTCGACAGCCTGACCCTGCATGGGTACCAGGTGGCCGAGGATCCGCAGATCTGGTGCCTGCACCTGCAGGCGCAGTTGCGCCGGATCAACGGTGAACGTTGTCGCAACCTGGGGGATTACCAGTTCCATCCTGAAACCTGAGCGCCTCTTCTGGCCCAATCGCCGGCAAGCCGGCTCGCACTGGGGCCTCACTGCTTACCAGGGCAGTGGTGTACCTGAGGTAGCCGGCTGGTCGGCGGTTGCGCTGCACGGCAGCCCCCTTCAGGCCGGGCTTTTGCTGTAACAGGTGGCTGGCTATACTCGGCGTCGCTTTTTTAGTCACCTGACGAGTCCCAACCCTCCATGGAACGTATTCTCGAAAACGCGATGTATGCCTCGCGCTGGCTGCTCGCCCCCATCTACTTCGGCCTGTCCCTCGGCCTGTTGGCCTTGGCGCTGAAGTTTTTCCAGGAAGTCATCCACGTCCTGCCCAACGTCTTTGTCCTGAGCGAAGCCGACCTGATCCTGGTGATCCTGTCGCTGATCGACATGTCGCTGGTGGGCGGCCTGCTGGTCATGGTGATGATCTCCGGCTACGAGAACTTCGTCTCGCAGCTGGACATCGACGACAGCAAGGAGAAGCTCAACTGGCTGGGCAAGATGGACTCTTCGTCGCTGAAGATGAAGGTCGCCGCCTCGATCGTGGCCATTTCCTCCATCCACCTGCTGCGGGTGTTCATGGACGCGCAGAACATTTCTACCGACTACCTGATGTGGTACGTGATCATCCACATGACCTTCGTGGTGTCGGCGTTCTGCATGGGCTACCTGGACAAAGTCACCAAGCACTGAGTGCTTTCGGGCCCCATCGCCGGCGTACCGGTGCTGGGGCCAGCGCGGCCCAACTGACGAGCGGCGTCAGCAATGCCTTGTGTATTCCCAGGTCCTGTACGAAAAATGAGCACTCATGCCTGGTTCCAGCAGCGAGGTGCTCTCATGAACCTGCATCAGCTCAATACCGAGGCCAGGGCCGGCCATGTCGACGAAGTGAACCTGATCGCCATCGAAGGTGGTGATTATCTGCTCGAGGCCCGCATCAAGGGCCACGCCCACCCCCTTGCCGATACCCGCGGTGAACGCCTGCGCGTGCACTCGGTGGAAGACGCCCGCAAGTTGCTGCAAGCCATCCCGATGGTCTCGATGAACCTGGTGCACTGGTCTGTGCAGGACGAAATGTGCGGCATGGGTTCGCACCCCGAAGAAGACCTCAAGGTACCCATTTCCCAGCGTTCGGCCTGGTAGCTGCTCGCAGCTTCCCAGTGTGCTAGGCTGCTCGCCCTTTTCATCAAGGGCGCGGCTGCACTGCGCCCTGCAGTGGAGCACGACAATGTCCGAACTCAACCTGTCCACCGACGAAACCCGCGTAAGCTACGGCATCGGCCGTCAGCTGGGCGGCCAGCTGCGCGACAACCCGCCACCGGGCGTCAACCTGGATGCGATCGTGGCCGGCCTGACCGACGCCTTCAACGGTGCCGACAGCCGCGTCAGCGAAGCCGACCTGTCGGCCAGCTTCAAGGTCATCCGTGACGTGATGCAAGCAGAAGCGGCTGCCAAGGCTGAAGCCGCGGCTGCCACCGGCAAGGAATTCCTGGCCGAAAATGCCAAGCGTGAAGGCATCACCACCCTCGCTTCGGGCCTGCAGTTCGAAGTGCTGACCGCTGGCGAAGGCGCCAAGCCGACCCGCGAAAGCAACGTGCGTACCCACTACCACGGCACGCTGATCGACGGCACCGTGTTCGACAGCTCCTACGAGCGTGGCCAGCCGGCTGAATTCCCGGTCGGTGGCGTGATCGCTGGCTGGACCGAAGCCTTGCAGCTGATGAACGCTGGCAGCAAATGGCGCCTGTACGTGCCGAGCGAGCTTGCCTACGGCGCCCAAGGCGTTGGCAGCATCCCGCCGCACAGCGTGCTGGTATTCGACGTCGAGCTGCTCGACGTTCTGTAATGCCTCTGGGGCCGCTTTGCGGCCCATTCGCGACACAAGGCCGCTCCTACAGGCCCATGATGCTCTTGTAGGAGCGGCCTTGTGTCGCGAACGAGGGCAAAGCCCTCGCTATGCCGATCAATTCCAGTCTGTTCCCACCGGGCGCAATGCCCGCGCATAGCAAAACAGGAACAGATTGCGCACCAGCTCCTTGAGCACCACCGGCTCACTCGAATTCAGCCCGCTCATGTCCAGGTCGCCCTGGTCACGCAGCTCGTCGAGCGCTTCTTCTTCGAGCATGGCGCACACTTCGCCGGTTTCGCGATGCAGGATGCGCAGGTAAGGGTGGGGGCGGTCCAGCCAGGCGTCGATCAGATAAGTCATGGCTATTCTCCTTGGATAACAGTCCAATGAGAATAATTCTTATTATCAAAATAGCAAGAGACTATTGGCTGTTTTTTATGTAATCAGACCTTGCGCACGAATTCCGACTTCAGCTTCATGGCGCCAATGCCGTCGATCTTGCAGTCGATGTCGTGGTCGCCATCGCACAGGCGGATGTTCTTGACCTTGGTGCCGACCTTGACCACCAGGGAGGAGCCCTTGACCTTGAGGTCCTTGATCACGGTGACGGTGTCGCCGTCCTGCAGCACGTTGCCCACCGAATCCTTTTTCACCACGTCATCGCTGCCGGCATCGGCTTCGCCGTTGGCCGACCACTCGTGGGCGCATTCGGGGCAGATCAGCTGGGTGCCATCCTCGTAGGTGTATTCAGAATTGCATTTGGGGCAGGGCGGCAAAGTGCTCACTTCGGTTCCTTAAACAGACAGACGGTTAAAGGCCCATATTGTATAAGGTTTTAACGGGGAAGTGTTTTTGTCCGTACAAATGCAACGCGGGCAAGCCTGCTCCTCTGGAACCACGCGGATCCTGTGGAGCGGGCTTGCCCGCGAAGAGGGTGGCGCGATCTTAGTGTGTGCGCGCTACCGCAAACTCACTCAGCTCGACCAGTGCATCCCGGTATTGGCTGGCCGGCAGCACTTCCAGGCACTCAATGGCCCGCTTCACGTAATCACGTGCCAACTGCGCGGTGTAGTCCAGCGCACCCGAAGCTTCGACCGCCACACGGATCTGCTCCAGATCTTCCAGGCCACCCTTCTGGATCGCCTTACGCACCAGTGCAGCCTGCTCTGGCGTGCCTTCACGCATGGTGTAGATCAGCGGCAGGGTTGGCTTGCCTTCGGCCAGGTCGTCGCCGACGTTCTTGCCCAGGGTCTGCGAATCGCCTTTGTAGTCCAGCAGGTCGTCGACCAGCTGGAAGGCCACGCCCAGGTGGTCGCCAAAGGTACGCAGGGCCTCGCGCTGCTCGTCGGTGGCACCGGCCAGCGCGGCGGCGCTGTGGGTCGAGGCCTCGAACAGCATGGCGGTCTTGCCGCGGATGACCTCCATGTACACCTCTTCGGTGGTGCTGGCATCGCGCACGCGCGACAGCTGCAGCACTTCGCCTTCGGCGATCACCCGGGTGGCCTTGGAGAGGATCTGCATGACCGGCATGGAGCCCAGCTCGACCATCATTTCGAACGAGCGCGAATAAAGGAAGTCGCCCACTAGCACGCTCGGTGCGTTGCCCCACAGGGCATTGGCGGTGGAGCGGCCGCGGCGCATGCCGGACATGTCGACCACATCGTCGTGCAGCAGGGTGGCGGTGTGCAGGAACTCGATGGTTGCGGCGAGCAGGCGCAGGTCGTCACCCTCGCGGCCCAGGGCCTTGCCACACAGCAGCACCAGCAGGGGGCGCAGGCGCTTGCCGCCGGCCGACGTGATATAGTCGCCGATCTTCGATACCAGCGGCACGCGCGAGGTCAGCTGCTTCTTGATGATCTCGTCGACGGCGCTGAAATCGTCAGCTACCGCGCGGTAGAAGGTTTGGGGTTGCATCGGCTGCTCCAGTGAGGTTGCGCGGCATGCTAGGTCGCGGGTCCCGGTGTGTCAAGGCGCGCCGCCCGGTGAGCGGGGCCGGTACTTGCAAGCAAAACCCGGGTTGCGTACAATCGCGCACCCTAACTTCCTGGGCAGCACCTGCCTTACGCAATTGCGCCGGGCCGTTCCAGCCCTGTGCAGCCATGCCAGCCAATACTCATCATATAAAGCGCTGGGTGAGCAGGATTATCGGAGAAATACCCATGTCTTACGCAGTAATCGTTACCGGCGGCAAGCAGTACAAAGTCGCTGAAGGTGAATTCCTCAAAATCGAAAAGCTGGAAATCGCCACTGGCGAATCCGTGACTTTCGATCGCGTTCTGCTGGTTGCCAACGGTGAAGAAGTCACCATCGGCGCTCCAGTCGTCGCTGGCGCTAAAGTTGTTGCCGAAGTCGTTTCGCAAGGCCGTCACGATAAAGTACGCATCATCAAGTTCCGTCGTCGTAAGCACCACATGAAGCGTATGGGCCACCGCCAGTGGTTCACCGAGATCAAAATCACCGGTATCCAGGCTTAATCGCTCAGATCCCCTGAATTTATTTGGAGAATTGAACCATGGCTCACAAGAAGGCTGGTGGTAGTACTCGTAACGGTCGCGACTCAGAATCGAAACGCCTTGGCGTGAAGATGTATGGCAGCCAGGTCGTCAAGGCCGGCAACATCATCGTCCGTCAGCGCGGCACCCAGTTCCACGCCGGCTACGGCGTTGGCATGGGCAAGGATCACACCCTGTTCGCCAAGATCGAAGGCGTGATCAAGTTCGAGAAGAAAGGCGAGTTCAACCGCCGTTACGTGAGCATCGTCGCCGCTTAATCGCGACGTCGCTCCAGAAGCCCCGTCATGCGACGGGGCTTTTTCGTTTGTGGTGAGCCTCTTGCAAAGCTGTTTGTATGGGCTGCCGGCGTGGGTTTCTTCGGTCGTACGGGGCCGCCGCGCTCATTTTTGCAAGAGCCTCAGGTTTTTTAAGTATTCAGCTCGTCGGAAGGCGAGAGGCGGTTTTTGAATGAAGTTTGTTGACGAAGTATCCATCCGGGTCAAGGCCGGTGATGGCGGTAACGGTTGCATGAGCTTCCGTCGCGAGAAGTTCATCGAGAACGGTGGCCCCAACGGGGGTGACGGTGGCGATGGCGGCTCGGTGTACATGGTGGCCGACGAAAACCTCAACACCCTGGTTGACTACCGCTACACCCGTCACCACGAAGCCCAGCGCGGCGCCAACGGTGGCAGCACCGATTGCACCGGCAAGAAGGGTGAGGACCTGTTCCTGCGTGTGCCGGTCGGTACCACGGTGATCGACGCTTCCACCCAGGAAGTGATCGGTGACCTGGTCACCCCTGGCCAGAAGCTGATGGTCGCCCAAGGCGGCTGGCACGGCCTGGGCAACACCCGTTTCAAATCCAGCACCAACCGTGCGCCGCGCCAGACCACCCCAGGCAAGCCGGGTGACCAGCGCGACCTGAAGATGGAGCTGAAAGTCCTGGCCGACGTGGGCCTGCTGGGCCTGCCGAATGCCGGCAAGAGCACCTTCATCCGTTCGGTGTCGGCCGCCAAGCCGAAGGTTGCCGACTACCCGTTCACCACCCTGGTGCCGAACCTGGGCGTGGTCAGCGTCGACCGCTGGAAGAGCTTCGTCGTCGCCGACATCCCTGGCCTGATCGAAGGCGCATCCGACGGTGCCGGCCTGGGTATCCGCTTCCTCAAGCACCTGGCGCGTACCCGCGTGCTGCTGCACCTGGTCGACCTGGCGCCGCTGGACGGCAGCAGCCCGGCCGATGCCGCTGAAGTGATCATCAACGAGCTGACCCGCTTCAGCCCGTCGCTGACCGACCGTGAGCGCTGGCTGGTGCTGAACAAGGCGGACATGCTGATGGACGACGAGCGCGACGAGCGCGTCAAGGAAGTGGTCGAGCGTCTGCAGTGGGAAGGCCCGGTCTACGTGATCTCGGCCATCGCCAAGCAGGGCACCGAGCAGCTCACTCACGACCTGATGCGCTACATCGAAGACCGCGCCGATCGCCTGGCCAATGACCCGGCCTACGCCGAAGAACTGGCCGACCTCGACCAGCGCATCGAAGACGAAGCCCGCGCCCAGCTGCAGGCCCTGGACGACGCCCGTACCCTGCGTCGTACCGGCGTCAAGAGCGTGCATGACATCGGCGACGATGACGCGTGGGACGATGATTTCGAGGACGACGAAGACGGCCCGGAAATCATTTACGTGCGCGACTGACCGGTTGCAGTACACTAAACGCCGCTCTCTGGAGCGGCGTTTTTGTATCCACGGTATCTACAGATTCGACATAGGTTGGAAGAGAAGATGCGAAGCAAGGTGACTGGCGCCAAGCGCTGGGTCGTGAAGATCGGTAGTGCGCTGCTCACGGCCGATGGCAAGGGCCTCGACCGCGGTGCCATGGCCGTATGGGTCGAGCAGATGGTTGCCCTGCGTGAGGCGGGCGTTGAGTTGGTGCTGGTGTCCTCCGGGGCCGTGGCTGCCGGCATGAGCCAGCTGGGCTGGACCGCACGACCGAGCGCGATGAACGAGCTGCAGGCTGCCGCTTCGATCGGCCAGATGCGCCTGGTGCAGGCGTGGGAGTCGAGCTTTGGCGAGCATGGCAAGCACACCGCGCAGATCCTTCTGACTCACGACGACCTGTCCGACCGCAAGCGTTACCTCAACGCCCGCAGCACGCTGCGTACGTTGGTCGACCTGGGCGTGGTGCCGGTGATCAACGAAAACGACACCGTGGTTACCGACGAGATCCGCTTCGGCGACAACGATACCCTGGCCGCGTTGGTGGCGAACCTGGTCGAAGCCGACCTGCTGGTGATCCTCACCGACCGTGACGGCATGTTTGACGCCGACCCACGCAACAATCCAGAGGCACAGCTGATCTACGAGGCCCGTGCCGATGACCCGTCGCTCGACGCCGTAGCCGGTGGTACCGGCGGTGCCCTGGGCCGTGGCGGCATGCAGACCAAGTTGCGCGCCGCACGCCTGGCAGCCCGTTCCGGCGCCCATACCATCATCATCGGTGGCCGTATCGAACGCGTACTCGACCGCCTCAAGGCTGGCGAGCGTCTGGGTACCCTGCTGTCGCCTGAGCGCGGCATGCTGGCGGCGCGCAAGCAGTGGCTGGCTGGGCACTTGCAAACCCGCGGCACGCTGGTGCTGGACGCCGGTGCGGTTCAGGCCCTGCGCCAGGCCAACAAGAGCCTGCTGCCGGTAGGCGTGAAGACCGTCCAAGGCAGCTTCCGCCGTGGCGAAATGGTGGTGTGCGTAGGCCCGGACGGCCTTGAAGTGGCGCGTGGCCTTGCCAACTACAGCGCGCTGGAAGCACAGAAAATCATTGGCCAGTCGTCCGATGCCATCGAGTCCCTGCTTGGCTACAGTGCCGAGCCGGAGCTGGTCCACCGTGACAACCTGGTGCTGGTATGAACATGCTCAAGCGCGTGATTGCCGTGGCAGCCCTGGCGCTGCCGATGCTGGCAGGGGCCGAGGAAATCGGCCAGGTATCTACTGTGTTCAAGTTCGTCGGGCCCAACGATCGCATCGTGGTCGAGGCGTTCGACGACCCCAAGGTCGAAGGTGTGACCTGCTACCTGTCGCGCGCCAAGACGGGCGGAGTGAAGGGTGGCCTGGGCCTGGCCGAGGACCGTGCGGAGGCGTCGATTGCTTGCCGCCAGGTCGGGCCGATCAACTTCAAGGGTGAGTTGAAAGACGGTGAGGAGGTGTTCAAGGAGCGCACCTCGCTGGTGTTCAAGACCATGCAGGTGGTGCGCTTCCTGGACAAGAAGCGCAATACACTGGTGTACCTGGTGTACAGCGACCGCATGATCGAAGGCAGCCCGCAGAATGCGGTGACGGCGATTCCGATTCTGCCTTGGGCTCACTGATACTTTAGGGGAGGCCTTTGGCCTCCTTTCGCGACACGAGGCCGCTCCTACAGGCGAACGTATATGCCTGTAGGCGCGGCCTCGTGTCGCGGAAGGGCCGCAAAGCGGCCCCTGTTCCTCAGGCCAGTTCTTCGGCCTGATCCTCGCGCACGATCGCTTTCTCCACGTCACGTCGGCTGATGTACTTCCAGTCCGCCTCGTCGATATAGATGCCATTCGGCCCGCTACCGCCTTCCAGGTCGATCGCCACATGCGCCGATACCTGTGGCTTCACGCTCGCCAGAATCGGCACGAAGCCCAGTTGCAGGCTGGTCTCCAGCAGTGCAGCCTGGTTGCGCTCGTCGATGTCCGCCGCTTCGTCGAGGTAGTAAGGCAGGCGGATGCGCCCGGCCAGGTCGCGGTCCATCAAGTGCAGCAACAGGTACATGTTGGTCAGCGCCTTGATGGTCATGGTGGTGCCGTTGGAAGCGGCGCCGTCGATGTCGGCGTGGATCACCGGCTGGCTGTTGATCTTGGTGATCTCGAAAGCCAGTTCGAACAGGTCTTTGAGGCCCAGCTGGTTGTGGTTGGCCGCCACCAGCCGTGCCAGGTATTCCTTGGCTTCTTCGTTCTTGTGATCCTGCTCCGAATTCTGAGTCAGGTCGAACACCGACAATGTCTCGCCTTCCTCGTACTGGCCGGCGCTGTGGATGATCTGGTCGATGTGCTTGAGCGCTTCCTTGTTCGGCGCCAGTACCACGCGGAAGCTCTGCAGGTTGGAAACCTGGCGCTTGTTGATCTCGCGGTTGAACAGGGCCAGCTGGTGTTCGAGGCTGTCGTAGTCGCTGCGGATGTTGCGCAGGGTGCGGGCGATGTCGGTGACTGCCGCGCGGCGCGCCTTGGCCAGGGTCAGGGCCTCGTCGGTGCGGTGCGCATAGGCATTGACCAGCAGTTGCAGGCGCCGCTCCATGTCGTCTTCGCTGTCGAACTTGGCCACACCCTTGAGGCGTACCTGGGCGTACAGCGCCTCGATCTGGTTGTCGACGCGCTGCAGGCCCTGCCAGCTGTCCTGGTAATCGTTGAGCAGGGGCAACAGGTTGTCCATGGAGTCGTCGACCGCTTCCATGAACGGCGTACCGAACGGCAGGTCGGCAGGCAGCAGCTGGCGACGGCGCAAGGCGTCTTCCAGGGTGCGCTGCTTGGCTTCCAGGTCGGCGATCTGGCGGCCGACCAGTTGCAGCTTGGCCGACAGCTGCTGGACGCGCTCGGTGAACGCATCGCTGGAGCGCTTGAGTTCGTCCTGGGCCGCTTCCAGTTGCGCCAGCTGCTCCATCTTCTCCGGTTCTTCAGCCGCCAGGGTTTCGCTGCGACGGTAGTCCTCCAGGGCCTTCTGCGCATCCAGCACCTGTTGGTACAGGGCTTCGGTCTGCGCTTTGGACGCGGTACGGTCGGCGGCCACCGATTGCTGGGTCTTGAGCTGCTTGAGCTCGCGCTCCAGGCGGTCCTTCTGGTCGCGCAGGGCGGCGCGGTCGGCCAGGGCTTGCAGGGCCGGTGGGTCGATGTGCGAAAGGTCGATGGAAATGCCTGGGGCCTCGAAGCGCTCGCCCTTGAAGCCATCGAGCACCGCTTCCAGCGATTTCACCCACAGGTCGCTATCGTCCAGTTCGATACCGCGCTCGCCCAGCGGCAGGCTGAACAGTGCGCCGTTGAACAGGCGCATCAGGCGTTCGACGTCTGCCTGCGAAAACTCTTCGCGCAGGCGGGCGTAGCTGTTGTTGTCGGCGTGGTCGAGCTGCTGCTTGACCTGCTTGAGGCGCTTTTCCAGGTCGCGCACACGCTCGTCGAGGTCCTCGGCAGAGAACTGCCGCGACTGGGCCAAGGCGCCGGCCAGCTCGTCGTGGGCATCCTTGGCGGCCAGCAGTTGCTGCTCCAGCACTTTGACGTCATCAACCAGGGCGAAGCGGTGCTTGAGTACCGACAGCTCGCCGAGCCAGCGCTGGATACCGGTGATTTCACGCTCCAGGCGCATCAGCTCCTGGGTGCCGCCACGCTGGTCGTTCTGCAGGCGGTCCTGCTCGCCCCGGTAGTGCTCGGCCTGGATTACCAGCTCTTCCTTGCGCGCCATGGCGTATTCCTGCCAGGTGCCCAGCAGGTTGTCGAGCAGTGGCGAGAGGCGGTGCAGCTTGCCGCGCAGGATGTCGCGCTGGGCCACACCGCCGGCCAGGGCTTCGACCAGGGGGCCGGCGGCAACCAGGGCGTTGTAGTCCTGCTCCATGCGGCGTACGTCGCGGAAGGCTTCTTCGCAGGCGGCGATGTAGTCGACGCTGCCCGAGCGCAGGCTGTGCTCGAACGCGTCGAGGAACAGCTGTTTGAGCTTGGCGGCGGTGATTTCGCGCATGTGCAGCAGGTTGATGAACAGTGCGCGGAAGGTTTTCAGGCTCTGCTCGCTGGTCGAGCGCAGCGGGATCATGGTCAGGTCCAGCGGCACCGAGGTGTGGCCGCCGACCAGCAACCGGCGCAGTTCGTCCGGCTTGAGCTCGTAGGCTTTGAGGCCCAGGCGCTCGAGGTTGGTGAACAGCTCTTTCTGGCGCAGGCAGGTGTCGTTCTTCTGGTAGTGATCCAGGTCCAGTTCACCCTTGTAGGCAAAGAACTGGTGGCCGAAACCGCCGCCCGGCCCGCGACCGACCACGCCGATCACGTGGGGGCCGTGGGGCAGGTTCAGTTCGCAGAGGATGTACGAGGTGTCGCTGGCGAAGTAGAAACGGCGCGATTGCTCCAGGCTGTACTTGCCGAAGCTCATGTCGGACATGCGCGCCAGGATCGGGAACTGCAGGGCGTTGATCGAGGCGGACTTGCCCAGGTTGTTGGCGCCGTAGACCGACAGCGGGTGCTCCAGCGGGAACAGGCCCAGGCTGTAGCCGGCGGTGTTGAGCAATGCGAAGCGGCGGATGCCGTAGCGTTCCTGGCTCATGCGTCAATCTCCTGTTGCTCTTCGCGGATGGCCCGGGCCAGGGCCTCTTCTTCGCTTTCTTCGCCCTCGAACGGGGTGAGGTCGAGCGGGTCGTCGGTGCGGGCCAGCGCTTCGGGGCTTTCTTCCTCGACCAGCACCGGCGTTGGCAGCGGCAGGTCGCTGTGCAGGCTGGCGGCCAGGTCGCGGTCCTGCTGCACCGACAGGCACACATCGAGGAAACGGTGCATCGGCGGCAGGAAGCGGTAGATCCCGCCTTCTTCGTGGGCGAAGCCGAGCTGGGTCATGCGGCGCATGATCTTTTCTTCCAGCTCGTCGACAGTCTGCACTTCAGCCTGCAGGAACAGGTCACGGTATTTTTCCAGCAGCGAGGGCAGCTCGTCGCGCCCGATGCTGCCGCCGTCGAGCACCGCCATCGGGTCGCGGCCCTGGTCGGCCAGGTGTTCGACCAGGATGAAGGTGAACAGCGACAGGCGTTGGGCGGTCTTGTTGACCTGCGCGGCGGCCTGCTCGGGGACGAAGTAATAGAAGCCGCGGGTATCGCACACCAGCTCGAAGCCCAAAGCCTTGAACAGGGTGCGGTACTGGTCCTGGAAGTTCGACAGCTGGGCGTACAGCTCCGGGTCGCGGCGGCTGACGTGGAACCCTTTGAACAGCTCGCGGAAGATCGGCGCGAGCTGGGACAGTTCGGAAAGATCAAGATGCATTGGCTGGGCTCGCGTTGGTTTCAGGTTGCGCTTCGCGGCTGGATGTCAGGGCGAACGAGCGCAGGCTGACCAGGTGTTCGTGGGTGGTGTACTCGCGGCGTTCGAGGCGTTCGCGCTTGAAACGCTTCTCACGCGACAGGCGCGAGAACCAGTACAACAGTTCGTCGGTGGCGCCTTCGGGCTCCTGGTCCAGCAGCCAGACCATCAGGTCAGGCAGTGGCAGGGCATCCTCGCAGCGTTCGAGCATTTCCTTGACCGTGCGTGGCGCGCGCGGCAGCGGGCCAGTCTGGGTCTTGTGCGCCTTGGGGAACTTGGCCGGTTTCGGCTCGAAGCGGGCGAGGGCATAGACGTACGCCTCGACCTGGCTGGCGCTGCCCAGGAAGGTACTCTGCGGCCGGGTGAACAATGGCATGGCGGCCTGCGGCACGGCGTCGATACCCTTGCGCCGGATCACCGACAGGGCCAGGGCGGCGCCGCGGGTCACGGCATTGTGCCGGCGCGCCTCTTCGCGCAGCGGCAGCAGCAGTTCACGGGCGTGGCGCAGGGTCAGCTGGGCGCTGGTCTGCATCTCGAGGATGCGCGCATGGGTGCGCAGCAGCATGTCGTCGTCGACCAGGTGGCCCAGGCGCGCCTGTTCGCCGAGCAGTTTCAGCAGCACGGTCTCGACCTTGCGCACGCCCTGTTCGAAGGCGCCGTCGGCATTGACCAGCTGGATCATCGGCTCGACGTATTCGTCCCAGGTCGCCAGGACTTCGGCATAACGCTGGCGTAGCGGGATCTGGCGGTTGCTGGTCTTGGCCCGTTCGGCCACGGCGACCAGCGCCTGTTCGTCGTTGTCGAGCTTTTTCAGCACGTCGCGCACGCGCATGTCGAGCAGGCGCAGCTGGCGCGCCAGGTCATCGCTGTCGCGGTTGTCGAAGGCATCCTGAATGTGCCCGGCAAGGCGCTCCAGGTGGCGCAGGTAGGCCTCGATCTCCAGGCACAGGCCCAGGCGGTGCTCGCGGCGCAGGTAGGCGAGGAAGTCGTGGATCTGGGCGTTGAGCTCGAAACGGTTCGGGCTCTTGGCCACCGGGACCAGGATATCCAGGCGGATCCACACGTCGAGCAGCTGGGTGATGTCCTGCGGCGTGCTTTCCACTTGCTGGCGGCCCAGCTGCTGGCGCAGTTCGACCAGGCTCAGGGTGCCTTGGTCGAAACGCTCGCACAGCGGCTCGATGAGGGCCCAGTGTTCGGCTAGGGCGCGCAGGACGCGCTTGGGTTCGATCATTGGCGTCTACTCGTTGCCAAGTAAAAAGGGGGCGATTGTACTGCATCCGGGGGGGAGGATTTCACCCCTTGGTCTGTAATGAGGGATAACCCCGGATTGGCTGGGGGTTTCCCTGGCCCCTCGGCGGTACAGGCAGCAATTTTCTGCCGACCAGTTGCGGCGCTCGGCAGCCAACAGCGTTAGAATGCCCGATTGTTCAAGCCCCCCGGATACCCGTGCCTTGCTGACCGAGTCCCGCCGCCGCGCCTACCTTTCCGCCATGCAAGTGGTGCATTGGCTGCCGCGCGCCGAACTGCCGTTCGCTGCGCCGTCGCGGCCCGAGCTGCTGTTGCCGCAGGTTCCGGTCGAGCACGCCGCGTTCGAGGTCAGGCCTTCGCCAGCCCCTGCCAACGAAGCGCCGGTCGCACCCCAGGCGCGCTCCGGCGAACGGCCGAAAATCGAAATTCCGCGCCCGGGCAACACGCCAAAGCCCGCCGCCAAACCGGTCGAGGCCGAGGAACAAGCCCCTGCGCCACGCCCGGCCCCCGTGCCGCCACCGCGTTTTTCGCTGCAACTGCTGCGCGCCGGCAACTGCCTGCTGCTGGTGGAGTTGGCCACCGGCCAACCCTTCCAGAGCCGCGACCCATCCTACCTGCTGCTCAAGGACATGCTGCGCGCCGCAGGCCTGCCAGATGCCCCGCAGATCATCGGCGAGCCGGTGCGCTGGCCGCTGCTGGTGCGTGGCAACATGGACCAGGGGCCGGATGCCGCGCGTGATTTCGTCCAGGGTTTCATCCAGGCGCGCCTTGAAGAAGCCCCTTGTACCTGCCTTTGGCTGATCGGCATGCCGGCCTTGCGCTTTGCCGCCAATACCGACGCCCAGGCCTATTACCAAGTACTCAAGCTCGACGGTCTGGGCGATGCCTGGGCCTTGCCGGGCCTTGAACTGTTGATGGACGAGCCGCAGCGCAAGGCGGACGTCTGGAAAGCGATGCGCCAGCTGATGGCGCGCTGGAAGAGCGTTGAATGAGTGAATCGATCAGTTTCCGCCCCATGACCGAGGCGGATCTGGATGCCGTGCTTAAGATCGAATATGCCGCGTTCAGCCATCCCTGGACCCGCGGGATTTTCCAGGATGCGCTCAAGTCCTACGAAGTGTGGTTGATGTTCGATGGTCAGCAGCAGGTCGGCCATGGTGTGATCAACGTGATCATCGACGAAGCGCACCTGCTGAACATTACCGTCAAGCCGGAGAACCAGGGGCGTGGCCTGGGTTTGCGCTTGCTCGAGCACCTGATGGCTCGGGCCTATCAGCTCAATGGGCGCGAGTGTTTCCTGGAGGTGCGGGCCAGCAACCAGTCGGCCTATCGCTTGTATGAGCGGTACGGCTTCAACGAGATCGGCCGTCGGCGTGATTACTACCCGGTGGCTGGCGGGCGCGAGGATGCGCTGGTGATGGCTTGTACGTTGCTCGAAGACTGACTTTCAATCCTTCCTGCTCTGTTGCCAGTAATTTGTGCATGCTTAACTCCTTGTAATGGCCGCCCCGGTTGGCGGCCGTGCTCATGCTGGGGCAGAGGGAGCGGGGATGAGAAGGACGAAATGGCTGCTGATGGCCGCAAGCGTGATGCTGGGTGGCGTGGCTCAGGCCGATGAGCGTGACCTGTGGATGTTCGCGCAATGGGCCGGGGATCATCACACCCGCCCTTTTCGGGAGATGCTGGTGGACGCCCGCCTGTATGGCGTGGTGCCGATTCATCAATTGCTGCGCTCGGCGTCGGACTGGCGGCTGTGCAAGGCTTCACCGTTTGCCGTGCCGCCGCCTGGCAACTGGCCGGCGGTGCGCTCTACGCTGGCGCTGATCAATACGCTGGAAAAGCAAGGCATCCTGCGCCAGTTCGAAGTGGTCTCCGCCTACCGTGACCCCGCCTTGAACAGGTGCGCAGGTGGGGCCGCGGGCAGTGCCCATACCCGTGCTTTCGCAGTCGATATCCTCCTGCCGGCCTGGGCCGACCCCAACCCGTTGTGCCGCTTCTGGCAGCAGCATGGCCAGGCCTGGGGCATGGGGCTGGGGCGCTACCCGACAGGCCGCATCCATATCGATACCGCGGGTTATCGCACCTGGGGCGGTGATGGCAGTGCGGCGTCGTCGTTCTGCAGCAAGCCCAGGTGAGCGAGGCCCATTACCCAATCGGCAAAGCGTTGGCGCTTGCCGCCGTCATCTAGCGGCTGGTCGACCGCCTGATTGGTGTAGCGCTGATAGGGCTCGGCTTGGCAGTGGTGGTGTCGGGGGGGCGCTGAAAGCGATAGAGAAGGGTGCAAACTTTTTTGCGGGCAAAAGAAAAGGGCCTACCTTGCGGTAAGCCCTTTTCAAGTTTGGTGGCTACACAGGGACTTGAACCCCGGACCCCAGCATTATGAATGCTATGCTCTAACCAACTGAGCTATGTAGCCGATGGCGCGCATTATTCCCTTGTGATGCCCCTGTGTCAACACTCATTTCAAAAAAAATTTGCACGCTTTCAAAAACTTAGCCGCCCAGCCTGTTTTCAGCGCACGATCAGCCATTGACCGAGAATGCTGTACACCTGCAGGCGCTGCTCGGCAATCAGGGCGTCGAGGGTTTCTCCGGCGCGGTCGAGGTTGAAGTCGCCACTTACCCGCCGATCAGCCACCTGTTCGTCCATCATCCATACGCGGCGGCCCTGGTAGCTGGCCAGGCGTTCGATGACTTGGCCCAACGGCATGTCGATGGCGCGCAGGTGGCCGCTGCGCCAGGCGTTCGCGTTTTTGACATCGACCTTCTGCACGGGGTTGATCCGGGCATCGGTGAAGGTCACCCGCTCACCCGCCGACACCATGCGCTGGTCGCTACCCTGGGCGATCATGGCCTTGCCATTGAGCACCACCAGTTCGTCATGCCCGGCATGGCGCCCCACCATCAGGCGAGTGCCGAATACCTGGATACGCGCATCGTCCACCTGCAGTTCAAGGGCGCGGCCGTCGAGCATCACGTGCAGCTCGACCTGGCCCTGCACAACCTGCAGCAGGCGGGTACGCCCGCGCAGGTCGGCATTCAGTGCACTCGCGCTGTCCAGGTGCAGGGTTGAGCCATCGGCCAGGCGTACGCTGCGCCGCTCGCCAGCGCCAGTGTGCAGCTCGCTGCCCAGGCGCTGCATCAGTGGCCAATACAGGTACGCCAACACGGCCAGCGCCAGCAGGAACAGCAATGCCAGCCCTTTGCCGAGGTGGCTGCGTCGCACGGTGACCTGGCGCGGGCGAGGCCGTGCTGGTGGCGCTTGCAATTGCTGCCAGCAGGCTTCGAGCTCGGCGTAGGCATGGGCATTGAGCGGGGCCTGGCACCAGCGGGCGAAGGCCTGGCGTTCCCGGTCATCGCAGCCTGGTTGGCGCAGGCGGGAGAACCACGCCAGTGCTTCCTGTTGGGCGTCGGCCTGAATCTGCGTGGCGGGCATCGGGCTCATGCTGAAATGTGCTCGCTAAAGGGCGTTTGCGCCCAACAATTGCGGGGGATTTGGTGCGAGGATGCTAAATATATTGAGAACCATTTGCAAGTACGCAGTAATAGAGGGATAAAAAGGTAGCTATGTATCCATTTGTTTCCTGATAATCGGATCCCAAACCTGCGGACGGAACTCAAGCTCATGGCCATCAGCAGCACCTCCACCGCCAGCACCGGTTCGGCAAGCCAAGCCAACCCACTGGTGATGCGCATCATCGCCTTCTGCGCGCTGGCGCACCTGATCAATGACCTCATCCAGTCGGTGCTGCCGGCGATCTACCCGATGCTCAAGGCCAATTACGACCTGAGCTTCACCCAGATCGGCCTGATCACACTGACCTTCCAGATAACGGCGTCGCTGCTGCAGCCCTGGGTCGGCTTCTTCACCGACCGCCGGCCGACACCGAACCTGTTGCCGCTCGGCACCCTGTGCACGTTGGTAGGTATCGTCATGCTGGCCTTCGTCGGCAGCTTCCCGATGATCTTGCTGGCTTCTGCGCTGGTGGGTATCGGCTCGTCGACCTTCCACCCGGAGACCTCGCGGATTGCGCGGCTGGCCTCAGGTGGGCGTTTCGGCCTGGCGCAGTCGACCTTTCAGGTCGGTGGCAACGCAGGCTCGGCCTTCGGCCCGCTGCTGGCGGCAGCCATCGTCATCCCGTTCGGCCAGACCCATGTGGCCTGGTTCGGCGTGGCTGGCCTGCTGTTCTTTGCCGTGACCCTGATGCTGCGCCGCTGGTACACCGAGCATCTCAACCAGGCCAAGGCGCGCAAGGTGGTGCAGGCCACCCATGGCATCTCGCGCAAGCGTGTGATCGCGGCGTTGGTCGTGCTGGGCCTGCTGGTGTTCTCCAAGTACTTCTACATGGCCAGCTTCACCAGCTACTTCACCTTCTATCTGATCGAGAAGTTCGACCTGTCGGTGGCCAGCTCGCAACTGCACCTGTTCCTGTTCCTTGGCGCGGTCGCGGCCGGCACCTTCTTTGGTGGCCCGATCGGTGACCGCATCGGGCGCAAGGCGGTCATCTGGTTCTCGATCCTTGGTGTGGCGCCGTTCACCCTGGCGCTGCCGTACGCCGATCTGTTCTGGACCACCGTGCTGAGCGTGGTCATCGGCTTCATTCTGGCGTCGGCGTTCTCGGCGATCGTGGTGTACGCCCAGGAGCTGGTACCGGGCAGTGTGGGCATGATTGCCGGGGTCTTCTTCGGGCTGATGTTCGGCTTTGGCGGGATTGGCGCAGCGCTGCTGGGGTACGTTGCGGATTTGCGCGGTATCGAGTACGTGTATGGCGTGTGTTCGTTCCTGCCGTTGTTCGGCCTGTTGGCCGTGTTTCTGCCCAATACCGGTAAGCGCTGACAGCGTAGGGGCTGCTTTGCAGCCCAATCGCCGGCAAGCCGGTGGCATGGACCGCAGCGGCTGAATCGCCGGCAATTGACGGCTCAGCCTGGCTTGGCCTAGAGTGCCGCCTCTTTTCTCCAACCTGCGTAGTAGCCAAAGCAATGCGCCGTACCCAGTCCCTCCCACACGCCCGCCAGCCTGCCCTCCAGGCCATGCGTCGCGCGTGGCCGAGCGATACGGTGCTCAAGCGTCGCCGCAGTGTGCTGTTTGCCTTTACCTTCTCGCCACACCTCGCCCTGAACTGACCTGCGCCCCTGCGTCGTCCGCCGTCCCGGCGTGCGCCTGGGCGCCTGTATCTGCGCGTCTTTTCAGTTTGCTGGGAGTGGTACATGAACATGCGTTTGCTGGCGGGCCTTCTGTTCGCCGTGTCTGTGGTCGGCTTCAGCCTGGGGGCCAGCCTGCCGCTGGTGTCGTTGCGTCTGCATGAGGCCGGTGCCGGCACCTTGCAGATCGGCATCATCTCGGCCATCCCCGCTGCGGGGATGATGCTTTCGGCGTTCATGGTCGATGCCTGTTGCCGGTACCTGACCCGGCGCACCATCTACCTGCTTTGCTTCAGCCTGTGCACCGTGAGCATCGCCTTGCTGGAATGGGCATTCGATTCGGTCTGGATGCTGGCCCTGCTGCGCCTGGGCCTGGGTATCGGCATGGGCATCGCGATCATCTTGGGCGAGTCATGGGTCAACGAACTGTGCCCCGATCACAACCGCGGCAAGATCATGGCGCTTTACGCCACCAGCTTCACCGGCTTCCAGGTACTCGGCCCGGCGATGCTCGCAGTGATTGGCGCCAACAGCCCGTGGATCACCGGTGTGGTGACCTTCTGCTATGGCCTGGCGCTGCTGTGCATTGTGCTGACCGTGCCCAACGATCATGTGGAGCATGGTGAAGAGGGCGAGAAAAGCTTCGGCCTGGCGGGCTTCTTCCGCGTCGCCCCGGCGTTGTGCGTGGCTGTGCTGTTCTTCTCCTTCTTCGATGCGGTCGTGCTGTCGTTGCTGCCGGTGTATGCCACCAGCCATGGTTTTGCCGTGGGCGTGGCGGCGCTGATGGTGACGGTGGTGTTCGCCGGTGACATGGTTTTCCAGTTGCCGTTGGGCTGGCTGGCCGACCGGGTCGAGCGCACCGGGCTGCACCTGGTGTGCGGGCTGGTGGCGATGGCGATCGGTATTGCCTTGCCATGGCTGCTGGACATGACCTGGCTGCTATGGCCGCTGCTGGTGGTGCTTGGCGCTGTGGCAGGGGGTATCTATACCTTGGCGCTGGTGCTGATCGGGCAGCGTTTCAAGGGCCAGGACCTGGTCACCGCCAATGCCAGCGTTGGCCTTTTGTGGGGCGTGGGCAGCCTGGTCGGGCCGCTGGTCAGCGGCGCGGCGATGGATGTGGCGCCGCATGGGCTGCCGATGGCGCTGGCGATCATGGCGGGGCTGTTCGTGTGCTTTGCCCGGCAGTCGTACCGGCGGGCCGGTAAGCTGCGGGCAGTGGCGGACTGAGGATTGTTGTTGCCAGTGCTGGCCCTATTGCCGGCAAGCCGGCTTCTACAGGTGCACCTGAGGCCTTGAGGGTAGTGGGTGCCTGGCAACCTGGGTCAGAAGCTGCCACGCAAGGTCACTGACACATTGCGCGGGTCACCCCAGTAATACCCGGTCGGCGTCGGCGCCACCTGGCGGTAGTACTTCTTGTCGAAGATATTGTTGGCATTGAGCTGCAACGAGTAATGCTCGTTGAACCGGTAATTGACCATCGCGTTATACACCGCATACCCCGCCTGCGAGGCCTCGGCGCTGCCGCTGCGGTTGTAGATGTCGCTCTGCGCCTGCACGCCGCCGCCAACCGTCCACGCTTGCAGCTCGCCCGGCAGGCGATAGCTGGTGAACAGGCGCAGCATGCGCTTGGGGTCGGTGGTGCGGATGGCGTTGCCGGTGTTGCTGATGGTGTCCTTGAGTTGCTTGGTGGTGTTGTAGGTGTAGCCACCGGTCACGTTCCAGCCTGGCAATACTTCGCCGGAAATCTCCAGCTCGAAGCCTTGGCTGCGGTTCTTGCCAGCAGCCACCTTGCAATAGCCCGAGGTGTAGTTGGGCGGGCAGGGGTTGGGGCCGCTCAGGTCATCCAGGGCGTTGCCCACCTGGTAGATGCGGAAGAACGCCAGCGAGGTGTTCAGCCGCCCCTCGTAGAACTCGCCTTTGATTCCGGTCTCGTAAGCTTCGCCTGTGGTGGGCTCCAGCACCGAGCCGCTGACGTCGGTGGCGGTCTGCGGGTTGAAGATTTCGGTGTAGCTGGCGTAGGTGCTGAAGTTATCGTTGAGGTCGTAGATCAGCGCCGCATACGGCACGATCTTGTTGTCGACGCTGAACTTGCCGTTCGACTTGACGTTGTTTTCCTGCTCGTAGTCATACCAGTTGGCCCGTACCCCGATGATAGCCGTGAGCGGGTCTGCCAGGGAAATGCGCCAGGTGGCGTAGGCCGCTTCCTGGGTGGTGCGCGTGCGCACCGGATGGGCGGTTATGTTGATGTCCGGTTCGGCCAGGCTGGTCTTTGGGTCCCACTCGCGGATGTCGAAAACACCGGAGGATACGAAGTTGGTGGCCGAGGCGTAGGAGTCATTGCGAATGCGCTCGACACCCAGCATCAGGTCATGGCTGCGACCGAGCAGCTCGAACGGCCCGTTGAGGGTGGCGCTCAGGTTGTTCTGCAGGCTCTCGCCGCCGTCGCCCTCGGTAACCTGATAGTTCATCAGGTAGGGGTTGTTGCTGGGGTTGGCAGCGCCGCTGGCACGGGTGAAGTAGGTCTGCTTGAAACCGTGGTCATCCAGCTCGAAGTGCGTGCGCTGGGCCATCAGCTTGAGCGACCAGTCGTTGTCGAAACGGTGTTCGAGCTCGGCAAAGGTCTGCAGGTTGCTGCGGTCCCAGCGGTTCCAGTCGGCACCCAGGTAAGTGCTGCGGCCAAACGCAAGGGGCGAGCCATCATAGTCGGCGGGCAGGTTGCCCCAGGCGCCGGTGGCATCGAGCTTGGTCCACTCAAGGCCAGTGGTCAGGGTGGTGCTTTCATTCAGATCGAAGGCCAGCACACCGTAGAACACCTCTTTGCGCTCCTGGCGCGAGTCCTGGAAATGGTCCTTGTCATCGTGCACGGCGATCACCCGGCCTCGCACGTTGCCGGTTTCTGTTAGCGGGCCGGAGATATCGGCGACATAACGCTGGGCATCCCAGGAGCCGAGGGTGACGCTGCCTTCGCCCTGAAATTCGTGCGTCGGGCGTTTGCGCACCAGGTTGACGGTGCCTGACGGGTTACCCGCGCCGCGAATCATGCCGGTGGCCCCGCGCAAGATCTCGGCCCGGTCGATGATGGCCGAATCGCTCTGGATGAATGAACCACCGCCGCTGCCCTGTACCACGGTGGCGCCATCGTACTGGATGGCATCGATCGCATAGCCGCGCGAGTAGTACTGCACGCGTTCGCTGTCGGTGAGGTTCACCACCACACCAGGCGTCTGCTCCAGCAGGTTGGTCAGGTTGGTGATGTTCTGGTCGTCGATGCGCTGGCGGGTGACCACGGTCACCGACTGCGGGGTGTGGCGAATGCTTTGTGCGGTCTTGCCGATGGTGACCGCACCGGTCGTGTAGGAGCCACTGTGCTCGGTGGTTTCCCCCAGGCGATCGCTGGAAATGCTGGTGGCACCCAGTTGCAGTGCGCCACCGGCGTCCAGTGCGGGTATCAGCAGAAAGCTGTTATCGCCTTCCTGTTGCACTTGCACATCGCTGCCCATCAGCACGAGGGTCAATGCTTGGGCCGGCTCGTGGCGCCCCTGCACGCCTTGGGTGGTCTTGCCCTGCAGGCTGTTCGCATCGAACGACAGGCTCAGGCCGCCTTGCCGGGCCACCTGGTCCAGTGCCGGGGCCAGAGGGCCTGCGGGGATGCTCCAGTCGATTTGCCGGTGCTGGCTGGCGGGTGCAGCCGCGACCTGTGCGGGCAGTGCCAGGGCGCTGCCCAGGCCGAGGCCGAACACGGCGGCGCGCACGGCATGGCGCAGCCTGTCGTTGCGGGGGGAACACGGGTGGATCATGGACCGCTCCTGAAGGTTTCGTAGACCACTTTTCGGGCTTTGTTCCTTCAGGCCGGACGAGAATGAGATTCCACCTCATTCTTTTTCAAAAAAGATCAGGCTGCCCCGACGCTGACCCAATAGCGTGTGCGGTAATCGACACGTACCGGCAGGCTGCGGGTGAGCAGTTGCAGAATCTGCTCGGTATCGTTCAGCTGGTAAGTACCGGATACCTTCAGCGCGGCCACCTCGCCAGCGCAGCGCAGCAGCCCCGGGCGGTAACGGGCCAGTTCGGCGCAGAACTCGCCCAGTGGCATCTGTTGCACGCTGAGCACACCGTCGGTCCAGCCCCACGGGTCGCCATGCAACGAGGCAAGCGCGTGAGCCCCGTGCGGCGATACTTGCAACACCTCGCCCGCCTGCACCACGCGTGGTGAAGGGGAGGCCGGGAACAAGGTGACTTTGCCGCGGCGCACGGCCAGCAACAGGCCCTGATCGTTTTCGCGCAGCAGCAGTTGGCCGTCCTGGGTAGCCAGGGCGCCGACCCGGGTGGTGATGCGGAACGGGCGGTTGTCGCCAGGGTTGCTGGCCAGGCTGACTTCGCCGCGCAGCAGGGTCAGTTCGCGCAGCTCGGCGCTGTAGTGCAGGTCGATGGCGCTGGCCGTGTTGAGCTGGATCTGGCTGCCATCACTACCCTGCAACCGGCGACGTTCGCCAGTGCCGGTGCTGTTGTCGGCCATCAGGGCGGGCAGGCCGAGCGGCTCGCGCGCGGCCCAACCGGCGGTGCCGCCGATCGCCAGCACCGCCAGCAGTTTAAGGTGGTCACGGCGGTTGATGCGCTGGCGTTGGCGGCCATCGAGGGTGCGCCGGCCAAGGTCGCTGGGGAGCCCCGCCAGTTCGTCGCTGAGGGTGCTCACCCGCTGCCAGGCCTGGGCGTTGTGCGGGTGGTGGGCCAACCATTGCTGGAACTGCTGTTCGGTAGCCGGGCTTGGGGTGTCGAAGCGCAGCTTCACCAGCCATTCGATGGCCTGGTCGACCTGGGCCTGCGCGGGTACTTGATCAGAGCTCGGCATAGCGCAACCGGTAGCAGACGCCCAGGGCCTTGGCCAGGTCGCGTTCCACGGTGGCACGCGAAACGCCAAGGCGAAGGGCGATCTGCGCGATGCTCAGGCCATCGAGCTGGGCCAGCAAAAAGGCCTGGCGGGCGCGGGGCCTGAGCTGGTGCAGGGCACGGTCAAGGCGCTCGAGGGCATCCAGAATCACCAGGCGATGTTCTTCGCTGGGCACTTCGCCTTCGGGTACATGGGCCAGGCTTTCCTGGTAGGCGCGCTCCAGGGCGCGACGGCGGAACTGGTCGATCATCAGGCCGCGAGCGATGCTGCTCAGGTAAGCCCGCGGTTCTTTGATCGGCGAAACCTGGCGTGCACGCAGCAGGCGCACGAAGGTGTCCTGCGCAAGGTCTGCAGCGTGTTCCTGGCAGCCGACCCGGCTGCGCAGCCAGCCACGTAGCCAAGCGTGATGGGACTGATAGAGCAGGGCGACTTCGGCCGGTTTGAGCGTGTCGTTGAGCTGCATCGTAGCGGCTGATCCCAGGAAGCATGCGTGACTGTGAATAGTTCTCAATTCTATGCATGGATGATGGCACGGGGCAATGGTTGCCCGGAATTAGCTGCGCAAGATTCGGCGTTTCCACGATCAGTGGCTGGGCTAAGCTGGTCCTGCCTTGAACCCACTGGAGCTATGGATGATCCTGGCCGACCTCTCGCCTGAAGCCTATCGCGAAGCCACCGATTACCTGGCCGCGCTGGACCCTGACTGGGCGCGGCACATTGCTGCGACCGGGCCGTGCCTGCACCGGGCGACACCGGGGCGCGAGCCCTATGAGGCGCTGGTACGGGCGATTGCCTACCAGCAGCTGCATGCCCGAGCGGCCGAAGCGATACTGGGGCGATTGCTGGCGCTGTTTCCTGACGATGGGTTTCCCGCGCCGAGGCAGTTGCTTGAGGTGGCGCCGGAAACGATGCGTACCTGTGGGTTTTCCGCGAGCAAGCTGGCGACAATCCACGGGATTGCCCAGGCCGCGCTGGACGGGGCGGTGCCGTGCCGGGAAGAGGCATTGGGCATGAGCGATGAGGCCTTGATCGAGCGCCTGGTTGCCTTGCGCGGCGTGGGCCGCTGGACCGTCGAGATGCTGCTGATCTATAGCCTGGAGCGCTCGGATGTGTTGCCGGTGGACGATTTTGCGGTGCGTGAGGGGTATCGTCGCCTCAAGGGGCTGGGCAAGGCGCCGACGCCGGCGCAGATGCGGTCGCTGGGCGCCGGGTGGCGTCCGCACCGCACGGTGGCAGCCTGGTATCTGTGGCGGGCCTGAGACGAATCAGCTTGGTTGAGGCATACCGCAATGACCCCCTACATCACTGACGAACAACGCTGGCAAGCTGTCTACACCCGCGACGCGGCAGCAGCAGGCCATTTCGTCTACGCCGTGCGCACCACCGGCATTTATTGCCAACCCGGCTGCAAATCGCGCATGGCCAAACGCGAGAACGTCGAATTCTTCACCGCTGCCGCCGCCGCGCAGGCCGCAGGCTATCGTCCCTGCCGGCGCTGCCAGGCCAAGCCGTCGAGCATTCGCCGCTGCGAACTGGTAGCCCGCGCCTGCCGCCTGCTCGAAACCCCGGACAATCCACCCGGCCTCGGCCAGCTCGGGGCACAACTGGGTGCCAGCCCGTACCACTTGCACCGCCTGTTCAAGGCTGAAACCGGCCTCACGCCAAAGGCCTATGCCACAGCCTTCCGCGCCCGGCGCCTGCGCGAGCGGCTGGGCGAGGGGAAAACATCGGTGACCGAAGCCATCTTTGATGCCGGTTACAACTCCAATAGCCGTTTCTACGAAAGCGCCGATCAGCGCTTGGGCATGCGCCCGCGCCAGTACCGCGCCGGTGGCGCGGGTATGGCCATTCATTTCGCCGTAGGGCAGTGTTCACTGGGGGCGATCCTGGTGGCGCAAAGCGAAAAAGGCATCTGCGCAATCCTGTTGGGTGATGCACCTGAAGCGCTGCTCGAGCAATTGCAGGATCAATTCCCTAACGCTCGCCTGATCGGCGGCGATGCCGAGTACGAACGACTGGTGGCGCAGGTGGTGGGCTTCGTCGAGGCGCCCGCCCTGGGCCTGGACTTGCCTCTGGATGTGCAGGGCACCGCGTTTCAGGAGCGGGTCTGGCAAGCCCTGCGCGAAGTCCCGCTGGGCGGCCGGGTAAGCTATACCGAGATTGCCGAGCGCATTGGCGCGCCCAAAGCGGTGCGTGCCGTGGCCATGGCTTGTGCGGCCAACCGTATCGCCGTGGCGATTCCTTGCCATCGGGTGGTGCGCCGAGACGGCGACATCAGCGGCTACCGCTGGGGGGTGGAGCGCAAGCGGCAACTGTTGGAGCGAGAAACGGCACTCTCCTGAAGGCCGCAAGCCGCGTAGAATCCACCGCCAAATAGCCTTGTGATGAGGAACGTTCGATGAGGCGTGTCTGCCTTGCCCGATTTTACCTGGGTGTAATGGCCCTGATGCTGGCGCTTGCGTCGCCGGCCTGGTCGGCTTCCGTGCCGGTTGCCAACCTGGTTGCCAGCGAGCTGCCGGTGCTGGATGAAAACGCAAGTATCGAGCAGTTGAGCGACAGGCTCGACCAGATTCGTCAGGGCGTGACCAGCAACGCCAACGACGACCTGCTCTCGCAACTGCGCATGGCTACCGTGCAGGTCCAGCGACAGGCCGATGCGTTGAGCACCTTGCGCGCTGCTGACGTGCAGAAGCTCGACGACAAGCTCAAGGTCATCGGCCCGGTACAGAAGGATGAAGCCGCGACCCTGGCCTTGCAGCGCAAGGAGCTGGAGGCGCAGAAAAAGTCCGTGCTCGCCGAGCAGGATCAGGCCACCAAGCTGACTCAGTCGGCGCGCGACCTGTCCACGCAAATCGTCAACCTGCGCCGTAGCCAGTTCAACTCGCAAGTGACCAGCCGGGCGGCCACCCCGCTGAGCCCGGCTTTCTGGCAGTCGCTGATCCGTCCTACCGAGGACGATGTGATGCGCCTGCGTGACTTGCGCGGCGAGGCGGCCGATGCCGTCGCCAGTGCCTTGAGCGCTGAACACCGCGGGTTCTTCATCACTAGCCTGGTGGCCGCGATCCTGGTCTGGACACTGGTCCGCCTGGTCCTTGAGCGCCTGCTCGCTGCCGCCATGATTCGTTGGCTGCCCGAAGGCCGCCTGCGCCGAAGCGCATTGGCCTTGAGCGTGAGCCTGGCCACCCTGGGCACTATCGCCGGCGCCGTGTCGCTGCTGCGTTGGGGCCTTCAAAGCAGTGCCATGCTGGGCTCGGACATGGCCAGCCTGACCAACCACTTCCTCATGCTCGTGGTGTTCAGTGCCTTCATCACCGGCCTTGGCCGGGCCATGTTGATGCTGCAACGGCCTTCCTGGCGTTTGCCGCCGATCCCCGACGAAGTGGCCAGTGCTCTGGGTTGGTTCCCCAAGTTGCTGGCCCTGGCACTGATGGTGATGCTGACCTTCGAGCGCATCAACAGTGTGATCGGCACCAGCCTGGCGCTGACTGTCGCCACCAACGGCCTGACCGCGCTGGTGGTGGCCGCCATCTTCTCCGCGGCGCTCATACGTTACCGCCGGACCTTGCGCAAACATGAGCTGGCGCGCCCGACCGGCCTGGCAGGGCTGATCCCGTTCGTGATCGTGGTGTGGGTCGGGCTCATCTTGCTGACGCTGCTGGCCGGCTACCTCACCCTGGCTTACTTCCTCACTGCCAAGCTGCTGTGGATCAGCATGGTCGCCACCTGCGCCTACCTTTTGACCACCTTCCTGGCTGATCTGTGCGAAACCCTGCTGTCGCCGCGTCAACCCGGCGGCCTGGCGCTGGCGTCGTCGCTGGGCCTGGCACCACGCCATCAGGCCCAGGCCAGCACCATCCTGACCGGTGTCAGCCGCACGGTCCTGCTGTTCCTGGCCGTGATGCTGGCGTTGATGCCGTCGGGCACCAGCCCCGGCGAGCTGCTGCTGAGCCTGGGCGATTGGGACGGCACCGGTGGCAAGTTGCTTGGCAACCTGAACATCGTGCCGCAAGACATCCTGCTGGCCGTGGCGATGCTGTTAGGCGGCATGCTCGGTATCCGTGTGCTCAAGCGCTGGCTGAGCGAGCGCCTGCTGCCGGAAACCGACATGGACGCCGGCATGCGTGCCTCGCTGGTAACCCTGGTCGGTTACCTGGGCTTCCTGTTCCTGGCCATGCTGGTGATGTCGACCCTGCGCATCAACCTCACCAGCCTGACCTGGGTGGTCAGTGCGCTGTCGGTGGGTATCGGTTTCGGCTTGCAGCAGATCGTGCAGAACTTCATTTCCGGTCTGATCCTGCTCACCGAGCGCCCGGTCAAGGTGGGCGACTGGGTGAGCCTGGCGGGCGTCGAGGGTGACATTCGCCGGATCAACGTGCGCGCCACCGAGATCCAGATGTCCGACCGCTCCACGGTGATCGTGCCCAACTCGCAGTTCATCTCGCAGAACGTGCGCAACGTGACCATGGGCAATGCCTTGGGCGTGGTGGGCATCACCCTGACCTTACCGCTGGAGACCGATGCCAACCAGGTGCGCGACCTGCTGCTGACTGCCTTTCACGAGCATGAGGCGATCCTGGACGCGCCGGCTGCTTCGGTAACCTTCAAGGACCTGACGACCAGCGGCATGGTGATCAGTGTCAGCGGCTATGTGGCGGGGCCGCGGCAGGTGTCAGGGGCGCGCAGCGACCTGCTGTTCACCATCCTGGGGCGCTTGCGTGATGAGGGCATTCCCCTGTCTTCACCGCAGAGCATGGTGCTGGTGCAGGAGGGCGCGCGTCCGGCTGACGAGCCGGCGTAATACCCTGGCGCGCAAGACGGCCGCCGGCGATTGGGCCGCCTGGCGGCCCCTGGGGCAATCAGCCCAGGCACCGCGTCACATGCTTGACCGACAGGTAGCCCGACAACCCCCAAGGCCCGAGCTCCCGCCCGATCCCGCTACCCTTGGTGCCGCCCCAGGACGTTTCGACGAACACCGCTTGTACCGAGTTGATCCACACATGCCCGACTTCCAGCGCATCGGCCACCCGCTCGGCGCGCTCCAGGTCCGCTGAGCAAACGGTGGCGACAAGGCCGAAACGGCTGTCGTTGGCCTCGGTAATTGCCTGTGCTTCGGTCGAGAATCGACGCGCGCACAGCACCGGCCCGAAGATTTCTTCATTCCACAGGCGGCTGTCCACGGGGACGTCGGCATACAGCGTCGGGCTGACAAACCAGCCGTCGCGGTCCAGCGCCTTGCCACCGGCCAGGCACTGCAGGCCCTCTTCACGGGCGGTGGCAAAGTAGCTGGCAACCTTCAACCATTGCGCCTGGCTGGTCAGCGGGCCCATGTCCACTTCTTCAGTCAGTGGGTTACCGACGCGCAGCGTTTCCAGTGCCTGTTGCAGGCGTGGCAGCAGCGCATCGGCAATGCCATCGTGTACCAGCAAGCGCGAGGTGGCCGAGCACATTTGCCCGGCGTTCCAGGTGATACCGGCGACGATCCACTCCACTGCCTGGTCCACATCGCAATCATCGAACACCACGATCGCCGATTTGCCGCCCAACTCCAGGGTCACGGGCCGGCACTGTGCCGATGCGCTGCGCATCACCTGGCTGCCGACGCTGTTGCTGCCGGTGAACGACAGCTTGTCCAGGCCGCTATGGCTGCTCAGTGCCGCGCCGGTCTCGGCTTTGCCGTTGACAATGTTCAGCACGCCCGCAGGCAGGCCCAGGGTATCGGCGATCTGGCCGTAGGCCTGCTCGATCAGCGGGGTGACTTCCGAGGGCTTGAGCACCACGGTGCAGCCTGCCGCCAAGGCCGGGGCGAGCTTCCAGGCGCTGGTCACCAACGGGAAGTTCCACGGCACGATCAGGCCGACCACACCCACCGGCTCCAGCCGGGTGCGGGCGGTAAAACCCGGTGCGGCCAACGCCACTTCGCGATTCCTTTCCGGCAGTTGCTCGGCCAGGTCGGCGTAATAAGCGAAGGTGGCTATGGCATCGTCCAGGTCGATTTCGGCCTCATGGCGAGGCTTGCCGTTGTTGCGCATTTGCAGGCTGATCAGTGCTTCACGGCGTTGCCCAAGCTGCTCGGCAAAACCGCGCAGGTACGCCGCACGCTCGTTGGCGCTGACCTGCTTCCAAGTGGGCAGGGCATTGCGCGCCGCCGCCACGGCCTGGTCGACCTGGGCAACGCTGGCGGCCATCAGTTCGGCAAAAGGTTGGCCCAATGCAGGGTCATTGACGCTGATGCAGTCGCTGCCCTGGCCTTCGACCCAGCGGCCAGCGATGTAGTGGGAAGTGGTCATGGTCGTTATCCAGTCAGGCCATTTCGGCAGGTTTCAGCACCGGCGTGTGCGCGGTGCTTTTGCAACGCACCCAGCGCGGGCCGTTGGGGCCATACACGCCAGCAGGTTCAGGGAACAGGTTGAGCAGCAGCAGGTACAGCACACCAGCCATGCCCAGGGTTACCGGCAGGCTCACGTCGATGCCGCCAGCCAGGTCGCCCAGCGGGCCGACGAACTGCCCAGGCAGGTTGACGAAGCTCAGGCCTACCACCGCGCTGGGGATCCACGCGCCCATGCCGCGCCAGTTCCAGCCATGCAGGAACCAGTAGTGACCGCCGCGCTGGCCGCGGGTGAACACTTGCAGGTCGTCGGCGTGATAGAAGCCGCGGCGGGTGATCAAGCCGAGAATCATGATCACCATCCACGGGCTGGTGCAGGTAATGATCAGCACGGCGAAGGTCGAAACGCTCTGCACCAGGTTGAAGGTGAAGCGGCCGATGAAGATGAAGGCAATGGCCATTACCCCGATCAGCACGGTGGCGCCTGCGCGGCTGAGCAGCCGCGGGAACACGCTCGACATGTCCAGCCCGGTGCCGTAGAGCGCAGTGGTGCCGGTGGACATGCCACCGATCACCGCGATCAGGCACACCGGCAGGAAGAACCAGCTAGGCGAAATCGCCAGCAGGCCACCCACGTAATTGTTGGCGGCGATGTAGTCCGCGGCGTGGGTGGCCACCAGGGTGGCGGTGCACAGGCCGAACAGGAACGGGATCAGCGTGGCGGCCTGGGCGGCGATCACCGCCAGCATGATGCGCGCCTTGGGCGTTTGCCGCGGGATATAGCGCGACCAGTCGCCGAGGAAGGCGCCAAACGATACCGGGTTGCTCATGGCCAGAATCGCCGCGCCGACGAAGGCTGCCCAGAATCCGGCCTGGCCAAGGTTGACGCTCCCGGCGTAGCCCGCATCGAACGGGCCGGCAAAGGCGAAGATGCCCAGCAGGAACAGCAGGCTCGAGGCCCACACGGCAACCTTGTTGACCCACAGCATGAAGCGGAAGCCGAAGATGCACACCACCAGCACCAGGATGGCGAACAGGCCGTAGGCCAGGCCCAGGGTCAGGTCGGTTTCGGGCAGCCCGGCCAGGCGCTTGGCGCCGCCGACCAGGGCATCGCCGGAACTCCATACCGACAGCGAGAAGAACGCCACGGCGGTGAGCAGCGACAGGAACGAGCCGACGATGCGCCCATGCACGCCGAAGTGCGCGCCCGACGACACCGCGTTGTTGGTGCCGTTGAGCGCGCCGAACAAGCCCATGGGCGCAAGGATCAGCGCACCCACGCCGACGCCGAGCAGGATCGCCCAGACCCCGGCCTGGAACGACAGCCCGAACAGTACCGGGAAGCTGCCCAGCACGGCGGTGGCAAAGGTGTTGGCACCGCCGAAGATCAGGCGGAACAGGTCCAGCGGGGAGGCGTCGCGTTGATCGTCAGGGATCTGTTCGACGCCATTGGTCTCGATACCGGTCGAGTGGCTCATGGTGATGCTCCAGCGCGGTTGTTGTAGGCCGGCGCGGTGCGCGGGCCCTCTTGTGGGTGCGATGGCAGGGCGGCAGGGCCGCGTAAAGGTGAATCAGGCGACGGTGACGACCGACAGGTGCTCATGGCAGGCCAGCCAGCGTTCGCCGTGGCGGCGGAACACGATGGTTTCGCGCTCGGCCAGTTGGTGCTGCTCGCCGGCGATGCGGATGTGCGTGGCAACATCGTGCATGAAGATCGCCACATCACCTTGCAGGCTCACCTGCGCATTGCTCGAAACGCAGCCGAGCACGGCAAAACCCTCGGCCTGCCATTGGGCCCAGAGGTCTTCGTAGGCGCCGCGCGACAGCAGCGGTTGCGCCAGGGTGTGGAAAAGAAAGGTGGCGTCTTCGCTGAAGCAGGCGAAGTAGCGGGCGGTGTCGTTGCTGGCGAAGGCGGCTACAAGGTCGGCGGCGGCCTGGCGTACCTGAAGTGTCTGGTCCACGGGAGTGGCCTCACGGTTATTGTGATTGTGGTGAAGCGATTCTGGTGGGGGTTGGCGGGTGAACAAATCGCTGGGGGGAAATAATTAGTTCAGGAATTTGTGAAGTGAAGTGCGATGAACCAGGCGCTTAGCCTGACTCAGGAATCACTCCAGGAAGATTGGTCGCGAGGCAAGTCGCCTCTGGGGTCATTAACGATGATAGAACCATGCGCGGGGAGTTGATCGGTGTAGAGCACCAGATTCTTGCCGCCAGCATGCGCAACGGATTCAAAAATGATGCCCGCGCAATCAGCTTCCAGAACAAGATCCCCTATGAGCCAACTGGGCGGTTCGACACCCTCGTTGAAGCGAATCTTGCGCTAGTCACAGAAGAAGTCTTTCCAGATGGGTGGCCAGTCTGCTTGGTAGCCGCCGGTAAAGTCGATCACTCGGTCCAATGTCAGGGAGTAACTCACCAGCAATCCCGGCGGTAAAAACGAACTACCCTGCTGGAACTCGGCCACGGCAGTGGCCGGCTCCAGGGATAGGTAAAGCGCCTCAAGCCCTTTGCGATTGGCGCGGCCACCTTGGGTAGCCGCGCCGGTGCCGGATGTTGGTGTTATTGCCCATTTCGGTGTGTGCAGCCGGTAGCAGGGCAGGTTCTTCAACGCGATGATTTTCATCCTTGAGAACCGGCTTCCCACGACTGCAGGAAGGCGATCAACTGTTCAGTTCGGCCGTCGCTGACAACCTCTTCTGGCGTTCTGTAGTCGAATGTCGACAGCGGTTCGTTCTTGAACCAGAAAATGGCCTTGGTCATGTCCGTGCCCATGTCAGTTACAGCACGCAAGACCCGCACGGCATCACGTATGTACGCCTGGATCTTCTCCGACTCGGGGGCGTTGCGCACGGTGTTGCGATGGACATGGGCGCGGGTTGCGAATGTCTGCTGGTCCATCGAGAACACCTTCAGGAACCGCTCAGGGGAGAACATGACCCGATTGACTTCCCGAAGCGCTTCCATCAGCCCCTCGAAACTTGTGGGTTGAAGTTCCAATACTGCATTGCTGGCCATGATTGACCTCCTGAGGGGGTTCGCTTCTCACAAGCACAATTTTTGCACAATTTGAGCATAAATCAAGATCTTTGCACGCAGGCTGGGACCGCGCTGTCATCGGTTCTGCACCGCCGCCTTGGATCCGACTGGCGGTCTTACTCACCCCCCATCCTTGCCTACGCTGAAACTCCCACCCCAACGTTAGCAAGGAGATCGGTCATGGCCTTCCAATACAAGCGTCTGGACAAGAACAACGCCGCGGTTCTGCTGGTCGATCACCAGACCGGCCTGTTGTCGCTGGTCCGGGATATCGACCCCGACCGTTTCAAGAACAACGTGTTGGCGCTTGCCGACCTGGCCGAGTACTTCAAGCTGCCCACCATCCTCACCACCAGTTTCGAAACCGGCCCCAACGGGCCGCTGGTGCCCGAACTCAAGGAGCAATTCCCCGACGCCCCCTACATCGCCCGGCCGGGCAACATCAACGCCTGGGACAACGAAGATTTCGTCAAGGCGGTGAAGGCCACCGGCAAGAAGCAGTTGCTGATCGCCGGCGTGGTCACGGAAGTCTGTGTGGCCTTCCCGGCGTTGTCGGCGCTGGAGGAGGGCTTCGAGGTGTTCGTGGTCACCGATGCCTCCGGCACCTTCAATGAGCTGACCCGTGATTCGGCTTGGCGGCGGATGGAGGCAGCCGGGGCGCAACTGATGACCTGGTTCGGCGTGGCCTGCGAGCTGCACCGTGATTGGCGCAATGATGTTGAAGGCCTGGGCACGTTGTTCTCCAACCATATTCCCGATTACCGCAACCTGATGACCAGTTACAGCAAGTTGGCCAAGTAAAACGGCAGGGATCGACCATACTGACTGTTCATTCGCACCAAGGAGCGTGTCATGGCCAAGCCGTCCAGGAAGAAAGACTTGCAGGCGCCCGCCGAGAAGCTGGGCGGCAAGGCCTATGACAAACAGCTGAAAGACCTGCATGTGGAATTGGTGAAGCTGCAGGAATGGGTCGTGGCCAAGGGCCTGAAGGTGTGCATCGTATTCGAGGGCCGTGATGGTGCCGGCAAGGGCGGCACCATCAAGGCCATCACCGAGCGGGTCAGCCCACGGGTGTTCCGCGTGGTGGCGCTACCGGCGCCGACTGAACGGGAAAAGTCCCAGATGTATGCCCAGCGCTACCTCAACCACCTGCCGGCAGCGGGGGAGGTAGTGATCTTCGATCGCAGCTGGTACAACCGCGCAGGCGTTGAGCGGGTGATGGGCTTTTGCACCGACGAGCAGGCCGGCAAGTTCCTCGCGGTGGTGCCCTTGCTGGAGAAACTGAGGTCGAGTCGGGGATCATCCTCATCAAGTACTGGCTCGAAGTCAGTGCCCAGGAGCAGACCCGCCGCCTGCAGGACCGCATCAATGACGGCCGCAAGGTGTGGAAACTTTCTCCCATGGACCTCAAGTCCTACACCCGCTGGGACGAATACACCCTCGCCCGCGATGAAATGTTCGCTGCTTCCGATTCATCGTGGGCGCCGTGGTTCCTGGCCCATTCCGACGACAAACGCCGTGCTCGCCTGAACATCATCAGCCATCTGCTTTCGCGCATTCCCTACAAGGACGTCACTGGCGACAAGGTGGTGAAGCTGCCCAAACGCGGCAAGATCGGCAAGTACAAAGCGGTAGCCTATCCCTTCAAAGTGGTCGAAGAGCGTTTCTGATTCCCTCACTGCGCATGGTCGCAAGGGTACGAACCTATGCCACATGACGGCAGCCTGCTGCAGGCTACAGTGGTCTTCCTGCTGGCCGTGGTGCTTCTGGTGCCACTGGCGCAGCGTCTGAAGATGGGGGCGGTGCCTGGCTATCTTCTGGCCGGCATCCTGATCGGCCCTTCGGTATTGGGGCTGCTTGATAACCCAGGCAACGTGGCACGGATTTCAGAGATCGGTGTGGTCATGTTGCTGTTCGTGATTGGCCTGGAGCTATCACCACAGCGCTTGTGGACCATGCGTCGGGCGCTGTTCGGTGTCGGGGCGCTGCAGGTCGGGCTGACTGCCCTGGTGCTTGGCTTGCTGGCGTATGCAGTGTTCGGCCAATCGAAACCGGCGTCGATCGTTCTGGGGCTGGGCCTTGCCCTGTCGTCCACCGCGTTCGGCCTGCAGGTCCTGGCCGAACGCAAGGACCTGGGCAAACCGCACGGCCGCCTGGCCGTGGCCATCCTGCTGTTTCAGGACATCGCCGCCATACCGCTGATTGCCGTGGTGCCGTTGCTTGGCGGTGATGTCAGCACTGCCGATGAGCGCGCCTGGCCGCTACTGGCGGTGTCACTTGGCATTGGCCTGGTGATCGTCAGCGGCCGCTACCTGATGACACCGGTGTTCAAATGGACAGTCGGGTCGGGCCTGCCGGAGCTGTCGACCGCCACAGCCTTGCTGGTGGTGCTGGGCACGGCCTGGGTGATGGAGCACGTGGGCATATCCATGGCCCTGGGCGCCTTTCTTGCTGGTGTGCTGATGGCCGAGTCACCGTTTCGCCACGAACTGGAAGCCCAGATCGAGCCGCTCAAGGGCCTGTTGCTGGGGTTGTTTTTCGTCGGGGTGGGAATGAGCGCCGATTTGCGTCTGCTGATCGGCATGCCCCTGGCCGTGCTGGGGCTGACGTTGTTGTTGGTGGGCATCAAGTTGCCGCTGCTCTGGGGGTTGGGCCGGCTGGCGGGTGGGCTCACTCACCCGCAGGCGCTGTGCCTGGGGGTGGTGCTGGCATCGGGCGGCGAGTTTGCGTTCGTCGTATTCAAAATGGCGCTCGAACATCACGTTCTGACTCGACAGGTGCACGACCTGCTGGTGCTCGCGATCACCCTCTCGATGGCGGTGGTGCCGCTGGTGATGATGGCCCTGGCGCGACAGCTGCCTGAGCGCGATACCTCGCACCCTGCACCCAGAACGGACCACTGAATCGCGCCCGCCTGGCGCACTGAGCACGAGGAGATGAGTCATGCAGCCGAGTATCAAACTGGACAGCGCCCGGTCACGGGGCCTGCTCGATGTGCTCATCAAGGCAGGCCTGGTGGCTGCCCTGGTGCTTTTTGCCTTTCAGGTTTTCCAGCCATTTCTGGAGTTGATGCTGTGGTCGGTGATCCTGGCGGTGACGTTGTATCCGCTGTACCAACGCATCAAGCGTGGTTCAGGTTTCAAGGACGGCTATGCGGCGACACTGGTGGTGCTGCTGGTGCTGGTGGTGTTGCTGGTACCGATCTACCTGGTGGTGATGTCCATCGGTGAATCGGTGGACCATCTGGTGTCGCTGATCAGAAGCGACAGCTGGAGCGTGCCGGTGCCGCCCGACTCTGTGGCCAACTGGCCACTGATCGGGCCGAAAGTCCATGCGCTGTGGCTGTCAGCCTCCCAGAACCTGGCCGATGTGATTGCGCAATGGATGCCCCAGCTCAAGAGCGCCGGGCGTACGGCATTGGGTGCGGCGGCCAGTGCCGGCGGGGCCTTCCTGCTGTTCGTCGGCGCGATCATCATTTCCGGCGTGATCATGGCTTTTGGTGATCGTGGCGAAATCGCAGCACAGCGCATCGCTATGCGGATTTCTGGTCAAGAGCGGGGCAAGCCGCTTGCCACGTTGTGCACCGCGACCATTCGTGCAGTGGCGCAAGGGGTGATCGGCATCGCCTTCATCCAGATGCTGCTGATCGGTGTGGGCTTCGTGATCAAAGGCGTCCCAGGTGCCGGCATGCTGGCCATTCTCATCCTCATGCTGGGCATCGCTCAGGCCCCGGCGACGTTGATCACGTTGCCGGTGATCATCTACGTACTCAACGTCGAGGGCTTCACCGTGGTCACTATCGTGTTCGCTGTCTACACCTTCGTCGCCGGGCTTGCCGACAACGTGCTCAAACCCTTGTTGCTGGGCCGCGGGGTGGATGTGCCGATGCCGGTGGTGTTGATCGGTGCGCTGGGCGGCATGGTGGTCAAGGGCATCATCGGGCTGTTCCTCGGCCCGGTGATCCTCGCTGTGACCTACGTGCTGTTCTGGCAATGGGTGGCCTTGCAGGTGCCGGAGCAACCCGCGCCGCCGGCAGCCTGAGCCAAGGCCTGCCATGCCCAGGCGCTGCTGTAGGTTGAGCCTGCTGATGGTGCTGGCCGGTTGCACCCAGGTCGGCCCGGACTATGAGACGCCCCGGCACCCGTGGCTGGACAGCTGGAGCACGCCCTTGCTCGAGCAGGCCCAGCGCAGGGCTGAGCAGCCGGAGCTGCGCCAGTGGTGGGCAGTGTTTGCCGACCCGGCCTTGGACGCACTGATCGCCGAGGCCGACGCCAATAACACCAGCCTGCGCCTGGCCGGCCTGCGCGTCGCCGAGGCCAGGGCGCAGTTGGCCATCGTCCAGACCGGGCGTTATCCACAGTTGCAGCAACTGCGTGGGCAGAGCCTGTACCTCAAACAGGACCAGTCCGGCACCGACAGCGCCCGCGATTCGGTGTTCTGGCAGTCCAGCGTGGGTTTCGATATCGGGTGGGAGATCGACTTCTGGGGGCGTTTCAGCCGCGCCATCGAAAGCGCCGATGCCGCTTATTTCGCGTCCCAGGCCAATTACGCCGACGCCATGCTGCTGATGCGTGCGCAGGTGGCCGACACCTACTTTGCCCTGCGCACCGCCGAGGCGCGGCTGCAGATCGCAACGGAGAACGCCAGGCGCCAGGCGCGTAGCCTGGAAATTACCGAGCGGCTGTTCCGCCACGGCGAGAACGACGAGCTCGACTGGCAGCAGGCGCGTACCCAGTATCTGGCAACTCAGGCCACGATTCCCGAGTTCGAAAACCAGCTCAATGCCTTGCGCAATGTGCTCTGCGCATTGCTCGGCAGGCCGCCCGGGCCGTTGCCGCAGCTGGCTGCGCGGTACGGCCAGTTACCACTGCCGGACCGGGCTGTGTTGCAGGACGTGCCCGCCAGCCTGCTGCAGCGGCGCCCCGACATTCGTGCCGCCGAGCAAGCCGTGGCGGCGCAGTCGGCACTCGTCGGGGTGGCCACCGCGGATCTTTATCCACAGCTGAGCCTGCTGGGCAGCATCGGCTGGACTTTCGTATCGGCCAATCAACTGCCCAACACCTTCGACCTGGCTGCCGGGCCAAGCCTGCTATGGAGCCCCTTCGACTACGGCCGCCGCAAGAATGCCGTGCGTGTCGAGGATGCGCGCCTGCAGCAGTTGATCGAGCTGTACCAGCAAGGGGTGCGTGAAGCTGCGCGTGAGGCCGATGACGCCGCCAGTGGCCTGGTGCGTTCGCTGCAGAGCGCCAGCATTCGCCAGGAGGCCTCGCAGGCCGCCCAGCGCTCGCTGAGCCTGGCCAGCGCCCAGTACCAGGAAGGTTTTGCCGATTTCCAGCGCGTGCTCGATGCCCAGCAACTGCTGTTGCAGCAGCAGGACGGCTACCTGGTCAGCCGGGGCAACGCAGTGAGCAGCCTGGTGACGCTGTACAAAGCGCTGGGCGGTGGTTGGGACAACCAGCGCAAGCCCGTTGACCCGGCCACCCGCCAGCAGATGGAAAACCGTACCGATTGGGGTGACCTGCTGGACGAGCCGGCCCCCGCCGACCCTGAACAAGGTGAGCCCTGATGAGTGACGCCGTGGACACGCCCCCTGACCGCGCCATGCACTGGGTGTTGGTGCTGATCATCGTGAGCCTGGTCTGGTACCTGCTTGCCGACCGGTTCACGCCTTACACCCAGCAGGCTCGTCTGCAAGCCTATGTGGTGCCCGTGGCCGCTGAAGTTGCCGGGCAGGTCAAGCGCGTGGCGGTGGGCAACAACCAGCAAGTGCGCCAGGGTGATGTGCTGTTCGAGCTGGATCAGGAGCAGTACCGCATTGCCTTGACCCGCGCCCAGGCAGATCTGGATACGGTACGCCGGCAGATCGGCGCCAATACCGCCGGCATTGACTCGGCCAAGGCCGCCTTGGTGGCGGCCCAGGCCAACGAGCGCAAGGCCCGCCAGGATGCCGAGCGGCTCAAACGGCTGATCGAAGAAGACCCAGGTACAGTGTCTGTCCGTCGCCTTGAAGGGGCGCAGGCGACCCGCGACCAGGCCATCAGCCAGGTGGCGGCAGCCCGTGCGGAAGTCGAACGGGCGCGGGAGCAGCAAGGCGGGGTGGAGGCGGACAACGCGCAATTGCGCAGTGCGGCGGCCAATGTCGAAAAGGCCCGCCTGGACCTGGCCCGCACCGTGGTGCGCGCCGATGCCAATGGGCTGATCACTGACCTGCGCACTGACGTGGGCCACTATGTTCCCGCCGGCAGTGCGATGATGACCCTGATCGCCATCCACGACGTGTGGATAAGCGCCGACATGACCGAGAACAACCTCGGTCGTCTGCGCCCTGGTACACCGGTGCTGGTGGTGCTGGACGCCATGCCCGGTAAGGTATTGCAAGGGCATATCCGCAGCATCGGCTATGGCGTGAGTGTGGGGCAGGGTACGCCGCCGGGCGCCTTGCCGACCGTACAGAACAGCCGCGAATGGCTACGCTCGGCGCAGCGCTTCCCGGTGATCGTCGAGCTCGACCGAGACCAACTTGCAGACAGGTCCGGGCTGCGTGTGGGCGGTCAGGCCGAAGTCATGGCCCTGCCCGGCGAAGGTAACCCTTTGAACCTTCTGGGGCGTGTGTTCATGTGGCTGATGAGCTGGCTGTCCTATGCCTATTGAGCTGCGACGCCTGCGCGCGCTGCGCCTGGCCTTGGGCGTGGCGCTATGCCTGGTGGCGAGTTTTGGCCTGGGCCTGCCGGTGCCCATACTTGCGCCGGTGTTCGCAGTGCTGTTGTTGGCCATGCGCAGCGAGCCGTTGCCGATCAAGGCCGCACCGATGTTGGCGATACTGGTGTTGCTCAGCTGTGGTAGCGGCCTTTTGCTGATACCCCTGTTGCGCCATGCGCCGGTGAGTGGCGTGTTGCTGGTCGGCGTGGGGGTATTTCTGGTGTTGCGCTATGCACTCAAGGGTGGCAACGGCCTGCTGGCCAACCTGTTGGTGGTTGGCCTGACCATGATCGCGGCTGCCGGTACCAGCGATTTCACCCTGGCGCTCGTGGTGGTCGAGGCGATGGCCAAGGGCATGCTGCTGGCGGTGCTGGGGACGGCGTTGGCCCATGTGCTGGTTCCAGAACCTGCGCACGCGCCTGCGCAACCTGCGCCGCCATTGCCCGATCGCGCCGATGTCGGCTGGATAGCCTTGCGTGCCACGCTGATCGTCATGCCGGCGTTCCTGCTGGCGCTGATCGCGCCCGACGCGTTCATGCCGCTTATCATGAAGGCGGTGAGCCTTGGGCAGCAGGCTGGCGAGACCCGGGCCCGGCATGCCAGCCGTGAGCTGATAGGCTCGACGGTGCTGGCGGGGGTGTTGGCGATGCTCATGTGGGCGGCATTGAGCGTGTTCGTGCACGTGTGGATGTTTTTCCTGTGGGTGCTGCTGTTCACGCTGTGGCAGGGGCGCAGGCTCTACCGCGTGGTAAGCACGCGGCACAGCCCGGCGTACTGGGTGAGTTGCCTGACCACGCTGCTTATCCTGCTGGGGCAGTCAGTGCAGGACAGTGCAGCCGGCCAGGACGTCTACCGGGCGTTTGCGGTGCGCATGGCGTTGTTTCTGGCCGTGTCGCTGTATGCCAGTGCCCTGCTGATATGGCTTGACCGGCGTCGGCTCAGCGCCGTTTAGCGGCTCATGGCTTCCAGTCCACCCCGGTGTCCTGCAGATAAGCATCCACCGCAGCACCGACAGTGGGGTGAAACGCCGTCTCGCCCATGTGCTGGAACAGTTCGAACCGTTTCATCTTGTCTTTCACCGGGTCCTTCATCTCGGCGAACTGCAACTCGACTCCCCGGGCCTCCAGCGCCCGGTCGAGTTCGGCCAGCATGTCCGCCGAAGTGATATCGATGCTGGTCACCGGTTCCGCTGCGATCACCAACCGCTGCACGGGGGTAGGCGACTCATCCACCGCCGCCAGCACCGTGGCCTGAAACTGCTCGGCATTGGCGAAGAACAGCGGCGCATCCCAGCGCAGCAGTACCAGCCCCGGTACTCTGCGAGCCTGTGGATAACGCTGCACGTCATGATAGCCGCGGGTGCCGTCCACCCGCCCGAGCACCGCATGATGCGGTCGCCAGCCATCCCACAGGAACTCGATCACCGAAATCGCCACGGCAATGCAGATGCCGGGGATGGCGCCGAACACCGCAACCCCCACGAAGCAGGTGAACGACAGCCAGAACTCCCATTGCTGCATGCGAAAGATGCGCTTGAGGTCGGCAAACTCGAACAGCCCCAGTGCCGCCGCGATCACCACTGCGGCCAGTGCGCTGTTGGGCAGGTGTTGCAGGAGGTTGGGCGCGACCAACAACAGGATTGTCACAGCCACCGCACCGATGATGCCGGTAAGCTGGGTCTTTGAGCCGGCCGCCTCGGCCACCGGAGTACGCGACGAGCTGCTGCTGATCGGGATGCCCTGGAACAGCCCGGAGGCCAGGTTGGCCACGCCTAGGCCGAACATTTCCTGGTTCGGGTTGACCGGTGTTTTCAGGCGCGCCGCGTAGGTGCGTGACAGCACGCTGGTATCGGCGAACGACACCAGCGCCACGGCGATACCACCCAGCAGTACCTCGACCAGGTCGATGTCGGTTACCCAGGGAAAGACGAAGCTGGGCAAGCCCTGGGGTAGTTCACCGAGTACTTTCACGCCCATCTGGTCGAGGTCTAACAGGCTTACCGCCAGGGTGGCGAGCACCACGGCGATGAGGATGCCCGGTAGGCGCTTGTAGGGCTTGAGCAGCAGAATCAACGCCAGGCTGGCGCCGCCGACTGCAAAGCTGGGCCAGTGCCCCTGGCCGGCGATCAAGGTCTTCGCCAAGTACCACAAGTCGCGCAGGGGCCCCTGGCTGTCGATCGATAGGCCGAACAGCTTGGGCAACTGGCTGATCAGCACGGTGAGCGCGATGCCGTTCATGTAGCCATAGCGGATAGGCTTGGACAACAACTCGGTGATGAAGCCCAGGCGCAGCAGGCCGGCGATCACGCAGAAGGCGCCGGCCACCAGGGCCATCAGGCTGGCGACGGCAATGGCTCGCTGTGGGTCGCTGGCGGCGTACTGCACCACCACGGCGAGGATCGGCGCGGCCAGCGCCGAGTCCGGGCCGAGCACCAGGATTCGGCTGGGGCCGAACAAGGCGTAGGCCAGCAATGGAATGATGGTCGCATACAAGCCGTAGATGCCCGGCACACCGGAGGCTTCGGCATAGGCGATGCCCACGGGCACCAGCATGGTGGTGAGCACCAGCCCGGCAGCGATGTCCTTGGGCAGCCAGGCGAGCTGGTAGTGCATCAGGGTGGCCAGCCCAGGAAGCCAGCGTTGCCAGTCGAAGCTGGGGCGGGGCGGTGTTTCATGCATGGTGGTGGCTCCTGGGCGGAGGTCGCATGAAAGTGCTTTTAGTGGGCTGGCCCGAATGGGCGCCACTGCGCAGCCCCCAGATGTAAGCCAATTACCAACTTGAAACCGAATGCTTCAATTCAAGATAGCTTGGGAATTGTCCTGCGCAGGCCCCATCAATGCAGACATCCGCCCAGGCGTATCAGCAAAGCCCTGTGAACATCCCAAAAAAAACCCTTGAGCCGCGAGGCTCAAGGGTTTTTTACTCGGCTTGTATCAAGCCCGTGCTTACAACTCAGACGTTGAAGCGGAAGTGCATGACATCGCCGTCTTTGACAATGTAGTCCTTGCCTTCCAGGCGCCACTTACCGGCTTCCTTGGCACCGCCTTCACCCTTGAACTGGATGAAGTCGTCATAGGCCACCACTTCAGCGCGGATGAAGCCTTTTTCGAAGTCGGTGTGGATCACACCCGCTGCCTGAGGCGCGGTGGCGCCGATGCGGACGGTCCAGGCACGCACTTCCTGCACGCCGGCAGTGAAGTAGGTCTGCAGGTTGAGCAGCTCGTAACCGGCGCGGATCACGCGATTCAGGCCAGGCTCTTCCAGGCCCAGGGCCTCGAGGAACATGTCCTTCTCTTCACCGTCGTCCAGTTCGGCGATCTCGGCTTCGATCTTGTTGCACACCGGCACCACGACAGCGCCTTCTTCTTCGGCGATGGCCTTGACCACGTCCAGGTGCGGGTTGTTGTCGAAGCCGTCTTCAGCCACGTTGGCGATGTACATCACCGGCTTGCTGGTCAGCAGGTGGAAGCCACGGATGACGGCTTTCTCGTCGTCGGCCATGTTCTTCATCAGGCTGCGTGCCGGCTTGCCTTCGGTGAAGTGCGGGATCAGCTTTTCCAGGATTGCCTTTTGCGCCAGGGCTTCCTTGTCGCCGCCCTTGGCGTTGCGGGTGACCTTCTGCAGTTGCTTCTCGCAGCTGTCCAGGTCAGCGAAGATCAGCTCCAGGTCGATGATCTCGATGTCGCGCTTGGGATCGACGCTGTTGGAAACGTGGATCACGTTTTCGTCTTCGAAGCAGCGCACCACGTGGGCGATGGCGTCGGTCTCGCGGATGTTGGCGAGGAACTTGTTGCCCAGGCCTTCACCTTTGGAGGCACCGGCCACCAGGCCGGCGATGTCGACGAACTCCATGGTGGTCGGCAGGATGCGATTAGGCTTGACGATTTCCGCCAGCGCAGCCAGGCGCGCGTCTGGCATCGGCACGATACCGCTGTTCGGCTCGATGGTGCAGAAAGGGAAGTTCTCCGCCGCGATGCCAGACTTGGTCAGGGCGTTGAACAGGGTGGACTTGCCGACGTTGGGCAGGCCGACGATGCCGCAATTGAAACCCATGGGTATTCCCCTCTCTAGGAAATCAGGCCTTCTGGCTGTGCAGCTCGCGCATTGCCTTGGCGAAGTCGCCGGCAAGCACGTCCGGCAGCACGCCGAGGGCAAAATCGATGCTGGCGTCGAGCTTCTCCTGCTCGGCGCGCGGCGCGCGGCCCAGGACGAAGTTGGAGACCAGTTTGGCGTCACCCGGGTGGCCGATGCCAAGCCGCAGGCGGTGGAAGTCGTTCTGGTTGCCGAGCTGCGCGATGATGTCGCGCAGGCCGTTGTGCCCACCATGGCCACCGCCGCGCTTGAGCTTGGCGACGCCTGGAGGCAGGTCGAGTTCGTCATGCGCCACCAGGATCGCTTCCGGCTTGATGCGGAAGAAATTGGCCAAAGCCGCCACGGACTGGCCGCTACGGTTCATGTAGGTGGTGGGGATGAGCAGACGAACGTCGTTGCCCTGATGGCTGAATTTAGCCGTCAGGCCGAAATACTTGCGGTCAGCGGTCAAGGAGACGCGCTGGGCGCTGGCAATGCGTTCAACGAAAAGAGCCCCTGCGTTATGCCGGGTCTGTTCGTATTCGGGGCCGGGGTTACCCAGGCCGACGATCAACTGGATGGCGGTCACGTAGGGGCTCTTCCTTGGAGTTGGTGGGTTACGGTGCGCGGCACTGTAACCCGATCAACACCGGCGCGCGAGTGGATTACTCAGCGGCGCCTTCTTCAGCTTCTGGAGCAACGCGTGGCGCGTGAACGTTGGCAACAGCTTTGTCATCACCGTGGGCCAGAGCGACGAACTCTACGCCTTTCGGAGCTTTCAGGTCCGACAGGTGGATGATGGTGCCGATTTCAGCGTTGCCCAGGTCGACTTCGATGAACTCAGGCAGGTCTTTGGCTTCGCAGGAAACTTCGATCTGCGATTCAACGTGCGAGATCTCGCCGCCTTTCTTGACCGGGGCTTCTTCGTTGATGAAGTGCACTGGAACAACAGCGGTCAGCTTCTGGCCAGCAACGACGCGAACGAAGTCGGCGTGCATGATGAAGCCTTTGGCCGGGTGGCGCTGCATGGCCTTGACTACGACGTTCTGCTTGGCGCCGTCGACGTTCAGCTCGATAACGTGGCTGAAGGCAGCTTCGTTTTCGAACAGTTTGGCGATTTCCTTGGCCACGATGGTCAGGGATTGAGCTTCTTTATCGCCACCGTATACAACGGCCGGGATGTTCAGCGAGTGACGCAGGCGGCGGCTCGCACCTTTCCCCAGGTCACTACGCACTTGGGCGTTCAGAGTGAAATCAGTCATTTTGTTTCTCCAAAATAGCCCCCCGAGGGCGTTTGCGACCAGCGCCAACGGGGATGGCAAAAAAGCCCCGCCCCAACACATGCTGGGGCGGGGCGCTTCATATCAACACGTATTCCGCTTAGCGGAACATCGCACTGATCGATTCTTCATTGCTGATGCGGCGCACCGCTTCAGCGACTACCGGTGCGATATCCAGCTGGCGGATACGGTCACAGGCTTGAGCAGCGGCGGACAGCGGAACGGTGTTGGTCACCACCAGCTCGTCCAGTACCGACTTCTCGATGTTCTCGATCGCACGGCCCGAGAGGACAGGGTGCGTGCAGTAGGCATAAACCTTGGCCGCGCCGTGTTCTTTCAGTGCCTTGGCCGCATGGCACAGGGTGCCGGCGGTATCGACCATGTCGTCTACCAGGATGCAAGTGCGCCCTTCGACGTCGCCGATGATGTGCATCACTTCGGAGTGGTTGGCCTTTTCACGGCGTTTGTCGATGATACCCAGGTCGACACCCAGGGACTTGGCGACGGCACGTGCGCGCACGACACCACCGATGTCCGGGGAGACGATCATCAGGTTCTCGAAACGCTGGTCTTCGATATCGTCGACCAGTACGGGCGAACCGTAGATGTTGTCGACCGGGATATCGAAGAAACCCTGGATCTGGTCAGCGTGCAGGTCGACGGTGAGAACACGGTCGATACCCACGACAGTGAGCATGTCAGCGACGACTTTGGCGCTGATGGCTACACGTGCCGAACGCGGACGGCGGTCCTGGCGGGCGTATCCGAAGTAAGGAATCACGGCGGTGATTCGGGATGCTGAGGAGCGGCGGAAGGCGTCGGCCATCACTACCAGTTCCATCAGGTTATCGTTGGTCGGGGCACAGGTCGGCTGAATAATGAAGACGTCTTTACCGCGGACATTTTCATTGATCTCAGTGCTGATCTCACCGTCGGAGAATTTACCGACAGAGACGTCACCGAGAGGGATATGCAGCTGACGTACGACACGCCGAGCCAGATCGGGGTTAGCGTTCCCCGTAAAGACCATCATCTTGGACACGCGCAGTACCTGGAGGCTGAGGGTATACCTGGATGAGTATAAGGAAAATGGCAGGGGCGGCTGGATTCGAACCAACGCATGGCAGGATCAAAACCTGCTGCCTTACCGCTTGGCGACGCCCCTGTATCTGTTGCTGCGAGCGCTAGGCACTCGACTTCTTGACCAGACTTTGCAGCTTACGATGCAACATCGAAACATTGCTTCCTTTCGCCACAAACCCTGTTTGGGTCGCTGAAAGAAGGGCCAGAACTTTATCAGCTTCGGCTTTGCTTGGGAAGGCCCCAAACACACAACTTCCAGTGCCGGTTAATCGAGCTTTAGTGAATTTACCCAGTGAATTCAACGCGTTGCGAACTTCCGGGTAACTCTGCTCTACCACCGGTTGGCAGTCATTTCGACTGTTTCCCTCGGGAACGGGGCGCATCTTAAGGGGGAGGGAATCACGTGTCAACTGTGGATGTGAAAAAATTTCTACTGTGCTGACAGACACTTGCGGCACCAGCACGACGTACCAGGGTTCGGCCGGGTCGACCGGGGTCAATTGCTCACCCACTCCTTGGGCGAATGCTGCATGGCCACGCACGAACACCGGCACGTCGGCACCCAGTGTCAGGCCCAGGGCAGCCAGGCGATCTTTGTCCCAATCCAGTTGCCACAAGTGCGTCAGCGCCAGCAGTGTGGTCGCTGCATCCGAACTGCCGCCGCCGATGCCGCCGCCCATGGGCAGCACCTTGGTCAGCCATATATCGGCGCCAAGGCCGGTGCCGGACTGTTCCTGCAGCTTGCGCGCGGCGCGCACGATCAGGTTGCTGTCGTGGGGCACCGCTTCGATCTCGGTGTGCAGGCGGATCGCGCCGTCTTCACGCAGGGCGAAAGTCAGCTCGTCGCCGTGATCGAGGAACTGGAAGACGGTTTCCAGTTCGTGGTAACCGTCCGGGCGGCGGCCGATGATGTGCAGCCACAGGTTGAGCTTGGCCGGGGCGGGCAGGGTGAGCCTGTGCATCGGTCAGCGCCCCAGCTGGCGTGGCTGCCAGTCCTTGACCACCAGGGTCACGTCGAGGTCCTTGCCGTGCAGCTTCAGGCGCTCGGGCAGCCAGTAACCGTTCTGTTCGGTGTAGCTCAGGTACTGCACCTGCCAGCCGTCCTGGTCCAGGCTGGCCAAGCGGCTGTCGCCATCGAGGGTCAGCTTGCTCTTGCTGTCGGGGGCGGGCAGGCCACGCACCCACCAGACCAGGTGCGACACCGGCAATTGCCAGCCCAGCTGTTCTTCCAGCAACGCTTCGGGGCTGGCGGCTTCGTAGCGGCCCTGATTGGCCACTTCCAGTACCACGCCGCCGGGGCGGCCGGTCAGGCGTGCTGCGCCTCGGCCCAGCGGGCCGGCCAGACGGATGTCGTAATAGTCCTGGCGCTGCAACCAGAACAGCGTGCCACTGCCGGAGTCGCGCGGGGCGCGGATGCCGACCTTGCCGTTGATCTGCCAGCCGTCAAGGCTGCTCAGTTGCTCTTTATGGGCGCGCCACTGCTGTGGGTCGCCGTGGCCCTGCAGGGCCTCCCGGCTACCGAAGCCGGCACAGCCGGCCAGCAGGGCGATCAGGGTAAAGGTGATGCAATGGCGCAAAAACATGGCGTTAAAGGGTCTCGGATCCGGTCAGGCGCAAGACGGTCTTGCGCAGGATAGGGCTGTCGGGCTGGGCCTCGAAGGCCTTGGCCCAGACCTGGCGAGCTTCACGGCGCTTGCCGTTGGCCCACAGAACCTCGCCCAGGTGAGCAGCCACTTCATGGTCGGGGAAGCGCTCCAGGGCCTGGCGCAGGTAACGCTCGGCCTCTTCGAGGTTGCCCAGGCGATAGGCGACCCAGCCCATGCTGTCGAGGATTGCCGGGTCGTCCGGGGTCAGCTGATAGGCCTTTTCGATCAGGGCCTTGGCTTCAGCGTAACGGGTCGTGCGGTCAGCCAAGGTATAGCCCAGGGCGTTCAGCGCCATGGCGTTTTCCGGTTCGCGGGCGATGATGGCGCGCAGGTCTTTTTCCATCTGCGGCAGGTCGTCACGCTTTTCGGCCAGCATGGCGCGGGTGTAAAGCAGGTTGAGGTCGTCCGGGTAGCGCTGAATGGCCTGCTGCAGCACCTGGTTGGCCTGGGCGTCCTTGTTGTTGTTGCTGTAGCTTTCAGACTCGATCAGGTACAGCTGGATGGCGAGTTCCGGCTGCGCCTCGCGCGCCTCGGCGAGCTGGCGTGACGCTTCGGTGCCGCGACCATTGGCGATGAGGATGTCGGACTGACGCAATTGTGCAGGCAGGTAGTCGGGGCCCGGGCCGACCAGTGCGTATTCGCGCAGGGCGCCGGCCGGGTCGTGGCGTTCTTCGGCGATGCGGCCCAGGTTCAGGTGGGCGGCGTCGACGTTGCTGTCGCGCTCGATCAGCTCACGCAGGTAGCTCTCGGCTTCGTCCCAGTCCTTGTTCTCCAGGCACACCAGCGCCAGCGAGTAACGTAGCTCGTCGTCGTCGGGGTATTGCTGGACCAGGCTGATGAACTCGGCCTTGGCATCGGCGATGCGGTCCTGTTCGACCAGGGTGCGCGCATAGGTCAGGCGCAGGCGCTTGTCTTCCGGGTTGTCGCGGATCGCCCCGCGCAGCAGCGGCAGGGCTTCCGGGCCGCGGTCCAGGGCCTGGAGCAGGCGGGCACGAAGCAGGGTCGGGGCTATCTCGCCATTTTGTGCCGGGTGTGATTCAAGCAGTTCGAGGGCTTCTTCGGCCTTGCCGTCCTGGTTCAGCAGCAGGGCCTTGCCGAACACGAGCTGGCTGTTGTCGGGGTACTTGACCAGCAGGCGGTCGAAACTCTGCATCAGGCCGTCGCGGGTGCTCTGGTCGGTCTCTGCGGCCGACAGGGCGAGGAAGTCGAAGTGCGTGTCGCCCTGGCCCTGCAGCACCTTCTCCATATAGGTCATGGAGTCGTCATAGCGGCCTGCGCGGGCCAGCTGGATGGCCGCGGCGCGCTGGGCGTCGAGGTTCTGCGGGTCGTTGCGGGCCCAGATCAAAGCGCTGTCCAGGGCCGGCTCGTCGGCGCCGAGGTACTCGGCGATGCGGTAGGCACGCTCGGACACGCCCGGGTCCTGGGTTTTCTCGGCCTGGTCGGTGTAGTTGGCCAGGGCGATATCAAACCGGTTGCGCTGGCCGGCCAGCTCGGCCACCAGCAGGCTGTAGAGCGTGTCCTGCTTGAACGACCCATACACCACGGGCTTCTCGGCCTCGGCCTTGCCGGCTTCGGCAACGGGAGGCTCGGCCTTTTGCGGGGCCAGGCTCTGGCAGCCCTGGAGCAGGGCGAAGGCAAGCAGCAGTGCGTAGGGTCTGTTCATATAAAGAGGCTTAGAAGGACTTACCGGCGGTCGGAGCATGATGACACAAGCGCGGATGCAAACCCACCTGCGAAGGTCGTGGTTTACAGCGTGGTGGTGATAGGTGGGACAGCGGGGCAGGGCAGAGGTTCGGTGCAGTGTTTCGTGACAATTTTCCTCCGCCGTTGGCCGTTTTACAGGGTTGGAAAGAGGAAGTCAGAAAGCATAAGTGCTATGAGTAGCGTGAAGTGCAGGGTCAAAAGGCTAACTAGTATACGCCGTTTTTGTGGCGGTAATTTTTTTGATTTCCTCTGCTCGGCCCACCTCTCTCTATATGAATAGTCTGGGGATTACCGAGGTAACTGAAATCGGGCCTGTACGCATCAGCTTGCCTGGTAAGCCGGCATGCTTGTAGGTGGTTTTATTGTCTGAAATGTATTTGCAGTTTGGCAGGTGCGACTCAAGGATCCCAGTGTATCTGTAAGCGACGTAACACCGAATGATGAATGTAGTTGCCATAAGAGCAAGGATGAAAACACTATCGTGGCGGGCTCAGTCGCGTTCATCTCAGGCGCTCGTGAAGGATGTGTGATTAGCGTTATTGATATGTGGCAGGAATGAAAGGGCTGCTACTCCCGTTTTCACGGTGCTCATTTTGGTTTTCGTAGCTCTTCAGGAAATGCACAGGTGAGCAGCCCGTATCAACTGTCGGTAGCCGCGAGAGGGCGCCATCTTTACAAAGTTGTATAATTTTCTGCAGCATAAAGACATGCGCCAAATGCTAGTAATGCCAGGGCCAGTGCCAGGCAGATAATGACTAGTCTGGTAAGTGGTTTCTTGATGTGATCGGGTAGTTGACTTACTTCGTGGATGTCTATCAATCCTCTGCGTGCGTACGCTTTGGGGAAAATAAGCATGAAGGATATTGCCCCGAACCTTGCAGCTTTGCCAGGCAGGCCAAGCCCGGCGTATAATTTTATGTTGTCGTTAATTAGCTTGGAGTTAGGTAAAAGCGATTCGATATGTTCAATCATTCGATGTGATAAATATAATGTCAACGACATGCTCACGAAAATCGCCGTGATAATGATGGCGAACGCTACGCCGAGAATTTGGTCAGAGGTGGTCACTTCATCACCCGCTCATATAATAGGTCTGCCAGCATAGCTCCTCCCTTGCTTCCGATTTCGCCGCCTACCATGCCTCCGAAAGCTCCACCCGCTACACCGCAAGTAAGGGCTCCGGGACCACCCGTAGCAATGCCCGATACTATGCCGCAAGCCGCCACGCCAACAATGTTACCTGCATAATTGGTTAGTGACTGTCAATGCATGAGGTGAGGCCTTGGGATATGGCTAGCAATGAACAGGAAAGTATAAGGTAGTACCAGAAGAATAAAATCACTCGTTTGGTTTTTTGCGGGATGTTGCGAATGTCATTGGCGTCTGCCAGATTGCGCCGCAAGTAAAAGTTGGGGGTTGATAGCATGCCGGCGATCATGCAAAGTCTCATGGTTTTGCCAAGCATACCTGCGGAGGCAAAGAGCGAGCGGTTTCCTTGTACAAGTCTGCAATTTGTAAGTTGGGATTCCAATGTTTCGATCTGCCGGTAGGCAATGTAGGTAAGTGCGGTTACACTAATTAATAGTGAGGTCACTATGATGAGTGAAGCTGCCATTGATAATATGTTTGTCATTTGTTCAGAGCCTCGTAAACAAGCTCTCCAAGGTTTTTGCCCTCGGCCTTGCCGTACTCGCCCCCCAGTACTCCCCCTGCGGCGCCTCCAATAATTACGCATGCAAGTGATCCAGCCCCGCCGCTTGGAACACCAAAGGCGAGGCATATTTGCCCGAGAGCGTACCCGCCAAGGATCGCTCCGCCAGCGGTACCGCTAAGACCTCCCGCTAATGAAGCGCCCTCGATGTATTTTGCTTTTCTGCAGGCCTCCTCACGTCCTAATGTGCATGCCCTCTGAATCTCTAATCCAGTAGCTGCAACCTCAAGTGCTATGCCTATATACGTGCCCTTTTTGATCAGCTTGGCAGCCTTGCCTACCCCGGCAACCTTATCTGCATATCCTGCAATCTCCCCCGTATGCAGGTAGCTCTTCGTGGAAATCGCCAGCGTCCTTTTGATCGACCCTTTATTGCGCAGGCCAGCACCGAAGGCCGTCATTTTGCTCAGTTGCTCATCAAGTTTCATGAAGAGCGTCGACCGCCTCGCATAAAATTGGTCACGGGCCTTGAGGGTGCCGGAACTGAGATATTCCTTGTGCAGTTTTTCAATTTCAAGCAACGTCTCCTGTATGGCTTTCAATTGTCTGCTCCAACCATCACTCGCCACCCCAGCGCCCGTTGCGGCATGAGTGAGTAAGCTTTTAAGTAGCTCGAAATTCTCCAGAAAAAACTCATCAGCACCCTGGCCGCTGCGTGCCAGGCCGATATGTATGACGTGGGCCTTCGACATCAGGAAGGCCTCATGGCTGGTACAAGTAGGCGTAGACCAATCGCCCACGATAACCAGTTCGCCACTTTTCACCACGGTGTTATAAATATGCGAATTCAACACATCGAACTTGCTGGCCGAATGCCCACTGAGCGCAAGGCCTGCTTTGATCGTGTGGTAGTTCTGCATCTTGGGGTTGATAAACGCACGTGCTTCAGACATGGCAGTGACCTCACGCGTGTTTCTTGTTACCGATCCGGTCCCATCCGCCAGCGATGTTACCGCCGCCAGAGCCGTCGATGCGTTTCTGCTGGGTGTAGGTGGTCTTGATTCTGCCGTAGTCGAGCTGGACCACTTCTATTGGAATGCCATCGTCTGCGCTCTGCGTATAGTCGGCGATGATCACTTCTTCAAGGATGATTTCGTAATATTTGAGCTTGTCGCCGCCGGCTCGGCACAGTGCCAGTCTGACTTCTTTCAAGTGCTGGCCAGCGCAACTGGCCTCCATCAGTTTGCAGCTGGCGCTGTCGAGAAATTTGGTGAAGGTGAAGTTGCTGACGGCGGTGCGGCCAGAGGTGGCGCCGCCTGCGGAGCTGGCCGTGGCTGAAGTGGTTTGGCTGACACCGAAGTTGTAGCCGGTGACTTCAATCCATTTATTGTACTTTTCATCCAGTGCTTCGCCGGGATGTCGTCGATTTTCAAATAGGCGTCAAAAGCCATGCTTACCTCTCCTTGGCAGTCATTGGGTGTTAAGGTTTTATCCGCAGGCGGGAGCTTGGCCCGGTCAGTGAGGGGCTAGGCTAGGCTTCGAATTGAGAGGGGGCAATACCTAAGGATGTGTTTCAGAAACGGACTACAGGTTTGTGGAATAACCGCTTTGAATGTATCGAAAGTTGTCATTTCGCTCCTTATCTTGTTAGGAGATATACCCTAACCCGGCACCGACTTTGTGGGAGCCAGCTTGCCGGCGCTCACCGGCGAAGCCGGTGCCATGATCGTGGGGGTTGCATCGCCGGCAAGCCGGCTCCCAGAGGGTGCCCGGTGTGCTTGCCGGCTGTGTTCCCCGCGCGAAAGCAGGTCGGGCGAGCAGGTGCTATCACCTCAATAGCGAACGGTGGTTGTTCTAAAACCTGCGAAAGAGGACAATTATCGGCTTCTCGTCACAACCAGCGACCTTGCATGGCCTTTCTTGCACTTGGTATCAACCATAAGACTGCCTCGGTAGACGTACGCGAGCGCGTGGCGTTTACCCCAGAGCAGCTGGTCGACGCCCTGCAGCAGCTCTGCCGACTGACCGCCAGCCGTGAAGCGGCGATCCTGTCGACCTGCAACCGCAGCGAGCTCTATATAGAGCAGGATCAGCTGTCCGCCGAGGCGGTCCTGCAGTGGCTGGCCGATTATCACCGCCTGAGCCTGGATGAACTGCGGGCCAGCGCCTATATCCATGAAGAGCATGATGCCGTCAGGCACATGATGCGCGTGGCCTCGGGCCTCGACTCGCTGGTGCTTGGCGAACCGCAGATCCTCGGCCAGATGAAGTCGGCCTATGCCGTGGCGCGCGAGGCTGGCACCGTCGGCCCGCTGCTTGGGCGCCTGTTCCAGGCCACCTTCAGCGCCGCCAAGCAGGTGCGTACCGACACCGCGATCGGCGAGAACCCGGTGTCGGTGGCGTTTGCTGCGGTTAGCCTGGCGCGGCAGATCTTCAGCGACCTGGGCCGCAGCCAGGCGCTGCTGATCGGCGCCGGTGAAACCATCACTCTGGTTGCCCGCCACCTGCATGAGCAGGGCGTGCGCCGTATCGTCGTGGCCAACCGTACACTGGAGCGGGCCAGCCTGCTGGCCGAGCAGTTCGGTGCTCACGCCGTGCTGCTGGCCGATATCCCACAAGAGCTGGCGCACAGCGACATCGTCATCAGCTCCACCGCCAGCCAGTTGCCCATCCTGGGCAAGGGCGCGGTGGAAAGCGCGCTGAAGCAGCGCCGGCACAAGCCGATCTTCATGGTCGACATCGCCGTGCCGCGCGACATCGAGCCCGAGGTGGGTGAGCTCGACGACGTGTACCTGTATACCGTCGATGACCTGCACGAAGTGGTCGCGGAAAACCTCAAGAGCCGCCAGGGCGCAGCCCAGGCGGCCGAAGAGCTGGTCTCGGTGGGCGCCGAAGACTTCATGGTGCGCCTGCGCGAACTGGCCGCGGTCGACGTGTTGCGCGCCTATCGCCAGCAAAGCGAGCGCCTGCGCGACGAAGAACTGCAAAAGGCCCAGCGTCTGCTGGCCAACGGTGGCAACCCCGAGGACGTACTGGCGCAACTGGCCCGGGGGCTGACCAACAAACTCCTGCATGCGCCCAGCGTGCAGCTGAAAAAGCTCTCGGCCGAGGGCCGCCTCGATGCGCTGGCCATGGCCCAGGAACTCTTTGCCCTCAACGAGGGCTCGACGGACAAATCCTTGCAATGAAAGCGTCGCTGCTGAACAAACTGGACACGCTCCAGGACCGCTTCGAGGAACTCACCGCCTTGCTCGGTGATGCCGAAGTCATTTCCGACCAGGCGCGCTTTCGCGCCTATTCTCGCGAATACGCTGAAGTGGAGCCGGTGATCGGCGCCTATAAAGAATGGCGCAAGGTGCAGGACGACCTCGAAGGCGCCCAGGCGCTGCTCAAGGACGCCGACCCCGATATGCGCGAAATGGCCGTGGAGGAAGTGCGCGAAGCCAAGGAGCATCTGGTGGTGCTGGAGTCGCAGCTGCAACGCATGCTGTTGCCCAAAGACCCCAATGACGGGCGCAACGTGTTCCTCGAAATTCGCGCCGGCACCGGTGGCGACGAGGCGGCCATCTTCTCGGGCGATCTGTTCCGCATGTATTCGCGCTATGCCGAACGGCGTGGCTGGCGCCTCGAGATTCTTTCCGAGAACGAGGGCGAGCACGGCGGCTATAAAGAGATCATCGCCCGCGTCGAAGGCGACAGCGTTTACGGCAAGCTCAAGTTCGAGTCTGGCGCGCACCGTGTGCAGCGGGTGCCTGAAACCGAATCGCAGGGCCGAATCCACACCTCGGCGTGCACCGTCGCGGTACTGCCCGAGCCGGACGAACAGGTGGCAATCGAGATCAACCCGGCTGATTTGCGCGTGGACACCTACCGCGCATCCGGCGCCGGTGGCCAGCACGTCAACAAGACCGACTCGGCCATCCGCATCACGCACTTGCCTACCGGCATCGTGGTGGAGTGCCAGGAGGAGCGCTCGCAGCACAAGAACCGGGCCCGAGCCATGTCCTGGCTGTCGGCCAAGCTCAATGACATGCAGACCAGCGCCGCGCAGAATGCCATCGCCAGCGAGCGTAAACTGCTGGTAGGTTCGGGCGACCGCTCAGAGCGCATCCGTACCTACAATTATCCACAGGGGCGGGTGACCGATCACCGTATCAACCTGACCCTGTATTCCCTCGACGATATCCTTGCCGGGGGCGTTGACGCGGTGATCGAACCGTTGCTGGCCGAATACCAGGCTGATCAGCTGGCGGCATTGGGGGACTGATGACCATCATTGCCAGCCTGCTGCGCAACGCGCAACTGCCGGATTCGCCCACCGCACGCCTGGACGCCGAACTGCTGCTGGCGGCAGCCATCGGCAAGTCGCGCAGCTACCTGCACACATGGCCTGAACGCATCGTCAGCAGCGAGGATGCGCAGACCTACGCGGGCTACCTGCATCGGCGCCGCGGCGGTGAGCCGGTTGCCTACATTCTGGGCCAACAGGGCTTCTGGAAACTCGACCTGGAAGTGGCACCCCACACGTTGATCCCACGCCCTGATACCGAGCTTCTGGTCGAGACGGCGCTTGAGTTGCAGCCTGCAACGCCCGCCAAGGTGCTCGACCTGGGCACCGGAACCGGCGCGATAGCGCTGGCCTTGGCCAGCGAATGCCCGGCCTGGCAGGTCACGGCGCTGGACCGGGTCGAGGAAGCGGTAGCGCTCGCTGAGCGTAATCGTCAGCGCTTGGGCCTGGGCAACGTCAAGGTGCTCACCAGCCACTGGTTCAGTGCCTTGGACGCTGAACGTTTCGACCTGATCCTCAGCAACCCGCCGTACATCGCTGCCGAAGACCCGCACCTGGCTGCCGGTGATGTGCGCTTCGAACCCAGCAGTGCACTGGTGGCCGGGGCCGATGGCCTGGACGACCTGCGGCTGATCGTTGGCCAGGCGCCGGCGCATCTGCTGCCCGGTGGCTGGCTGCTGCTCGAACACGGCTACGACCAGGCACCTGCCGTGCGCGCGCTGCTGAGCGGGCAAGGCTTCATCGAGGTGGCCAGCCGCAAGGACCTGGGCGGTCATGAACGTATTTCCCTGGGGCGCTTGCCATGCTGACCGATCAGGAATTGTTGCGTTACAGCCGGCAGATTTTGTTGGCACAGGTGGACATCGAAGGCCAGTTGCGCCTCAAGCAGAGCAAGGCGCTGATCATCGGGCTGGGTGGTCTGGGCTCACCGGTGGCGCTCTACCTGGCAGCAGCCGGTGTAGGTGAGCTGCACCTGGCTGATTTCGATACCGTCGACCTGACCAACCTGCAGCGCCAGGTCATCCATGACAGTGGCAGCGTTGGCATGAGCAAGGTGGACTCGGCGCTGCAACGGCTTGAGGCCATCAATCCTGAAATTACCTTGGTCGCCCATCGTCAGGCGCTGGATGAAGACTCCCTGGCCGTTGCAGTGGCGGCCGTCGACCTGGTGCTGGACTGTTCCGACAACTTTGGTACCCGGGAGGCGGTCAACGCAGCTTGCTTCGCCCACGGCAAGCCGCTGGTCAGTGGTGCAGCCATCCGCCTCGAAGGGCAGCTGTCGGTGTTCGACCCTCGGCGCGATTACAGCCCTTGCTACCATTGCCTGTATGGCCATGGCAGCGAAGACGAGCTGACCTGCAGCGAAGCCGGAGTGATTGGCCCGCTGGTTGGGTTGGTCGGCAGCCTGCAGGCGCTGGAAGCCATGAAACTGCTGGCTTGTTTTGGCGAGCCGCTGGTGGGCCGCTTGCTGCTGATCGACGCACTGGGCACGCGCCTGCGGGAACTGCGGGTCAAGCGTGACCCGGCTTGTGCGGTATGTGGCAAGCGCGATGGCTGAGCGCTCGGCACCGGTCGGCGTGATGGACTCCGGGGTCGGCGGTTTGTCGGTCCTGGCCGAGATCCAGCGCTTGCTGCCCAGCGAGTCGCTGCTCTATGTGGCCGATTGCGGGCATGTGCCGTATGGCGAGAAAACCCCCGACTACATCCGCCAGCGCTGCCGGCGCATTGCCGAGTTCTTCCAGGCGCAGGGCGCCAAGGCGATGGTGCTGGCCTGTAACACCGCTACCGTGGCAGCGGTTGCCGACCTGCGTGAGCTGTATCCCGACTGGCCGCTGGTAGGGATGGAGCCGGCGGTGAAGCCTGCCGCTGCTGCCACCCGTTCCGGCGTGGTCGGTGTGCTGGCCACTACCGGCACCTTGCAGAGCGCCAAGTTCGCCGCCTTGCTCGACCGCTTCGCCAACGATGTGCGCGTGGTCACCCAGCCTTGCCCTGGGCTGGTCGAGCTGATCGAGACGGGTGACCTTGGCAGCCTGCAATTGCGCCAGCTGTTGCTTGGTTACTTGCAGCCCTTGCTTGCGGCAGGTTGCGATACGCTGATTCTCGGGTGTACCCATTACCCGTTCCTGCGCCCGTTGCTGGCCGGGATGGTGCCCGCCGACGTCGCTATCATCGATACCGGTGCGGCGGTGGCGCGCCAACTGCAACGGTTACTGGCCGCGCGCGAACTACTGGCCGAGGGGCCGGCACGCGAAGCTGCATTCTGGACCAGTGCCGATCCGCGATCTTTGGAAAACATCCTCCCTGTGCTGTGGAACAAGTCGGGCAGTGTGCAACGTTTTCAGTTGTAAAAAAAACGTGAAAAACAGCTGAACTATCGTCCCACTCCTGATTTCTATTTTTTGCCTGCCATGAGGCGAACACTTACAACAGCATTGGAAAGAAGGATGTTTCTCATGAGGAAACTGCTTGGCTTGGCGGCGGCTGCCGCCGTCACTTTGGGACAGATCGCGGTAGTGCAAGCTGCCGATGTTTCGTTATCGGTAGGGCAGACGGGTGACTCCACCCAGGTTTACCGCCTGGGCCTTCAGTCCAACTGGGATGCCAGCTGGTGGCGGACGAGCGTCGGTCGGCTGACCGGTTATTGGGATGGGGCTTACACCTATTGGGACGGCGACGAGACGGCGAGCAACCACAGCCTGTCTTTCGCACCGGTATTCGTCTATGAGTTCGCTGGTGAGTCAGTGAAGCCCTACATTGAGGCGGGCATCGGCGTGGCTGCATTTGCCAGCACTGAGCTTGAAAGCAACGAATTGGGTTCGTCGTTCCAGTTCGAAGACCGAATCGGTTTCGGGCTGCGCTTTGCAGGTGGCCATGAGATTGGCGTGCGGGCAATCCACTATTCCAACGCCGGCATCAAGCAGCCCAACGATGGGGTCGAGAGCTACAGCCTGCATTACCGCATGGCACTCTGAGTTTGCCATTGCCACCCACTTCGCGGGGCCGCGAAGCGGGTGGCAATGCCTCCTCATCACTTAGCGTGACAATGGCCACAAGCTACTCAGGTTCGTGACCTCCAGCACAAGCTCCGGCTCGCGCAGTGGCAAGCGTTGCAGCAGCTCCTGCGCGGCGCTCTGCGGCGTCCAGTCTTCAGGAAAGGCCGTAGCTGAGGTGACCGGTGTCTTCAACGAATGTGGCGCCACCACCGTCAGGTCAATGCCCTGATTTTTCAGCGACTGACGCGCCTCGCGAAACCACTGCGGTGTGTTGTTCCAGCCTGCTGTGACGCGCGTGGGCGCATACAACTGCAAGGCCGAATAACGGTTGAAGATTGCCATTACCTGCGGCTTTTCGCCTTTCAACAGCAACGGTACAGCCTGGCCCAGGCAGTGCTCGGCCGCCAGCTGGTTACTGCTTACGATCGTCTCGAACACGTCTGTGGCCGATACCGCATCCGGCAGATAATCGGTGGCCCCTGCATTGATGATCAGGCTGTCCAGCGCGCCCCAGGCATGACAAAGCTCAAGGCAGGCGCTGGCCGCCTGGTCTTCGTCATGCAACTGCCATGGCAGGCGCAACAGGCGGCTACCGTGGTGCGCTGCCAAGGTATCGAGCGCCTGGCAATCCTTCCCGCTTGTCGCTACCCGGTGCCCTAGCCCGAGCAATTGCTCCACCAAGGCCAAACCCAGACCACTACCTGCTCCCGTAACCCAGAAAATTCGCGGATGATTCAATACGCGGACCCCTCACCCTACCTGCGCGATAACCCCTTGAAGGCCTCCAGTGCACGCTGGCGGCTACTACTGAGGTCAACTATAGGACGATGGTACGAATTTTCGGCGAAAAGATCCTTGTTTTGCGTAGGCAGATGGACACTTTTTTCATCCAGCCCGCGTAACTCGGGTACCCAGTGGCGAATGAAGTGCCCCTGTGGGTCGAAGCGTTGCGACTGCGAAACGGGGTTGAAAATACGGAAGTAGGGCACCGCGTCTGTGCCTGTGGAGGCGCTCCACTGCCAGCCGCCATTGTTAGCGGCCAGATCACCGTCGATCAGGTGGCGCATGAAGTGCCGTTCGCCCAGGCGCCAGTCGATCAGCAGGTTCTTGCTGAGGAACATGGCGACGATCATGCGCAGGCGATTGTGCATCCATCCGGTGTGCAGCAACTGGCGCATGGCCGCGTCAATGATCGGGAACCCGGTGCGTCCCTGTTCCCAGGCCTCAAGGTCGGCAGGGGCGTCGCGCCAAGGCAGCGATTCGGTGTGTGTGCGGAATGCTCGGTGGCGTGACACCTGTGGATAACCGGTCAGGATATGCTTGTAGAACTCGCGCCAGAGCAATTCGTTGATCCAGGTCTGGGTGCCGGTACTACCGCTGTCGAACTCGCCGCGGTTGCTCGCCAGTGCGGCGTGCAGGCACTGGCGGGGCGAGACCACCCCGGCCGCCAGGTAGGCCGACAGTTGGCTGGTGCCAGGTTTTGCCGGCAGGTCGCGCAGGTGATGGTAGTCCTCGATGGTTTCGTCCACGAAGCGTGCCAGTCGGGCTTGTGCCTCGTCCTCGCCCGCAGGCCAGTATTCGCTCAGGGTGCGCGATGGTTTGTCGAAGCCATCGATGTGCTGGGGAATGGGGTCGCTGGCGATGTCCACGGGGGCCTGGCGCTTTACCCGAGTTGCTTGTGACGGCAGGCTTCGGTGCAGGTGCTCCAGGCAGACTTTCTTGAACTGACTGAAGACCTGGAAGTAATCACCACTGCGTGTCAGCACGGTGCCGGGGCGGAACAACAGCTGATCGAGGTAACTGTGAGCCTGAACGCCGGAGGCTTCCAGTAACGCGCGGGTCGCCTGGTCGCGGCTGTTTTCGTTGATGCCGTACTCATCGTTCCAGTGCACCGCTTCGATGTTGTGCTGGCGGCACACGTCGAGCAGCGTTTGGGCCGCCTGCTCCCAGGTGTCGATCCTGCGGACCAGCAACGGAATATTGAGGCCCTCCAGTGACTGGCGCAGGTCGCGCAGGTTACGCAGCCAGAAGTCGACCTTGCAGGCAGCGTCGTCATGCGCCTGCCACTGGCCTGGGCTGGCAAGCCACAAGGCCACGGTAGGGCCACGTTCACAGGCGGCGCTCAGGGCGGTGTTGTCGTTGACGCGCAGGTCGCTGCGCAGCCAGATCAGTTGCATGGGCATCTACTCTACAGGCGGGCGGTCATTGCCTTGCAGCGTGCGCAATGCCGCCTGCGGGGTATCGAACAGGAAAAGCTCGGGCAGACCGTAGCCGTGCAGTTGAGCTTTGTGGAGGGAAATCGTGGCGCCGCCCAGCAGCTTGGTGCCTGCTATCCCCTGCAGGGTACGCAGCAGGGCCCGGCCATCGATGCGCGGGCCCAGGTGCAGCAGCAGGGCGCGAGGTTGCAGGGCGGTGACGGCACGTTGCAACTCCACTCCGCTCACGGGGTTTTCAAGCACTTCGACAGGGATGCCGCTGCTGCTCAGCAGCCAGGCATACAGCCAAAGGCTGGGGTCGAAGGCGTGCTCACTGTCTTCGGCCAGCAACACGGCCGGGCCGTGCAGTGATTGATTGTCGTGATAGACCCGTGCGCCCAGCTTGCTGCGCAGCCAAGTGTGGAAGAACACCTGTTCGAGCCTGGCATTGAAGTAATTGCACCAACGTTGCCCCAGGCTATCGAGCAATGGCAGCAGCAATTTCTCGCACAGGGTGATGGCCGGATACAGCGCCATGGCTTGATTGAGTTGCTGGTCGAGGCTGCGCTGGGACAGGTTGGCGATGGCCTCTATCAACTGTTGCTGGCGGGTTTGCCAGTCGCCTTGCGGGGCAACGCCGGGTGGCTTGTCGAGCAGCTCGCGCACCTGGCCGACCGATGCGCCGCGTTCCAGCCAGGCCAGGATCGCTTCGACACGTTCGACTTGGTCGCGGCCATACAAGCGGTGGCCTTTGGCGGTACGTTGCGGCTTCAGCAGCCCGTAGCGCCGCTCCCAGGCGCGCAGGGTCACCGGATTCACACCGGTGCGGCGTGCCAGTTCACCGATGGGCATGGGCGCTTCAGACTGCATTGCGTAGCCCCAGACTATCGGGGTGCGGCTGTAAGTAGGTCTGTTGCTGCAGGTAGGGGTCAGGGTGCTTGCGCAAATGGTGTTTGAGCAAGGTCAGCGGAACTACCAGCGGTACGACCCCTTGCTGGTACTGGTCGATGATGTGTTGCAGCTCGGCCTTGTCCTGCTGCGTCAGCGCGTCCTTGAAGTAGCCACTGAGGTGCTGCAGTACGTTGCCATGTGTGCCGCGGCTGGCGCAGCGACGCAGCGCCTGCATCAACTGGCTGAAATAGCGGGGCCCGATCACCTGAGGGTCATCGTCCCGGCTCATGCTGCCAAGCAGGCGCCCAAGCTGTCGGTAAGCCTGCGGGTTGTTGGCCATGAGCAGGTACTTGTAGCGTGAATGGAAGCGCACCAGTGCGCCACGGCTCAAACCCTTGGCCAGCAGGCGCTGCCAGTCCGCATAGGCGTAGACGCGGCTGATGAAGTTCTCGCGCAATACCGGGTCGTGCAGGCGCCCCTCTTCCTCGACCGGCAGGTCCGGGCGACGGGCACAGAAAGCCGCTGCGTAGGCACCTCTGCCACCCTGTACTGCCGGGTGACCGTTATCCTGGTAGACCTTGACCCGCTCCAGCCCGCAGGACGGCGACTTCTGCATGAAAATGTAGCCACAGATATCGTCAAGCTCGGCGGCCATCTGTTCGCCGTAACTGGCGAGCGGGCCGGTGACGTCCATGCCAGGGTTGCGTGTCCCGACCACGGCCGGGTGTTCGGGGTCACCGACCAGCCGGATCGGGTCGCGGGGCACCCCAAGGCCGATGGCGACTTCGGGGCAGACCGGTAGCCAATCGAAGTGTTCTTCCAGCTGGGTGCGGCACAGATCGGACGACTTGTGCCCGCCGTTGTAGCGCACACTGTGGCCTGTCAGGCATGAGCTGATGGCAATGCGGGGCTTACTGTGGGCGGATGGATCGTGCATGGCTGTCTCCGAAAACTTGTACATTGATTCGCGCGTGTACAAGGTTATTCCAGCACAGCCACAAACTTATGCAAACTAGTATTTTTGTATAGTTTTGCAGTTTTGTTTAGTCGAGATGCTCCAGCAGGCGTCGTGCCGCCTCCTGACCGCTGAGCCAGGCGCCTTCCACGCGGCCCGACAGGCACCAGTCGCCACAGGCATAGAGCCCTTGGTCGGCATCGGCCAGCGCGCCCCATTCGTGACTGCCGGCCGGCCGTGCATACAACCAGCGATGTGCCACGGAGAAGGACGCTGCAGGCACCACGCAGCCGACCAATTCGGCGAACTCTCCCCACAGTTGCTCGATCACTTCTTCCTTGGCCAGGTCGATATGCTGCTTGCTCCACGTGGAAGTGGCATGCAGCACCCAGGTATCGAGCTGCTCATCGCGGCCTGGCTTGCTGCGGTTGCGTGCCAGCCAGTCGAGCGGGTTGTTCTGCACGAAGCAGCCCTGCATCGGTGTGTCCAGCGGTGTCTGAAAGGCCAGGGCAACGGCCCATGTAGGCTCCATCACCACGCCCGCTGCCACGGCGGCAAGTTTTGGGGTGGCTGCCAGTAGCGGCGTGGCCTGGGGCGCGGGGACGGCGATCACAACGCGGCTGAATGGGCCATGGCTGCAGCCTTCGGTATCCTGAAGGTGCCAGTACTGCTTGCCGCGAAACACTTCGGCAATGCGACAGCCGAAGTTCACCGTGACGTCCTTGAGCATGCCGCGGGTGATCGCGCTCATGCGCGGCACGCCGACCCAGCGCGTCTGCTCGTCGGGCGAGGGCGTCAGTTCGCCGTCACGGTAGTTGTACAGCTGCGGCTTCCACTGTTCAGCCCAGCCGGCGGCTACCCATTGCTGCACCTGCTCGACGAAGCGACGGTCGCGCGCAGTGAAGTATTGGGCACCCAGATCGAGCGCACCGGCCTCGCTGCGTTTGCTGGCCATGCGCCCGCCACTGCCGTGGCCTTTGTCGAACAGGTGAACGGACTGCCCGGCCTTTTGCAGGGCCTGGGCAGCGGAAAGGCCGGCGATACCGGCACCGATGATGGCAATAGGTACTGTCATGATGGCCTCTTCGAACCGTGCTGTAAGCAGACTACGCTGTCAGGCAAACCTGTACAATACTTAAAATTTGTATAAGGTTATTCCGCTTCATAGGGCAGGTTGGCCTATGTTTATCTGAGAGCGTTGGGTTAAAAAAGTGCCTTGTTGTAAAAATAGACCATCGCCGCACTCTGTGAGGACACAGCCATGCATATATTGCTGACAGGCGGCACTGGCTTGATCGGCCAGCATCTTTGCCCGTTCTGGCTCGCCCAGGGTCATCGCCTGACCGTGTGGAGCCGGCGCCCTGATCAGGTTGCGCGCCTCTGTGGCAGCGGAGTGCGCGGGATTGCCCAACTGGAGGAACTGGCCGCTGACGAGCAGGTGGACGCCGTGATCAACCTGGCTGGCGCGCCGATTGCCGACCGGCCCTGGACCGCCGCCCGGCGTAATGTGCTTTGGGCCAGCCGTATCAGCCTTACCGAGCAATTGCTGGGCTGGCTCGGTACCCGTGAGCAACGTCCCGAAGTGCTGATTTCGGGTTCTGCGGTGGGCTGGTATGGCGACGGCGGTGAGCGTGAATTGACCGAGGCATCGCCGCCGGTGCGCGAGGATTTCGCCAGCCAGCTGTGCATTGCCTGGGAGGAAACAGCGCAACGTGCGCAGGCCCTTGGGCTGCGCGTGGTGTTGGTGCGCACGGGGCTGGTGCTGGCCAGCGATGGCGGTTTCCTGTCGCGCCTGCGCCTGCCGTTCAAGCTGGGGCTGGGCGGCCCGCTGGGCAATGGTCGGCAATGGATGCCTTGGGTGCATATAGACGACCAGGTCGCCCTGATAGATTTTCTCTTGCGGCACAAGGACGCCAGCGGTCCTTATAATGCCTGCGCGCCAGAGCCTGTGCGTAACCGCGAATTCGCCCGGCGCCTGGGCCGGGCGCTGCACCGGCCGGCGCTGCTGCCGGTGCCTGGCCTGCTGCTGAAGGCGGGCCTCGGAGAGCTGTCGACGTTGTTGCTTGGTGGTCAGCGGGCACGCCCTGTGCGTTTGCTGGCCGCGGGCTTCACGTTCCGTTACAACGATCTGCAATCGGCCCTGGACAACCTGTCCAGGCGCCTCTGACATAGGACGCTGCATGACCGATCACGCTCTGTTGCTGGTCAACCTGGGTTCTCCGGCTTCCACCTCGGTAGCCGATGTACGCCGCTACCTCAACCAGTTCTTGATGGACCCTTACGTGGTCGACCTGCCATGGCCGGTGCGGCGCTTGCTGGTGTCGCTGATCCTGATCAAGCGCCCAGAGCAGTCTGCCCATGCCTATGCCTCGATCTGGTGGGACGAAGGCTCACCCTTGGTGGTGTTGACGCGTCGCCTGCAGGCCGCGATGGTCGAGCACTGGCCCCATGGTCCGGTGGAAATCGCCATGCGCTATGGCGAGCCAGCACTGGCGCAGGTGCTTGAGCGCCTCGCCGCTCAAGGTGTGCGCAAGGTGACACTGGCGCCGCTTTATCCACAATTCGCTGACAGCACGGTGACTACGGTAGTGGCACTGGCCAACCAGACTGTCGCCGAACGCGCCTTGCCGTTGCAGTTGCGTGTGCTGCAACCGTTCTACGACCACCCTGAATACATCGATGCCCTGGTGGCCAGTGCACGGCCCTATCTTGAGCAGGACTACGACCACCTGTTGTTGAGCTTCCATGGCTTGCCGGAGCGGCACCTGAAGAAGCTCATGCCTGGCAGCAAGCATGATTTGCGGGCAGCGGACTGCTGCAAGGACGCCAGTGCCGAAGTGCGGGCGGTGTGCTACCGGGGGCAGTGCCTGGCGTCGGCCAAGGCGTTCGCCACCAGGATGGGCATCCCGGACGGCAAGTGGTCTGTCTCGTTCCAGTCGCGGTTAGGCCGAGACAAGTGGATCGAACCCTATACCGAGACGCGTCTGGATGAACTGGCCAAGGCCGGGGCGAAGAAGCTGCTGGTGATGTGCCCGGCATTCGTGGCCGATTGCATCGAGACGCTGGAGGAAATTGGCGATCGCGGCAAGGAGCAGTTCATCGAGGCAGGGGGCGAAGAGTTGGTGCTGGTGCCGTGCCTGAATGATCACCCGGAGTGGGTGAGGGTGCTGGCGCGGATGTGTGAAAAGGCTTGAATTGAAGGGGCCGCTTTGCGGCCCCTTAGCGACGCAAGGCCGCTCTTATACATCCAGCTTCTCTTTTTTCCAGCCATCGTTGCCCGGCAGGATCAGGTTCAGGGCAATGGCCACGATAGCGCACAGGGCGATGCCCTTCAGGCCCCAATCATCAGGGCCGTCGCCGCTGCCGATCAGCACGCCGCCGATACCGAACACCAGGGTCACCGACACGATCACCAGGTTGCGAGCTTCGCCCAGGTCGATCTTGTGGCGGATCATGGTGTTCATGCCCACCGCCGCGATCGAACCGAACAGCAGGCAGAGGATGCCGCCCATCACCGGCACCGGGATGCTCTGCAACAACGCACCGAACTTGCCGATGAAGGCCAGGGTGATGGCAAAGACCGCCGCCCAGGTCATGATCTTCGGGTTGTAGTTCTTGGTCAGCATCACGGCGCCGGTCACTTCGGCATACGTGGTATTGGGCGGGCCGCCGAACAGGCCGGCTGCCGTGGTGGCCAGGCCATCACCCAGCAGGGTGCGGTGCAGGCCAGGCTTCTTCAGGTAGTCGCGACCGGTCACGCTGCCGACTGCGATCACCCCGCCGATATGTTCGATCGCCGGGGCCAGGGCGACCGGTACGATGAACAGGATGGCCTGCCAGTTGAACGCCGGTGCGGTGAAATTAGGGATCTCAAGCCAAGGCGCGGCGGCAATCTTGGCGGTATCGACCACGCCAAAGGCGAACGCCAGGGCAAACCCTACCAGCACCCCGGAAATGATCGGCACCAGGCGGAAGATGCCTTTGCCAAATACCGCGACGATCAGGGTGGTGAGCAACGCCGGCATGGAAATCAGCATGGCGGTCTTGTACGGCATAAGTACCGCGCCGTCACCGCCCTTGCCCATTGCCATGTTGGCCGCGATCGGTGCCATGGCCAGGCCGATGGAGATGATCACCGGGCCGATCACCACGGGTGGCAGCATGCGGTCGATGAAGCCGGTGCCCTTGATCTTCACCATCAGGCCCATGAAGGTGTACACGAAGCCTGCGGCCATCACGCCGCCCATGGTCTCGGCCAGGCCGAACTGGCCTTTGGCGAGGATGATCGGAGTAATGAAGGCAAAGCTCGAGGCCAGGAATACCGGGACCTGACGGCCGGTGACCAGCTGGAACAGCAGGGTGCCGATACCCGCGGTGAACAGCGCGACGTTAGGGTCCAGGCCGGTGATCAGCGGCATCAGCACCAGCGCGCCAAATGCCACGAAGAGCATCTGCGCGCCCGAAACGACCTGGCGCCATAGCGGGTCGTTGAAGCCGTCCTGCATGGTCAGGCGTCCTTCTGCTTGGTGCCGAAGATCTTGTCACCGGCGTCGCCCAGGCCCGGAACGATATAGCCGTGTTCGTTGAGGCGCTGGTCGATCGAGGCGGTGTAGATCTGGACGTCCGGGTGGGCTTTCTCCACCACTTCGATGCCTTCAGGCGCTGCAACCAGCACCATGGCGCGGATTTCCTTGCAGCCTGCCTTCTTCAGCAGGTCGATGGTGGCGACCATCGAGCCGCCGGTGGCAAGCATCGGGTCGATGATCAGCGCCAGGCGCTGGTTGATGTCCGGTGCGAGCTTTTCCAGGTAGGTGTGTGCTTCGAGGGTCTCCTCGTTGCGTGCGACACCCACGGCACTGACCTTCGCGCCCGGGATCAGGCTGAGCACGCCGTCAAGCATGCCGATGCCGGCGCGCAGGATCGGTACCACGGTGATCTTCTTGCCAGCGATTTTTTCAACTTGCACCTTGCCACACCAGCCATCGATCTCGTAGGTTTCCAGTGGCAGGTCCTGGGTGGCTTCGTAGGTCAGTAGCGCGCCGACTTCCTGGGCGAGTTCGCGAAAGTTCTTGGTGCTGATGTCGGCACGGCGCATGAGGCCGAGCTTGTGGCGGATCAGCGGGTGGCGGATCTCACGAGTGGGCATAGGGGGGGCTCCGAAAGGCGGGCAAAAAAACCGCGCTAGATTAATCTATTCAGCCTTTGCTGTCGTGCAGTCCTTTTGCACGTTAGTCCATAAATGCTTGATCTGTGACGAGCGGATGCGTACCTTTGCCCGCTTTTCCAAAATCCCCCCTGGAGAGCGCAATGTCCGCTGATCTCGAGCACATCCGTCAAGTCATGCGCGAGGCAGACTGCCTTTACAACGAAGCCGAAGTCGAAGCGGCCATTGCCAAGGTTGGCGAGCAGATCTGCAAGGACCTGCACGACAAGAACCCGGTGGTGTTCTGTGTGATGAACGGCGGTCTGATCTTCGCTGGCAAGCTGCTGACCCACCTGCAGTTCCCGCTGGAGGCCTCGTACCTGCATGCCACGCGCTACCGCAACCAGACCAGTGGCGGTGAGCTGTTCTGGAAGGCCAAGCCTGAAGTGTCGTTCATCGACCGTGACGTGCTGATCGTCGACGATATCCTCGACGAGGGTCACACCCTCAGCGCCATCATCGAGTTCTGCAAACACGCCGGCGCCCGCTCGGTGCACACTGCGGTGCTGATCGACAAAGACCATGACCGCAAGGCCAGCCCGGACCTCAAGGCCAGTTACGTCGGCCTGCCTTGCATCGATCGCTATATCTTTGGTTACGGCATGGACTATAAGGGTTACTGGCGTAACGCGAACGGCATCTTCGCCGTCAAGGGACTTTGATCATGAGCCAGCCTGCTTTCATCGACCAAGCGTTGTTTGCCGGGCTGGCGCAGAAAGCCGCCGACGCACCGCGTGGTCGCTACCATCACAATTTCCATGAGATGCAAGACCCCTGTCACCGTTTGGCAGTGGGCTTGCAGCCGTCCACCTATATTGCGCCTCACCGGCACCTGAGCGAGGACAAGGCCGAGACTTTGTTGGCGCTCAAAGGCCGCTTGGGGCTGCTCATGTTCGATGAGCAGGGCGCAGTGATCGACAAGCGCGTCCTTGAAGCCGGTGGCGAGTGCCTTGGCGTGGACCTGCGCCCCGGCCTCTTCCATTCCCTGGTGGTGCTCGAGGCAGACAGCATTCTGTTCGAATGCAAAGCCGGCCCGTACCGGCAGTTGGCCGACGGCGAGCATGCCCCTTGGGCGCCGCGTGAAGGCGAAGAGGGTGTTGCCCGGTATCATGCCTGGATGCTCGCGCAGTTCGATTGACAGCCCCCGTTGTGCAGCATGCTAGAGTGCTCCTTCATGCCAAGGAGCCTTACATGCGAGCGATCGTTCCCCTGTTGCTGGCAGTCAGCCTGCCTCTTGCCGCCGCACCGCTGCACAGCCAGTTTCTCCCGCCCGATGACCAGGCCCTGCGCCAGGAAGCGCCGACAGGCCAGCAACTGTTGCAGGTAACCGACTACTCGGTAGTGGTTGGGGCGCAGCGCCCATCTGATCAACAGCCAATTCCGATCACCGCCTCCTTGCAGATGCGCCTCAAAGGCAAGCCGTTGAGTAAAGGTGCGACGATCAGCCAGGTGTTGCTCACCTTCGATGGCGAGGCGGGCAAGAGCCTGAAAAAGCCTGTGTATGACGACAAGACCCGCACGTTGAGCCTGAACTACCCGGTCAGCGACTACCGCGTGATCATGGACCTGCTGCGCAACGAGACGCTGTATGTGCAGTTTCTGACCTACTCCAACGGCCATGTCTGGGCCGACTTGCACACAGGTACCGTACGTACGCGTTGAGGCGTGCCGCGTGTGGGGGGTAAACTGCCGGCCTTCGAAATTCGTGATGGTCCAGTTGGAGCCGGCAATGCGCAAAGACAAGAAGCAGGTGATTGGTGACGAAATCAGCGACGACTACATCAAGTCGTTTCTCCAGTTTGAGCCTGCAGATGGTGTGACTTCGCCTTCTCAGCACAAGCTGATCAAGGCTTACCGCGGCCTGCGTGTCGACGATTTCGAGCGCTTCGTAGGGTTCTTCGTCGAAGCCGGGCTGGACCTGGACGGCAAAGACGAACAGGGCAAGACCTTCGTCGAAGTGATCGCCGACCAGCGCAATGCGGCTGAATACATCGAGATCATCGATAAAGCCCGCGCCTGATAGATCCCCGCCACAAAAAACGCCCTAGGGGCATTGCCAGTCAGTTAGCGTTATCAGGGCCGCAAAGCGGCCCTGGATCGCCTACCTGACTGGCATTACCCCGAGGGGCGTTAGGCGTAGTGCTTGGCCGGGCTGTTCTCTACCAGGTCCAGCGCCTCATCGTTGTCGGCACTGATCTTGTGGTACAGGGCTGCATCGGTGGCCAGGGTCTTCTCGCGAGCCGGGAAGATTTCCTTGAGCTTGGCAGCCCAGGCGCCCTTGGCCTGCTCGGGGAAGCAGCGCTCGATCAGTTCAAGCATGATCGACACGGTCACCGACGCACCAGGGGATGCGCCGAGCAGTGCCGCGATACTGCCGTCCTGTGCCGACACCAACTCAGTACCGAACTGCAGGATGCCGCCTTTTTTCGGGTCCTTCTTGATGATCTGCACGCGCTGGCCAGCCACTTCCAGGCGCCAGTCTTCAGCCTTGGCCTGCGGATAGAAGCGGCGCAGCGACTCGAGGCGCTGTTCCATCGACTGCATCACTTCGCTGACCAGGTACTTGGTCAGGTCCATGTTGTCGCGGGCCACGGCCAGCATCGGGCCGATGTTGCCCATGCGCACCGACAGTGGCAGGTCCATCACCGAGCCGTGCTTGAGGAACTTGGTGGTAAAGCCTGCATACGGGCCGAACAGCAGCGATGTCTTGCCGTCCACCACGCGGGTGTCCAGGTGCGGCACCGACATCGGCGGCGCGCCAACGGCGGCCTGGCTGTAGACCTTGGCCTGGTGCTGCTTGACGATTTCCGGGTTGTCGCAACGCAGCCACTGGCCGCTTACCGGGAAGCCGCCGAAGCCTTTGCTCTCCGGGATGCCGGACAGTTGCAGCAGCGGCAGTGCCGCGCCGCCGGCGCCGAGGAACACGAAGCGGGCGTCCACTTCACGGCTGCCGCCGCTGTTGATGTCCTTGATGCTGACGGTCCAGCCAGCGCCGTTACGGCGCAGGCCGACGACCTTCTTGCTGTACTTGACCTGCGCATTCTGCGAGTCGCCCAGCAGCTTGAGCAGCTTGTTGGTCAGTGCGCCGAAGTTGACGTCGGTACCTTTGGTCACGCGGGTGGCGGCGATGTGCTGGTCGGCCGGGCGGCCGGGCATCATCAGCGGCATCCACTCATTCATCACCGCCTTGTCTTCGGTGTATTCCATCTCGGCGAAGGCATGGTGCTGCTTGAGCAGCTCGAAACGCTTCTTGAGGAAGGAAACACCCTTGTCACCTTCGACGTAGCTCAGGTGCGGGACAGGGTTGATGAAGGCACGGGCCGGGCCGAAATTGCCTTTTTTGCTCAGGTAAGCCCAGAACTGGCGCGAGACCTCGAACTGGGCATTGATGTGCACGGCCTTCTTGATGTCGATGCTGCCATCGGCGGCCTGGGGCGTGTAGTTCAGCTCGCACAGGCCGGCATGGCCGGTGCCTGCGTTGTTCCAGGGGTTGGAGCTTTCCGCGGCCCCGGAGTCCATCGCCTCGACGACCTCAAGCTTCAGGGTCGGGTCGAGCTCCTTGAGCAGTACGGCCAGGGTGGCACTCATGATGCCCGCGCCTACCAGTACTACATCAACCGATTCGTTCTGCGCCATTTAACGCGTCTCCACAATCTACAGCTACCTAATTGACAGCATAGGACCCCAGGTGTGCCAGGATCGCCATGTCCGACTCTTCGCAGTTCTTGCAACTTCCGCGGACACCGCCAAATCAGTCTTCGGGTTCGTCTATTGAACGCCGTTTGCCACAGGTGCGGCAATTCGACTTATGGTCAAGGTGTCGTGCGTGCGTTACGGAGCGGTTTCAGACACCCATGTGAAATGAGCGTATCAGCCGCCTGTTCAGGGCTGTTCGGGACACATCTGTCGCTATTGCACATGCCAGACTGTTCATTTGCTCGCCACACTCTCGTGAAGTTGTGAAAACCGTTTTTTTCACGCTCTTTTGGAGACGTGAACCTCAAAAGGGGACTGCGCGATGGCAACCCGCAGGTTCATGCAGTGCGAAGGGCCGGAAAAGCAGGCACGACAGCCGATGCAAGACCTGAGTGGAAGGCTCTCTGTGGGCGAAGCGGTGAAGGTGCCGGGGTCAAACGGCAAATGCGGGGCCCGATCAGGAGACGTCCTTATAATCGGGGGGAGATTATAACGATGTCGCGGGCAGAAAGGTCGTTATTCGTGCTTTTTATTGCAGCGTTTGTCAGGCGGGCAGGGTGCGCCGCTGCCAATGGCCGCTTGCATGGGCGCAAACCCGGGCGTTGGCGGGCAGCGGGCGGCCCAGCCAGGCAAGCTGGATTTCTTTGACCTGCACCCAACCGTTGCTGCCTGGTGGCTGGCTGCATTGCTTGAATCCCAGGCAGTTGCCGTCGCCATCGAGGCGTGCATAGGTATTGTGGCGCGGGCGTTGGAAGAGCAGGGTCCAGAGCGAGGCCATGGTGTCGAGTCCTGTGTGTTAGGGCTTGCAGCGAAGATAACAGCAGGACCATGAACCGCGTGTGACAGAAGGGCCTGGCTTCAACCGGCAAGCCTCAAGAAGACGCCTGCGCCCCGTGCGGTCTGCTTTTACTTGTAGCTTGCCGCTTGTAGCGTGCCGCTAGGTATACTGTGGACCTTTGCCGCTTTTTCTGGAGAAACACGCATGTTGCAACGTCTGTTGTTCGGTTTGCTTGCCGTGGCCAGCCTGAGCCTGGTCGGTTGTGCCCACAGCCCGCAACAACTCAGCCCGCAACCCAAGCTCAACGCCCAGCTCGCCCCGGTCGGCCACGGCCAGCCGGTGGTGGTCAAGGTGGTGGACGGCCGGGCTTCGCAGTCCCTGGGCACTCGTGGTGGCATGTACCCCGAGACCAGCACCATCAGCGTCAATGGCAATGACATCGTGCCCAAGCTGCAGGCTCAGGCCGAGGCGGCCGTACGCCTGTTGGGCTTCACCCCTTCGGCCAACGCCTCCAACGCGCCGCAACTGACCGTGACCCTGGCCGAATTGAAGTACCAGTCGCCCAAGGAAAACCTGTACGTGACCGAGGCCACCATCGGCGCCACCTTCCGTGCTGATGTGTCGAACGCCAACCGCCGTTACAGCGGCCGTTACGGCGCCTCGTTGGACCAGCGCTTCGGCATGGCGCCCAACCAGGAAACCAACACCAAGCTGGTGGGGGATGTGTTGAGCGATGCGTTGACCCGCCTGTTCAAAGACCCGACCATCGGCCAGGTGCTGGGCGAATAAGCTTTTCGCTGTACCGAGAACAAACCCGCTGCCTGCGTGCCTGGCAGCGGGTTTTTTTGGTTTTTCGAAGGCCTCAGGCTGCTTGGATATGAAAATCCAGCACGCTCACGCCCGTCAGCAGGTCCACCTCTGGCAAATGCTCATGCGCATGCCCGCCCAGGGCGCAATACACCAGCCACTGGCGGTCCTGGACATTGATGGCAAAACCATCGATCAACGCCTGCTGTTCATCACTCTGGGCAATGAGATAGAGGCGGTCCTGGTTTTCGGCGTGCAGCATGTACTCGCTCCGGTTCGGGAAAAGGCCGACAGGGTGGCCTGCCTTGATGACGAGCGTGTGACAGATGAAATTTAGTGACACTTTGTCGCCAAGTCCGGGCGCCAGGGCCGGTCTTCGGTAGAATGCCGGCCTTCGCTGACGTTCTGACCGAGGTTGCGTGATGTCCTTGCAAGTGCTTTGGGGGGTTCTGGCCGCCCATCCGACCAAGCTGATCAATCTGCTGGCATTGTTGATGACCTGCCCGGGCGGGTTGCTGCTGCACAGTGCACGGCGTCGCCAGGCCATCACCCGCGAAAGCCTGGCAGTGGATGACGGGCTGGTGGATGCATTCGACCAGCGGGTGCCGCGCTATTACTACATTCTGGGCTTTTCCTGCCTGGCGATGGCCTTGCTGCTGTCCTGGTTCAGTACCTGGATCTGAACCATGCGGGGCCGCCAAGCGGCCCCTGTGGTCAGGCAACCGGCGCCTGTTGCCTGACCTGATACTGGTTGCGCACCGGCGTGGCGTATTGCAACACCAGGTATGGCCGCTGCTCCTGCGGGCAGGCGTCCAGGCGGCGTTGCCATTCTTCCTTGGCTTTTGCCAGCTCCTCGGCCGGGAACAGCTTCTCGGCGCTCGGCACCTGTAGTGCCTCATCCTTTTCGCCCCACATTGCGTAGGCCAGGTAGTGCACCGGGAACAGTCGGTAGCCACCCAGAATCTGCCGGTCGATCTCCTGCGCCAGCTGCTTGGTGTCCTCGTAGAACGCGGTTACCGGCGGGGCGAAGTTGATGTGTACCCGGCCCTTGTAGCCGGTGATGCCTTTGGCGATGCTGTTGTCGTCTTCACCTGGCGCCTTCTGATAGGTGCCGGTAGTCGCACGGATATACAGTTCGCGCGCCTTGGCCTGGTCGCAGGGGTCGTACTCGTAGCTGATCGACACCGGAGTAAGGTTAAGACCCTGTATCACCGCACCGAAAGGCTCATCCTTGCGGCTCATGTGGAACATCTTGAGGATGGCCGAGTCGGTGCGGTCATCGCCATCTTTGGCACGGCCTTCGGCCTGGGCGATCCAGATCGAAGCGCCGTCGTTGCGGATCGAATGGTTGATGTAGGCCGAGAGCAGTTGGTAGGCCGCGAGCTTCTCGCGCCGGCCAGTGAGCGAGCGGTGGACGATGAAGCTCTTGTTCAGGCGCATCATGTCGCTGACGAACGGCTTTTGCAGCAGGTTGTCGCCAATGGCGATGCGTGGCGTCGGCAGGCCTGCGTGGTACACCGCGTAGTTGACGAAGGCCGGGTCCATGACGATGTCACGGTGGTTGGCCAGGAACAGATAGGCGGTACCGGATTTGAGTTGCTCGACGCCTGTGTACGTGACCCCGTCGGTAGCGCGCTCGATGGTGTGGTCGACGTAGTATTCGACCTTGTCCTGCAATGTGGACACGCAGGTAACCCCGGCGAACTCCTTGCGCAGGCGGCGGGCGATCAGCGGCTTGAGCAACCAGCCGAGTGCCCCGGCTGCGCGCGGGAAGCGGAAGTGGGTGAGGATATCGAGGAATGCCGGGTCGCTGAGCAGGCGTGCCAGCACGGCAGGGACCTCAGCATCGTCGTACGGTCGGATGGCATCGAATTCGCCCATCATGCTCTCTTGTTGGAAACGGCTAGGGTAATAAAGTAGGGGTGGGGCCCGAAAAACGGCTCGGACACACGCAGGCCCTGTAAACAGACCGGCAATTATACGCATAAGTCACTGCGGAGGCCGCGATGCTGGAAACCGACTTCTACGATTGCCCTTATTGCGGCGAGCGCGTGGAAACCACCGTGGACATCTCCGGTGGCGACCAGATGTATACCGAAGACTGCCAGGTGTGTTGTCAGCCGGTAGTGTTCATCCTGCAGGTGCACGGCGACGAATGGATGCTCGAAGTCAGACGCGAGGACGATGCCTGATGCGGCGGATCTACGAACCGGAAACCTTGCTGGAGGCAGAAATGCTCGCTGGCATGCTGGCCAGCGAGGGTATCGAGGTGCACATGATCGGCCGTGACCTGATGGGCGGTGTTGGCGAGTTGCCGATGCAAGGCTTGCTTGGGCTCGCCGTGGCCGATGAGCAGGCCGGTTACGCACGGCAGCTGATCGATGCGTACAATGGCGCCCAGCCGCTTGTCGGCGACGAACCGGAGAGCTATCCCGGTACCTTGATCTGCTAGGTTCTGAAATCGCCCATGTGTGGACGCTATGCCCTGTTTCGCTGGCCCCAGGTGCTGGCAAGCCTGCCAGGCTTTCCTGCCGGCCAGCCGGCGCAATGGAATATCTCGCCCGGCGCTTCGGTGCTGATCCAGCGCCAGGTCGACGGCCAGATGCAGTTGGCCAAGGCGCGCTGGGGCCTGACCCCGGCCTGGCTCACTGACCTCTCACGCACCCCCGCGCATGCCCGGGCCGAAACTCTGGCCGAGCAACCGATGTTCCGCGAAGCGTTACGTCTGCGGCGCTGCCTGATGCCAGCCAACGGTTTTTACGAATGGCGTGGCACGGTGCGCAAACGGCCGTACTGGTTGACGCCGGGGGAGGGTTCGTCGTTGTATTTCGCGGCCATATGGGAAGCCTACCCGGTCCAGGACCAGGTGTGGCTGAGCTGTGCGGTGGTGACCCAGGCGGCGATGAACCAACGCCGGCCGTTGATTCTCGATGAGGCGGGGCAGGCCGCATGGCTGGACCCTGACACACCGCTGCCGCGTCTGCATGAGCTGCTCGCCAGCCCACCGGCCACGCTACGTGAGCGGGCGCTGGCGAATTTCGTCAATGACCCGAAGCTGGATGCGCCCGAGTGCCTGACGCCGGCCTGATGAGGCCGGTACTGGCGAAGAAAATCTTCCCTGCGGCTCTGGTAGCCCATGGGCGACTCGGCCTAGGATATCCCGCATGTAAAAAGGGAGTGTTTTCATGCGTAAGTCTTTTGTCGTCAGCCTCTTGAGCGCTGGCATCCTGCTGGCTGGCTGCCAGGCGGTCAATACCACCAGCGGCGGTGCTGTCGGCGTCGAGCGCAAGCAGTACATGTTCAGCATGCTCTCGACCGATGAGGTCAACCAGATGTACGCCCAGTCGTACCAGCAGACCCTTGGCGAGGCGTCGAACAAGGGCGTGCTGGACAAGTCCAGCGCCGATGCCAGGCGCGTGCAGGTGATTGCCGACCGGCTGATCGCCCAGGCGCCGAAATTCCGCCCGGATGCCGCCCAGTGGCAGTGGGAGGTCAATGTGATCAAGAGCGATGAGCTCAACGCCAACTGCGGCCCTGGCGGCAAGATCATCGTCTACACCGGCCTGATCGACCAGCTCAAGCTTACCGATGCCGAGATTGCGGCAGTGGTGGGGCATGAGATCGCCCACGCGCTGCGTGAACACAGTCGCGAAGCGATGTCCAAGGCTTACGGTGTGGAAATGGCCCGCCAGGGCGCAGGTGCGCTGTTTGGCCTTGGCCAGAACAGCATTGCGCTGGCAGACCAGGTGGTGAACTACGCCATGACCTTGCCCAACAGCCGCGCCAACGAGAACGAAGCCGACCTGATCGGCCTGGAACTGTCGGCGCGTGCCGGCTACGACCCGAACGCCGCGATCACCTTGTGGAACAAGATGAGCAAGGCGTCCGAGGGTGCGCCACCTGAGTTCATGAGCACTCACCCGGCCTCTGACAGCCGGATCGCCTCGTTGCAGGCGGCAATTCCCAAGGTCATGCCGCTGTATCAGGCCGCCAAGAAGTAAGAGCAGCTACAAGCTACGAGCAAGAGCAGTACGCGTACATCTGCTCTTTCTTGCAGCTTGCAGCTTTACCCCACCCACCCACTGGTTTTCATTGCCGAGTAGACGGCGACGATCGCCAGTACGATGAAGGCCGTCGCGGCCAGGCGGCGAATCAGCGTCAGCGGCAGCTTTTCTGCGGCGAAATTGCCCGCCAGGACTACTGGCACGTTCGCAATCAGCATGCCCAGCGTGGTACCGATGATGACCATGATCAGGTGCGGGTACTGGGCTGCCAGCATCACCGTGGCCACCTGGGTCTTGTCACCGATCTCGGCCAGGAAGAACGCAATCAGCGTGGTCAGGAACGGGCCGAAGCGACGCGCAGGGTTTTCATCATCATCCATCTTGTCCGGCACCAGGGTCCACAGGGCCGTGGCGGTAAAGCTCGCGGCGAGAATCCAGTGCAGCGTCGACTCGCTGAAGAACCCGCTGACCCAGGCGCCCACGGCACCTGCGGCGGCATGGTTGGCCAGGGTGGCGGCGATGATGCCGGCGATGATCGGCCAGGGCTTGCGGAAGCGGGCAGCCAGAATGAGTGCGAGCAATTGCGTCTTGTCGCCGATTTCGGCCAGGGCGACGATCGCGGTAGGTACGAGGAGAGATTCCAGCATCAGGGTTCCTGTGGGGGCGGGTCGACACGGCTATGACACGTACAGCCTCCCCGCCCCGGGTAAGGTGTGCGTGTCATAGGTCTTGTCAAACCCTGGACCTGTCTGCGCAGATCGTGGGTCGCACGCGCCATGGCCTGTGGGCCAAGTGTGTTGACGCGTGCCGGGCAAGCAGGGTGCTTGCGGGAGACTACTCCCCTAGGACGGTGCGGATTCTGCCTAGCCGAAACGCTTTGGGCAAGCCCTGTTTTTATCAGCGTGTTGCCTGATAGATGCGAAAACCGTCTGCCTCGGCACAGGTCCGGCAGTTGCCCAGAGCGCTTTCGATCAGTGGCTGGTAACGCAGGAAGCTGTTGGCGACCAAGCGCATTTCGCCGCCTTTTCGCAGATGTTGGCCTGATTTTTTCAGCAGGTTTTCCGATGCCTGGTAGTTGGTGTGCACACCGGTATGGAACGGCGGGTTACTCAGGATCAGGCTCAAGTCGCCGGGTGCAGCATCGATACCGTCGCCACTGATAACTTCACCTTCCAGCTGATTGGCCGCCAGCGTCAGGCGGCTGGCCGCCACGGCGAAGGCGTCTACGTCCAGCATCGTGACCCGGCTCTGTGGGTAACGGCGTTTGACTGTGGCGCCGAGTACACCGGCACCGCAGCCAAAGTCCAGTACATGGCCCACTGGCAGGTTATCCAGGTGCTTGAGCAGCAACGCTGTGCCGCGGTCCAGGCGGCCGTGGCTGAACACGCCAGGCAGGCTGACCACCTGCAGCGGGCCGTCTTCCAGTTCAAGCGCGAAGCGTTCGGCCAGGCTTTCCAGTGGCTTGGCTTCGGGCGCGTTGTCCACGGTGACCTGCCACAGCTGGCAATGCCGGGCACTGTCGAGCTTGCGTGGCTTGCCCAGGGCCTGCAAATGCTTGGCCGCGCCTTCGATGCCGCCGCGCTTTTCGCCCACCAGGTAGAGTTCGCCGCCGCCCAGGCGTGACGCCAGTGCGTTTAGCAGGTAGGCCGCCAGTTCGCGCGACTTGGGCAGGAACAGTACGGCCGCCTCGAAGGCGACCGGCGGCACGTCGACGCCGTAATGGCTGCGCCCGGCAAAGCGGGCGTCGAGCATGGCCTGATCACCCGCGTGCCAGGTCCAGGCATTGGCCTTTGGCAACTGGCCGAGCAGGTCATCGGCGGGGGCGCCGGCAATCAGCAGTGGACCCTGGAACAGGTCCGCCTGGCGGAGCAAAACTTCACTGCGCGGGTCCATGGACGACGCCTCCTGAAAAAAGTGGCGCAGTGTAGCAGAGCCTGCCCTTGCGCTCAGCTGACCACGCGGCGTGGCTGGCCGGCAAAGAATGCCTGGGCGTTCTCGCTGAGTTGGCCGACGATGCGCTGGCGCGATTCCACCGCGCCCCAGGCGCTGTGCGGCGTGATCAGTAGGCGCGGGATGTCGCCGGCCAGCAGCGGGTTGCCGTTGACCGGCGGCTCGACGCTCAGCACGTCGGTGGCGGCGCCGCCCAGATGGCCGCGACGAAGGGTGTCGGCCAGGGCCTGCTCGTCTATCAGGCCGCCACGTGCGGTATTGACCACCAGCGCGCCGGGCTTGAGCAATGCCAGCTCACGTGCGCCGATCATGTGCCGTGTGTGTTCGTTGAGGGGGCAGTGCAACGTCAGGGCATCGACCTGCGGCAGCAGTTCGTCCAGCGGCAGGCGATCGTTGCGCGCCGGGCGCCCGGGGATCTGCCCGCTCAGCACGCGCATGCCAAAGGCTTCAGCAAGCCGCGCGACGGCGCCACCGAGTTCGCCATGGCCGAGCAGGCCTAGGGTTTTGCCTTCCAGTTCCACGATCGGGAAGTCCAGCAGGCAGAACTGGCTGGCCTTGGCCCATTGGCCATCGGCCACCGCCTGGTTGTAGTCGCACAAGCGCGTGGCCAGCGCCAGCAGCAGGGCCAGGGTGTGCTGTGCCACCGAGGGCGTGCCGTAGCCCTGGCAATTGCAGACGGTGATGCCTTGGGCACGGGCGGCAGCTAGGTCGACGTTGTTGGTGCCGGTGGCGGCGACCAGGATCAGCTTGAGCTGTGGGTTGGCAGACAGGGCGTTGGCGTCGAGCATGACCTTGTTGCTGATCACCGCAACGGCGCCCTGCAGGCGCTCGGCTACCTGATCCGGGCGGGTGGCGTCGTACAGTTCGAACGCGTCGAACTGGCTCTGCAAAGGTGAGAGGTCGAGGTCACCAAGGTCCAGGGATTCATGATCGAGAAACACAGCGCGACGCGGGCTGGGCATAGGTACGGCTCCAGTGGCAGGGCAAGGGTTGATCCATCGACCGAACAATGCCACTCATACCTCGCGCAGCCAAATCATTCCTTCGGCTGATTTGACCGTCACATTGGCGAACTACAGTAGACACAGACTTGTCCGGCTCGCTTTTCAAGAAGGGATAACCATGCTGCAGACCCGCATCATCAAGCCCGCCGAGGGCGCCTACAGCTTTCCTCTGCTGATCAAACGCCTGCTGATGTCCGGCAGCCGCTATGAAAAGACCCGCGAGATCGTCTACCGCGACCAGTTGCGGCTGACCTATCCACAGCTCAACGAGCGTATTGCCCGCCTGGCCAACGTGCTGACCGAAGCCGGGGTCAAGGCCGGTGACACCGTGGCGGTGATGGATTGGGACAGCCACCGTTATCTGGAATGCATGTTCGCCATCCCGATGATCGGCGCGGTGGTGCACACCATAAACGTGCGTCTGTCGCCTGAGCAGATCCTCTACACCATGAACCATGCCGAGGACCGCTTCGTGCTGGTCAACAGCGATTTTGTCGGCCTTTACCAGGCCATTGCCGGGCAGTTGACCACGGTCGACAAGACCCTGCTGTTGACCGATGGCCCGGACAAGACCGCCGAACTGCCGAACCTGGTGGGCGAGTACGAGCAGTTGCTGGCGGCGGCCAGCCCGCATTACGACTTCCCGGATTTCGACGAGAACTCGGTCGCCACCACGTTCTACACCACCGGCACCACAGGTAACCCCAAGGGCGTCTACTTCACCCACCGCCAGTTGGTGCTGCACACCTTGGCCGAGGCCTCGGTGACCGGCAGTATCGACAGCGTCCGCCTGCTTGGCAGCAATGATGTGTACATGCCCATCACGCCCATGTTTCACGTGCATGCCTGGGGCATCCCGTACGCGGCGACCATGCTCGGTCTGAAACAGGTGTACCCGGGCCGCTACGAGCCCGACATGCTGATCAAGCTCTGGCGGGACGAGAAGGTCACCTTCTCGCACTGCGTACCCACCATCCTGCAGATGCTGCTCAATTGTCCGAGCTCCCAGGGCCAGGACTTCGGCGGCTGGAAGATCATCATCGGTGGCAGTGCGCTCAACCGCTCGCTATATCAAGCGGCGCTGGCCCGGGGCATTCAGCTGACTGCAGCCTATGGCATGTCCGAAACGTGCCCGCTGATTTCTGCCGCGCACCTGAACGATGAGCTGCAGGCCGGCAGCGAAGACGAACGCGTGACCTACCGCATCAAGGCCGGTGTCCCGGTACCGCTGGTGGAAGCTGCGATCGTCGATGGCGATGGCAATTTCCTCCCGGCAGATGGCGAGACTCAAGGTGAGCTGGTGCTGCGTGCGCCTTGGTTGACCATGGGCTATTTCAAGGAGCCGGAGAAAAGCGAGGAGCTGTGGCAGGGTGGCTGGCTGCACACCGGTGACGTCGCCACGCTCGACGGCATGGGTTACATAGACATTCGCGACCGCATCAAGGACGTGATCAAGACTGGGGGGGAATGGATATCTTCCCTGGACCTCGAGGACCTGATCAGCCGGCATCCTGGAGTGCGCGAGGTTGCAGTGGTTGGGGTCGCCGACCCGCAGTGGGGGGAGCGCCCGTTCGCCCTGCTGGTGGTGCATGACGGCCAGGCTGTCGATGCCAAGGCGTTGAAGGAACACCTCAAGCCATTTGTAGAGCAAGGGCACATCAACAAGTGGGCGATTCCCTGCCAGATCGCCGTTGTTACAGAAATTCCCAAGACCAGTGTCGGGAAGCTCGACAAGAAGCGCATCCGCCAGGACATCGTCCAGTGGCAGGCGAGTAACAGCGCCTTCCTTTCCACGCTGTAACCGCGTTGCGGGTCGTGTACCCCGGGGCACGACCCGCAGGCCAGAGCGGCCGTCACCTTGCCAATCGGTAAAAATCGGCCATGCTTGGGCACTGCCGGTGCGTAACCTGGGAACACGCCAGGGCGAATTGGCCAACGGTGTGCAAATCACACTTTAGAGGGATCAAGCACCTTGGTCTGCTGGCTATAGTCGGGGCCAGGGGATTTTCAGGAATGGGGGAGGGCGACACGCGCAACACGTGTCGCCACGGGCGCAAGCCTGAACACCGGTCGCACGGGCCGTTCTTGAAAGGACTCACTGCCATAACAAAAAAGTACATGGAGTAGCGTCGATGACATCTGCAAACCCGTTCTGGCGTCGGGCCAAGCTGCCTTTGGCCGTCAGCCTTGCTTCCACGCTCGCAAGCCCTGCTTTCGCGGTCAGTTTCAACATCGGGGAAATCGAAGGCCAGTTCGACTCGTCGCTCTCCGTCGGGGCCAGCTGGTCGACCGCCAACCCCAACAGCAACCTGATCGGCGCCAACAACGGCGGCAAGGGTCTTTCGCAAACCTCGGACGATGGTCACCTCAACTTCAAGAAAGGCGAAACCTTCTCGAAGATCTTCAAAGGTATCCACGACCTTGAACTGAAGTATGGCGACACCGGCATCTTCGTGCGGGGCAAGTACTGGTACGACTTCGAACTCAAGGACGAGAACCGCGAGTTCAAGGACATCAGCGATTCGAACCGCAAGGAGGGCGCCAAGTCGTCTGGCGCCGAACTGCTCGACGCGTTCGTCTATCACAACTACGCCATCGGTGATCAACCCGGCTCGGTGCGTCTGGGCAAGCAGGTAGTGAGCTGGGGGGAGAGTACCTTCATTGGCGGCGGCATCAACGCAGTCAACCCGATCGACGTTTCTGCGTTCCGCCGGCCAGGGGCTGAAATCAAGGAAGGCCTGATCCCCGTCAACATGTTCTACGTCTCGCAAAGCCTCACCGACAACCTGTCGACCGAAGCTTTCTACCAGATCGAGTGGGACCAGACCGTTGTCGACAACTGCGGCACATTCTTCTCCCAGCCCGACGTGATCGCCGACGGCTGCGACAACAACCTGGCCGTGCTGGCCACGCAGAACACCTTGGCCAGCCGGCTTGGGCCGCTGGCTGCGCCAGTCGCGGCCACTCTGGCCGCACGCGGCGTGAGTTACGGCTCCCCCGATGAGGGCGTGATCGTCCGTCGTGGCGCGGACCGCGATGCTCGGGACAGTGGTCAGTTCGGCGTTGCCCTGCGCTACATGTATGAGCCGCTCAATACCGAATTCGGTGGCTACTTCATGAACTACCACAGCCGTGCGCCAATCTTCAGCGGTCGCGGTGCCGATGCCCAGTACTACAGCACAAGCGGCCTGGCGGGCGCGCTGGTCAGTGCGGGTGTGCCGTCTGCTGCGCTGGCGAGCCTGTTGCCAAGCCTCATGCCGTTGCAGGTGGCAGGCAACTCCAGCTACTACGTGGAGTATCCGGAAGACATCCGTCTGTATGGTCTGAGCTTCTCGACCACACTGCCTACCGGTACCGCCTGGAGTGGCGAGATCAGCTACCGGCCGAACGCTCCGGTGCAGTTGAATACCACCGATATCCTCTATTCGGGCCTGACGCCGCTCAATCCGGATGTCTCTGTGTTGCAGGGAACACCGGGTGCCGACCAGCCTGGTTATCGTCGCAAGGAAATCACCCAGCTGCAGACAACCTTCACCCACTTCTTCGATCAGGTGATGGGGGCAGAGCGGCTGACCATGGTCGGCGAAATCGGCTGGACCCACGTCGGCGGCCTGGAAAGCACATCCAAGATGCGTTACGGGCGTGACCCGGTGTTCGGCCCGGGGCCTCTGCCCAATGGCCAGTGCGAGGCGCTCAACAGCAGCACCCTGGGCACCACCGATGCCAACAACGTATCGCGCTACTGCGAGAACGATGGCTATACCACGTCTGATTCCTGGGGCTATCGCGTCCGTGCGATCTGGGACTACAACAACGTCATTGCCGGTGTGAACCTGCGCCCCAGCGTAGCCTGGTCGCATGACGTCGATGGTTACTCGCCGGGCCCTGGCGGCAACTTCGAGGAAGGCCGCAAGGCAGTCAGCCTCGGGCTGGACGCCGAGTACCAGCAGACCTACACCGCGAGCCTGTCGTACACCAACTTCTTCGACGGCAAGTACAGCACCGTGGATGATCGCGACTTCCTCGCCCTCAGCTTCGGCGTGAACTTCTAAGCACACAGATCCAGGACGACACGACATGAACAAGACCAGAAGTCTGCTGCAAGCCGGAGTACTGGGCCTGTCCCTGCTGGCAACCGGCGTCATGGCTGCGGTTTCCGCTGATGAAGCGGCAAAGCTGGGCAGCACCCTGACCCCGATGGGCGCGGAAAAGGCCGGTAACGCCGATGGCTCCATCGGCCCGTGGCAACCGTTGTCAAAGACCGCAGGCAGCGTCGATGCCAAGGGCTTCCTTTCCGACCCGTATGGCAGCGACAAACCGCTGTTCACCATCACCGCGCAGAACGTAGACCAGTACAAGGACAAGCTGTCACCAGGCCAGGTGGCGATGTTCAAGCGCTACCCGCAAACCTTCAAGATCCCGGTGTACAAGACCCATCGAGGCTCCACGGTGCCTGACGATGTGTTCGCCGCAATCAAGAAGAATGCCACCGCGACTACGCTGGTCGAAGGCGGCAACGGGCTGAACAACTTCCAGACCGCAGTACCGTTCCCGATCCCCAAGAGTGGCATCGAGGTTATCTGGAACCACATCACCCGCTACCGTGGTGGCAGCGTCAGCCGTTTGGTAACCCAGGCTACGCCGCAGCAGAGCGGCTCCTACAGCCTGGTGTACTTCGCCGATCAGTTCGTCTTCCGCGACAAGATGAAGGACTTCGACCCGAACAACCCGGGCAACGTCCTCTTCTACTTCAAACAGGAAGTGACCGCGCCAGCGCGTCTGGCCGGTACCGTGCTGCTGGTGCACGAAACCCTCGACCAGGTGAAAGAACCGCGCAAGGCGTGGATCTACAACGCCGGCCAGCGTCGCGTGCGCCAGGCGCCGCAGGTGTCTTATGACGGGCCGGGTACCGCAGCCGACGGCTTGCGTACTTCGGACAACCTGGACATGTACAATGGTGCGCCAGACCGCTACGACTGGAAGCTTGAAGGCAAGAAGGAGATGTACATCGCCTCCAACGCTTACAAACTCGACGATCCGAAGCTCAAGTACGCCGACATCCTCAAGGCCGGTCACATCAATCAGGACCTGACCCGCTATGAGCTGCGCCGGGTCTGGCATGTGGTTGCAACGCTCAAGCCGGGGCAGCGCCACATCTATGCCAAGCGCGACTTCTATATCGACGAGGACACCTGGCAGGCAGCGGTGATCGACCAGTATGACGGCCGCGGCCAGCTATGGCGGGTTTCCGAGGCGCATGCCCAGGACTACTACAATGTTCAGGTACCGTGGTACACCCTGGAGGCCATCTACGACCTGCAATCGGGCCGTTACCTGGCCTTGGGCATGAAGAACGAAGAGAAGCGCGCCTACGACTTCGGCTTCAGTGCCAGCAAGGCAGACTTCCAGCCAGCTGCGCTGCGCCAGTCGGGTATTCGTTGAACCGCTAGTGCTGCACACCTTGTGATACTCCCAGAACGCCCCGGCTTGCCGGGGCGTTTCTGTTCCAGCCCCTTGTTGTACTGGCCGGCGCAGTCATAAAACGGGTGAATACCTCGCCAAACCCCGCGCCAGCCCTCTGTCCATCAGGCTTGTCGTTTTTTGTCGTAGTCTTTTACAGGCCATTTGCGCCCATCATCTTCAAATACGCCGCGTTACCCGCTAGTCTCGGAACAATCCGTACCGCCGTAGTCTTCCAACCAGAACGAGCCGGCCATGACTGATTTGTCCCGTACGCATGGAGTCGCCAGCCAGGCCGTGGGCCTGCTGGACGGGCGTTTCTTCCGGCCGCCGCTGCCGCACGGCCACGTGCCGCGTGCGCGCCTGTGCCAGCGTTTGCAGGCCGGCCTCAGCGGCCGTTTGTTGCTGGTCAATGCCCCGGCAGGCTTCGGCAAGAGCTCCCTGGCCATCGAATTCTGCGAGGCGCTGCCCGACCATTGGCGCAGCCTCTGGCTTGGGCTCAGCCAGCGCGATGCTGACCCGGGCCGTTTTCTCGAACGCTTGCTTGAGGGGCTGCAGCAGTACTGCCCGGCGTTGGGCGGCCAAGCCATGGGCCTGTTGAAAATGCGCCAGCGCCACCAACCCTTCGCGTTCGAGGAATGGATCGACGGCCTGCTCGACGAATTGGCGTTGTACCTGCAAGCCGATACACCCTTGCTGCTGGTACTGGACGACTATCACCTGGCCCAGGGGCCGGTGCTCGATCGCTGCCTGCAGTTTTTTCTCAACCATTTGCCGGGCGGCTTGGTGTTGCTGGTCACCAGCCGCCAGCGGCCAGACTGGCACCTGGCGCGGCTGCGGCTCTCACGGCAACTGGTCGAGATCAACGAGCAGGAACTGCGCCTGACGCCCGACGAGGCCCTGGCCGTTCTTGGTCGCCAGCCTACAGGCCTGCGCGGCCAGGCCTTGGACAATCTGATCCAGCGCAGCGACGGCTGGGTTGCCGGGTTGCGGTTCTGGCAACTGGCGGCGAGCGAGTCCGGCGACGAGCATGCGCTGCCCCAGGCCCTGCATGGCGGGGAAGGCTTGATCCGCGACTACCTGCTGGAAGAAGTCATCGAAATCCTGCCTGAGGACGTGCAGGCGTTTCTGTTCGACACTGCGTGCCAGGAGCGCTTCTGCGCGGCGTTGTGCGATGCCCTGCGTCAGCGCGACGACAGCGCGGCCATCCTTCGTTACCTGCAGGCGCACCAGGTGTTTCTGGTGCCGCTGGACGAGCATGGGCACTGGTATCGCTACCATCACCTGTTCTCCGACCTGTTGCGCAGCCGCCAGTCCAATGAACCGCAGGCGCGCCTGCACCTGCGTGCCTGCCGTTGGTTCCAGGCTCAGGGGCTGCTTGACGAAGCGGTGGAGCAAGCCCTGCGGGCGGGCCATCTGGACGTTGCCGCCGACCTGGTGCAGAGCCTGTCGGAGGAGCAACTGCTGGCCGAGCAGAACGTCGGCATGCTGCTGCGCTGGAAGATGGACTTGCCCGACAGCTTGCTGATCAGTACGCCCCGGCTGATCGTGCTGTACAGCTGGGCGCTGGGCCTGGCCTGCCAATTGGACGCAGCCGAAGAGCTGGCAAGCTACCTCAGCCGCTTTTTGCCAGCGCCTTCAGCCACCGCGCAAAGGTCCATGCTGGCCCAGTGGCTGGCCTTGAGCGGGGTAATTGCGCGTGGCCGCGGTGATCGCGAACGCACCCTGGCCTATTGTGGTGAGGCGCTGCAAAGCCTGCCGTGCAAACGTTATGGGCAGCGTCTGGTGTGCCTGTCGACGCTGTCCAACCTGGCCATTGCCGATGGCGACTTCTGGCGGGCGCGTGGTTGGAACCGCGAGGCGCTGGAGTTGGCCCAGCGGGTTGGCAACCCCTTGTTCGAAGCCTTGGCGCACTACGACCGTGCCCGGGTGCTGCATGCCAGGGGCGAGGCGCTGCGCGCGCTGGACGAGGTGCGCCAGGGGCTGCAACGCCTCCAGGGCCTTTCGGCCCAGCGGCTGTATGCCGTGCGCGCGCGGCTGACCTTGTACGAGGGCTACCTGCTGGTGACGCGCCTGCAACCTGCGCAAGGGCGTGCGCGCTTGCGTGCGGGGCTGGGCGAGGCGCGCGCCTGTCGCGATATCAGCGTGCTGATAGGCCACTGTGTGATCGCTACCCTCGACGGGCGTGAAGGGCGCTACGCCGACGCCTTCGCCGAGCTGGCCGAAGCCGAGAGGCTGATGCATATCTGGGACGTGCCGCCGATCTTCTACCTGGCCATGATCACGCTGGTGAAGTGCGAATTGTGGCTGGCGCAGGGGCGTACCGACCTGGCCGAGTCCTGGTTGCTGCGCCTGGGCCAGACCTACGGTGGCGAGCAGCCTGCGGCGGCGCCGGAGTTCCACCCGTTGTTAGCGCTGCACATCGAGTTGCAGCAGGCCTTGCTCGAACGCATCCAGGGCCGCAGTGAGGATGCCGCTGCGCGCTTGCGCGGCCTGGTCGAGCGCGGGCAGGCCGGCGGTGGCATGATGCTGACCTTGAGCGCGCTGTGCCAGTGGATCACGTTGTCATTGGAGCACGGTGGCGAGGCGCAGGCTGCCGAGCGCTTGCCCATGGCTCTGGCAGCGGCCCAGGGCGGGGTGATGCAGCCGTTTCAGCGGTTGATCGAGCTGCACCCGCTGTGGCTTCGCGAGCAGTTGCTCGCACGTCCTGCCTGCAAGGTCCAGGTCGAGCTGCTGGCTCGTCTGCCCGAGCAGGCCGCGCCGAGCAGCGGCACGTGCGAGGCGCTCAGTGGTCGTGAGCTGGCAGTGCTGGAATTGATCGCCCAAGGCTGCTCGAACCAGCAGATCAGCGAGCGCCTGTTCATCTCGCTGCACACCGTCAAGACCCACGCCAGCCATATCAACAGCAAGCTCGGGGTGGAGCGGCGTACCCAGGCGGTGGCACGGGCCAAGTCGTTGGGCCTGCTGGCCTGATGCCGGTCGTTGGCGGCCTGGCCGGATAAACAACGGCCCAGGCCAGCCTCTCGCTGCAGCACTGCCTGCCCTCATCTTTTGCGCCTGGCTGCCGATACACGTTTCGGCGGTATGCATCGCCGCACGCCATCCTCCCATCATCCAATACAGGTCGTGTTGATGCTGCAGTACGGGCAAAAGAGCTTTCTGATCGTCGATGACTTCACCGACTTTCGCACGTCGACGCGCTCCATGCTGCGCGAGCTGGGCGTGCGTGACGTCGACACTGCCGACAGCGGTGAGCAGGCCCTGCGCATGTGCGGGCAAAAGCGCTATGACTACATTCTTCAGGATTTCCACCTTGGGGATGGCAAGAAGAACGGCCAGCAAGTGCTGGAGGACATGATCCTCGACAAGCTGATCAGCCATGAGTGCGTGTTCATCATGGTGACCGCCGAGAGCAGCCAGGCCATCGTGCTCAGCGCCCTGGAGCACGAGCCCGATGCCTACCTGACCAAACCGTTCAACCGGGTGGGCCTGGCCCAGCGCCTCGACAAGCTGACGCAACGCAAGACCTTGCTCAAGCCGATCCTGCAGGCCCTGGACCGTGGCCGCCCGGCCGAAGTGCTGGCTGCGTGCGCCGAGCTGTGCAAGAAGGACCCGCGTTTCGCGCCCCTGTGCCTGCGTTACCGGGCCGATGCCCTGCGAGACCTGAACCGCTTCGATGAGCTGGAAAAGTTCCTCAAGGGCATTCTCGCCAGCCGCCCGCAGCCGTGGGTGTATGCGGCGCTGGGCAGCCTGATGCACAAACGGGGTCAGCACGCGCAGGCCCAGGGCGTTTATGAGCAGGCGCTCAAGGCGTTTCCAATCATGCCGAGCCTGTACGACGGCATGGCCGACGTGCTGGTGGCCCAGGGTGAGACCAAGCGCGCGCAAAACATGCTTGAAGAAGCCGTGCGCCTTTCACCCCTGGCGGTGAGGCGCCAGGCCGCGCTGGGCAAACTGGCGCTGGACAACGAAGACTTCGAAAGCGCCTCGAAGGCGTTTCGCCATGCGGTGAACCAGGGCCAGAGCTCGCGCTACAAGGATGCGGAGAGCAACCTTGGGCTGGTCGAGGCATTGATGAACAAGAACGCCGGCTTCGGCCTGGATGCACGTACCCGGGTCGAGATCAATACCGTGCTCAGCGAGGTGGCCAAGGACAATGTCGAGGATCAGGGCCTGCAAGTGCGTGCGCGCTTGATGAAAGCTGCCAGCCTGCAGCAGGCCGGTGATGCAGAGACTGCAGCCAAGCTTACCGAGCAGGCCCTGCAGCGGCTGGACAAGATGGATCAGTTCTTCTCGGTCGAAGCCGCCCTGACCGTGGCCAAACAGCTGCAGGCGCTGGGCCAGGAAGGTGCCGGCGGCACCATCCTCAAAGGCTGTGTGGAAACCTACGGCGATGACCCCAAGGTCATGCAGAGTGTCGCCAAGCTGACGGATGACCCCACGGTGCTCGGCGCCGTCACCGAAGCTGTCGACCTCAACCGCCAGGGTGTGCGCAGCTATCAGGCCGGGCAGCTCAATGAAGCCTTGCAGATGTTCCGCAAGGCCCTGTCACTGCAACCGAAGAACATCAGCATTGCCCTCAACACTGCCCAGGCGCTGTTGCGCATCGGTGGTGAAGCCACGCCGCCGGCAATCCTGCAGGAGTGTCGCAACTGCCTGACCAGCGTCGCGGGTATTCCTGCCAGCGACAGCCGGTATGACCGCTACCGCAAACTGCACATCAAGGTGTTCGGCGCATGAGCCAGGACAACCAGGGGCTGGATTTTTCCACGGTGATCGCCTCCACCGTGCACGACCTGAAAAACTCGTTGTCAGCGCTGATCCAGTCCCACGACCAGTGGCTGGCGCGCCTGCCCGAGGAGTTGCGCGGGGGCACCGAGCTGGGCGTGATCGAGCACGAATTCCGCCACCTCAATGGCATGCTGGTGCAAATGCTGGGGCTGTACAAACTGGGCGTCAACCAGTTGCCGGTGTGCCCGGACTATCACGAGCTGGACGACTTCGTCGAAGCGCAGCTGGCGGCTCATCAGCAAGTGCTTGAGCACAACGATATCCTCGCCACCTGGCGCATCGACAGCGAAAATCCGCTGGGTTTCTTCGATCGGGAACTGGTCGCCTCGGTGATCGCCAATGTGATCACCAACGCCACCCGCTATGCCGGGCATGCGCTGTTGATCAGCATCGCGCAAGAGAACGAGCAATTGGTGATCAGCGTCAACGATGACGGCCCAGGCTACCCGGCGCGCATGCTCGAGCGGCAGCAGGATTATGTACAGGGCATCGATGCGCAGAGCGGCAGCACCGGGCTTGGCCTTTATTTCGCGGCGCGCATCGCTGCGCTGCATGAGCGCGATGGCGTGCGCGGGCGAATCGAGATCGCCAATGGTGGCGCGCTTGGCGGAGGCTTGTTCAGGTTGTATCTGCCTTAGGCTCGATTTCATAGGCCCTGAAAATTTCCAGGCAAGCACTCCATCCTCGACAAAACCGCATAATTGCCTCCCTGGGGCGGGCAACGATAACATCCAGGCAGTCGTCAGGAGTCCCCATGAACACTGCCCCAACCACCCTCATCCGCGAAACCTTCCCCGTCGGGCCTTTGCAGTGCAACTGCACCTTGATCGGCGACCCGCTTACCAAAAAGGCCATCGTCGTCGACCCGGGTGGTGATCCGGACAAGATCCTCGCCCGCCTGCAGGCCCACGGCCTGACCTTGGTGAGCATCATCCACACCCATGCGCACTTCGATCATTTCCTCGCCTCGGGCAAGCTCAAGGAGCTCACTGGTGCGACCTTGCACCTGCACAAGGACGACCAGGTGCTGTGGGACAACCTGGAGATGCAGTGCCAGATGTTCGGCGTCCCGTATACCCCGGTGCCCCCACCAGACCGCTGGCTGGGTGACGATGAAGCGCTGGCCTGCGGCTGTGGCGTGGCGTTGCACACGCCCGGGCATACGCCGGGTTCGATGAGCTTCTGGTTCGCTGACGCCAAGCTGTTGGTTGCCGGTGACACCCTGTTCCGACGTGGCATTGGCCGCACCGATTTGTGGGGCGGCGATCAGCGGGCTATCGTTCGCTCGATCAAGGAGCGGCTGTATCGTCTGGATGAGGATGCAATCGTGGTCACCGGCCACGGCCCTGATACCCGACTGGGTGACGAAATGCGCGAGAACCCCTTCGTGCGGGCCTGAGCCGGCATAAACAGCCTGTCATGGAATTTTTTCGCTCAAGCGCGATCCAAGGCTGGCATAAATGCATTCATGATTTGCCGCACACACGAATTCTTGTAGGAGCTTGTCCATGTTCACCATGCGTCGCCTGATTATCGTCGCAACCGCTGCAGCCCTGATGACCGGTTGTGCCGGCCAGAACCCCTACGACAGCCAAGGTCAGGCGCAGGGCGGGTCGACCGGGATGAGCAAGACCGCCAAGTACGGCGGCCTGGGTGCGCTGGCCGGCGCCATCGCCGGTGCCGCCATCGACCACGACAACCGGGGCAAGGGCGCGCTGATCGGCGCCGCTGCGGTAGGTGCTGCCGCTGCCGGTTACGGTTACTACGCCGACAAACAGGAAGCCGAACTGCGTGCCCAGATGGCCAATACCGGCGTCGAAGTGCAGCGCCAGGGTGACCAGATCAAGCTGATCATGCCGGGCAACATCACCTTCGCCACCGATTCGGCGAACATCGCGCCGAGCTTCTACTCGCCGCTGAACAACCTGGCGACCTCGTTCAAACAGTTCAACCAGAACACCATCGAAGTGGTGGGCTTCACCGACAGCACCGGCAGCCGCCAGCACAACATGGACCTGTCGCAGCGCCGTGCCCAGGCAGTGAGCGCCTACCTGACCTCGCAAGGCGTGGACGCCTCGCGCGTGTCGGTGCGCGGCATGGGCCCGGACCAGCCGATTGCCAGCAACGCCGATGCCAATGGCCGGGCGCAGAACCGTCGCGTCGAGGTCAACCTCAAGCCTATTCCCGGCCAGCAGTATGATCAGCAGGGCCAGGTGCAGCAGTATCCGTAAACCATGAGGGCCGCTGTGCGGCCCAATCGCCGGCAAGCCGGCTTCCACCGGGATCGCAAGCGCCACACATCCCGGTGGGAGCCGGCTTGCCGGCGATTGGGCTGCACAGCAGCCCCAGGTTTCAACGCACCACGCTGGCCTGGATGGCTGTAAGCGCGATCGTGTGCACGATATCGTCCACCTGGGCGCCGCGCGGCAAGTCGTTCACCGGTTTGCGCAGCCCTTGCAGCATCGGCCCCAGGCTGACCCCATCGGTACTGCGCTGCACCGCCTTGTGGGTGGTGTTGCCGGTGTTCAGGTCAGGGAACACGAACACCGTGGCGCGCCCGGCCACTTGGCTGTTCGGCGCCAACTGGCGGGCGATTGCCGGGTTGGCGGCAGCGTCGTACTGCAGCGGGCCGTCAATCACAAGGCCCCGCTCGGCTTCCTGCGCCAGGCGCGTTGCTTCGCGCACTTTCTCGACTTCTTCGTCGCTCGCCGAGTCACTTGAATAGCTGATCATCGCCACCCGTGGCGCGATGCCGAAGGCTTGCGCCGATTCGGCGCTCTGCCGCGCGATTTCAGCCAACTCGCTGGCGCTGGGGTGCGGGTTCATCACGCAGTCGCCGTACACCAGCACCTGCTCGGGGAACAGCATGAAAAAGACCGAAGATACCAGGCTGGCGCCTGGCGCAGTCTTGATCAACTGCAGGGCAGGGCGGATGGTGTTGGCGGTGGAGTGCACCAGGCCGGAGACCAGGCCGTCGACCTCGTCCAGCGCAAGCATCATGGTGCCGATCACCACCGGGTCTTCCAGCTGTTGCTCAGCCATCGGCGCATTGAGGTTCTTGCTTTTGCGCAGGTCGACCATCGGCTCGACATAGCGCCCGCGAATCAGCTCAGGGTCAAGGATTTCCAGGTCCGCTGGCAGGGTGATCCCCTGCGCACGGGCCACCGCTTCGACTTCCTCGGGCTTGGCCAGCAGCACGCACCGTGCGATGCCGCGCGCCTGGCAGATCGCAGCCGCCTGCACCAGCAACGGCTCTGCGCCTTCGGGCAGGACAATGCGTTTGTTGGCCTGCTGCGCCCGCTGTATCAGCTGGTAGCGGAACACCGCAGGCGACAGGCGCAACTCACGGGGGGTACCGCAGCGCTGGTGCAGCCATGCAGCGTCGAGGTGGCTGGCGACAAAATCGGTGATGAATTCGGCGCGCTCACGGTCGTCCACCGGGATCTCGCGGTTGAGTGAGTTGAGCTGGTTGGCCGTGTCGTACGAACCGGTGCTGACCGAGAGGATCGGCAGGCCCGCCTGCAGGGCGCCGCGGCACAAGCCGAGGATGCGTGCATCGGGCTTGCTGTCGCTGGTCAGTAACAGGCCGGCCAGCGGCACGCCGTTGATCGCGGCCAGGCTCACAGCAAGGATGATGTCGTCGCGGTCGCCCGGGGTCACCACCAGGGTGCCTGGGGTGAGCAGCGGCACGGTGTTGGCCACGGTGCGCGCACAGATGATGATCTTGTTCATGCGCCGTTGCTCGTAGTCACCGGCGTTGATCACCTGGGCGCCAAGCAGGTCAGCCACATCGCGGGTGCGCGGGGCGTTGAGTTCGGATTGGTAGGGGATGCAGCCGAGCAGCTTGAAGTCGTTGCCGCGCAGCAGCGGCGAGTGCTCGCGCAGGCGCGCGGCGAACTCGGCCATGCTTTCGTCGGTGCGAACCTTGTTGAGGATCACCCCGAGCACTTTCGGGTCGCGCGGGCCGCCGAACAGTTGAGCCTGCAGCTCGACCCGCCCGGACAGTTCGCTGAGCACTTCGTTTTCCGGTGCCGACACCAGGATCACTTCGGCATCCAGGCTTTTGGCCAGGTGCAGGTTGACCCGCGCTGCGTAGCTGGCGTGACGGGTCGGCACCATGCCTTCGACCACCACCACGTCATTGCCCACGCAAGCCTGCTGGTAAAGGCGGATGATTTCTTCGAGCAGTTCGTCCAGCTGGCCATCGCCGAGCATGCGCTCGACCTGGGCAAGGCTCAGCGGCATTGGCGGTTTGATACCGTGGGTGCGTGCGACCAGTTCGCTGGAGCGTTCCGGGCCGGTATCCCCGGGGTGGGGCTGGGCGATCGGCTTGAAAAAGCCGACCTTGAGCCCGGCGCGTTCCAAAGTACGCACCAGGCCGAGGCTGATGGATGTCAGGCCGACACCAAAGTCGGTCGGCGCAATGAAAAATGTTTGCATGCGTGCTTCTCGGAATAAGCGTTGCAAGGAATCAACGGCCAAGGGTATCGCTATCGGCCGCTTGTGCACACCAGCCACAGGCGAAAGCCTGGCCAATTCGCAGCGCACGCTGGCGGGGGTCGAGCACCCACGGGCGCGCCTGCCACGGTGGCTGGTGGCGCAGGTGCTGGGTGTGGCCGCAAGACAGGTCGACCACCCAGTGGCCTTCGGTGTCCTGGTGAAAGCCCATGATCCGACTGATGGGTCTCCCCGCAGCCGCGCTGCGTTCGCAATCGGGCGATGCGTTGGTTACACTTGTGCGCTCTACATTCTTTTGCAAAAGGTCTTGCCCCATGCTGATCGCCGCCAACAAGGCAGTCTCCATCGACTATACCCTGACCAACGACGCCGGGGAGACCATCGACAGCTCCGCCGGTGGCGCGCCGCTGGTCTACCTGCACGGTCACGCCAACATCATCCCGGGCCTGGAAAAAGCCCTGGAAGGCAAACAGGCTGGCGACGAACTGAACGTCAGCATCGAGCCTGAAGAGGCCTACGGCGAATACCTGGCCGAACTGGTCAGCACCCTGAACCGCAGCATGTTCGAGGGTGTCGACGAGCTGGAAGTGGGTATGCAGTTCCACGCTTCGGCACCGGACGGCCAGATGCAGATCGTCACCATCCGCGACCTGGACGGCGACGACGTGACTGTCGACGGCAACCACCCGCTGGCCGGCCAGCGTCTGACCTTCCAGGTCAAGGTCGTCAACGTGCGTGATGCCAGCGAAGAAGAAATCGCTCACCGTCACGTCCACGGCGAAGGTGGCCATCACCACTGATTTTCTGCGCTAAGCTCAGAAAGTCGCCAGGCGCTCGGACAAGCCGACAAACCTCCCGGGAGGTGCACGGCTTGGATGAGCGCCTTTTTAGTGGGCGCTGTTCGCCCCAGCGGCACCCGGGAACCTGAGAGGGGATTCAACATGAGTGCATTTCACGACCTGACGTTGAAGGCGCTGAACGGCCAGGACCTGCCCTTGGCACCATTCAAGGGCCAGGTAGTGCTGGTGGTCAATGTCGCCTCCAAGTGTGGCCTGACGCCGCAATACGCTTCGCTGGAAAAGCTGCAACAGCAGTTCAAGGGTAAAGGCTTCAACGTGCTTGGCCTGCCTTGCAACCAGTTCGCGGGCCAGGAGCCCGGCAGCGAGAAGGAAATCCAGGAGTTCTGCAGCCTCAACTATGGCGTGAGCTTCCCGCTGGGGGCAAAGCTGGAGGTCAACGGGCCGCAGCGCCATTCGCTGTACCGCCTGCTGGCGGGTGAGGGCGCCGAGTTTCCCGGCGATATCAGCTGGAACTTCGAGAAGTTTCTGGTGGGCAAGGACGGGCGGGTGCTGGCGCGCTTCGCGCCGCGTACAGCGCCGGATGATCCAACCGTGGTGCAAGCCATCGAGAAAGCGTTGGGCTGACTATCCCTGGGGCCGCTTCGCGCCCCCAGCGATACCGCAGAATCACCCCGATCAATAATGCTGGGCCACGCCTTCCACTGGCCCTAACCTCAGGCGTATTTCCTCACCCAGACGGAAGCGCCCAATGCCCACCAACCCTCTTTTCAAGCCTTTCACCCTCGGCGCGCTCGAGTTGCCGACCCGCGTCGTCATGGCGCCGATGACCCGTACCTTCTGCCCCGGCGGCGCACCCCATGATGGCATGGTCGAGTACTACCGCCGCCGCGCCGCCGCAGGTGTGGGCCTGATCATCACCGAAGGCACAACGGTTGAACACAAGGCCGCCAACGGCTATGCCAATGTCCCGCGTTTTCATGGGGAAGACGCCTTGGCCGGTTGGAAGCGCGTAGTCGATGCTGTCCATGCCGAAGGTGGGCGTATTGTCCCGCAGCTGTGGCATGTGGGCGCGGTACGCCGCCTGGGCACCGAACCTGACGCCGGAGTGCCGGGCTATGGGCCAAGCGAAAAGGTCAAGGATGGGCAGGTGCTGGTGCACGGCATGACACAGGGCGATATCCGTGAGGTCATCGCCGCGTTCGCCGCTGCAGCACGCGATGCCCAGGCCATTGGCATGGACGGCGTGGAGATCCATGGTGCCCACGGCTATCTGATCGACCAGTTCTTCTGGGCCGCCAGCAACCGTCGCGAAGATGAGTACGGCGGCGACCTGGCGGGCCGCTCGCGCTTTGCCATCGAGCTGATCCAGGCCGTGCGGGCTGCTGTGGGCCCTGACTTCCCGATCATCTTGCGCTTCTCGCAATGGAAGCAGCAGGATTACAACGCTCGCCTGGTTGAAACACCTGAGGCACTGGCCGCTTTCCTTACGCCCCTGTCCGATGCGGGTGTGGATATCTTTCACTGCTCGACGCGACGGTTCTGGGAGCCGGAGTTCGAAGGTTCCGAGCTGAACCTCGCCGGGTGGACACGCAAGCTGACAGGCAAACCGACCATTACCGTGGGCAGCGTCGGGCTCGATGGCGAGTTCCTGCAGTTCATGGTCGATACCGATAAGGTGGCCAAGCCCGCCAGCCTCGAAGGCTTGCTGCGTCGCCTGGGTGATGAGGAATTTGACCTGGTGGCCGTAGGCCGGGCACTGCTGGTGGATGCCGAATGGGCGCAGAAGGTTCGCGAAGGCCGCGAAGCGCAGGTGCTGCCGTTCAGCCGCGAGGCGCTGTCGACCCTGGCTTGACCGCCAGAGCGGTGCCTGCAGGCTCGGTACCCGCAGGCGCTGCCAGGCACGCGCTGTACAGATGCGTCTCGAATTGCTCGACGATCGCCGGCCAGCCTTGGCGGCTGGCATGCTGGCGGGCATTGAGGCGTACCCGGCGCAGGGTTTCGCTTTCTTCGAGCAGCCAGCAGGCCGCATCGATGAACGCCGCCTGATCACCGGGCATGGCCAGGGCTCCGCTGTGCCCGTGGCGGATATGCTGGGCGGCAGCGGCCTCATCATAGGCAACTACCGCCAGCCCCGAGGCCATGGCTTCGAGCACTACATTGCCAAAGGTTTCGGTCAGGCTGGGGAACAGGAACAGGTCGCCGCTGGCATAGTGCTCGGCCAGTGCTTCACCCCGCTGGGCGCCACAGAACACCGCATCGGGCAGCTGCTGTTCGAGAGCAGCACGCTGCGGGCCGTCGCCAACCACGACCAAGCGCAGCCGCGTGTGTGGATAAGTCTTCTTCAGGGCGTCCAGGCATGGCCGTAGCAGCCCCAGATTCTTTTCCGCCGCCAGGCGCCCGACGTGCAGTACGGCGATGTCTTCAGGGCCCAACCCCCAGGCGTCACGCAACGCCTGGCTGCGCCTGGCCGGGTTGAACAGGCAGGCATCGACACCACGGGCCATCAACGTAAGGCGTTCGAAGCCACGCCGCTCCAGTTCCAGCTTCTGGCTGGCGCTGGGCACCAAGGTGGTGGCCGTGCGTCGATGGAACCAACGCAGGTAATGGGTGAGCAACCGCGCCAGTAGGCCAAGGCCATACCGGCCGCAATACTGCGGGAAATTGGTATGGAAACCACTGACCACGGCGATGCCCAGGCGCCGGGCCGCCCGTAACGCACTGAACCCCAGCGGGCCTTCCGTGGCAATGTACAGCACATCCGGGCGCTGCCGGCGCCAGCGCCTCAACAGCTTGTGCATCGACACTTCGCCCCATTGCAGCCCCGGGTAGCCCGGCAGGCCCCAGCCGCGGCACAGCAAAAGGTCCTGATCGTCGCCTGCGGGCAATTCACCGGCCTGGCGTGGCCGCACGATCTCCACCTGGTGGCCACGCTGCCGCAAGCCATCGCCAAGTCGGCCGAGCGTATTTGCCACGCCGTTGATTTCGGGTGGGAAGGTTTCACTGACGAGGGTAATGCGTAGGGCAGGTGTGTTCATGAAAAAAGTTTCCGCTTGCTGCGTTGCGCTTATGTGACAGCCTTGTGACGTGCCGATGACGCCTGATTGCCGGCAGCTCCAGCGGGATGAATATTTCCTCGTGCAGCACTCAAGAGCCCTGCCAGGCAGCCGATGAAGATGCATTCGATCAGGTGACTCGCTCCGGGAGCGGTGATGTTCAACAGCAAGCTCAAAAAAGAAATCCAGCAACTGCGAGAGGAGCTTCATTCCATCGAGCAGATCAAGAACAGCCTGGACAGCGAAATGCTGGTGCTTCAGCTCGACCCCCAGGGGCGTATCGAACTGGTCAACGGCAATTTCGAGAAAGAGATGCTTTACCGCAGCGAGCAGTTGATCGGGCGCAATATTGAAGACATCGTGCCGGAACATGTGAAGAAGCTCGATTTCTACCAACGCATGAAAAGCGCCATCAGCCGCGGCGAACACCTCAACGGTGCTTTCCGGTTGCTGCGTGGCAACGGCGAAGAAGCCTGGTTGCGCTCGATCCTGCAACCGGTCAAGGGCAGTGACGGACGCATCAGGCATTTTTCCATGCACTGCAGCGACCTGACCCGCACCATAGAGACCTCGCGCGAACATGAAAGCCTGATCAAGGCACTGATGCGCTCCACTGCGGTGATCGAATTCAACCTCGACGGTCAGGTGCTGACTGCCAATGACCGCTTTCTGCAAACGGTGGGCTACAGCCTGGAGCAGATTCGCGGCAAGCACCACCGTATGTTCTGCGAGCCGGAAGAAGCCAATTCGGCGGGCTATCAGGCGTTCTGGGACAAGCTGCGCCGCGGTGAATACGTGGCCGATCGGTTCAAACGGATCGACGCCCATGGGCGTACGGTGTGGCTGGAAGCTTCCTACAACCCGATCATCGATGCCCATGATGTGCTGTACAAGGTGGTGAAGTTCGCCACCGTGATCACCGACCAGGTCAATCAGGAGCAGGCCGTGGCGCAGGCAGCCGACATCGCCTACAACACCTCGCTGGAAACCGACAACAGTGCGCACAAGGCTACCGATGTGGTGACCCAGACCGTCGAGGTGATGCGTGGGCTGGAAGGGTCGATGCAGGAAGCCGCAGAAGGCATCCAGGCGCTGGACAAACAGTCCAAGGTGATCGGCGCGATCATCAAGACCATCAGCGACATTGCCGGCCAGACCAACCTGCTGGCGCTCAACGCGGCCATCGAGGCCGCCCGGGCGGGTGAGCAGGGTCGCGGCTTTGCCGTGGTGGCCGACGAAGTGCGCCAGCTGGCTTCACGTACCAGCACCGCCACCGAAGAAATCGCCAAGGTGGTGCAGGAGAACGAGCAGTTGGCCCAGGCGGCGGTGGACATCATCGATACCAGCAAGCGCCAGGCCGAACAGGGGCTGGCGCTGGCGGCGGATACCGGCGGGGTGATCGTCGAGATTCAGGAAGGGGCGAAGAAAGTTGTGGATGCGGTCGGGCAGTTTTCCAGCCGGTTGGGGCAGTAAGGCCCAGGATTCAGCGGTGATGCACATGTTGCTGGGGCCGCGTTGCGGCCCTTTCGCGACACAAGGCCGCGCCTACGGCGGGCCGCGCATGCGGGCCGGGGATCAGTTGCGCTCGCGTACCCAGAACAGCGTGGCCCCTGCCACCGCAGCCGGCATCATCAGTACGTTCACCACCGGCACCATCAGCGCCAGGTAGGTGATGCCGCCAAAGCCCAGCGACTGCCAGCGCTTGCTGCGCAGCCAGGCGAGCATGTCCTGCCAGCTCATCTTGTTGTTGTCCGCCGGGTAGTCGATGTACTGGATGGCCATCATCCACACACCGAAGATCAGCCATAGCGGCGCTGCGATCACGTTCACCACCGGGATGAACGAGAGGATGAACAGCGCGATGGCCCGTGGCAGAAAGTAGCCAAGCTTGCGCATTTCGCGGCTGAAGGTGCGTGGCACCATCGCCACCAGCTCGCCCCAGCTGAACGCCGGGAAGTTGTCCTCGCCACGTACCACCACCTCGACCTTTTCCGCCAGAAAACCATTGAAAGGCGCGGCGATGATGTTGGCCACCAGGGTGAAGGTGAAAAACACCATCAATACCAGCAAGGCGACGAACAGCGGCCAGAGGATGTAGCTGAGGAAGCTCAGCCAGTCCGGCAGGGTAGGCATCAGGGCATCGAGCCAAAGGCCGAACTGGTGGCCGGCGAAGTAGATCATGCCGCCGAACAGCAGCAGGTTGATCGCCAACGGCAGCAGTACGAACAACCGCAGATTGGGGCTGAGCACCAGTTTCAGGCCTTCGCGCAGGTACTGGGGGCCAGAGAGGACAGGGGCTTGCATCGAGACGCTCCGCAGAGAAGGGAAAACGCGCTGACCTTACCGGCTTTGCCGCGCCGACGAAAGGCGGGCAGAGGATGGGAAACTGCCTGTAACAAAAGCACCACGGCCTTTTCCATAGGAGAAATTGACGTATAGAGGATGCCTATGAGGTGGATTGTCGAAGGATATTTCCTTAATCTCTGCCACCTCGCTACAGTGCGCTCAACTTTCAGGTTTCGGACCTGCGCGTTGTAGCCTTCCCCAAGTGCTGCGTGGGTCCTTTTTAATTTCAGCTGGCGCAGCCGGTATACCGATGCCGGCCCCTGAGGCCCGCTCGACAGGAGTTCGACATGTCTGAAGTACGTCATTCGCGCGTCATCATCCTCGGTTCCGGCCCTGCCGGTTACAGTGCCGCGGTGTACGCCGCCCGCGCCAACCTCAAGCCGCTGCTGATCACCGGCATGCAGGCCGGCGGTCAACTGACCACCACCACCGAAGTCGACAACTGGCCTGGCGACCCCCATGGCCTGACCGGCCCGGCGCTGATGCAGCGCATGCAGGAACACGCCGAGCGTTTCGAGACCGAGATCGTCTTCGACCACATCAACGCCGTCGACCTGGCCAACAAGCCCTTCACCCTGCAGGGTGACAGCGGCAAGTACACTTGCGATGCACTGATCATCGCCACCGGTGCCAGCGCGCGATACCTGGGCCTGCCCTCGGAAGAAACCTTCATGGGCAAGGGTGTGTCGGCCTGCGCTACCTGCGACGGCTTCTTCTACCGCAACAAGCCGGTGGCTGTGGTCGGCGGCGGCAACACTGCCGTTGAAGAGGCGCTGTACCTGGCCAATATCGCCAGCAAGGTAACCCTGGTGCACCGCCGCGAAACGTTCCGTGCCGAAAAGATCCTGGTCGACAAGCTCAACGCCCGTGTCGCCGAAGGCAAGATCGAGCTCAAGCTCAACGCTACCCTGGACGAAGTGCTGGGTGACAACATGGGTGTGACCGGTGCGCGCCTGAAGAACAACGATGGCAGCAGCGACGAAATCAAGGTCGACGGCGTGTTCATCGCCATCGGCCACACGCCGAACACCTCGCTGTTCGAAGGCCAGCTCACCCTGAAGGACGGCTACCTGGTGGTCAACGGCGGCCGTGAAGGCAACGCTACCGCCACCAATGTCGAAGGCGTGTTTGCCGCAGGCGACGTGGCTGACCACGTTTACCGCCAGGCGATCACCTCTGCCGGTGCCGGCTGCATGGCGGCGCTGGACGTCGAGCGCTACCTGGACGGCCTGGCCAACGCCTCGTTCTGATCCGCAGCGCACAAAAAAACCGGCCATCTGGCCGGTTTTTTTGTGTCTTGGGTTTTGTGCAGGTTTCGCCCCCTTCAGAGGCTCAGGCGCATCGACAGGTCGACGGCCTTCACATCCTTGGTCATCGCACCAATGGAGATGTAGTCCACCCCAGTCTCGGCAATCACCCGCAGGGTGCTTTCGGTCACCCCGCCACTGGCCTCCAGCTTGGCTTTGCCAGCGGTAATGCGTACCGCTTCGCCCATTTCGTCCAGGCTCAGCTCGTCGAGCATGATGATGTCGGCACCGGCGCTCAACGCCTGGCGCAGTTCATCCAGGCTTTCCACCTCGATTTCCACCGGCTTGCCCGGAGCAATGCGGTGGGCTGCCGCTACTGCTTCGGGCACACCGCCGCTGGCGGCAATATGGTTTTCCTTGATCAGGAAGGCATCGAACAGGCCGATGCGATGGTTGTGGCAGCCGCCGCAGGTCACTGCATATTTTTGCGCCAGGCGCAGGCCGGGCAGGGTCTTGCGGGTGTCGAGCAGTTGCACCCGGGTACCTTCGACCAGGTCGGCAAGCGCACGGGCACGTGTGGCCACGCCCGACAACATCTGCAGGAAGTTAAGCGCACTGCGCTCGCCGCTGAGCAGTGAACGTGCCGGGCCTTCGAGGTGGAACAGCACCTGGTTGGCCGTGGCGCGGTCACCATCGGCCACCTGCCAGTGCACCGCCACACGCGGGTCGAGTTGACGGAACACGGCATCGACCCAGGCGGTGCCTGCAATCACGCAATCTTCGCGGGTGATGATGGTGGCCTTGGCCAGGCGCTCGGCCGGAATCAGCTGCGCGGTGATGTCGCCGCTGCCGATGTCCTCCAGCAGGGCGCGGCGCACGTTGGCTTCGATCTCGGCGGTCAGGTCGGCAAGGCGTAGGTTCGGCATGGTCGGCTCCACAAGCAAGTTGCCGGCGATTATAGGGCAGGGGGCCGCTGTTTACAGCCGGCTTGCACCTGACCTTTGGTCAGGCCGAGTGAGCATTTGGCAAAAAATACAGTCATTTACCGGCGAGTGAAGAGGTGCTGGCAGGTATCGGCATTTTTACCGATAATGGCGCCCAGTATTTGGCGTCATAGCTTTGACGATTTTTCACTTTTATCGAACACGTCGCCCAGCAAGGAGTTCGGGATGCATAAAGAAGGCAAGGTGGTGCCCCTGGCGGCCGCCATCGATCGGGGTGCGCGCACGCCCTTGCCTTGCCTGCCGATGCTGTTGCTGCAGGTGCGCGACAAGGCGGCCCTGCAATTGCGCCAGGGCTTGCAGGCTTTGTTCGACAACGCTGACGATACCCTCTTTGAAATGGCCGAGAAGGCTGCTGACCGTTTCGATCAGAACCTGTATTTCGAGGCCATGCGCGACTTGCGCCTCAAGCGCAAGAGCATCGAGCGCGGCTTTCTCGACAGGTTCTACGAGAGGTTCGCCCGCATAGGTGAGGCCGAGCCACTGGGCTTCGTGGCCATTACCGATCACCCGAAAAACAAGGCGCAACAGGAGCGGGCAGCGACCGTCGAGGGTATGGTTGCGCGCGTGCTGTCGCGCGACGCAATTGCCCTGGAGCAGTTGACCCTGCGTTTGCAGGCCCTGCTCGAATGTACGCTGGACCTGCAAAAAAGCCCCCTGGCGCCTGGCGCATTGTGTGGCTACTTCCTTGATGCCGGGCGTAACCTGGGTGTTGGCCTGCGGGTCAAACTGGTCCTGCTGAAGTTGTTCGAACGTTACGTGCTGCGTGATACCGACGTGCTCTATGGCGAAGCCAACCAGTTGCTGGCCGCTGCCGGCGTGCTGGCAGAGCTGCCGCCTGCGCCGCGCCGGCGTGCCGAGGACTGTCGCCTGAGCTCGCGGCGGGCGCCGGCCAGCCTGGGGCCTGACGAGGCCATCGGCGCGGACAGTGCCGGCCAGGCTTTCTTCACCTCGGTGCAAGGGCTGCTGGCACCGGCCCGCGGCAGGATCGCGCCACGCTTGCAATCCATTGCCACAGCCCAGCCGATAAGCACCGCCGACCTGCTGCGCCTGCTCACGCATTTGCAGCACTATGTGCCGGCCACCTTCGACGAAGACGATTTCGACCTTGGCCAGCAGCTCGAACAGTTGCTGTTGCGGGTCAGCGTGCGCAGTGGCACCCGCCGGCGTATTGGCACGGCCGACATAGACATGATCAACCTGGTCGGCCTGCTGTTCGACTACATCCAGGCCGATGACAACCTGCCGCACAGCCTGCGGGCGCTGATTGCCCGCCTGCACATCCCACTGCTCAAGGTGGCATTGCTCGACAAAGGGCTGTTCAGCCGCGCCAGCCACCCTGCTCGGCGCTTGCTCAATGAGATCGCTGCAGCCTCTATCGGCTGGGAAACCGGTAGCGAAGGCCTGCGTGACAGCCTGCACCTGCGTGTAGGGCGCATCGTCCAGCGTCTGCTCAATGACTTCACCGAGGACTCGGCCCTGTTCGCCGAACTGCTGGAGGACTTCATGGCCTTCAGCCAGGATGAACGGCGGCGCAACGAACTGCTCGAACAACGCACCCGCGATGCCGAAGAAGGGCGTGCGCGTGCCGTGCAGGCTCGCCAGCAGGTGCAACAGGTACTCAACCAGCGCTTGCGCGGTCGGGTGCTGCCTCAAGCGGTCGTGCAGATGCTGGTGCAAGCCTGGAGCCAGGTGCTGCTGCTGGCATGGCTCAAACAGGGTGAGGGCTCCGCGGCGTGGATCAACGCCCTAGCGACCATGGACACATTGCTTGCCAGCATCATTCCCCGGCGTGATCCGCAGGCCCTGCTGCAGCAAGTGCCCGGCCTGCTCAAGGCATTGCGTGAGGGTTTGGCCGGCGTGGCGCTGGACTCGCAGGCGACCCGCGACTTTTTCCAGCAACTCGAGCAACTGCACCTGCGTGCCTGTGCGGGGGCCGAACTGCCGCTAACCCCAGACGGTCAGGCTCTGGCCGAAGTGTTGGTGGCTGAGGACATCGTGCTGGCCATGGCCGAAGAGCCCGCTTGTGCGCCGCTGCACCCGCACGACGAGCAAGCCGCACAACTGCGCGCGGTACAGCGCCTGCGCATCGGCGCCTGGATAGAAGTGCTCGACGATGACGAGCCGTTGCGCTGCAAACTGGTGGCGCGTATCGACAGCAGTGACCGCCTGGTATTCGCCAACCGCACCGGGATGAAGGTCCGCGAGTGGAACATGCTGGGCCTCGCCCAAGCACTGCGCCTTGGTGAGGTGCGGCTGCTGGACGATGGCCTGCTTTTCGAGCGGGCGCTGGAGACCGTGCTGGAAAGCTTGCGCCAGCAGCAGGTTCATTGACCTGCTACTGCAGATTCACATGCAAAGCGCGATACTGGCAGGGCATACTGCGCCTCTGTACCCAGCGTTCTTCAGGAACTGCCCCATGCAATTGGACCGTGCCACCGGCTGGTTCCACGGAAACGGAATCACCCACTGCCCTTCGCCGAACTTCAACGCGCGACCCGAGGGCGAATCGATTTCCCTGCTGGTGATCCACAACATCAGCCTGCCGCCGGCCTGCTTCGGCAGCGGCAAAGTCCAACAGTTCTTCCAGAACCGCCTGGACCCCAGCGAACATCCCTACTTTGCCAGCATCAGCCACCTGACCGTATCGGCGCACCTGTTCGTGGAGCGCGACGGTGCGGTGACCCAGTTCGTGTCGTTGCTGGACCGTGCCTGGCATGCCGGCGTGTCATGTTTTGACGGGCGAGAAGGCTGTAACGACTTTTCCATCGGTATCGAGCTGGAAGGTACCGACGACCTGCCGTACAGCGATGCCCAGTACCGTGTGCTGGAGCAACTCACCCGGCAGATTCAGGCGGCCTGGCCGGTTATCGACCTGGGCCGGATCCAGGGCCATAGCGATATTGCCCCGCAGCGCAAGACCGACCCTGGCCCGGCATTCGACTGGCAGCGTTACCGCGCAGCCGTGCAGCACAACGAGGACAAGGCATGAGTTTTCTGGTGTTGATACTGGCGTTGTGGGTCGAGAAGTTCTCCGCCCTGCGCCATCAGGTACAGCGCGATGGCTTCTTCCTGGGCGAGCTGGTGCGCCTGGAGCGCAGCGGGAAGGTGCACCCCTGGTGGAGCCTGGCCATCCTGGTGCTTGCACCCGTGGCGGTGCTGGTGTTGCTGTTGCACGTGCTCGACCCGGTGGCCTATGGTTTGCTGGCCCTGCCGGTGCACCTGCTGGTGCTGATCTACAGCCTCGGCCGTGGCGATGCCAAGGCCGCCCTTGGGCCGTTTCGCGATGCCTGGCGGCGCGGCGACGACCAGGCCGCGCTGCATGTGGCCGAGCGCGACCTGGGCCTGGTGGCTGATGAACCCCAGGCTTTGCTGGTGCGCGTGCAAGGCTACCTGTTGTGGCAGGCCTATCAGAGTTTCTTCGCCGTGATCTTCTGGTACTTCGTGCTCGGCCCCGGGGCGGCGCTGGCCTATCGCCTGCTGGCGCTGACAGGCGATAACAGTTGCCAACCGGCGCTCAAGGCCCGGGCCGAGCAGCTGCGGCACATCATGGACTGGCTTGCGGTACGCGTGTTGGCCCTGAGTTTCGCCCTCGTCGGCAATTTCGTCGCAGTGACCCGCGTGATGCTGCACGAACTGCTCAACTGGCACATCAGCGCCGGGCACCTGGTGGCCAGGGTCGGTCGGGTTGCCGATGACATTCCCGAACAAGAGGACAGCCAGCGCGGTCTGGCTCGGCTCGATAGCCTGTGGGAGCTGCTGTTGCGCTGTGCGGTGCTGTGGTATGCGGGCTTTGCGCTGTGGACGGTGCTGGTCTGAGCGCCGGTTAACCTTAAGTTACAAACCTCCGGTTCGATCTGCGCTATACAGGTGGCCTAGTGCTACCCCTCGCAGAACAACAAGAATCCAAGGAGGTGCCCCGTGAAGCGTCTGCTCTACCCGGCAATCGCACTGATGAACCGGCTGAGCTTCGGCCAGAAGTTCAGCCTCATCAGCGCCCTGTTCTTCCTGCCCATGCTCGCCACCAGCAGCTACCTGGTGCGCGACGCCTATCAGCAGTTTCAGGCAACCCGTGCCCAATTGCAGGGTATTACCCCGCTTAGCGGCAGCTTGGCATTGCGCACCGACCTGGAAGCCCTCGGCAACCTCATGCAGATCAATGCCGTGCTCGGGCAGTCGGGCCAGGCCGGCGACCTGGAGTCACGCATCGCTGCGTTGCAGGACAAGGTCCAGGCACAGGTGCAGGCCCTGCAGGGCCATGAGTCGGTTCCCCAGGCCAAGCTGGACGAGCTGGCTGGCGCTTTTGCCAGCGCCCAGGCCGAAACGTCCTTGCAGGCCAAGGTCGCCCTGTTCGACAAGCTGCTGGCTCAAGCACAGGTGCTGAGCAAACTGGTGGCCAGCCAGTCCGGTCTGAGCCAGGACAGCCAGGTTTCGGTGCGCCAGTTGAGCGAACTGCTCGGCACTGCCACCGCCCAGGTGACCCTGGCCTTGGGCGAGGGCAGGACGATGGGCGCCATCGCGCTTGGCCGAGGGTTCATCGACTCATCCGGTAGCGTCCGCTTCGAAGACCTGCTGCAACGCCTGGAGCGTTTGGCGGCGGACTATGGCATGCGGGTGGATGAAGCCCTGGCCAGTGACCCCGGCGTCCCTGCCGACATGATCGCCGCGGCACAGGCCAGCAAGCTTTCCGTCAAGCAAGCCGCCGCGTTGTTCGAGGAGCGTGTGGTGGTCGCTGAAACCCTTGATGCGCCCTGGCCCGCCTTCTATCGACAGGTGAGTGAGCTGATGGCTCACACCTACCAACTGAACGAACAAGTCCTTGGGCATCTGCACCTGCAGTTGCAGGAGCGTCTTGGCCAGCAGCGCCTGCGCATGGTCGCCTTGGGGGCCGTACTGGCGGGCGTTTTCGCGCTGATCCTTTACCTCTACGGGGGCTTCTATGTATCGATCCGCACGACCCTGCGCAAGCTGGGGGGCGCGATGGACAAGGTGGCGGCCGGTGACATGACGGTCAGTTTCAAGGCCCGCAGCCGCGACGAACTGGGCGAACTGGCCCAGGGCTTCAGCGAAACCGTGCGCCGTATACGTTGCCTGATCGAGCAGGTCGGCCACACCGTTGTGGCGGTCGAAGCGCAGGCCGGGCAGGTACTGGCGGTATCGGCACGCAGCAGCCAGTCAGTCAGCGGCCAGCGTGAACAGATCGAGCAGGTCGCCACGGCGATGAACCAGATGAGCGCCACTGCGCAGGAAGTGGCGCGCAGCGCTGCATTGGCCGCCGATGGTGCGCAGCAGGTCAACCACGAAAGTGCCAATGGCCGCACGTTGGTGCAAGAGCAGCAGGGCAGCATTGGCCGGCTGGCAGCCGAAATCGACCAGACGGTGCTGGCGATCAATCAGCTGGCTGACGACAGCCAGGCGATCAGCCAAGTCCTGGAGGTGATCCGCAGTATCGCCGAGCAGACCAACCTGCTGGCACTCAACGCTGCAATCGAGGCAGCTCGGGCCGGTGAGCAAGGCCGGGGGTTTGCCGTGGTCGCTGATGAAGTGCGTACCTTGGCCAAGCGCACCCAGGATTCCACCGCGCAGATAGCGCAGATGATCCAGCGTTTGCAGGACGGTGTCGGGGCAGCGGTTCGCGCCATGGGCAGTAGCCATCAGATGGCGGCGGGCACGGTCGAGGAGGCACGCCAGGTGCAGCAGGCGCTGGGCAACATCCTTGGCGCGGTTGGCGGCATTGTCGAGCAGAACCAGCAGATAGCGGCGGCGGTAGAGCAGCAGACGGCGGTGGCCCATGACATCGACCAGAACATCGTGGCGATCAACCAGGCGGCACAGGACACCTCGGTGGGGGCTTGCCAGGCCGAGGATGCCAGCCGGGCATTGTCGGAGCAGGTGGTAGAGTTGAAACGGTTGATCGGGGCGTTCAGGGTTTAGCCAGAACTACCAGCCAAACAACTCACAGGCGTTCTTGCTGCTGGCCTCGGCCAACACGTGCACATCAATGCCCATTACCTCAGCCAATGCCCCGGCAATCTCCGGTAGATGCTCCGGGCTGTTTCGCTCACCGGCAAACATCGCCGGCGCCATGTCCGGGGCGTCGGTTTCCAGCACGATGCTTTCCAGCGGCAGGCGCGGCAGGGTCTTGCGCAAGCGCACTGCCTGCGGCCAGGTCCCGGCACCACCCAGCCCGAGCCGGAAACCAAGCTTGATGTACTCGCGCGCCTCTTCATAACTGCCCGCGAACGCGTGGATGATCCCGGCCCGCGCCGGCTTGTAGCGCTTGAGTGTGGCAATCACCTGGGCATGGCTGCGGCGCACGTGGAGCAGGGCGGGCAGTTCGAAGTCACAAGCCATCTGCAATTGTGCTTCGAACAGCGCTTGCTGGCGCGCCTTGTCCAGCGTCTCGACGTAGTAGTCCAGGCCGAACTCGCCCACGGCGCACAGCCGCGGATCGCCCTGCAGGCGTTCAAGCCATTGGCGCAACTGCACCAGGTGCTCGGGGCGGTGCTGCTCCAGGTAGATCGGATGCAGCCCAAGCGCTGCGCGCACGCGCTCATCGCTGCAGGCCAGGTCCCACACCCGCTGGAAATTGGCCTGATAAACCCCCAGCACTACCATGCGCTCCACCCCACGCCCTGCCGCGTCAGCCAGCAGGCGCGTGCGGTCGGCATCGAAGTCGGGGAAGTCCAGGTGGGTGTGAGTGTCGATCAGGCGCATGTTCAGGCCACAGTAATACGTTGCTTGAAGGTTCGACCGATGGCATGCACGCCGGGTTCGTAGCGTTTGTCCTCGATGGCCGCCAAGGCAAGTTCCAGGGCGGTGGCGGCGATCAGGCCATGTTGCTGGGCCATGGCGTTGACCGGCAGCGGCAGAAAATCGAGCAACTGGTTGTCACCGAAGGTGCCCAGGTGCAGCAGGCGCGAATCGGCCGGGCGCGCCTGCAGGGTGTCGAACACGCCTTGCAGCAGCACGTAGGACGTCGTGACCAAGGCATCCGGCAGGCCGCCCAGCTCGTCGATCAACTGCTGCATCAAGCGCTGGCCGCATTCGCGGCTGAATGCCTCGCCTTGATAACGGCGCACGTCCCCGGCAAAACCCTGCATGGCTTCGTCGAAGCCGCCTGCGCGGGCCTGGCTGACCGACAGCTCCGGGCGCGCGCCGATCAGTGCGATGCTGCGCGGTGCCGTGGCCAGCAGGCTATCGGCCAACTGGCGGCTGGCATCGCGATCATCGCTGATGACCGAACAAAAGTGTGCCGGGTTCAGGCGCCGGTCGATGGCGATAACCGGCAGGCCCTTGTCCTGCAGTTCGCGGTAGCTGTCATCTTCGGGGGGCAGGCAACTGGCGACGAACAGGGCATCGCAACGCCGGGCCCGGAACAGCTGCTGCAGTTGGCGCTCACTGTCGGGCCTGTCATCGCTGCTGGCGATCAGCAGTTGATAGCCACGGGCGCGGGCGCCTTGCTCCAGCTGCTTGGCAATGCGCGCGTAGCTGGGGTTTTCCAGGTCCGGCAGAATGAAGCCCAAGGTGCGGGTATGCCGGCTGCGCAGGCCCGCAGCCTGGGGGTTGGGCGTGAAGCCGTGGGCCTCGACCACCGCACGCACCCGCTCGACGGTGCTGTTGCTGATGCGCTGCTGTTCGGCCTTGCCATTGATGACGTAGCTGGCAGTGGTCACGGACACACCAGCCAGACGGGCGATATCGCTGAGTTTCACCGAATTTTCCTTGTTATTACCGGGGCGGGCTGTACAACCAGACCGGGCAGTTTGACCCGGGCCGGCCACCACGCGCAGACGACCATTGTCGCAATTGTCCGACAGGATGGGGCTTTTTCCCCGGAAGATTATCGAGTAACGTGGCCGCTTGGTCAGATTAAACGTTTCAGCTATTAATTTTTCTGCCTTCCCTGCCGCTCGTGCAAGGCCGTTGACTGGCTGAATACGTGAATTTCACAACAATACCTCAGTACCCGGTGCAAAAGTGCGCGCAGGGGCTGCAAAAGGAGAAGGTCATGCTCGAGCTCGCCAAAGAGCAGATAGCCATGGGCCAGACGGCCGTCGACAAAGGCCAGGCTCTGCGCCTGCTGGCGGATCGACTGGTCGCTGACGGCCTGGTCGCCGAAGGGTACCTGCAGGGCCTGCAGGCGCGCGAAGCGCAAGGTTCTACATTCCTCGGCCAAGGCATCGCCATCCCCCACGGCACGCCGCAGACCCGCGACCTGGTGTATGCCACTGGCGTGCGTTTGCTGCAGTTTCCTGAAGGCGTGGACTGGGGGGACGGCCAGATCGTCTACCTGGCCATCGGCATTGCCGCACGCTCCGACGAGCACTTGCGTTTGCTGCAGTTGCTGACCCGTGCCCTGGGCGAGACCGACCTGGCCGAAGCCCTGCGCCGTGCCAGTTCCGCCGAAGCGCTGCTCAAGCTGCTGCAGGGCGCACCCCAGGCGCTGGCGCTGGATGCGCAACTGGTCAGCTTGAACCTGCCCGCCGAAGACTTCGACGAGTTGGCCTGGCGCGGTGCCCGCCTGTTGCAGCGTGCCGGGTGTGTCGACAATGGTTTTGCCGCGGTGCTGCAGCAGGCCGAGCCCTTGCCCCTGGGCGAGGGGCTCTGGTGGCTGCACAGCGAGCGGCAGGTACGTCAGCCAGGCTTGGCCTTCGTCACCCCGCAGCAGCCGCTGCGCTACCGCGACCAGCCACTCAATGGCCTGTTTTGCCTGGCCAGCCTCGGCGCTGCCCACCAGGCGCTGCTCGAGCGCCTGTGCGAGGTACTGATCGAGGGGCGCGGGCAAACGCTTTACCAGGCCACCAGCAGCCGCGCGGTACTTGAGGTGCTGGGTGGTGAGACCGCTCCCGACTGGCCCTGCGCTCGTTTCGTGCTGGCCAACCCACATGGCCTGCACGCCCGCCCGGCAAAAATCCTGGCGCAGTTGGCCAAGGGTTTTGAGGGCGAAATCCGCCTGCGTGTGCTGGACAGCGCGCAACCTGCGGTTTCGGTCAAGAGCCTGAGCAAGCTGCTCAGCCTTGGCGCACGCCGTGGCCAGGAACTGGAGCTGCTGGCCGAGCCGTCCATTGCCGGTGATGCCTTGCCGGTACTGCTGACGGCAATCGAGCAGGGCTTGGGTGAGGACGTTGAGCCATTGCCGAAAACTGCGGCTGCGGTGAACCCAGCGCCCGTCGAGGTGTTGCAGGCGCCGGCTGCCGGTAGCCGTATCCAGGCCGTGGCTGCGGCCCCCGGCATTGCCAGTGGGCCCGCGCATGTCTGCGTCGAGCGTGACATCGATTATCCGCTGCGTGGCGAATCGCCAGCGCAGGAGCGGGTCAAGCTGCGCCGGGCACTGGAGACGGTGAACGCCGAGCTGCAGGCCCTGGTGCAGCGCAGCGACAAGGCCGTCGGCGAGATCTTCGTCACCCATCAGGAAATGCTCGCCGACCCTGCACTGGCCGACGATGTCGAACTGCGTCTGGCCCAGGGTGAAAGCGCCGCCGCCGCGTGGATGGCCGTGATCGAAGCGGCGGCCCGCCAACAAGAGGCGCTGCATGATGCGCTGCTCGCCGAGCGTGCTGCCGACCTGCGCGATATCGGCCGCCGGGTGCTGGCGCAGTTGTGCGGTGTGCAGACGCAGGCCGAGCCTGAGCAACCTTACGTGCTGGTGATGGGCGAAGTCGGCCCCTCTGATGTGGCCCGCCTGGACCCGGCGCGGGTTGCCGGTATCGTCACCGCCCATGGCGGCGCAACCGCTCACAGCGCGATCGTTGCGCGGGCCTTGGGCATCCCGGCGGTGGTCGGCGCGGGGGCGGCGATTCTGCTGCTTGAACCAGGTACGCCGCTGTTGCTCGATGGCCAGCGCGGCGTAGTCAGCGTCGCCCCGCCAGCCGATGAGTTGCAACGTGCGCTGGCCGAGCGTGACCTGCGCGAGCAGCGCCTGCAAGCAGCCTGGGCCAACCGTCATGAGCCAGCGGTAACCCGCGATGGCCATGCCGTCGAAGTATTCGCCAACATCGGCCAGAGCGGCGGCATCGACAAGGTGGTGGAGCAAGGCGCCGAAGGTATCGGCCTGCTGCGCACCGAGCTGATCTTCATGGCCCACTCGCAGGCGCCGGATGTCGCCACCCAGGAAGCCGAATACCGCCGTGTGCTCGATGGGCTGGGCGGGCGGCCACTGGTAGTGCGCACCCTCGATGTGGGCGGTGACAAACCGTTGCCCTACTGGCCGATCGCTGCCGAGGAAAACCCCTTCCTCGGTGTGCGGGGCGTGCGCCTGACCTTGCAGCGCCCGCAGATCATGGAAGACCAGCTCCGGGCCCTGCTGCGCGCCGCGGATCAGCGCCCGTTGCGCATCATGTTCCCGATGGTCGGCCAGGTGCATGAGTGGCGGGAGGCGAGGGCGATGGTCGAGCGCCTGCGCGAGGAAATTCCGGTAGCCGACCTGCAACTGGGCATCATGGTCGAAGTGCCGTCCGCCGCTTTGCTGGCGCCACAATTGGCCCGCGAAGTGGACTTTTTCAGTATCGGCACCAACGACCTGACCCAGTACACCTTGGCCATCGACCGTGGCCACCCCAGCCTGTCGGCCCAGGCCGACGGCCTGCACCCGGCCGTGCTGAGCCTGATCGACATGACCGTGCGCGCTGCCCATGCCGAGGGTAAGTGGGTAGGGGTGTGCGGTGAACTGGCCGCCGACCCGCAGGCGGTGGCGGTGCTGCTGGGCCTGGACGTGGACGAACTGAGCGTGGCCGCCCGCAGCGTTGCCGAAGTCAAGGCCCTGGTTCGCCAGGCCGATCATCAGACGGCCCGCGCCCTGGCGCGCGAGGCCCTGCAACAAGACAGCGCCGCAGCGGTTCGCGCGCTGGTGGAGCGTTACTGAATGGCCAAGATCCTTACCCTGACCCTGAACCCGGCGCTGGACATCACCGTCAGCCTCGATGCCCTGCGCCCCGGGCACGTCAACCGTGCCCAGGACCAGCACAGCCATGCCGCCGGCAAAGGGCTGAACGTGGCCCAGGTACTGGCCGACCTGGGGCACAGCGTGACCGTCGGTGGTTTCCTTGGCCAGGGCAACCTGCAACCGTTCGAGGCGTTGATCGAATGGCGCGGCTTTGCCGATTGCTTCGTGCGTGTACCGGGTGAGACGCGCAGCAACCTCAAACTGGTCGAGGCTGATGGCCGGGTGACCGACATCAATGGCCAAGGCCCTCAGGTCGATGAGGCCGCATGTGAGGCCCTGATGCGCCTGCTTGAACAGGTGGCCCCCGGGCATGACGCCGTGGTGGTGGCTGGGAGCCTGCCACGCGGTATCAGCCCGGACTGGTTCGCCCGGTTGCTCGAACAGCTCAAGGGCCAAGGCCTGAAGGTTGCCTTGGACAGCAGCGGTGCGGCCCTGCGCGCAGGCCTGCAGAGCGCCCCCTGGCTGGTCAAGCCGAACACCGAAGAGCTGGGCGAAGTGCTTGGCCTTGACGTGCACAGCGCCGCCGAACAGCAGGCTGCCGCCCAGCGACTGCTGGCCACCGGTGTCGAGCACGTTGTGGTGTCGGCGGGGGAGCAGGGCGTCAGCTGGTTTACAGCCGGCCACGCGCTGCACGCCCAGCCACCGCAGGTGCAGGTTGCCAGCACGGTGGGCGCGGGCGACTCGCTGGTGGCGGGCATGGTTCACGGCCTGCTGCTGGCTGAAGCGCCTGCGCAGACCCTGCGCCGCGCCACAGCCATCGCCGCCCAGGCCGTGACCCAGGTCGGTTTCGGTATCCGTGACCGCGAGCAACTGGCGCGCCTGGAGGCCGCCGTGCAACTGACAGAACAACAAGAGGCTCGCCGATGAACATTGCCATTGTCACCGCCTGCCCCAACGGCCAGGTGTCCAGCGTGCTGAGCGCGCGCCTGCTGGCCGCTGCCGCCCAGCGCCGCGGCTGGAAAACCTGCGTGGAAGTGCAGGATGCCGAGCATCCCGACCGCCAGCTGAGCGCCGCGCAGATCGCTGATGCCGACTGGGTGCTGGTTGTCAGCACTGGGCCGGTTGACCTGGCCCGCTTCGCGGGCAAGCGTTTGTTCCAGAGCACACCGGCGCAAGCGCTGGCCGACCGTGAAGGTTTCCTCGACGAGGCGGCCGCAAATGCCCAGGTACAGGTCGATACTCATCAAGCCGAACAGCCCCTGGCCACTGCTGCGGCCAAGCTCGTCGCGGTAACCGCCTGCCCGACTGGCGTGGCGCACACGTTCATGGCAGCCGAAGCGTTGCAGCAGGCCGCGCAACAGCTTGGCTATCAACTGACGGTAGAAACCCAAGGCTCGGTTGGCGCGCGCAACCCGCTGTCGGCCCAGGCCATCGCCGAAGCCGACGTGGTGCTGCTGGCCGCCGATATCGAAGTGCCCACGGCCCGTTTTTCCGGCAAGCGGATCTACCGTTGCGGTACCGGCATCGCCCTCAAGCAAGCCCGCGCCACGCTGGACAAGGCCCTGGCCGAGGCCAAGGTGGAAAGCGCAGGTGACGCTGCAGCCGCTTCAAGTGCCGGCAAGGCCGAGAAAACCGGTGTTTATAAACACTTGCTGACCGGTGTTTCTTTCATGCTGCCGATGGTGGTGGCAGGCGGCTTGCTGATCGCCCTGTCGTTCGTCTTTGGCATCGAAGCCTACAAGGAACCGGGCACCCTGCCGGCTGCATTGATGCAGATCGGCGGCGAGGCCGCATTCAAGCTGATGGTGCCGTTGCTGGCGGGGTACATCGCCTGGTCCATCGCCGACCGCCCGGGCCTGGCGCCCGGCATGATCGGCGGCCTGCTGGCCAGCACCCTGGGGGCCGGTTTCATCGGCGGTATCGTCGCCGGCTTCCTCGCCGGTTACAGCGCCAAAGCCATTGCGCGCTGGGCACGCCTGCCGAGCAGCCTCGATGCGCTCAAACCGATCCTGATCATTCCGCTGCTGGCGAGCCTGTTCACAGGCCTGGTGATGATCTACGTGGTCGGCCAACCGGTGGCCGCCATGCTCGAAGGCCTGACCCAGTTTCTCGACAGCATGGGCACCACCAACGCCATCCTCCTCGGGCTGCTGCTTGGCGGCATGATGTGCATCGACCTGGGCGGGCCGATCAACAAGGCGGCCTATGCCTTTTCGGTAGGGCTGCTGGCATCCTCGAGCTACGCGCCGATGGCGGCGACCATGGCAGCCGGCATGGTGCCGCCGATCGGCCTCGGTATCGCCACGTTCCTGGCCCGGCGCAAGTTCGCCCAGAGCGAGCGCGAGGCCGGCAAGGCCGCTCTGGTGCTGGGTTTGTGCTTCATTTCCGAAGGCGCCATCCCGTTCGCCGCCAAAGACCCGCTGCGGGTCATCCCGGCAAGTATCGCCGGCGGCGCATTGACCGGCGCGCTGTCGATGTATTTCGGTTGCAAGCTGATGGCGCCCCATGGCGGGCTGTTCGTGCTGCTGATTCCCAATGCGATCAACCATGCGCTGCTGTACCTGCTGGCCATTGTCGCGGGTAGCCTGCTGACGGCGGTGGTGTATGCGCTGATCAAGAAGAGTGAACGGGTGGAAATGGTCGTGGCGCCGGCCAAGGGCTAGGGCGTTCGATCATCACTGGCCTCATCGCTGGCAATTCGGCTCCCCAGTTACCCCACGGCTCTCAAGGCCATGGGTGTACCTGTGGAAGCCGGCTTGCCGGCGATAGTCCGCAACAGGCTCAGCGCCGATGCTTTTGCCGCAACGGCACCAGCAAATCTCCCAGGCCGTTGTGATCGACCTCGTGCATCAACGCCAGCAACCCACCCAGCTCACCCGCCGGAAACCCCTTGCGCGCAAACCATGCCAGGTAGTCACCCGGCAGGTCGGCAATGATCCGGCCTTGGTATTTGCCGAAGGGCATGGTGCGGATTACCAGCAGTTCAAGGGTTTCCGGTTTCATCGGCAGTGCCTGGCAGTGGAAGTGCGCCGACCATACTGCAATCTGCACGAGCGCCCAAGCGGCAATCATGCATAACGCCGTTTTCCAGCGAGGCGTTATTTTTTTAACCTATTGTTTTTAAAGTAATTTTATTCAATGGAAAGCTTGGCACGAAGGCTGCTCCTGTTTACATGACTATTACCTGCCAAGGAGTTTTAGCCATGAGCGACCTCAACAAAGACGTAATCGACGTGCTCAACAACCTGATCGAGTACAGCAAGGACGGCGAGAAAGGGTTCAAGGAGTCGGCCGATGATGTGAAAAACCCGGAGCTCAAAGCGTTCTTCGTCCAGCGCGCTGGCGAATGCGCCAATGCAGCAGGCGAACTGCAGAGTGAAGTGCGCCGCCTGGGTGGCGACCCGGAAACCTCCACCAGCGTCAGCGGCGACCTGCACCGCGGCTGGGTAAACCTCAAGTCGATGGTTACCGGTAAGGATGAAGAGGCCGTGCTCAACGAAGTAGAGCGCGGTGAAGACCATGCCCTCAAAGCCTACAAGGAAGCGCGTGAGAAGCTGGTCAAGCTGGGCCGCTCCGTCAGTGATTCGAGCTATATGCTCGTGGAAAAGCAACTGCAGGGCGTACAGCGTAACCACGACCAGGTGAAGGCACTGCGCAACGCCGCACGCGCCCGCTCCTAATCCGCAGGGCCCTCTACCCGGTTTCGGCCTTTGGCCTTGGCCCGGTAGAGCGCCTCATCCGCGGCACCCAGCATGGTCGCGAGGTCTTGTTGGGTGCCGGGGGTGTGGACGCTGATGCCGATGCTCACCGTCACAGCGTGTACATCATCGGCAAAAGGTGCCAACGCCTCGACATGCGACCGGATCCTCTCTGCCAGCAAACGGGCACCGGCCAGTTCGGTTTCCGGCAACACCACCTGAAACTCCTCCCCCCCATACCGCGCCGCCAGGTCTGCCGGGCGTCGTATGCACTGCTCGATCGTCTTGGCCACTTCACGTAACGCGTGATCGCCGCCGGCGTGACCATGGCGTTGGTTGAATGCCTTGAAGTGATCCACATCCACCATCAGCACGGCCAACGGCTTACGGTTGCGCTGGGCGCGCGCCCACTCCTGGCGCAACACCTGATCCAGCCGGCGACGGTTGGCCAGCCCCGTCAGGCTATCCGTTGCTGCCAGTGTGGCCAGACCCTCTTCGGCCTCATGCCTGCGGCGCAATTCGCGGCCCAGCAGCAGGGTGAGCCAGAGAATGCCGATGCACAGCACGCCTGTGGCGATACTGACCACCAGCGCCGTGCGGCGCCATGACTGGAACACCTCATCGGCAGAATGCACCACCAGTATGATCAACGGCAGGTCGGCGACCCGGGCGAAGGTGTACATGCGCTGGGTGCCATAGAGGCTGGAGCGGGCTGTAAAGCTGCCGCTGCGCTCGCCCAGGATGCGTTTGAAGTTGGGGCGGTCGGCAAAGCTGGTGCCGACCAACGGGTCCTGATCGCGGCGCGGCTGGCGGGCGAGCAACTGGCCGTCGAGGTTGAGCAGGTTGATGCTGCTTTCATGGCCGATATCAAGGCGCTGGAACAGTTCACTGAAATAGGAGAGGCGCAGGGCGCCGGCGGCCAGCCCGGCAAAGCTGCCGTCGGCTGCGGAGATGCGCCGGCTGAAACTGATGCACCAGTCGAGGTCGCCGAGCCGTGCCTTGAACGGTGGGCTGATCAACAGGCCCAGGCCAGGGTCGCGGCGATGGGCCCTAAAGTCGAAGGCGTCGGCGAAATTGGCCTGGCGCGGGATCACACTGGTGGAGTCGCCTACGACGTCGCCATTGGCATTGAGCCAGAGAATATCGCCGCGCCCCGGCGCCGCGAACGTCTGGTTGAAAAGGATCTGTTGGCGCAGGTTGGGGGCGACCTGCAGCAGTTCGGGATGCTGCACGGCCCAGATCAGCCCGCGCAGGGATTGGTCGTAAAGTTCGACGTTGCGCAGGATATCGCTTTCGATCAGCTGGACGATATTGCTGGAGGAGCGGATGGCCGATTGCTCGACACTCTCGCGCTCGCGCCCCAACAGATAACTGACGATGCCCACGATAGCGAGCACGGCGATGCAGCTGCCCAGATTGAGGATCAGCTCGGGGTGCGACCTGTAGAGTGCGAGACGCGGTAATCGAGTGGGCATGCGCGCTACTGCTGAGGCAGGGCCGGTTGCGGCGGGCGACATTTTAGGGAAGTGGTGATTGTCGGACAAGATTTGTCCGACGGAATCATGCATTGGGCTGCTGTGCAGCCCATCGCCGGCAAGCCAGCGCCTACCGGTCTGCACACACCGTGTGGGGCTGACTTGCGGTCCCAGGTCAGAACACGTTCAACGGATAATCGACGATCACCCGCAATTCGTCGTTATCGCTGTTGTTGTCGATCGACGCATACCCCTGGCTGCCGCGGTGTACGGCATAGCGCACCAGCACCGACAGGTCCTTGAAGTCGCCTTCCTGGAACACGTACTTCACGTCCAGGTCACGTTCCCAGTGCTGGGCGTTCTTGCCATCGGCGCGGTAGTAGTCGTAGTGGGTTTTGTTCTGGTCAGCCTTGGTCAGGTCCGCCTCGCCACGCGAGTACGACACGGTGGTGCTCAGCCCTGGCATGCCGAGCCCGGCGAAGTCATAGCCGTACTGCAGCTTCCACGAACGCTCGTTGGGTGCGTTGAAGTCCGAGTACATGCGCGAGTTGTCCAGGTACACGCTGTCGCCCAGGTTGATGTAGTCGAACGGCGTGTCGCCATTGACCCGCTGGTAGGCGGCGGTAACGCTGTGGTAGCCGGCGTTGACGGTGAAGTGCACGCTGTAGGTGTTGTTGTCGATCTTGCCCAGCAACGCCTGGCCGGTGTCCTGGGTGTGGTAGAAGTGCACGCCCGGGTTGAGGCTGACCAGGTCGTTGACCACGTAGGTGTAGTCGAAATCTGCGTAGTACTGGTTCCAGATATCCTTCAGCTCGGCGGCGTAAAGGTTGGCAGTGATGTTCTCGGTGCCGCTCCACGACGCGCCAGCCCAGTTCAGATGCTTGCTTTTGTCGTGCTCATCCAGCGAGCCGTAGTAGGTGTCGATGCGGCGGTGGCCGCTCTGGTTGTACGGCTTGGTGAAGCTGACCTGGCCACCTTCGAGCAGCAGGCCGTCGATGCTGGTGTTGGTCAGGCTGACGCCACGGAAGGTCTGCGGCAGCATGCGGGTTTCGCCGCCGGCGATCACCGGGTTGGTAAGGAACAGGTCACCGGCTTTGAGTTCGGTGTCGAAGGCCTTGAGCTTGACCGCCGCGCCTGCGGTGGAGAACGAGTGCGGGGCGGCGCCCAGTTCACCGTTGTCCTTCACGTGCTTGGGCAGGATGCTGGTGCCGGCATGGCCGCCACCGCCATCGAGCTTCAAGCCCAGCATGGCGTGCGCATCGAGGCCAAAGCCGATTACGCCTGGCGTGTAGCCCGACTCGAAGCGGGCAACCGCGCCTTGGCCCCACTCGCGGGTGTCGCGCACGCCGCTGTTGTGGTTGTCGCGGTTGAAGTAGGCGTTACGAAAATGCAGGTTGAAGGACGAGCCTTCGATGAAGCCATCAGCCTTGTCTTCATCTGCCTGGGCGGCGAAAGGCATCGTTGCAGTCAATGCAATGAACAGCGGGGTAAAACGAAACGCGGAAGGCACCGGTACTAGCTCCTTTGATCTGACGGTGGGGCAGTTTTTATTTTTGAATGTGCAACTTTCTTGTTAGAGAAATAACGGCCGGGCTGATCGTCAAAGCACATAAAAAAAGCCGCTGATCGGCAGCGGCTTTAAAAGGCTAACATATCGGCACCGGCGGTGCCCATGGTGTAGCCGGGGGGAAACGGGAGCGGCAGCGGTGCGCGATCAGCTCTCGGCATTGGCGTCGAGGGAAACCTTGGAAGCTGTCTGTTCTGCATCTTTTCCTGCGTCGGCCTTGTGCGCGACGGCCTCGCGGGCATCCTGGTGAACAGCGGCAAGCTGTGCATTACGGGCGACGAAAGCCGGGGATTCTTCGGCCATGGCCAGGGGCGACAACAACAGGGAAGACAGAACGAAAACGCTGGCAATACCCATACTGTTGGACATGTTGAAACTACCTTCTTGCGGTGCAAGTGCTAATGGAGACAGGGCTAAAGTTAGTCTCTTCATTGCCTTGGAAACAGCACCTGGCGCGATAAGCACTGTTGCGCAAAAGGTAACTATCCCTGCGAAAACCATTAGACCTTGGCCGCAAAACCCTGCAGTTGAGCGTTTGGCAGGCGAATGCCGAAGGTGTTGGCACCTGCCTCGCTGCGCACAAAAACCTCACCCCCGTGCATCAGCGCAATCGCCTTGACGATGGCCAGCCCCAACCCATGGTTGCCCCCGCCACTGTTGCTGCGCGCCGCATCCACCCGGTAGAACCGCTCGAACAGCAGTGGCAGGTGATCGTCATCGATAGCCGGCCCGGGGTTGCTCACGGCAATGCTGACCTGCTCCGGCCCGGCATCGATATGCACGCGGATCACCTGGTGCGGCGCGGTGTGCTGCACGGCATTGTTCAGCAGGTTGATCAACGCGCGGCGCAGCTGGGCTTTTTCGATGGGGGCCTGGGCATCGCCGCTGACAGTGACGCTGACCTGGGCGTCTTCGAGGATGTAGTCGAGGTAATCGAGGGTGGTGGCCACTTCGTCGGCCAGCGATACCTGGGTCAGGGCGGTGGCCTTGCTGCCCTGGTCGGCGCTGGCGAGGAACAGCATGTCGTTGATGATGCTGCGCAGGCGTTCGAGTTCTTCCAGGTTCGATTGCAGCACCTCGAAGTAGTGTTCGGCGCTGCGCCCCCGGGTGAGGGCGACCTGGGTCTGGCCGATCAGGTTGGTCAGCGGCGAGCGCAGTTCGTGGGCAACGTCGGCGTTGAACGCTTCCAGCTGCGAATAGGCTTGGCTGACCCGGTCGAGCGCCGCGTTGAAAGCACCGGCGAATTGCGCCAGTTCCGGGGCCAGGTTGACAGTTTGCAGGCGGCCATCCAGGCGCGGGGGGGCCAAGGCCTGCGCCTCGTTGGACAGCGCCAGCAACGGGCGCAGGCCAATGCGCGCCACCCAGTAGCCGAGCACCGAGGCCAGCAGCACTCCGAGCACCGCCAGCCCGACGATGGCCACCAGCAGGCTGTGCTGGGCCTGCCAGAAGGTCTCGGTATCGATGGCGATCAGAAAGCGCAGTGGCGGGCGAGCGGCCAGGGCCGGCAACTCGCTGACCAGCACCTTGTAAGGGTAGGGCCGGTCAGGCAGGCGCAGGTCGCGCATCCCCTCCGGGCCTTCGGCGAATGCGCGTACCCTTTCGCTGGGGTGGCCATATTCGAACGCCGGGTCGCTGCCGACCACCCAGAAGCGGATGCGTTTGTCTTCCTCGCTTAGCAGGTTGAGCTTGTTGCTGATCTTTGCCCAATGCTCCGGTGTGCCGAAGCGGTTGAGGGTGGATTCAAGCACGCTGAAGCGGGCGTCCAGTTCGGCCGCCGGCAGCATGTCCAGGCTGTGGTCGACCTGGCGGTACAGTGCCGAACCGATCAACAGGAACACGCCCATCGCCACCAGGATGAACAGCGCCGACAGGCGCAGTGCGATGGAGTTAACCGGCACGGTTTTCCAGGACATAGCCCATGCCTCGGATGGTATGCAGCAGCTTGTTGTCGAATGGCCCGTCGAGCTTGGCGCGCAGGCGCTTGATGGCCACTTCGACGACATTGGCATCGCTGTCGAAGTTGATGTCCCAGACCAGCTCGGCGATGGCGGTCTTGGAGAGGATTTCGCCCTGGCGCCTGGCCAGCACGCTGAGCAGCGAGAACTCCTTGGCGGTCAGGTCCAGGCGTTGGCCGCCGCGGCTGGCCTTGCGCGCCATCAGGTCGATCCACAGGTCGCCGACCTGCACCTGCAGCGGCTCGTGGCTGCCGCTGCGCCGGGTCAGGGCCTGCAGGCGGGCGACCAGTTCAAGGAAGGAGAACGGCTTGCCAAGGTAATCGTCGGCACCTTCGCGCAGGCCGTGGATGCGGTCCTCGACACGCTCGCGGGCGGTGAGCATGATCACCGGCGTCTGCTTGCGCGCACGCAAGGCACGCAGCACGCCATAGCCATCCAGGCCCGGCAGCATCACATCGAGCACGATCACCGCATAGTCACCTTCAAGCGCCAGGTGCAGGCCGTCGATGCCGTCCCGTGCCAGGTCGACAGTAAAGCCTTGCTCGCTCAGGCCGCGATGCAGGTAGTCAGCGGTTTTCTCTTCGTCTTCGATGATCAGCACACGCATGGTCTTGTCTCAGTGGGTACTCGGCACGACCGCACTGGCGGCCTGGCGGCGATGGAACAAGCGCTCCAGGGCCAAGTATATGACCGGGGTGGTGAACAGCGTCAGGGCCTGGCTGACCAGCAGGCCGCCGACCACAGCGATACCCAGCGGCTGGCGCAACTCGGCACCGGCGCCAAAGCCGAACATCAGCGGCACCGCGCCGAGCAGGGCGGCCAGGGTGGTCATGATGATCGGCCGAAAGCGCGTCAGGCAGGCCTGGTGAATCGCCTGCTCGGGCGTCAGGCCATGGCGGCGCTGGGCTTCCAGGGCGAAATCGATGAGCAGGATGCCGTTCTTCTTGACGATGCCGATCAGCAGCACCACGCCGATCAGGCCCATGATGCTGAAGTCCTTGCCCATGGCCCACAGCAGTAGCAACGCGCCCAGGCCCGCCGAAGGCAGGGTCGAGATGATGGTCAGCGGGTGCACCAGGCTCTCGTAGAGCACCCCAAGGATGATGTACACCGCCACCAGTGCGGCGAGGATCAGCCACGGCTGGCTCGACAGCGAACTCTGGAAGGCCTGCGCCGCGCCCTGGAAGTTGCCGCTGATCGAGTCGGGCATGCCCAGTTCGCGCTGGGTGCGTTCCAGGATCGCCACCGCATCGCCCAAGGCCACGCCGGGGGCCAGGTTGAACGACAGGTTGGCGGCCGGGAACAGGCCATCATGGCTGATCGACAGCGGCCCGGTGCTGGGCGCGGCGACATGCGCCAAGGCTGACAGCGGCACCATTTCGTTGCTCAGGGGCGAGCGCAGGTAGAAGAAATTCAGGCTTTCGGCCTTGCCGCGCTGTTGCGCGTCCAGTTCCAGGATCACCTTGTACTGGTTGGTCTCGGTCTGGAATTCGCTGATCTGCCGCTGGCCGAACGCATCGTACAGCGCCTGGTCGACGTCGGTGGTGGTCAGGCCGAAACGGGCCGCAGCCTGGCGGTCGATGTCGATGCGGGTAACGCTGGCGCCCAGTTGCAGGTCGTTGGACAGGTCGCGCAACGCCGGGTTTTCGCGCAGGCGCTCGGTCAGGCGTTGGGTCCACAGGTTGAGGGCGACGCCGTCGTTGCTCTTGAGCACGTACTGGTACTGGGTACGTGACGGGCCGGAGCTGAGGTTGATGTCCTGGCCGGCCCGCATGTACAGCACCACGCCTGGCACCTGCGCGAGTTGCGGGCGCAGCCGGTCGATCAGCTCGCTGGCTGAAACATCGCGCTCGCCGCGGGGCTTGAGGGCGATCCAGAAACGGCCGTTGGCGATGGTCTGGTTGCTGCCGGTAACCCCTACCGAATGGGAGAAGGCCCTCACGGCGGGGTCGGCTTCGATGATTTTCGCCAGTGCCAGGTGCTTGTCGATCATCGACGGGTATGACACATCCGCTGCTGCTTCAGTGGTGCCGAGAATGAAACCGGTGTCCTGCAGGGGGAAGAAACCCTTGGGGATGGCCACGTAGCCGACCACCGCCAGGGCCAGGGTCAGGCCGAACACGCCGAGGGTCAGGCGCTGATGGGCCAGCGCCCGGTCCAGGCCCTTTTCGTACCACTTCAGCAGCCGGTCCCCGAAGCCGCCGTGATGTTCCGTGGGCGGGCGACGCATGAACAGCGCGCACAGGGTCGGCGCCAGGGTCAGCGACACCACCACCGAAATCAGAATGGTCGCTGTCGCGGTCAGGGCGAACTCCTTGAACAGCCGGCCCACCACGCCGCCCATGAACAGCAGCGGAATGAACGCGGCAACCAGCGAGAAGCTGATCGACACCACGGTGAAGCCGATTTCGCCTGCCCCTTTGAGCGCCGCCGTGCGGCTGTCTTCGCCGGCTTCCAGATGGCGGTGGATGTTTTCCACCACCACGATCGCGTCGTCCACCACAAAGCCGACAGCAATGACGATGGCCACCAGGGTCAGGTTATTGAGGCTGAAACCGAAGACGTACATCAGCGCGCAGGTGGCGATCAGCGATACGCCCAGCACACTGGACACCACCAGGGTGGCCGACCATTGGCGCAGGAACAGCGCCATCACCCCGATCACCAGGGCCACGGCGATGATCAGGGTCAGTTCCACCTCATGCAGCGACGCGCGGATGGTCTGGGTACGGTCCTGCAGCACCGACACCTCGACCGAGGCCGGCAGCATCTCCTGCAGCTTGGGCAGGGCACCGAGCACGCGGTCCACGGTGTCGACGATGTTGGCGCCAGGCTGGCGGAACACCACAAGGTTCAGGCCCGGCTGGTTGCCGGACCAGGCTTTGACGTAGGCATTCTCGGCGCCGTTGATCACCTTGGCCACGTCCTGCAGGTGCACGGGGGCGCCGTCGCGGTAAGAGACAATCAGCCTGGCGTAGTCCTCGGGGTGGAACAGTTGGTCGTTGGCGGCGATGGTCGACACGCTGTGCTCGCCATACAGGGCGCCCTTTGCCAGGTTCAGGCTGGTCTGCTGGATGGCCTGGCGCAGGTCGGCGAGCGTAAGGCCCATGGCGGCGAGCTTTTCCGGCTGCGCCTGCACACGGATGGCCGGGCGCAACTGGCCGGTGATGTTGATCAGGCCGACCCCTTCGATCTGGCTCAACTGGCGCGCCAGCAAGGTTTCGGCATAGTCGCTGAGGTCGTTGCCGGGCATCTGTGCGGAGCTGACGGTGAGCACCAGTACCGGGCTGTCTGCCGGGTTGACCTTGCGCCAGGTCGGCGGGTTGGGCAGGTCCTGGGGCAGGCGTGAGGTAGCCGTGTTGATGGCCGCCTGGACCTCCTGGGCGGCGGTGTCGATGTTCTTGTCCAGGGTGAACTGCAGGATCAGGGTGGTCGAGCCCAGTGCGCTGCTGCTGGTCATCTGGGCCATGCCGGGGATGGCGCTGAACTGCACCTCCAGCGGCGTGGCCACCGAAGAGGCCATGGTTTCCGGGCTGGCCCCAGGCAGTTGCGCGGAGACCTGGATGGTCGGGAAGTCAGCTTCCGGCAAGGGCGCCACGGGCAAGCGGGTAAAGGCGATGACACCCAACAGCACCAGCGCGAAAGCCAGCAGCAGCGTGGCGATGGGGTGGTCGATGCACCAGGCCGACACACTGTTGCGGCTATTCATGGCTGGCTCCGGCGGCCGGCCATTTCCGACGGCGGCGGTGCGTTGGGGGTGACCTCCACGCGCGAGCCGGGCTTGAGCCGCGACTGGCCATCGAGCACCAGACGCTCGCCCGGTTTGACCCCGGCAATGATGTTCAGCCCACTGTCCTGGTACAGCACCTTGACCGGCACACTGGTGACCTGGTCACCGTCCAGGCGATAGACGAAGTGGCCGTCGACGCCGCGCTGCACCACTGGCGGCGGCACCACCAGGGCATTCTCCTGGACGGCCGTGCGCAAGCGGATGGTCACCAGTTGCCCCGGCCACAGCCGGCCGTCCTTGTTGTCGAACTCGGCCTTGACCCGCACCGTGCCGGTGTTGGCCGAAATCTGGTTGTCGATCAGGGCCAGGTGGCCTTCACCCAGCAGGTTGCTTTCGCCATCGGCGTCCATGTAGGCCTGCACCAATGCGGGCGTGGGCGCCTTCAGCAGGCCCTGCAGGGTTGGCAGCATCTGTTGCGGCAGGGAGAACTCGACCGCGATGGGGTCGATCTGGGTCACGCTGAACAGGCCCTGGGTATCGCTGGCGCGCACCAGGTTGCCGGGGTCGATGTTGCGGATGCCGACACGCCCGGTGACGGGGGAGCGAATCTGCGTGTAGGAGAGCTGGACTTCGGCATTGGCGATGGCGGCCTGGTTGCCTTTTACGGTGGCTTGCAGCTGATTGACCAGCGCCTGTTGCTGGTCGAGGGTCTGCTTGGACACGCCGTCATCGCTGCTGAGCAGGCGGTAGCGCTTGAGGTCGACGCCGGCCACCTGGATTTGAGCCTGGCTCTGGCCGAGCTGGGCGCGGGCCTGGTCGAGGCTGGCGCGGATGCTGCGATCGTCCAGGGTGGCCAGCAGGTCGCCTTGCTTGACCCACTGGCCCTCTTTGACCAGTACCCGGGTCAGCACCCCTTCGACCTGCGGTTTTATTTCGACGCTGTGCAGCGACAGCACGGAGCCGATGGCGCTGGCGTAGCGCGGCACGTCCTGCTGGGCAACGCTGACCACGCGCACCGGAACGGCGCTTTGGGCGCGCGCAACCGGCGCCTCCTGGCGCTGGCCATACCAGATGCCCAGTGCTGCAAGGGCGAGCAGGGCGGTGGCGGCCAGCAGGAGAGGGCGGGTAGGACGTCGCATCGGCGCGGGCACCTTGGCCAAGAGGAGGGGGCGGTTATTGAAGCTTATAGCGCTGTGACCGGGTCGGCAGCGTGACAGCTGGCTGACAGCGCTGACAGGTTGGGGGCAGTTGGTAGCCCTACCGCGACCCTGACCGATTCATACCTCTGCTCCCCTTGATTCGTAAGAAGATTCTGAATCTGAAACCAGATGCTTCAAGAGCGAAGCCATGACGAATTATCCTACGCCCTCTGTCGGATGGCGTCTGATAGGCGGGGAACTGTTTCAGCGATAACTTCACGGTTCGCCACAACGGCGAGCGGCCGTGAGAAGCCGCAGCTGTATCCAGGATGCCATTTTTCATGGCAGCCGTGCGTGTGCGGGCTTCGGTCCGGGCCGCGGTTCCTGGACGCGGTCTTCTCACCTCGCGTACGGCTGCCACCCAATCCGTGAGAAGAACAAGGTGGTCGCTTTCCAATAGCATCTTCAGGAAAGTCATCATGAAAAAAATCGTTCCCGATCCACCGGACTCATTCCCGATCCCTTACATCACAATCATCGCCGACCTCTCCCCCGAAGACGCCAGGTCTCACGCTGCTGCGCTGATGGACTGCCTCTGCAAAACCAGCCAGCTCTACCTCGACACCGAAGCCGAAGACCATCGCTACGCGCTGCTGGAAAACCTCGGCATTCTCACTGAACTGCTGCGTGTCCTTGTCGCCCATATGGCGATGCAAGGAGATCATCCATGAGTGATGAACTGAAATCGCGCAGCACAGCCGGCAAGGAAACATTCCTCGAGTTGTACGCCATCCAGCCGGGCATACCGCTCGATCATGCTTTCGACGAGCTGTCGGTCTTGCTCGGTTGTATCCGGCATTTGAGCGAGGAAGCCGAGATGGAAGGCAACATGATCGCAGGCAGTGCGGCACGCATTCTCAGTGCCATGGCCAAAGCACTGATCAACGACATGGAAATGGGCATGAACCGCAGCGCTTGAGCGGTTGTGGGGCCGCTTTGCGGCCCATCGCCGGCAAGCCCGGCTCCCACAGGGAGATCGCCGGGATTTGGTGCTGGCTTTGCTAGAAACCGATGAAGGCGTAGTACTGCGAAGGCGTGTCGCCAGCCTGCAAGCCCTGCGCCTGCAGGCTGGCCAGCAGGGCCGCGTCCTGCACGTGCAGCGCCCACGGCGCATGGTGCGGTGGCGGTACATCCGCCAGCGCCGCCGCCAAGGCGCCCATGTCTGGAAGGTAGGCCGTGAAGCCATTGCCCTTGAGCGCGCTGATGGTCATGCCCAGGGCCTGGCACACGGCAACCTTGGCCGCGATGTCATCACGATCTGCCTGCCGGGACGCCTGCACCAGTGCCAGCAGCGCCGGGTCCACCGGTAACGAGCCATGAATCAGCTCAGGCCCTTGCTCCCAAGCCTCGGGCGGGCAGTCCTTGTTCTCTGGCCTCAGTGGAATGTGCGGGTTGATTTCCACCGGGTAGATGCGGCAGACCAGCGGCCGGCTCTCGTAGATGGTGCACAGGTCGTTTTCGTCCAGGTTGCGGCAGCGCCCGGGGTTGAACGCGGCAAAGGTCACCGAAACCCGTACCTCGCTGTCACCGCAAGGCACCGGGTGCGAGCGGCGCAGCACATGCTCACGCTGGTCTGCCGGCATCCCCGGGCCATCCTCCACAAAGGCTTCGATCAGCACCACCACCTGGCCGCCGGATGCCGCCCACTGGCGCGACTCGGCCAGGGTCAGTGGTACATGGTGGCCGGTGCAGCACTTGCCGCAGCCGGTACAGGCAAAACGCAGAGAGTCGTTCACGTGGCGTCTGGGTTCCATTCGCTGACGAAGGCCCGCTGGTGCTGGCGGTCGTACAGGCACAGCTCGGAGCCGGTGCGTTGCTGCATGTGCTTTTGTGGATACACCCCTTCGATGACCAGGGCGCTGAAGCCGACCTGGTCATCGAACTCCGCAGGTTTGCCGCGGGCATGGGCGTCCTTGAACTGGCTGGCGGCCAGGCAGGCCTTGAGCATCTGCTGGCGTTGTTCGTTCCAGGCCTGGCTGCTGGAGGCCTGGGCAACACCGCTGAAAAGGGCGCAGGCGATCAGAAGAGAGCTGAAAAACTTCATACGCAATACCGTGAAACGTTCGAGGGGGGCGAAGTATGACCGAGGCATCCCCGGCAACAGGCCAGGGAGTTTGTCGCTGAATATGACAGCACGGCCTTCATCGCTCTGCAAACACTACCGTGCGCGCCGCCACCACCAGGCAATCGGTCAGCTCCGGTGAGGAGAACTTGGTCAGGATGGCATTGGCCCCCGCCAACCTGGCCTTCTCGGCACTCATCGCGCTGTCCAGCGAGGTGTGCAGCAGCACGTAGAGGTGCTGGAAGTCCGGGGTTTCGCGCAGGGTACGGGTGAAGGCATAGCCGTCCATCTCTGACATCTCGATGTCGGAGACGATGATGTTGATCTCCTGCGCAGTGCCCTGCAGCTCCAGCAGCACGTTGATTGCATCCTTGGCGCTGCGTGCGGTGTGGCAGTCGATGCCCAGGTTACGCAGGGTGTGCACCGACTGTTGCAGCGCCACCTGGCTATCGTCCACCACCAGGATGTTGGCGGCGGCCAACAGGCTGGCGTCTTCTTCGTTCAGCTTGCCCGGCGCGGGCTCCGGCTCCGGCGGGGCGATGGCATGGATCACCTTTTCGATGTCCAGCACCTGCACCAAGGTATTGTCGACACGGGTCACACCGGTGATGAACGAGCGGGTGCCGGAGCCATAGGGCGGCGGCCTGATGTCGGTGCTCAGGCAGTGGATGATGCGGCTCACTGCCTGCACATGCAGGCCCTGGCGCGAGCGGCTGATCTCGGTGACGATCAGGCAGCCACCGTCCGGGTCGGCCAGCGGGCGTTCACCGATGGCCCGCGACAGGTCGATCACCGACAGCGGGTTGCCGCGCAGGGTCGCCACGCCTTTCACGTGGGGGTGCGATTCGGGCAACCTGGTCAGCGGTGGGCAAGGGATGATCTCGCTGACCTTGAGCAGGTTGATTGCCATCAGTTTGCCGCTGCGCAGGGTGAACAGCAGCAGGGACAACGCGTCCGCGCGGGCATTTTGCGTGGCCATGGTGACCTTCATGGAAGACAGGGGATAACCGGTTATCGGCCTGTTCGGGCTGGGCTTTAACTTGGCGGCAGCCTTTGCTGGCCCTATCGCCGGCAAGCCGGCTCCTACAAGGTCGTGCCGGCTTGCCGGCGATGGCCGCGCAGCGGCCCTCAGCGCTCGCGCAAGGCCTCCTTGGCCCGGTTAAGCGGCTTGATCAGGTAATCGAGAATGGTTTTTTCGCCCGTGCGGATATCCACCGTGGCAATCATCCCCGGCACGATCGCAAAGCGCTTGCCGGCTTTGTTCTGCAGGCTGTCCTGCTCGGTACGGATAAACACCCGGTAGTAATAGATTTCCGGTTTCACCTCATCCTGCAGGGTATCCGGCGAGATGCCCACCACCTTGCCCTCCAGCCCGCCATACACCGAATAGTCATAGGCACTGATCTTCACCTTGGCCGCCTGGTCGGGGTGGATGAAGGCGATGTCCCGGGGGGCGATGCGCGTCTCGATCAGCAAGCGTTCATCCATCGGCACGATCTTCATCACCTGCCCACCGGGCTGTACCACCCCGCCCAGGGTGTTGACCTCGATGTCCTTGACGATGCCGCGCACCGGCGAGCGCAAGGTCAGGCGTGACAGTGAATCGCTGCGCCCGCGGACCACTTCCGAGAGGCTGTCGGCTTCGGCGCTGGCCTTGGCCAGCTCTTCGCGGGCGCGTACCAGGTAATCGGAGCGCGCTTCGTTGGCCTTGAGCTCGAGCTCCGAGCGCTGGCGGTTGAGGCGGATCACCTCGACCCGGCTGGAGGCGCCCATCTTGGCCAGGTTTTCGGTGATCTGCAGTTCGCTGCGCACCAGCCGCAGCGAGTCCTCGATGCCCGCCAGGGTCTGTTCCAGGCCGCGGCGGCGGGTCTGGTATAGCGCGGTTTCGGCGTCGATCAGGTCCGGCGAGTCGCGCAGGCTGTCGGGGAAGGCCAGCGGCTTGCCGGTGACCTCGGCGCGCAAGCGCGCAACGCTGGCCGTGGCAGCACGGTACTTGGCCTCGCTTTCACCGACGCTGGAGGCAGTCTTGGTCGGGTCGAGCTGGGCCAGCACCTGGCCGCGCTCGACCAGGTCACCTTCGGCCACGTTCATCTCGGCGACGATGCCGCCTTCGAACGACTGGATCACTTGCTCGCGGGAGCTTGGGATCACTTTGCCGGTGCCGGTGGAGACTTCGGTGACCTCGAACCAGGCGGCCCAGGCCAGGAACGCGGCGAGCATCAGCGCGCACACGGTGATGACACGGCCTGCGCGCAGCACGGCCTGATCGTCCTGGCCATCCAGGTAGGACGCGGGGAGTTCATGGTTGCTCATGCCTGCGCTCCTTGCAGTTTGGCCAGGGCGGCGTCACGGCTGTCGTCGATGACGATGCGCCCGCCGTCGAGCACGATGATCCGCTCGACCCGTTGCAGCACGCTCAAACGGTGAGTGGCGATCACCAGGGTACGGCCTTGGCAGAAGCGGTCGAGGTTATCGAGCAGCTTGCGCTCGGTCGTGTCGTCCAGCGAGGCGGTGGGTTCATCCAGCAGCAGTACCTGCGGCTGGCGCACCAGCAGGCGTGCCAGCACCAGTGCCTGGCGTTGCCCGCCGGACAGGCCCAGGCCACCTTCCAGAATCAGGTGGTCCATGCCTTTGGGCAGCCGGCGCACGAAGTCCAGTGCGCCCGTGGCGGCCAGCGCGGCCACCAGTTCCTGGTCACTGGCCTGGCCGGCACCGAGGGTGAGGTTTTCGCGCAGGGTGCCGTGGAACAGCCGCGCATACTGCGCCAGCAAGCCGACGTCACGGCGCAGGTCGGCCGGGTCCAGGTGGGCCAGGGCAATGCCGTCGAGCGTGACCTCGCCTTGCACCAGGTCCATGGCACCGCCCAGCGCCTGCAGCAGGGTCGACTTGCCGGCGCCGTTGCGCCCCAGCACGGCGATGCGCTCGCCCGGCCGGATGTCCAGTTGGCCGATGTTGAGCACCGGCGGTGCCTCGGGGTCGTAGCGGAAGTTGGCCTGGCGCAGCCGGTACTCGCCGCGGATGGCCGGCAGGTGCACACGGGCTTCGCCTTCGGGGTGGTCGACCGGTGACTGCATCAGTTTGTCCAGGCCCTGTAGTGCCACCTTGGCTTGCTGCCAGCGGGTCAGCACATGGGTGAGCTGCGCCAGCGGCGCCATCATCCGCGAGGACAGCATCGAGGCGGCCACCAGGCTACCGGTGGTCAGGTCGCCGGCAATCACCATCGGCGCGCCGATGACGATGACCACGGCAAACACCGCGCCTTGCACGTTCTGGGTCCAGGTCACCAGGCCGTTGGTCAGGGTACGCAAGCGCAGGTTGGTATGGGCGCAGGCTGCGTTGTACTGGTTCCACTGGCGCTCGAAGCGCGCTTCGGCCTGCAGTGCCTTGATTTCGTCCAGGCCCTGGACGCTTTCCACCAGCATGGCGTTGCGCAGTGACGACTCGCGCATCGAGGCATTGGCCAGGCGTGCCAGCCGGCGCTGCGCCAGCAAGCCAGGCAGGAGCATGGCCAGCAGAGCCACCAGCGGGATGAACACCAGCACGCCGCCGATCAGCCAGAGCACGAACAGGAACAACAGGAAGAACGGCAGGTCGGCCAGCGCGGTGGCGGTGCTGGAGGTGATCAGGTCGCGGATCGACTCCAGCTCGCGCAACTGCGAAATGAACGAGCCGGTGGACTTCGGCCGTGCCGAGTTGCGCAGGCGCAGGGCATGGCCGTAGACCAGGTCCGACACGCGCAGGTCGGCGCGCTTGCCGAGCAGGTCGGTAACCTTAAGGCGCAGCAGGCGCATGCTGAAGTCGAACACCAGCGCCAGCACCACACCGCCGAACAGCACGTACAGCGTGGGCAGGGATTCGGCGGGGATCACCCGGTCATACACCTGCATCGAGAACAGCACGCCAGCCAGGGCCAACACGTTGGCCACCAGCGAGGCGACCATCACCTGCCCATACGGGCGCAGGTCGCGCAGGACGATGCGGGCGAACCAGTGGCGGTCGTATGGGGCGGTGTAGTCGTCGGTACGCACATCGCGCAACGGCCGTGCCGGGCGCATCAGTGCCACGCGGTTGATGCGCCCTTCGAGCGCTTCGCGGGGCAGGCGCGAGGTCAGGCTCTGGTCGCCGGCGAACACCACGGCCAGCTCGTTGTCCTCGGTCACGGCTTCGACCACCGCCAGTTGGCCATCATCGAGCTCCAGCACCAGTGGTGTACGCCATTGCCGCAGGGCTTTGGCATCGAAACGCACGAAGCGCAGCGACAGGCCGGCCTGGCGCGCCATGTGGCGCAGGATTTCATCCAGCGGCCGGGCATCTTCCACGGCCGCCAGGCGAATGCGCTGGGGTGATACATCCAGCCGGTAGTGGTGGGCGACCTGCAGCATGACTTCAAGCCACGGGCCAAGGTCCGGCCGATGGACGATAGCCTGCTCCGGGTTTTGCTGCTGCGTGGCTTGGCTCAGGTTGACGGTATCGTTCATGGCTCGATCTCCACCCCTTGCAGGTTGCGCCCTTCAAGGCCCAAGGCCATGCGCAGGGCGCCGGTGTTGTACAGGCAGTCGACATCCAGGCGCAGCAGGTCGGAACGGGTGCCGGCAAGTTCAAAGCGCGACTGGTAGATTTCCTGCTCGGCATTGAGCAGGTCGAGCAGCGGGCGCGTGCCCAGGTCCAGGTATTGCCGGCCGTAGAGCATGCGTGCCTCTTTGATGCTGGCCTGGCGGGCCTTGAGCGAACTCAGCCGGCGGCCCAGCCCCGAGGTTTGCGCCATGGCTTCGGCCAGCCCTCGGCGGGCCTGCAGGCGTGCGGCGTCTTCGGCGGAGTCAGCGGCGGTCAGGGCATGCCCGGCCGCGCGGCTGCGGGCGCTGATGGCGCCGCCTTGGTAGATCGGCACTTCCAGGTTCAGGTAGATGCCCGCCTGGGTGCGGTCGAGGCGGTTGTTGTCGCGGTCGTAGTCGTTGTCCAGGTAGTGGTTGACCTGCGGCTGCAGCGACAGTGTCGGGTAGGCCTCGGCCTTGGCTTGTGCCAGTTCGGCTTTGGATTGCGCGCGCAGGGCCAGGGCCATGAGCACTGCAGGCAGGCGGTCGTCGGCTTGCGGTGGGCGCTTGCAGGCCTGGTTGAGTTCGGGGGGCGTTTCTTCGGCCAGGGCCGGCGGTGCGACGCGGCCGAGCAGGGCGGCGAGGGTCGAGCGCCACCGTTCGTACTGGGCCTGATACTCCTCCAGGGTGGCGCGGGCGCCTTCCACCCGGGACTCGGCCTGGACCACGTCGGAGCGCGTGCTGGCGCCCATGTCGCTGCGCTGGCGCGCCATGCCGGCTATATCGCCAACGCCTTTGATCTGCTCGCGGGCAATCACCATGAGCTGCTCGTAACGGCGGGTTTCGATCCAGGCGTAGGCGGTATCGCGGGCCAGGTCGTCGACCACCAGCAGGATGTTGGCCTGGGCGCGGGCGGCAGCAGCGTGGGCCGCGTCGACAGCGCTGTCGACCTTGCCGAAATCGTAGAGCATCTGCTTGAGCGACAGGTTCAGCGCCTGGCTGCTGCGGTCGCCGCCATAACCGCTGTCATAGCCGGTGCGGATACCGCCGGAAACCTGTGGGTAGTAACCGGCGCGGGCCACGTTGATGCCTTCGCCTTGCTTGTACAGGTTGCCGATGGCTTCAGCGATGCTGGGGTGCCACTGCGCAGCGGCCAGCACCGCCTCGGCCAGGCCGAGGCGATCGCCATTGTTGGCGGCCTGGCCTGCCGGTGGGCGGGCAGGGATGGCATCGGGGGCATCGCGTAGCAGTGACGGCCCGATGGTACGCAGCGTAGGGTCTATGTCATCGGCTGCCTGGGCAACCGGGTTTGAAATCAGTACCAGTAGCGCGACGGCTCCCGGCAACAGCGGTGACAGCGCACTGCTTCGCTTCACATAATTCCCTTACTGCTGATCGTCCTTGCCGCCGGGCATGGCGCCCGGCGGGTTACTGCGGCCTCAGACGACATGAATGCCGTTTTGCACCCACAGGTGGTGGCTCGGGTCCTCCTGGGCCGTGTATTGGTTATAGTCGATGCCGTCGGCGCTCTGGCTGCCGGTGAGGTTCCAGTTATCGGTCATGTGCACCGAATCCTTGTCGTCGCCGTTGATCAGCAGCGTGCTGCTGCCGCTTTCGGTGACGGCCACCACATCCGCCAGGTTCAGCGTCAGGGTCACCCCGCTGGTGTCGTTGAGGTCGATGATCTCGATATCGTGGACACGCCCGGCCAGGGAGCCCAGGTCGATGCTGGCATCGCCGCCACCCCACAGCAGGGTGTCGGTACCACTGCCGCCCTCGACGCCGGCAAAGGCCTGGTCCACAACCACGAGGGTGTCGTCGCCGGCGCCGCCTTGCAGGCTGATCTGCCCACCCTGGCTGCCATCGAGTTGGTCATTGCCATCGGTGCCGGCAATCACCTCGGCGGAGGCCGCCGCGGCGACACTGGCCAGGGCCGCCCCCTCGTCGCCGCCGTCAGCCAGCAGCGAGGTGGTCGCGGTGAGCCCGGCAGCGTTGTCCAGGTTGATGGTCAGCGTTGCGGTATCGGTGGTGCCGTTGGGGTGCGTCAGTTCGTAGGTGAAAGTGTCCTGTTGGCCGACCACTGCCGAGGTCAGGCCCTCCTTGAGGGTATAGGTGTAGCTGCCGTCAGCGTTCACCAGAAGCGTGCCGTAGGTGCCGGTCACGCTGACGCCGTTGTAACCGGGGATGGCGTAGGTGTTGGCCGCTACCAGCACGCTGAGCACGGTCAGCGTCGAACCGAGGTTGTCGGCACCGCCGCCGGCGGTGTCGGTCAACAGGTTGCCGGTCACTGGGGTGTAGCCGCTGACCACGAACTCGTTGGTGTACGTGGTGGTGGTGTTGAGGCTGGTAGTGATCGAACTGAGCAGGCCGATGCCACCTGCGCTGACACGGATCTCGTAGGCACCTGGGCCCTGGTTCTGGAAGGTGTAGGCCGAGCCGCCGCCGAGCAGGCTGATCAGCGAACTGCCGGGCACAGACTGCACAAGTACGTACTGGCCGGTAGCCGTGTTGAGTTTGTAAAGGGCGATGGTGGTGCCGTTGAGCAGGCCCAGCAGGTTGGCGGAGTTGAGCACCACTTGCAGGTTGGCGGTGGTATCGGCGGCAACGGTGGTCTCGTAGATCGCCTGCCGCGAGCCGATCAGCGGCAGGGGCAGCGTTCCGAGTGTGGCGCTGTCGGTGTCCACCCGGTTTGCCAGGCTGATGTCGCTGCTGTCGATGTCGTTGACGGCATCGACCACCGTGGCGGGCGCGCCAAGGTTGCTGTCGCTCCAGACCTCCGTGGCTTGCGGGCTGTCGATCCGCACGTAGAGGTTGGCGACATCGGTCAGGCCGTTGCCGTGCACCAGTTGGTAGCTGAACACGTCCACCTTACCGACGCTGGACGGGGTGCCGTTCGGGGTGTAGGTGTAGCTGCCATCGGCGCGGATCACCAGGGTGCCATACAGGCCCTGCACCTCGGTGGCGCTGCCGGCGGTGACGTAGCTGCCGTTCTTGAGCACCTGCAGCACGGCGCTGCTGTCCGGGCCACGGGCATCGGTGGTGCCGTCGACACCGGGGTCGGTGATGACGTTGCCGGTAGTGGGGGTACCGGTGCCGGTGAGCTCGGTCAGGCTGGAGGTTTCGATGTCCAGCGTGGTGGTGACGTTGGTCACCAGGCCGATGCCGCCGCTGCCTACGGTCAGGCGGTATTCACCGGCCTGCAGTTCGCCGATGTCGACCTGCACCCCCTCGCCCAAGGGGAGCAGAATCAGGTCGAGCAGGCCCAGGCTGTTACCGGTAGCCAGTGTCACCCAGGCCCCGGACGCGTCTTTCACCTGCAGGGTGAAGGTGGCATTGTCGAGCAGGGCCAGGGCACTGCTGGTGGTCAGCGTCAGGGTCGGGTCCACCGTGGTGCCGGCGTCGACGGTCCAGGTGTAGGTCTTGCTGAAGCCCGCCAGCAGTGTGGTGAAACTGTCGGTGTAGGTCTGCGTGGCGACAACCGGTGCCAGGTTCACGGTGGCGGTGGCCAGATTGTCGCTGGCGGTCACCGGTGCGTTGGCGTCCACGTCCGGTGCGGTGATGGCAACGCTGCCGGAGGCGTTGTTGCGTGGGTCGGTCAGCGATACCGACAGTGTCTGGCCGTTGTCCTGGGCAGGGGTCAGGGTTACGGAGAAGGTGCCGTCGGGCTGCACCGTGCCGGTTTGCAGGACGGTGCCGGTGGAGCTGCGCACCGTGACCGTGGCGCCAGGCTCGCCGCTGCCGGTCAGGGTGCTGCCGTCGGCGCTGATCACCAGGTTGCTGGCCAGCGCTGGCGGGGTGAGGTCTGGAGCGGTCAGTGCGGTGCCGGTCGAGGTGTTGCCGGTGGCATCGGTCAAGGTGACTGTCAGGGCCTGGTTGTCGATTTGCGCCGCCGCCAGGCTGACCACGAACAGGCCGTTGCTGCCCACTGTGGCGGTGCCCAGCACGGTGCCTGCAGTGTCGCGCACGGTGACGGTGCTGCCGATCTGGCCAGAGCCGCTTACCGTGGTGCCGTTGGCGTTGATGGCGGCCACTGGCGCGGCGGGTGGCGTGGTGTCCGGTGCAGTGATGCTGGCGCTGCCGGACTGGTTGCCGGCGGCATCGGACTGGCGCACGGTAAGCAACTGCCCGTCGTTCTGCGTGCTGCTGAGGTTGACGGTGAAGCTGCCGTCGGGTTGTACCACGGCGCTGCCCAACGGTCCGCCCGGGCCGGTGACGGTGACTGTCGCGCCGGGCTCGCCGACGCCGGTCAGTACGGTGCCTGCGCCGGTCACGGCAAGGCTGGTCGGTGCAGCTGGCGCCTGTGTGTCCGGCGCGGTATAGCTGGTGCTGCCCGAGGCATTCTGTGCAACATCGACCTGCGTCACACCGAGTACCTGGCCGTTGAGCTGCGCGCTGGCCAGGTTGATGCTGAACACGCCGCCAGCGTTGACCACGCCGGTGCCGAGCACATTGCCACTGGCATCACGCACGGTGACCGTGGCATTGGCTTCGCCGGTACCGGTAAGCACCAGGCCATTGGCGGACAGCGCAGTGACCACCGGGTTGGCCGGCGCAGTGGTGTCGTCCGCCTGCACGAATACTGGCTGCGATTCGCCGCCTACCAGGTCCACGGCAGTGACCGACAGTGACTGCCCATTGAGTTGTGCGGTATCGAGTTGAAGGCTGAAGTCGCCGTTGAGGTCGGCTACGCCGCTGCCGATCAAGTCGCCGTCTTCGTCGTAGACGCGTATCGACGCGCCACTGGTGGCATTGCCGGTCAGCGTCAGGCCGTCACTGCCGAGCACCACATCGGTGGGGGGGGCTGGAGGTGGAACCAGGGGAGTCAGGTAAGTTTCTTCCTCCGAGGTGTTCGCGCCGTCGTTCTGGGTGACGGTCAAGATGGCGGCAGGCCCGGGGGCGGGGTCCAGTTCAATGGAGAAATTGCCGCTGGCATCGACCACGCCGGTGCCGATGGGATTGCCTGCCAGGCTGACGGTCACTGTAGCGTTGGGCTCACCGCGCCCGGTGAGCACGTCGTAGTCGGTATTGATTGCCAGGTTGGTGACCAGAGCAGGTGGCGACGTGTCGGTAGCCTGGTAGGTGGCTGGCAGCGAAGCATTGCCGGCGTCATCGGTAGAGACCACGGTCAGCAGTTGACCGTTGGTCTGCGCCGGGCTCAACGTCACGCTGAAGGTGCCGTCTACGGTGGCCTGGACGGTGCCGACAATGGTGTTGTCCGGGCCACGCACGGTGATGGTACTGCCGGGTTCGGCACTACCGATCAGCAGCGTGCCCGTCGGGTCCAGCGCCAAGTCGGCAGGTTGCGCTGGTGGCACCAAGTCCGGTGCGGTCACTTCGAATGGCGCGGAGGGGTTGCCGGTGACGTCCTGAGCGACGACGGTCAGTACCTGGCCGTCGATCTGTGGGGTTGTCAGGTCAAGCACGAAGGTGCCGTCAGGGTCGATCACGCCCTGGCCGACCATGTCGCCACGGTCGTTCATCACGGTGATGCGCGCCCCTGCTTCGCCGCTACCGGTGAGTTGGGTGCCGCTGTCGTTGAGCAACGCAACAACCGCAGCCGGCGGCGTGGTATCGACCGCGGTGACGGAGCTTATGGGCGATACGTTTTCGCTTTCGTCTGTCAGGGTTACCTGAAGGCTTTGGCCATTGAGCTGCGGCGAGCTGAGGTCGACCACGAAGGTGCCGTCGGCACCCACCGTGGCGGTGCCGATTTCAGTGGTGCCCAGGTATACCCTTACCGTGGTGCCTGCTTCGCCGACGCCGCTCAACTGATCGCCGGCAGCATTGAGGCGCAGTTCGGTTGCCGGTGCCGGTGGCGTGAGGTCGGGTGCATCGATCGTGACCGGCGCGCTGATGTTGCCGGGTGGGTCGGCCTGCTGTACCGCCAGCACTTGCTGGTTGATCTGGGCGGGCGCCAGTTCCACCGAGAAGCTGCCATCGGCGAGCACAATGGCCGTACCGAGCAGTACGCCTGCGGCATTGGTCACCGTGACGGTAGCGCCCGGTTCGCCAAGGCCGGTGACCACACTGCCATCGGCATTGATGGCCACCTCGGTGAGGATGGCCGGCGGCGTGAAATCAGGCGTTTGCAACGTGGCGACTGCCGACACGTTACCGGCTGCGTCGGCCTGGCTGAGGCTGAGCAGTTCGGCGTTGCCCAGCGCCGGGTTGAGGGTGACGGTGAAGTTACCGCTGGCATCGACCACTGCCGTACCGATTTCGTCGCCCTGCGCGTTGCTGACGCTGACCTGCGCGCCGGGCTCGCCGCGGCCGGTGAGGGTAACCCCGTCGCTGGAAATCGCAAGCTCGGTGGGGGCGGCCGGTGGGGTGGTATCGGCTGCAATGATGGCGCTGGGGTCGGACTGGTTGCCGGCGGCATCGGTCAGTATCACTTGCACCTGCTGGCCGTTGGCCTGTGGTGCGCTGAGGGTGACCTGGAAGGTACCGTCGGCGCGGACCACAGCGCTGCCCAGTGTGCTGCCATCGGCAGCCAGCACTTTGACGGTGCTACCGGCCTCGCCGGTACCGTTGAGCAAGCTGCCGCCGCCGGCAAATGCCAGGTTGCCGGCAGCATCAGGTGCCACACGGTCGGGCGCAGTCAGGCTGACACTGTCGGACTCGTTGCCCGCGGCGTCGGTCTGCTGTGCACTGAGTTGTTCGCCATTGATCTGTGCGGTGCTCAGGTCAATGCTGAAGTTGCCACTGGCATCGACCACGGCAGTGCCCAGGTCGACACCGCCTTCGCCGATCACGGCCACTGTGGCGCCCGGTTCACCGCGGCCGGTGAGCGTCAGGCCGTCGCTGCTCAGCACCAGGTTGGTCAGCGGTTGCGGGGCGGTGGTGTCCGGTGCCTGCAGGGTCGCAGGCAGCGAAGCACTGCCGTCGGTGCCCACGGCACTGACCTGCAAGACTTCGCCGTTGGCCTGTGCGCTGTCGAGGTTGACCGTGAAACTGCCGTCATTGCCGACTGGCGCAGTGCCCAACAGCACGCCGTCAGGCCCATACACATTGACGGTACTGCCGGGGGATGCATTGCCGGTAACCACCAGGCCATCGGCTGAGAGCGTCAGGTTGTCCGGAATGTCCGGTGCCAGGTTGCCCGGCGCGGTCACGGTCTGCGCCGGCGAGGCATTCTGCGCGGCATCGGCCTGGGTCACGCTGAGGCTTTCGCCGGCTGTGGCTGCAGGGCTGAGCGCTACGGTGAAACGGCCATCGCTGCCGACCGTGGCGGTCCCCAGCGAGGTGCCGTCGGGCGCACGCACGGTGACCGTGGCGCCGGCTTCGCCAGTACCTGTAAGGCTGGCGCCGTCGGCGGCGACGGCCAGGTTGGCGACGGCGGTGGGCGGTGTGGTATCGGCAGCGGTGTAAGGCGCGGCAGGCGACACGTTGCCTGCGGCATCTGTGGCGGTAACCTGCAAAGTCTGGCCGTTGGTCTGGGCGCTGCTCAGGGTGACCTGGAAGGTGCCATTGCTGCTGGCCACGGCGGTGCCCAGGATATTGCCTGCGGCATCACGCACAGTGACCGTGCTGCCTGCTTCGGCGCTGCCGCTCAACTGCAGGCCGGTACTGGCCAGGGCGAGGTCGGCTGGCGCCGCTGGTGGGGTGAGGTCCGGCGCTGTCACTGCAACAGGAGGCGAGGTGTTGTTGCCCGCGTCGGTCTGGGTCACGCTCAAGTTCTGGGCGTCAAGTTGCGCACTGGTCAGGGTGAGGGTGAAGCTGCCGTTGGCGGCCACCACGCCTGTGCCAATGATGGTGCCATCGGGGCCGCGCACGGTCACGCTGGCACCCGCTTCACCCAGGCCGGTGAGGGTCAGGCCATTGTTGTTGAGCACCACATTGGTCAGTGGGGCTGGTGGGGTGAGGTCGGCTGTACTGAGGGTGACAGCAGGCGAAGTGTTGCCCGCTGCATCCACCTGGCTCACACCGAGGGCCTGGCCGGTTGCCTGTGGGGTATCGAAGGTGACCGTAAACCGGCCATCGGCGCCCACGGTCGCGGTGCCGACCACGGTGCCGGCGGCGTTGCGCACCTGCACGGTGGCGCCGGCTTCGCCACTGCCTGACAGCTGTTTGCCATCGGCGCTGAGCACCGGGTTGTCGACCGCAGCCGGTGGCGTGCGGTCCGGTGTTGCCAGGCTCGCCGGGCCAGACACATTGCCAGCGGCATCGCTGAGGGTGACCTGCAAGGCGCTGCCGGTGGTTTGTGCATTTGGCAGAGTGACCTGGAACTGGCCGCTCTGGTTGACGGTACCTGTGGCCAGTACCGCGCCACTGGCATCGCGTACGGTCACCGTCGCGCCCGCCTCACCTTGGCCGCTGACTACGGTTGCCGCGCTGTTCAGGCTCAGGCCGGTGGCAGCATCAGGCGCTTGCAGGTCGGGCGCCTGCAAGGTGGCGGCGAGCGAGGTATTGCCCGCGGCGTCGCTCTGGGTAACGGTGAGGTTCTGGCCGTTGGCTTGCTGGGGTGTCAGGCTTACGCTGAATAACCCGTTGCTGCCGACGGTGGCTGTGCCCAGTTCAGTGCCTTGGGCATCGACCACGCGCACGGTCGCACCCACCTCGCCTTGGCCGATGAGGGTGCTGCCGCTGCGGTCGAGGGCAAGCTGGGTGGGGGCATCCGGCGCGGTGCTGTCCTCTGCAACGATGGTGGCTGGTACCGAGGGTTTACCCCCCGCTGTAAGGCGTGCGCTGACCTGCAGGGTCTGGGCATTGAGTTGGGCGTCGCTGAAGAACACTCGGAAGATGCCGTCGCTGCCGACCGTCGCGGTGCCCAGTGTGGTGCCGCCGGAGGTCACGGTGATCAGCGAGCCCACGGTGCCTTGGCCAGTCAAAAGGAAGCCGTCGGCACTGATGGTCAGGGCGGTTGGTGTAGCGACTTCGGTGCCGTCTGGCCCGGCCACGTCGACCGGGGTCTCGTTGCCACCGTCATCTCGTACCACTACCTGCACGGTATCGCCGGAAACCAGGGGTGGGTCGACTTCGACCACGAAGGTGCCGTCTGGCCCGGCGGTTGCGGTGCCCAGGTCGGTGGTGCCGTCGCGGACGATGATGGTGGTGCCGGGTTCGGCCATACCGCCGATGAAGCCGCCATCCGGGCTGACCGTTATGTCGGTCGCCGCAGCGGGCGGGGTGGTATCCGGCGCGGTGACGCTCGATGCGCCAGAGTCGTTGCCGGCTGCGTCGCTGACCACCACGGTCAGGGTCTCGCCATTGGTGAGCGGGGTATCCAGCGGCACGCTGAAGCTGCCATCGCCGTTCACTGCAACGGTGACGACAGTGCCATTGGGGTCGGTCACCGTGACCGAGCTGGCCCCGGGGGCGTTGCCGGTCACAGTGGTGCCATCCGGGCTGACGCTGACATCGGTCGGCAGTGCAGGGGGTGTAAGGTCCGGCGCAGTGGCCTGGGCTGCGGTGGAGGTGTTGCCGGCAGCATCGCTGAGGGTGACGTCGAGGCTCTGGCCATCCAGTTGGGCCGGTGACAGCGGCACGCTGAAGTTGCCACCCACCGGGACCACGACCGTGCCCAGCAGGTCGCCGTTGGCATTGCGCACTTCAACGGTGGAGCCCACCTCGCCGTTGCCTTGCAGCGCTGTGCCATCGGCACTGACTTGCAGGCCTGTGGGGGCGGCGGGGCCGGTTGTATCGTCAGCGGTGAAGGTGGCCGATGGCGATGTATTGCCCTCGCCGTCGACAAGCACCACCGACAGTACTTCGCCGTTGGTCTGGGGTGGGGCGAGGGTCACGGTGAAGCTGCCGTCAGGCTGCACTTGGGCATCGCCCAGCAGTTGCCCGCCGGCATCGCGCACTTCTACGGTGGCGCCTGGCTCACCTTGCCCGCTCAGCACACTGCCATCTGCGTTCAGCCCCAGGCCTTGTGCTGGTTGCGGTGCTTCGAGGTCGTTGGCAGTGACAGTGTCGGCAGCGGAAGTGTTGCCCGCAGCGTCCGCCTGGGTGACGGACAGCGTCTGACCGTTGAGTTGCGGTGGGTCGATGGTTACCCGGAAGCTACCGTCGGCCTCCACCACGGCGGTGCCCAATACTGCGCCGCCAGTGCCGGTGACGCGCACTTGCGCGCCGGGTTCGCCGCTACCGGTAACCACGGTGCCATCTGCGGCAAGGGCCAGGCCGGTGGGGGTGTCGGGCGCCTCGTTGTCCGGAGCAGGCAGGTCGACCGCTGCTGACACGTTACCGGTCGGGTCGCGTTGTTCAACGGTCAAGGCCTGGCCATTGGTCTGTGGAGGGGCCAGGGTGAGTTCGAAGGTGCCGTCGCCGGCCACCTCGACGCTGCCCAGCACCGCGCCGTCGGGGCTGCGCACGATCACCGTGGCACCTGGTTCGCCAGTGCCGGTAACGGTGGTGCCGCTGTCGTCGATGCTCGGGTTGCCGACAACTTGCGGTGGGGTGCTGTCGGGGGCGGTGAAGTCGACCGGGCCGGCACTGTTGCCGAGATTGTCGGTGGCCTCCACGGTGAGGCTTTCGCCGTTGCGCTGTGGCGGGTCGAGGGTGACATCGAAGCGCCCGTCGGCGCCGACTGTCGCGGTGCCCAGCACGGTACCGTCCGCCGCACGTACCGTGACGATCGAGCCGCTCTGGCCCTGGCCGGTGAGGTGCAGACCAGCGCTGTCGACGGCCAGCCCGGAAGGCTGCAAAGGCCCGTCCAGGTCGGGCGCGGTCAGGGTTGCGGTCGAGGTGTTGCCCGCAGCATCACGCAATACCACGTCGAGCATCTGGCCATCGGACTGGGCCGGTGTCAGTGTGAGGGTGAAGACGCCGTTCGCGCCGACCACTGCAGTGCCCAGCACCGTGCCCTGGGCATCGCTCACCTGCACGCTGGCCCCGGGTTCACCACGGCCAGTGAGGGTAGCGCCATCGGCGCTCAGTTGCAGATCACTGGCCGGGTTGGGCGGGGTGATGTCCGGTGCGCCGACCTGGGTCGGCAGTGAGCTGTTGCCGTCGGCGTCCAAGGCCACCACATCGAGCAGCTCACCATTAGCCTGAGCGGGATCAAGGGCGACGGTGAAGTTGCCGTCATTGCCCACTTGCACGCTGCCCAGCACATTGCCTTGGGCATCGCGCACCTCCACCAGGCTGCCAGCCGGAGCGGTGCCGCTGACGGAGGAACCATCGGCGGCCACTACCAGCCCGGCCGGCCTTTCTGGTACCGGCGTCTGCGGCACGATGACGTTCAGGTCGGCCGATGGGTTACCGGCTGCATCGCTCTGCTGCAGCACGATGGTTTCGCCCGCGTTCAGCGGGGCGTCCAGCTCGACCAGGAAGGTGCCATTGGAGGCCACTGTACCGGTGCCGATCACATTACCGTCGGCGTCGCGCACTTGCACCGTGGCGCCGGCTTCACCCCGACCTGCTATCACTTGGCTGCCAGCCCCCACCACTACGCCGGTGATGATTGCCGGGGCAGTGATGTCCGGGGCGGTGAAGCCCAGGGGGGCAGAGCTGTTGCCTGCGGCATCGATGACGCTGATGGCCAAGGCTTCGCCATTGGCTTGCAACGGGTCGAGGGTGAGGCTGAAACTGCCGTCCGGCCCGGCGATAGCGCTGCCGATGAGGATGCCGTCAGCGTCGCGCACTTCTATACGGGCGCCGGGTTCGGCGCTGCCGGCCAGGGTTTCCCCAGCGCTCAGGGTCAGACCGGTGGGTTGTTCCGGAGCCACCAGGTCTGGGGCTGTCAGTGGGCTTGGGGGCGAGGCATTGCCCGCAGCATCGGTCAGGGTCACCTGCAGCGACGAGCCGTCAATCACTGGCGAGCTCAGTTGCAGGGTGAAGGTGCCGTCTGGCAGCACAGTAGCGGTACCGATCACCTGGCCCTGATCATCCCGTACCTCTACCGTTGCGCCAGCTTCGCCGCGGCCTGAGACCGTACGGCCATCGGCGCTGATGGCCAGGTTGCTGGCCGGCGCCGGTGGCGTGGTATCGCCGCCACCGGTGTCGATGTCCGGCGCTGTGACGTTGCCTGCTGTCGAGGCGTTGCCTGTGGCATCGGTGGCGGTGACTTGCAGCTGCTCGCCATCCACCTGGGGCGGGTCGAGGGTGATGCTGAAGGCGCCGGTCGCACCGACCACGGCGCTGCCCAGTACCGTGATGCCATCGGCGGCGAGTACACGCACGGTGCTGCCCGGTTCGGCGCGCCCGGTAACGACGCTGCCGTCAGGGCTGACAGCCAGTTCGCTCGGGATCGCTGGCGCTGTGATATCGGGCGCCGTGACCTGCGCAGGCAAGGAGGACGCCCCGCTGCCATCGATGGCACTCACGTCAAGCAGCCCGCCGTTGGCTTGTGCCGGGGCGAGTACAACGGTGAAGGTGCCTTCGGCGCCGACCACGACGCTGCCGACCAGCGCGCCGTTGGCGTCGCGCACTTCGACACGGCTGCCGGCCGGGGCATTGCCGGTGAGGGTGGTGCCATCGGCGGCGATCACCAGGTCGCTGGGGCTGTCCGGTACCGGTGTCAGCGGCACTTCGAACGGCAGCGCTTCGGACGCGTTGCCACTAGGGTCGGTCTGCACCAGGCTCAGTTGCGCGCCGGGTTGTGCGGCCGGGTCAAGGTCGATCAGGAAGGTGCCGTTGGTGCCGACCACGCCGGTACCGATCAAAGTGCCATTGGCATCGCGCACCTCTACGGTGGCGCCGGCTTCACCACGGCCGCTCAGGGTCAGGCCACCATTGCCTACGACGATCGTGCTGACTTCGGCAGGTGGGGTAACGTCCGGTGCATCGAATTGAAGCGGTGCGGAGCTGTTGCCCGCCGCATCGACCAGGCGTACGTCCAGCGCCTGGCCGTTGGCCTGGGCGGGTGAGAGGGTGAGACTGAAATTGCCGTCAGGGCCAACCTGGCCGGTGCCGATCACCGCGCCGTTGGCGTCGCGGACCTGCACGGTTGCGCCAGGCTCGCCACGGCCGGTCAGGGTCACGCCGTCAGCCAAGGCCAGGTCGGAAGGTTGTGCGGGTGGCTGCAGGTCCGCCGAGGTCACAGTGCCCGGCTGGGACACGTTGCCGGCTGCATCGGTAAGCACTACTTGCAGGGGGCTGCCGTCGTTCACCGGTGGTGTCAGGGTGAGCTGGAAGGTGCCGTCTGCGCCGACCGTGCCGGTGGCCAGAATGTTGCCTTGTACATCGCGCACCTGCACGGTTGTGCCGGCTTCGCCGCGGCCGCTGAGTTGCCGACCCGCCAAGCCGATCACCAGGTTGGTGGGGGCATTGGGGGCAGTGGTGTCGGGCGGGTTGCCAACACCATCATCCGGTGCGTTGATGGCGGTGGCTGGCGAGGTATTGCCGGCGGCGTCCCGGGCGCTGACTTGCAGCGCCTGGCCATCGGTTTGCGGGGGTTGCAGGGCAATGCTGAACAGCCCGTCGGCACCTGCTACCGCGGTGCCAAGCACGGTACCGTCGGGGGCTCGCACCTGCACGGTGGCCCCTGGCTCGGCGCGGCCGGTAACGGTAGTGCCTTGCGCGTTGATGGCCAATTCGGAGGGGGATGCAGGCGCCGTCGCGTCCGGCGCGGTCAGCGCTGCGGGCTGCGAGGCATTGCCCGCAGCATCGGTGAGTGTGACCCCCAGGTTTTCGCCGTTGATCTGGGGCCGGCTGAGGGGGATATTGAAGGTGCCGTCGGCGCCTACGGTGCCGGTGCCAATCACATTGCCTGCGCCATCCCGGACTTGCACAGTGCTGCCGGCTTCGCCACGACCGGTCACGACCGTGCCTTGCGCATTGATCGCCAATTCCGTAGCGGCCTGCGGCACGGTGGTGTCTGGCGCGACCACGCTGCCGGCCTGCGATGTGTTGCCCGACGGACCGGTCAGGGTGACATTGAGGCTTTCGCCATTGACCTGGGGCGAGTTCAAGGTGATGTCGAACGTACCGTCGGCGCCCACCGTGCCGCTGCCGATCAGGTTGCCGGCGCCATCGCGTACATTCACCGTGGCACCTGCCTCGCCGCGGCCGGTCAGGCGCAGACCATCGGGCGAAACCAGCAGGTCGATAGGCGTGGCGGGTGGCGTGGTGTCGCCTGGCGCGGAGCCGCCGCTGCTGCCGCCACCACCACCGCTACCTGCGGCGGCGGCAGCGCCGCCAACGCCCAGCAGGCTCAGGCCGGCAATCGCCCAGGTCGGGGTTTCGCTGCCAGCGACGCCGATGCCTGCGACCAGTTCATCGAGCGAGGCGACTTCCTCGAAGGTGAAACCGGTGAAGGCCTCGGCATCGTAGTTGGCGTGCCACAGGGTGCCGTCTTCGCCGACGAAGACCATGTCACTGCCGACACCCGCCTGGTCCACGGCAAAGAAGTTGCCGACGGTGACCTTTTCCCCTGACTTGAGTGTGACGATCAGGTCCTGACCCCGTCGGGTCACGGTTGCCACCTGGTCAGGCGCAACGGGCATCTGCACCACGCCTGGGCTGTTGAGCGTGATATTGCCCCAGGCATTCTGGGTGGCGACGGTGGTTTGTTTGTCGGCGACGACGATGTTGTCCATGGATGCTCCCTGCTGGTGTGCGGTACACAGGGTCGGCGTGGGCGATCCTGCTGGCGCAACCGCTTGTGCAGGAGCACGCAGCCCGGCCGTATGAACGGCCCTGTTACCGGTGGTAAGGGAGATATAGCAGCGCAGCGGAAAGCAACCAGAGGCTTTCTGGGTTAATCCTTTGGTAGGAAACGCGTCTAGCGCAGGCCCAGGCGCCGAGCCAAGCGGTTTAGATTGGCGCGATCCAGGCCCAGTTCGCGTGCTGCGGCGGCCCAGTTGTCCTGATGGCGCTGCAGGCAGGCATCGATGATCTGGCGTTGGTAGCCGTCGACCGCTTCGCGCAAGCCACCTTCGGCCAGCGACGGCGCCGGCAGGGGGGCAGGGGAGGGGGCCTGTGCCACGCTCGCCACGGTACGCAGGTCCAGGTCACTGGCTTGCAGGGTAAGGATGCGTGGCCGGTCCGGGTGCTGGCCCATGGCCTTGAGGGCCGAGCGGCCAATGAGGTGTTCCAGTTCGCGCACGTTGCCTGGCCAGTCGTAGGCCAGTAGCGCCGCTTGCGCTTCATTGCTCAGGCGCAGGCTGTTCAGGCCCAGTCGTGATCGATTCTGTTCGAGGAAGTAGCCTGCCAATAGCAGCACATCGCGCCCACGCTCGCGTAGCGGCGGCACCTGCAGCGGGTACACGCTCAGGCGGTGATAGAAGTCGGCGCGGTAGTTGCCGTTGCGCACCTCAGCGGCAAGGTCGCGGTTGGTTGCTGCGATCAGGCGCACATCCACTGTGTGTTCGCGGTCTGAGCCCAGGCGCTGCAGTTGCCCGCTTTGCAATACCCGCAGCAGCTTTGCCTGCACCGCCAGCGGCAGTTCGCCCACTTCGTCGAGAAACAGCGTGCCGCCGTTGGCCAGTTCGAACTTGCCGCGACGCTCACCGTGGGCGCCGGTAAAGGCCCCGCGCACATGGCCGAACAGTTCGCTTTCCACCAGCGTGTCGGGCAGCGCGGCGCAGTTGAGGCTGATCAGGGGCTTGTTTGCGCGGTGGCTGGCCTGGTGCAGGGCCTGGGCCACCAGTTCCTTGCCCACGCCAGTTTCGCCGGTGATCAGCACGGTCAGGTCGCTACCGCCAACCAGGCGTATTTCATCCAGCAGGCGCTTGTGCGCCGGGCTTTGGCCAATCAGCTCTTTGTCCTGGCCGCTGGCCTGGCGATAGATTTCGGCGCGCTGGTGCTCATCCTCGGCGCGCAGTGCCAGGTGCTCGATGCGTTCGGCCACCGTGACCGTGGCGGCTGCCAGGCTGGCGAAGGCCTGCAGGGCATCGAGCTCCAGGCTTTGGAACTGGCCCGGGGTGAGGGCATCGAGGGTTACCAGGCCCCATGGGCGCTCGTCGACCATCAGCGGGCAGCCCATGCAGTCATGCACGTGAAGGTCGACGTCGTGGGCATTGACCAGGCCGTCATAGGGGTCGGGCAACTGGGAGTCGCTGGGAAAGCGGGTGGGCTCGGCGCGGCTGAGCAAAACCTGGAAGCGCGGATGCTCGCTGACTTTGAAGCGCCGGCCCAGGGTATCGGCAGACAAACCGTCGACAGCCAGTGGCACCAGCCATTCGCCATCGAGCCGCAGCAGTGCAGCGGCATCGCAGGGCAGCAAGCCGCGCATGGCTTGTAGCAGGCGGCGGTAGCGTTCCTCTTCGGGCAGGTCACGGGACAGGTCGCTGACCAAGGGGAGCAGGGCGGTGAGCAGCGGCTTTGCAGTCATAAGGACTCCTGTTGGTCCAAATGACTATACGCCGAGCCTGGTCGTTTTGACATGCACTTAGCCAACATCATGATTTTATTGATATTTAAGGTTGGCACGAATACTGATACTGCACATGCAACCATTCGAAGCCTCTGGCTCAGGAGTTGTTGCAATGCTCAATGCCGAACAACGTGCAATCATCAAAGCCACTGTCCCGCTGCTGGAAACCGGTGGGGAGGCGCTGACCACCCACTTCTACAAATTGATGCTCAGCGAGTATCCGCAAGTGCGCCCACTGTTCAACCAGGCGCATCAGGCCAGTGGCGACCAGCCGCGCGCCCTGGCCAACGGCGTGCTGATGTACGCCCGGCACATCGACCAGCTGGAACAGCTCGGCGGCCTGGTCGGCCAGATCATCAACAAGCATGTCGCCTTGCAGATCCTGCCGGAGCATTATCCGATCGTCGGCAGCTGCCTGCTGCGTGCCATCGAGGAGGTGCTCGGCAAGGAGATCGCCACTGCAGAGGTGATCGCTGCCTGGGGCGCGGCCTATGGGCAGTTGGCCGAGATCCTCATTGGCGCCGAGGAAGGCCTCTACAAACAGAAGGAAGAGGCTGCCGGTGGCTGGCGCGGTACCCGCGAATTCCGCCTGGTACGCCGCGAGCAGGAAAGCAGCGAGATCGTTTCGTTCTACTTCGCTCCTGTCGACGGCAAACCGGTGCTCAAGGCTGAACCGGGCCAGTACATCGGCTTGCAGCTGTTCATCGACGGCGCCGAGCAGCGTCGCAATTATTCGCTGTCGGCCTTGTGCGATGGCAAGCAATACCGCATCAGCGTCAAGCGTGAGGCGGGCGGCAAGGTGTCCAACTACCTGCATCATGAAATGATGGTCGGCAGTACCGTGCAACTGTTCCCGCCGTCTGGTGACTTCACCCTTGCCGCCAGTGACAGGCCGCTGGTGCTGATCAGCGGTGGTGTCGGTATCACACCGACCCTGGCCATGCTCGAGGCGGCCCTTGAAACCAAGCGACCGGTGCATTTCATCCACTGTGCGCGCAATGCAGGGGTGCATGCGTTCCGTGACTGGGTCGATGGGCTGGCCGAGCGTCACCCGCAGCTCAAGCGCTTTTATTGCTATGCCGAGGATAATGGTTCGCACGACGCCAATGCGGTGGGGCTGTTGAGCCAGGAGCTTTTGGCTGAATGGATGCCGGGTGAGCGTGACGTGGATGCGTACTTCCTCGGGCCCAAGAGCTTCATGGCGGTGATCAAGCGTCACCTTAAAGAGCTGGGGGTGCCCCAGCAGCAGAGCCGCTACGAGTTCTTCGGGCCGGCGGCAGCTCTGGAGTGATGTGCTGACTGTTCGGACCCCATCGCCGGCAGGTCGGCCCCCACAGGTACGCTGGCGTACCTGTGGTTTCTGGGCTGCTTTGCATATAAAGGAAAGATGAACCGCGCCAGCCATCTTTCATCGTTAATCGTCCTTTAATCACTGTATCCTTCACTCCCGGGTGTCGAGGGGCTCGCCCCTGCGCGGCGCCCGGGTAGCCGCTTTTTTACCGGCCGACGTTGAACCGATGTCACACCAGCCGGTCTCAAGCCCACTCCGGATAGCCCTCGCAGTGCTGTCTTGCCGCTTCCTCGACACGCTAACGGTCAGACCTGCGTGTAGACTTGCGCCAGGCAGGTGGACCACGCTGCCCCTATCCATCGAAGGAACCGGCAATGAACGAACAAACATCGCGCCTGAATCGGGAACGGCGCTTTCTGGTGCTGCTGGGGGTGATCTGTCTCGCCCTGATCGGTGGCGCTTTGTACATGCAGGTGGTGCTCGGCGAAGCTCCCTGCCCACTGTGCATCCTGCAACGCTATGCCCTGCTGTTCATCGCCGTGTTTGCCTTCATCGCCGCCGCGATGCCCGGGCGGCGCAGCCTGACGTTGTTCGAAGGGCTGGTGGTGCTGAGCGCAATTGGCGGAATCGTTGCGGCCGGCAACCATGTGTATATACTCGCCAACCCCATGGTCAGTTGCGGTATCGATACCCTGCAGCCGATCGTCGACGACCTGCCGCTGGCCAAGCTCTGGCCGCTCGCATTCCAGGTCGACGGTTTCTGCAGCACGCCATACCCGCCGATCCTCGGTTTGTCCCTGGCGCAATGGGCACTGATGGCGTTCGTGCTGACGGCCATCCTGGTTCCGCTGGGCATCTACCGCAATCGGCGCCAGCCTTAGACATAAGTCCCGAATTTGCTGTGGTCTTTTGCACCCACAGAGAAGAGGGAAAAGTCGCCTCCCGCTTGATCCAGATCAACCACAAAGCCTTGCGCAATGCGGGTTTGAGGCCTATCAAGCGGGGTGCGACAAACTGTCGCGAAGTTGAATTTTTGACCAGTATTGTTACGTATTCTGTAAAAGACTGTTGCTCAATAAGTCATAGTCAAGGGTTGGCGACCTCACTACAATCGCCCCCAATTTCCGTTCGGCACTGCTTGCGAGTCGCAGGATTGAAGGAAGCCCCAGCGCTTTCTTTTGCTGACTTCGTCAAGTTTCGCCCAGCGGCGATACCGGGCGGATACCCCTCCGCGTTTTCCCGCACCAAATGGACTTGGTCTGAAGTACAGGCCTGTTGCCTACGAAACCATAAGCACCGCTAACACGCTTGAGCCAAGGTCCTGCAGTCGGACCCCAGGCAGGAGCGTATTCGGGCGCGAAATGCCTCACTTGGCAGGACGAAGTGTTGGCTACCAAAACACAAATTGCATTGAAGCAAGCTGATCTAGAGGTCGTGAGATGAGTAAAAAGCGTTACCCCAGACTGTTTGGCATATTGCCCTTTTTAGGCATGCTTTTACTCAGCGGGTGCAACTGGACCCTGCTCGACCCGAAAGGTCAGGTCGGCATTGAGCAAAAGAACCTCATCCTCATCGCTACCGGCCTGATGTTGCTGGTGGTGATCCCGGTCATCATCATGACCGTGGCCTTCGCCTGGAAGTACCGTGCTTCCAACAAGGCTGCCACCTACACCCCGGACTGGTCGCACTCGACCAAGATCGAGGCTGCGGTGTGGATCATCCCGATCCTGATCATCATTGCCCTGGGTTATGTCACCTACAAGTCCACCCACAAGCTGGACCCATACCGTCCGCTGGATTCGGACGTGAAGCCGATCCAGATCGACGTGGTCGCACTGGACTGGAAGTGGCTGTTCATCTACCCGGAGCAGGGCATCGCAACGGTCAACAAGATCAACTTCCCGGCTAACACCCCGGTCAACTTCCGCGTCACCTCCGACGCCGTGATGAACTCGTTCTTCATCCCGGGCCTGGGCGGCCAGATCTACGCCATGGCCGGCATGACCACCAAGTTGCACCTGATCGCCAACGAAAACGGCGTGTTTGACGGTATCAGCGCCAACTACAGCGGTGCTGGCTTCACCGGCATGAAATTCAAGGCTACTGCCACTTCCCAGGAAGACTTCGACAAGTGGGTCGCCGAAGTGAAGCAGTCGCCTCTGAAACTGGGCAAGGCCGAGTACGAAGCACTGGCCAAACCTAGCGAATACAACCCAGTCGCGCTGTACAGCGAGGCGCCAGCGGAGCTGTTCCAGACCATCGTCGACAAGTACGAAGGCATGAACCGCGGCAAGCCGGTCCACGAAGAAGCAGGCAGCAAAGATCTGGCCACCACCACGGGTGTGGAATCGAGTACGCAACCAGCTGCCGGTGCAGAGGAGTAAGAGATGTTCGGTAAATTAAGCCTGGAGGCGATACCCTATCACGAGCCGATAGTCATGGTGACGCTTGCCATGATCGCGCTCGGCGGTATCGCTGTCGTCGGCCTTATCACCTATTTCCGCAAGTGGACCTACTTGTGGACCGAGTGGCTGACCACGGTCGACCACAAGAAAATCGGGGTGATGTACATCATCGTCGCGATGGTCATGCTGCTGCGCGGCTTTGCCGACGCCATCATGATGCGTACCCAGCTGGCTGCTGCTACCGGCGGCTCCGAAGGCTACCTGCCGCCTGAACACTATGACCAGATCTTCACCGCTCACGGTGTGATCATGATCATCTTCATGGCGATGCCGTTCTTCACCGGCCTGATGAACCTTGCGGTTCCTCTGCAGATCGGTGCACGTGACGTTGCCTTCCCGTTCCTGAACTCCCTGAGCTTCTACCTGCTGCTGGCAGGCGTGCTGCTGGTCAACATCTCGCTGGGCGTTGGTGAATTCGCCAAGACCGGCTGGGTTGCCTATCCGCCGCTCGCGGGCATTCAGTACAGCCCTGGGGTGGGTGTCGACTACTACATCTGGGCGCTACAGCTATCCGGATTGGGTACGACGCTAACCGGTGTGAACTTCCTCGTCACCGTGATGAAGATGCGCGCACCAGGCATGAAACTGATGGACATGCCGATCTTCACCTGGACCTGCACCTGGGCCAACGTGCTGATCGTCGCTTCCTTCCCGATCCTGACCGCTGCACTCGCACTGCTGACTGTTGACCGTTATCTGGACTTCCACATTTTCACCAACGAGCTTGGTGGGAACCCGATGATGTACGTCAACCTGTTCTGGGCGTGGGGTCACCCTGAGGTTTACATCCTGATCCTGCCGGCCTTCGGCGTGTTCTCGGAAGTGACTTCGACCTTCTCCGGCAAGCGTCTGTTCGGCCACCACTCGATGATCTACGCATCGGGCGCGATCGCCATCCTGGGCTTTGCCGTATGGCTGCACCACTTCTTCACCATGGGTGCCGGCGCCAGCGTCAACACCTTCTTCGGCCTGGCGACGATGCTGATCTCCATTCCGACGGGTGTGAAGCTGTTCAACTGGCTGTTCACCATGTACCAGGGCCGTGTGCGCTTCACCGCACCGATGATGTGGACCCTGGGCTTCATGATCACCTTCTCCATTGGTGGCATGACCGGCGTTCTGCTGGCTGTTCCAGGTGCTGACTTCGTGCTGCACAACAGCCTGTTCGTTATCGCTCACTTCCACAACGTGATCATCGGTGGTGCGGTATTCGGCTACATTGCCGGCTTCGCCTTCTGGTTCCCGAAAGCCTTCGGCTTCACCCTGAACGAGAAGTGGGGCAAAGCTGCCTTCTGGTTCTGGATCTCGGGCTTCTACGTTGCGTTCATGCCGCTGTATGCCCTGGGCTTCATGGGCATGACCCGTCGTCTGAACCACTCCGACAACCCGCTGTGGGAACCCTACCTGTACGTTGCCGTCGTCGGCGCCGTGCTGATCCTGTTCGGTATCGCTTGCCAGCTGATCCAGATCTACGTTTCGGTCCGCGACCGCAACCAGAACCTGGACGTGACCGGCGACCCATGGGGCGGCCGTACCCTGGAATGGTCGACTTCGTCGCCACCTCCGTTCTACAACTTCGCCCACATGCCTGAGAAAGTTGGCCTGGACTGCTGGCACGAAGCCAAGGAAGCCGGTGTTGCCTACAAGGCACCGAGCAAGTACGAGCCGATCCACATGCCGAGCAACACTGCTACCGGCTTGTTCATGGGCCTGTTCCTGACCGTCTTCGGCTTCGCCTTCATCTGGCACATCTGGTGGCTGGTGGGCGCGAGCCTGGTTGCGACCATCGCTGTCTTCGTTCGCCACGCTGCGCGTGACGACCAGGGCTACATGGTTCCGGCCGAAGAAGTGGCGCGCATCGAAGGCGAGCGCATGAAAGCGCTGGCCAAAGCAGGTGCTCTGCCTGCCGGCGCACGTGTCGAATCGTTTGAGCGGGTGTAATCAATGTCCAGTCAAGTAATCCACGGCGCTGCTCATGGTCACGACCATGGGCACGACGATCACCACCACGACTCGGGCCAGATGACCGTACTCGGTTTCTGGCTGTACCTGATGACCGACTGCATCCTGTTTGCGTCGCTCTTCGCCACCTACGCGGTGCTGTCCGGCAGTTTTGCCGGCGGCCCGTCGGGTCATGACATCTTCCAGCTCGATTTCGTAGCTGTAGAAACGCTGTTCCTGCTGCTGTCCTCGATCACCTTCGGCTTCGCCATGCTGAAGATGTTCGACGGCAAGAAAGCAGGCGTGCTGGGCTGGTTGGCAGTGACCTTCCTGTTCGGCGCTGCGTTCATCGCGATGGAAATCTACGAGTTCCATCACCTGATCGCTGAGGGCTACGGCCCGCAGCGCAGTGGCTTCCTGTCGGGCTTCTTCGCCCTGGTAGGCACCCACGGCCTGCACGTGACCGCCGGCCTGATCTGGATGGCAATCATGATGTACCAGATCAACAAGCACGGCATCACGCCGACCGCCAAGACCCGCATGAGCTGCCTGAGCCTGTTCTGGCACTTCCTGGACGTGGTCTGGATCTGCGTATTCACCGTCGTTTACCTGCTGGGGGTTCTGTAATGGCTAACGCACACGACACTCATCACGAAGGTAACCACGGCAGCGTGAAGTCCTACATGATCGGCTTTGTACTGTCGATCATCCTGACCGCGATCCCGTTCGGCCTGGTGATGTACCCGAGCCTGCCGAAGAACCTGACCGTCCTGATCGTGGTGGCCATGGCCGTCATCCAGGTGGTAGTGCACCTCGTGTACTTCCTGCACATGGACCGCTCGAAAGAGCAGCGTTCCAACGTGTCGACGTTCCTGTTCACCACCATGGTGATTGCACTGCTGGTCGGCCTGTCGCTGTGGATCATGTTCAGCATCCACTACGAAATGATGGCCAAGTGAGGTAAGACTGCATGTCCGTTAAGCACTTTATCCAAATCACCAAACCGGGGATCATTTTCGGTAACGTGCTTTCCGTGGCAGGCGGTTTCTTCCTTGCCTCGAAGGGCCATGTAGACTTCGCCCTGTTCCTGGCGGTGGTAATAGGTACGTCCCTGGTGGTTGCGTCCGGTTGCGTGTTCAACAACTGCATCGACCGCGACATCGATATCAAGATGGAACGTACCAAGAACCGCGTCATGGTCCAGGGCGGCATGTCGCTGACCCTCGCGCTGGTCTACGCCACCCTCCTCGGGGTGGCGGGCTTCAGCCTGCTGTATGTCCAGGCCAACCCGCTGGCGGCGTTCTGTGCGCTGATCGGGTTCATCGTCTACGTCGGTTTCTACAGCCTCTGGCTGAAGCGCAAATCGGTGCACGGCACCTTGGTTGGCAGCCTGTCCGGTGCCATGCCTCCGGTGATCGGCTACTGCGCCGTGAGCAATAGCTTCGACCTGGCGGCGGTGACCCTGCTGGTGATGTTCAGCCTGTGGCAGATGCCGCACAGCTTCGCGATCGCAATCTTCCGCTTCAAGGATTACAGCGCTGCCAACATTCCGGTCCTGCCGGTGGCACGTGGCATCCTCGCGGCCAAGAAGCAGATCGTGCTGTACGTGCTGGCCTTCGTGCTCGCTACCCTGATGCTCACCCTCGGCGGTTACGCCGGCCTCGGCTACCTGGCCGTGGCAGCTGCCATGGGCCTGTACTGGCTGTACATGGCCTGGGGTGGTTACAAGGCCGAGGACGACAGCAAGTGGGCCCGCAAGGTGTTCGGCTTCTCCATCCTCACCGTTACCGCCCTGAGCGTGATGATGGGTGTGGACAGCCAGACCGCTGCGGACGTGCTGATGACCTACGCACGCTGATACAGTCGCCTGTTACACGAAAACCCCGGCCATGTGCCGGGGTTTTTTTTTCGATTCTGGCCCTATCATCGGCTTGGAAACATAAATCTCTGGTTTTCAAAAAATACATCTGAAAAGTTCTAACAAAACAGGATTATGTCCTTTACAGTCATGCTGCTTCGGCATTATCTTCTGATCCAGGCCGCCACATCGGCCAGCGTCGCTCGGACGGTTCCGGGCGCTTACGTACTCAGAGGAAACCATGGCCGACCAAGGTTCGCCGCGCCGCTTTGCGCGCATCGATCGTCTCCCCCCCTACGTCTTCAACATCACTGCCGAGCTCAAGATGGCTGCCCGCCGCCGTGGCGAGGACATCATCGACCTGAGCATGGGCAACCCCGATGGTGCTACCCCGCCGCACATCGTCGAGAAGCTGGTGCAAGTCGCCCAGCGTGATGACACCCATGGCTACTCAACCTCTCGCGGCATCCCGCGGCTGCGCCGTGCCATTTCCAACTGGTACAAGGAGCGCTATGAGGTCGACATCGACCCGGAAAGCGAAGCCATCGTCACCATCGGCTCCAAAGAGGGCCTGGCGCACCTGATGCTCGGTACCCTCGACCATGGTGACACCGTGCTGGTGCCCAACCCGAGCTACCCGATCCACATCTACGGCGCAGTGATCGCCGGTGCCCAGGTGCGTTCGGTGCCGCTGGTGCCCGGTGTCGACTTCTTCAATGAACTCGAGCGGGCGATCCGCGAGTCCATCCCCAAGCCGAAGATGATGATCCTCGGCTTCCCGTCCAACCCCACTGCCCAATGCGTGGAGCTGGACTTCTTCGAGCGCGTGGTGGCCTTGGCCAAGCAGTATGACGTGCTGGTGGTGCACGACCTGGCCTACGCCGATATCGTCTACGACGGCTGGAAGGCACCGTCGATCATGCAGGTACCGGGTGCCAAGGACATTGCCGTGGAGTTTTTCACGCTGTCCAAGAGCTACAACATGGCCGGCTGGCGGATCGGTTTCATGGTCGGCAACCCTGAGCTGGTCAGCGCCCTGGCGCGAATCAAGAGCTACCACGACTACGGCACGTTCACCCCCTTGCAGGTCGCGGCGATCGCGGCGCTCGAAGGTGACCAGCAGTGTGTGCGCGACATCGCCGAGCAGTACCGCCAGCGCCGCAACCTGTTGGTCAAAGGCCTGCACGAGCTGGGCTGGATGGTCGAAAACCCCAAGGCGTCGATGTATGTCTGGGCCAAGATACCCGAGCAGTACGCCCACCTGGGGTCGTTGGAATTTGCCAAGAAGCTGCTGGCTGAAGCCAAGGTGTGTGTCTCGCCGGGCATCGGTTTTGGCGATTACGGTGATGACCACGTGCGCTTCGCCCTGATCGAAAACCAGGACCGGATTCGCCAGGCGATACGGGGCATCCGGCAGATGTTCCGGGCTGATGGCCTGAGCCGCAAATAGTGCAGTTTCAGGGGCCGCCATGCGGCCCCTGATGTTTGCCGGATCGACGGCAAACTATTTTTCGTTGCCCCTCTTCTCAGCCGACCTGGCTTCGATTACAAATGGCGCCGCGGGCCAGCCCCGATAACAATAACCTTCCCCCTCCGTGCCATCATGTCCGAATACAACCCTTGCCTTGACTGCGGCGCCTGCTGCGGGTACTTCCGTGTGTCCTTCTTCTGGGGCGAATGCCAGTCAGCCGGTGGCGTTGTGCCCGATGACCTGGTGGTGCAGATCAACCCAACCCGGGTAGCCATGATCGGCACCGATGCCAAGCCGTGCCGCTGCGTCAGCCTCAAGGGCGAGATCGGCACCGAGGTGGCGTGCACCATTTACGCCAACCGTTCCAGCCCTTGCCGTGAGTTCGAAGCGTCGTGGGAGGGGGGCGTACACAACCCCAGTTGCGACGATGCACGTGCTGCTTATGGTTTGCCGCCGCTGACGCCACCGGGGGCCAACGAGCCGCATTGGCCGGATGACGGGGCCGAGGTGGCCTGACCACCGGCGACACGGTCATCGTAGGAGCGGCCTTGTGTCGCGAAAGGGCCGCAAAGCGGCCCCAGCGATACCTGTGGCGACGCTAAAATCCTGAGGGCGCTTCGCCCCCTTTCGCGACACAAGGCCGCTCCTACAACAATCGCATCGCCAGTCATGTGTAAGAAGTTTCTGAACCTGAAACCAAATGCTTCAGAAAGACGGGCTTGGCGAATTATCCTACGATGCGTGTCGGATGCCGCCTGATAGGCGGGGAAGGACTACAGCGATAACTTCACGGTTCGCCCATATGGCGAGCGAGTGTGAGAACTCGTTGTTGGTAGTCGGCCGTTTTTATGGCAGCTGTGCGCGTGCAGGCTTAGGCCTGACCGTGGTGACTCCAACACGGGCTTCTCACCTCGCGCACGGCTGCCACCCCAATCTGTGAGAAGGACCAGGGTGGTTGCTCCTAGAAATGTCATTGGAGTTCACCATGAAAAAAATCGTACCCGATCCACCCGACAGCTTCCCCATTCCCTACATCTCGATAATCGCCGACCTTTCCCTTGAAGACGCCAAGGCCCATGCCGCCGCCCTCATGGACAGCCTTTCGCGCACCATCGAGCTCTACCTCAGCACCGTGGGCGAAGACCAACGCAAGGTGGTGCTGGATAACATGGGCATCCACACCGAGCTCCTGCGGGCCCTTTTCGGCCATATGAGCACGTTGGAGAGGGCGCATGAGTGATGGCCTGAAAGCGCGAACCACGGTTGGCCAAGAGACGTTTCTCGATCTGTATGCCATCCAGCCGGGAGTGCCGCTCGATCACGCGTTTGACGAACTGTCCGTTCTGCTTGGGTGCATTCGGCACTTGAGTGAGGAAGCCGAGATGGAGGGCAACCTCGTTGCCGGCAGCGCCGCGCGCATTCTAAGTGCCATGGCCAAGGCGCTGATCAATGACATGGAAATGGGCTTGAACCGCGGGGCCTGAAGCGTGTTCGCCCAGCGCACTTGAGATCGAGCGCCGCCCGCGCGGCGCTCAGTCTTCAATACCCCCTGAAACACCAGGCATGCCCCAGCCCTCCCACATGACGTTAAACTGTCATTTCCCCAGCAATGGACAGGAGATGCGGCGTGACCCCACCCCGAAGTTTCCCCACCGACCTCTGCCTCGACAGCCCGCGCCTGCAGTTGCGCCCGATGCGCCACGCCGATGCCCAGCAATGGCTGACGATCATGGCCGACCCCGAGGTCATGCGCTATTGGCACCATGCCCCCTGGCAAGACCTGGCCGAGGCACAAAGCGCACTGGCTGCCGACCGCGAGGCCTATGCCAATGGTGACCAGCTCAAGCTGGGCATGTACCGCCGTGACACTGGCGAACTGATCGGCATGGTCCAGCTGTTCAACATCGATGACACCTCACGCCGTGGCGAGATCGGCTATTGCCTGGCCAGCGCAGTGCAGGGCAGGGGCTACATGGACGAGGCACTGACCTGCTTCATCGACTACCTCGCCCATACCCTGCACATGCGCCGCCTGGAGGCCGAGATCGACCCGCGCAACAATGGCTCGGCACGTACGCTGGAGCGCCAGGGCTTCGTCCTTGAAGGCACTTTGCGCGCACGCTGGTGCGTGGCGGGTGAGTTGTCCGACTCGGGCATTTACGGGTTGTTGCTCGAGCCACCCGTTGCATGACGGCTTTTTACCTCACCTTCAGCCTTGCCCTGTATTTGCTCGGCCTGTGTTTCGATGGCGCGCTGATGAGCGCCGGCAGGCACATGCCGGCCTTGCAGATGTTGCTGTACGGGCCATGGGGCGTTCCGTTCGGGCTGTTTCAGTGGTTTGCCAACCCGCTGCTGGCAATCGCAGTCCTTGCCCACCGGCGTTTCCGCCGCCTGGCGCTGCTAGCCGGGTTGGCTGCGTTGTACCTGGCGGCCAGCAGCTTTGGCATCGAACGGCTGCCGGATAACATCAGCTACGCGTTTCAGGACCGTACGGGCTTTGGTGCCGGTTTTTACCTTTGGCTGGCGTCTATCGTGGTGTTCTGCGCAGGGCAGGCATGGCATGTCTGGAAGGCGCGCAGTGCACAGGACATGCCGGGCTGGCGCTGGCTCGACGTGGCGCTGATCGCGGCACTGGCGCTGGCGTTGTATGCCGCCACGCAAATGCCATCGCTGCGCTTTGTGCCGGGCAAGGTACTGATGCCTCCTGAGCAGCCGCAGGCGTTTTGATATTGACCAGGAGATGGTGATGAACAAGCAGTATCTGATGGGGTTGGCCTTGGCATGTTGCATGCCTGTGGCAATGGCCGAGGACAACTCGCCGAGCTATACCCAGTGCATGGACAAGGCTTCCAGTACGCTGGCCATGAGCAGTTGCATCCAGGCCGAAACCCAGCTGCAGGATGCGCGGTTGAACCGGGTTTACAAGCAACTGATGGGCAAGCTCGAAGCGGAGCCGAAGAAGAGCTTGCGCGATGTTCAGCGCCAGTGGATCGCTTACCGTGATGGCAACTGCAAGTTCCACGTGCAAGCCAGCGGCGGGACGATGGCCCAACTCGAAGGCGGGATGTGTGGGCTGGACATGACCCGCGAGCGGGCGGCAGAGCTGGAGCGGGTGCTCAGCCCTGGGCAGTGATGTTGCCTGTGCGGGCGCCATCGCTGGCAAGCCAGCTCCCACAGGTACAGCGCAGAACTCAAGAACTGCGCGGCCCCTGTAGGCTTGCCGGCGATGGGCCGCAAAGCGCCCCTAGCGCTTGCGAGCCTTGAGGTACTCGCGCACCTGCACAGCATCCCCTGCAAACTCCACCCGGTCCGCCTTGGCATCACGCTGGTAGGCATACATCGGGTCGTAGTATTCCTTCAGCAAGCCCTCGATCCACCCCCGGTGCAGATCGATGCCACCGCTGCGCTGCTGCTCATCCAGCGCCAGGCGCATGATCTCGGACAGGCGCTGGTAGCGCTCGCCACCCAGGCGCTTGTGAATGTTGCTCATACTCTGCAGCAGGCGCTCAGTGAACAGCCGGCGCCCGAGTTCTTCGCCATGTAGCGCGACGAACTCGGCGCACAGGTTGACCACGTAGTCACGCAGAATGCGTTCGACACGGTTTTCGAAGCTGTCTTCCAGCCACACCAGCGGGTATTGCTGCATGCCCTGGTACAGCTCCAGCGGCACGGTGCAGCTGCCGACAATACGGCCCTCGTCCTCCAGCACGAACTGCTCGATACCACGTGCGCGTTTCTTCAGCACGTCGATGGCCAGCTTGTTCTCGAAGTCGATCTGCGCCGGCTGTGCGGTGGCGCGTTTGCCGAAGCTTGAACCGCGGTGGTTGGCATGGCCTTCAAGGTCGATCACATTGTTCAGCTGGTGCAGCACATCGGTCTTGCCGGTGCCGGTGAGGCCGCCGACCAAAACGAAATCGCATTGCTCCACGGCCTGCTGGGTTGTATCGAGCAGGAAAGTGCGCAGGGCTTTATAGCCACCCTTGATACGCGGGTAGGCGATGCCCGCTTCGTCGCGCAGCCACTGCTGGACGATCAGCGAGCGCAGGCCGCCGCGGGCGCAGTACAGGTATCCATCAGGGTGGGCCTTGGCAAAGCTGGCCCAGGCATGCAGGCGCTCGCGCTTGATGGTGCCGCTGACCAGTTGGTGGCCAAGGGTGATGGCTGCGGCCTGGCCCTGCTGCTTGTAGCAGGTACCGACCTTTTGCCGCTCCTGGTCGGTCATCAGCGGCAGGTTGACGACGCCAGGGAAGGCGCCCTTGGCAAATTCGACGGGCGCACGCATGTCCATCATCGGCACGTCGTCGAGGAACAGCTGGCGAAAGTCGGTGCAGTCGTGGCGCATCAGTTCACCTCGACTGCGTGGCTCTGTCGCTCGGCCAGCAGGCCGATCGGCGCAAGGTCCAGGCCAAGGTCGGCGGCAACGGCAAGGAACGCCTGTTCACCTTCGGGGGTGACCGCCACCAGCAGGCCGCCGCTGGTCTGCGGGTCGCACAGCAGGTGCTTCTGATCGTCGGTCAGCGCGCCGATCTTGTGCCCGTAGCTGTCGAAGTTGCGCAGGGTACCGCCGGGGATGCAGCCCTCGGCCATGTAGTGCTCGATGCTCGGCAGCCGCGGGACGGCCGCGTAGTCCAGGTGCGCGGTCAGCCCGCTGCCCTCGGCCAGCTCGACCAGGTGGCCGAGCAGGCCGAAACCGGTCACGTCGGTCATCGCCTTGACCCCGTCGAGCTTGCCAAAGCGGCTGCCGGGGGTGTTGAGGGTGCACATCCAGTCACGGGCCAAGCCTTGGTCCTGCTCACGCAGCTTGGCCTTTTTCTCGGCGGTGGTGAGGATGCCGATGCCCAATGGCTTGGTCAGGTACAGGCGGCAACCCACTGTCGCGGTGTCATTGCGCTTGAGGTGGCGCTTGCTGACCACGCCGGTGACGGCCAGGCCGAAGATCGGCTCGGGGGCATCGATCGAGTGCCCGCCGGCCAGGGGGATGCCGGCTTCGGCGCACACGGCGCGGCCGCCGCGGATCACTTCACGGGCCACTTCTGGCGGCAGTACGTTGACCGGCCAGCCTAGGATGGCGATGGCCATCAGCGGGTCGCCGCCCATGGCGTAGATGTCGCTGATGGCGTTGGTGGCGGCGATGCGGCCGAAGTCGTAGGGGTCATCGACGATGGGCATGAAGAAGTCGGTGGTGGACACCACGCCGCGCTCATCGTCCAGGGCGTACACGGCGGCGTCATCGCGCGAGGCGTTGCCGACCCACAGGTTCGGGTCCGGGGCCTGGGCGCCACTTTCGGCCAGGATCACATCCAGCACCTTGGGGGAGATCTTGCAGCCACAGCCAGCACCATGGCTGTACTGGGTCAGGCGAATCGGCTCGCTCATTACGCACCTCATTTTTCGTGATGCGCGATTGTAGCAAAGCTGGCCTTTGCGTCTGTGCCACTTATAATCCATCACCGTCTGCCTATCGCCGACACTTTCCCCGCTATTGAACCGGAGAATCCCATGCTCAAACGCCCTCTGGCGCTCGCCGCCGGCCTCGTGCTGTCCTGCTGTGCCGTTGTCGCCCAGGCCGCTGATACCTTGCGGGTCAGTGCCATCCCCGACGAAGCGCCGACCGAACTGCTGCGCAAATTCGAGCCGCTGGGCAAATACCTGTCCCAGCAACTGGGCATGCAGGTGAAGTTCGTGCCGGTGGCCGACTACCCGGCAGTGGTTGAATCGCTGGCCAGCGACCGCCTGGATCTGGCCTGGCTGGGTGGTTTCACCTTCGTTCAGGTACACCTCAAAGACCCGACCGCCACACCGTTGGTGCAGCGTGAGCAGGACGCCCAGTTCACCTCCAAGTTCATCACCGCCAACCCGGATGTAAAGAGCCTGGCCGACCTCAAGGGCAAGTCCTTCGCCTTCGGTTCGATTTCGTCCACCTCTGGCAGCCTGATGCCGCGCTACTTCATGCTCAAGGAAGACAACATCAAGCCTGAGGGCTACTTCAGCCGCGTGGCCTATTCCGGCGCCCACGACGCAACGGTGGCCTGGGTCCAGGCCGGCAAGGTCGATGGTGGCGTGCTCAACGCCAGCGTCTGGCAGAAGCTGGTCGACGCCGGCAAGGTCGATACCAGCAAGGTCAAGGTGTTTGCCACCACCCCGACCTACTATGACTACAACTGGACCGTGCGCGGCAACATGGACCCGGCGCTCAAAGACAAGATCAAGCAAGCCTTCCTCGCCCTGGACCCTTCGAACCCGGAACACAAGAAGATCCTCGACCTGCAGGCCGCCAGCCGTTTCATCGAAACCAAGCCTGAGAACTATCAGGGCACCGAGCAGGCGGCACGTGAGGCCGGCCTGCTCAAGTGACTATCACGCTGCTCGACGCGGGCCTGCGCCACGGCCAGGTTCGCGCGCTCGACTCCGTCTCTGTGCGTATCACCCAAGGTGAGCGGGTCGCGATCATCGGCCCTTCGGGGGCTGGCAAATCCAGCCTCCTGCACCTGATGGCCACTGCCGTACAGCCCAGCGCAGGGCGCCTGGACGTGTTGGGTGAGCAGCCTTGGGCGTTGTCGGCAAAGGCTCGCCAGCGTCTGCGCGCCAGGGTCGGCCTGGTACATCAGGCACCGCCCCTGCCGCCTCGCCAGCGGGTGGTGACTGCTGTACTGGCCGGCCGTCTGGGCCAGTGGGGTACGCTGCGTTCGTTGCTCAACCTGGTGTACCCCACCGATGTGCAGGGCGCACGCCAGGTGCTGGCCGAGCTGGGCCTGGCGGAAAAGCTGTTCGTCCAGTGCGGGCAGCTTTCCGGCGGCCAGTTGCAGCGCGTCGGCATCGCCCGCGCGTTGTATCAGCGGCCCGAGGTACTGCTGACCGATGAACCGGTTTCAGCAATGGACCCCGTGCTGGCCGAACACAGCCTGGCCCTGCTCAACCGCCATGCCCAAGCCTACGGCGTGACGCTGGTAGCCAGCCTGCATGCAGTGGACCTGGCCTTGGCACATTTCCCGCGGGTTATCGGCATTCGTGAGGGCCGAGTGGCGTTCGACTGCTCTGCCGAGGCTGTGACCGAGCAGATGCTCGATGCGCTCTACGCCAACGAGCAGCTGGGGTCGCCACTGCCCCAGGCCCCGACCCTGGCTGTGCAGATTCCGCGATGCTGAAGGCCAGCGCCCGCGATCCGGCGTTTGTGCCGCGCCTGTTGGTCGCCCTGGTTGCGCTGGCCCTGCTGTGGCCAGGGGCGCAGTTGAGCGAGCTGAACCCGGGCGTGCTGCTGCAAGCGGAAAACCGCCAGCAGATTGCCAGCTTCACCAGCGCCTTCTGGCCGCCGGCGCATGATGGCGAATTTCTCGAACTGCTGTACGAGGCGACCCTGCAGACATTGGCTGTAGCCACTGCCGGCATGGTACTGGCGCTGCTGCTGGCGGTCCCGGCGAGCCTGCTGGCCAGCCGTGCCTTGTCGTTGCGCGCGGCCTCTCGTGGTGGCCGTTCCGGCGCCTGGTCCCGCCTGCTAAGGATGCCGGTGCGCGGGCTGTTGATTTTCCTGCGCAGTGTGCCCGAGATCGTCTGGGCGTTGCTGTTCGTGCGTGCGGTAGGGCTGGGGCCGACGGCGGGGGTGCTGGCCATCGCCATCACCTACAGCGGCATGCTCGGCAAGGTCTATGCCGAAATTTTCGAATCGGTCGACCAGCGCCCGGCGCATGCCCTGCTGCAAGCGGGCAGTGGCCGGCTAACGGCGTTCTTCTACGGCATCCTGCCCAGTGCCGGGACGGAGCTTGTGTCGTACACCGTCTACCGCTGGGAGTGCGCGGTGCGCGCCTCGGTGGTGATGGGTTTCGTTGGTGCCGGGGGCTTGGGGCAGCAGATCGACCTGTCGATGCGCATGTTCGCAGGCGGTGAGGTAGCAAGCATGCTGCTCGCCTTCTTTGGCCTGGTGCTGCTGGCGGACCTGCTCAGCCGCTTCTTGCGGGGACGCTTGGCATGAACCGGGTGATCAATCTGCTGGTGATGGCTGCCCTGGTTGCCGCTGTAATCGCCTCGTTCAGCTATCTGGACCTGGACCTGCAGGCGCTGGTGGGTAACGGCGGGCTGGGGCAGATGGCCGAGTATGCCGGGCGTTTTCTGCATCCGGACGTTACCGCCGAACACCTGCAAGCGGTGGGGCGCGGTGCCTTGGAAACCCTGGCCATGTCCGGGTGGGGTACGCTGCTGGCAATGGTGCTGGGCATGCTGTTGGCATTACCCGCAGCGGGGCGTTTCGGTTGGCCGCTGCAGGCTGCGGCGCGCCTAATGCTCAATGCCCTGCGTGCCATTCCCGAGCTGGTGTGGGCCGCGTTGATGGTGCTGGCGGCAGGGCTTGGCCCCAACGCCGGGACGCTCGCGTTGGCACTGCATACGGCAGGTGTGCTTGGCCGGTTGTACGCCGAGGCGCTGGAAAATACCCCGGCCGAGCCAGCGGCGGCGATCCGCCTGCAAGGTGGCGGGCAACTGGCGGCGTTCTGCTTCGGCACCTTGCCCAACCTGTGGCCGCAGTTGCTGGCCTACAGCTTGTACCGCTGGGAAAACAACATCCGGATGGCCAGTGTGCTTGGGCTCGTTGGCGCAGGGGGGCTGGGGCAGATGCTCTATACCACCCTGAGCCTGTTCCAGGAGGCCCAGGCCAGCACGGTGATCTTGGCCATGCTGGTGCTGGTGCTGTTGGTGGACGTGTTCAGTGATGTCATGCGCCAGCGTTATGTGCGGGCCTGAATGCATCAGCCCCTAATTCCCCGCACTGCGCTTCACGCTGCATCGACTCCAGGTTGCGCTCGATGGTCTCGCAAATGGTATCCATCTGGATCTGGTGTTCACTGAAGCGGAACGGGCTCTGCAGGTCGGTGCCGATCCGCTCGATGGCTAGCAGCATGAACCCGACCACGGTAGACGCCAGTGGCGTGAACCAGCCCAGCGATTCGACCAGGCCCACGGGCACGATCAGGCAGAACAACGAGATGAACAGCCGCGGAAAGTACACGTAAGGGTAGGGCAGTGGTGTATTGGCGATACGTTCCATGCCGCCTTGGGCGTTGGACAGGTCCACCAGCGTCGACTCCAGCCGCGCCAGGCGAATGCTGTCCAGCCGCCCGGCCTTGTATTCGCGGGCGAGCAGGGCTGCCGAACCGCTGAGGATATCGTTGGCGAAATTGTTCGAACGGTTGCGCCGCTCGAACTCCCCGGGCGGGATGAACGCCATCAGTTCGTCGGGGCAGGCTTGGCCTTTGAGGTGCGCCGCCAGGCAATTCACATAAGCGATATGCCGGCGCAACAAGGTGGCCTTGACCGGGTTCAAGCCGTCATCCGGGTCGTCGATCAGCGTCAGCGTCTGCCGGGCGAAGCTGCGTGAACTGTTCACCAGCGCGCCCCACAAGGTGCGCGCCTCCCACCAGCGGTTGTAGGCGCTGCTGTTACGAAAACTCACCAGCACCACCAGCGCCGAACCCAGCAATGTCAGCGGGATCAGCGGCAGGGTGAACTTGCTGTTGAGGAACAGCATGAAATCGATGGTGACCAGCACGTCCCAGATCAGCAGCCAGAACAGCGACCAGCCGATGTAGCCGAAGGTCTTCACCACCAGGCGATACTTGCGGGCGATGATTTCTTTCACGCGGGGAACCTCGACAGGGGGATGCAGGATCGGACGTCGAGGGTCGAATAAGGTTCGGTGGTGGATGTTGCAAGAAGTTTTGATGCCGCCAACGCGACCCTTTTGCTATCCGGCACCTGCCATGGCAGGTCCCTTTGCATGAGTCGTGCTGGCCTCATCATATGCCAGGCTCAGCGCTGTGCTTGAGCCCAGGTTCAATTCAAGGCTTGGCGGCGACCACGATATCCCCCTTGATCGCGGCAGGCGCGGCCTTGGGCTTCGTTTTATTGGCCAGATACTGGAACCGGCGCCATTCCTTGTCGATTTCGCTGAACGACATGAACACGCTGACACGCTCTTTGTGGGCAAGGTCCGGGCGGTTGCGCGCATCGATTTCATTTTTGGCGATGAAGGCGACATTGATCCCAACGACCTTGCCGTCATCGGCGAACACTGGGCCACCGGACATGCCTTTGACCATCGGGCCATCGTGCACCGAATAGAACACGCTGCCTGGCGTGCCTTGCAGGCGTACCAGCGAAGCCAGGGTGTGGCCTTTGCCCTGCACCGGCATCATCAGGCTGTTGAAGCCGACCGCTGTCACAGACTCGCCCGGCACATACTGGCGCCAGAGCGGCACCCGGGCAGCTTTGTGCTTGAAGAACACCACATCACCCAGCCCTTCATGGACCACGTTGCGCAGGAATGGGGTGTGCTTGGCGGTTACCGCGTAGTCTTCGTTCCACTGGATGGCGGTGGCCATCAACAGCATCGGCAGCGGTGCACCGGATGTGACCACGAAAGCCTGATCGTAGACGGGGTCTGACACGTAGGACGTTGGCACTCCATTGCACCCACTGAGCAGCATCATTGCTGCCAGGCAGGGCACAGTTGATTTCATGATTTGCACGGGTATTGAGAAATGGGAGCGCGACTATGGCTAAGTGCTATTACGCTATCAATACTTTCTGTGTATATCCGACGAATGACATCTTAGGTGGGGGTGACGGTGCTGGCCAATAGATTCCAGACATGGCTGGAGGGCCTGTGGCCATTGGGGTGGCGTCAAAATCTGCGGGCTGAAAAGGGCTTGCATTGATGGGTGAACTGGCCACAGCTCATTGAGCTGCATTGAGCTGCATTGAGCTGCATTGAGCTGCATTGAGCTGCATTGAGCTGGATTGAGCTATATTGAGCTGCATTGAGCTATATCCGGAGACGCCATGACATTGCCAAACAAGATTCTGAGAGTGCTTCAGAACGATCAGAGCCTAAGATCGCGCGAGATCGCCGAGCGTCTCGATGCGAGTTGGTCCACAGTCAAGCGTCACCTCGATGCGTTGTTGGAGGCAGGTCAGGTTCAGCGGGAGAAGGACGGACGCATCACGCGTTATCGCCTGGTCACAGCAGTTGCCCAATTACCAGATAGTGCGCCTGCGCAGCCTCTTTCTGCTGAGCTGCCTTGGTCGCCTGCGAGTCTCGCCCTGCGCAAGTCTTTGACTCGTCCATTGGCAATGCGCGAAGTCGTCACCTATCACCGCGACCTTGTAGACAGCTACCAGCCGAACCAGACTGCCTGGCTGTCACCCAGCTTGACGGTTGTACTCGAGGCTGAAGGGCGGATGAGGGGGCAGCAGCCAGCCGGCACCTACGCGCGCAAAGTACTCGAACCTTTGTTGATTGACCTGTCATGGTCCTCGTCACGCTTGGAAGGCAACCGCTATACGCTGCTCGACACCCAGAGGCTGTTCGAAAGTGGTGTGACGCAGGGGGATCTGGATGCGGTCATGTTGCTCAATCACAAGGCGGCCATCGAATTCATGGTCGATGCAGTGCCGGAATACGGGCTCAACTCAGCCGTGATCCGCAACTTGCATGGCTTGCTGATGCAGGATCTGCTGGCAGACAGCAATGCCCTGGGCAGTATTCGCCAGACAGTAGTGAACATCAGCGGTACGACCTATTTCCCAACCCAGGTGCCCTCACTGCTGGAAGAGATGTTCGAGTTGATACTCGACAAGGCGCGTCAGATCAAGAATCCCATCGAGGCGGCATTCTTCTTGTGGATAAACCTGGCCTACCTGCAACCGTTCGAAGATGGTAACGAACGCACAAGTCGATTGGCGGCGAACATACCGCTGATGCTCTACAACTGCTCGCCTTTGTCGTTCCTTGACGTAAACCCGCAGGACTATGCTCTGGCGATGATGGGGGTGTACGAGCAGCGTGACATGGCGATGGCGGCGGATCTGTTTGTCTGGGTCTATCGCAGGTCGATCAGCAAGTATGGCGTGATGCTTGAAGCAATGGGGGTTCCGGACCCTGTTCGCCTGCAGTATCGAGAGGTGTTGAACGAGGCGATTGGTGCCGTCGTACGTGACAGGCTGACAGCCGGTTCAGTGGTAGCGGGGCTGCCTCTTTCAGAGAACGAGAAAAGGCAGTTTCAGCCTTTGTTGCAGGCTGAACTGGATATCCTGGCGCTGCACAACTGCGCCAGGTATCGGCTGACCATGAGGCAAGTAACGGAGTGGATCAAGGCAGGGCGACCCTCATGATTTCACGTGCCTGGTTATTGAACCCTCGCCCCGTTTTTGCAAGATAGTAGGGAGAGCCCTCTGGTCAAACCACAGGCATAAAAAAACCGACCATAAGGTCGGTTTTTTCCGGATCTTGGTGCCCCGAGGGAGACTCGAACTCCCACTCCTTTCGAAAACGGATTTTGAATCCGCCGCGTCTACCAATTCCGCCATCAGGGCGTGTGGCGCGCAGTATAGAGAGGTGCTTCAGGTCGGTCAATCGGCTTTCATGGTCAATTTTCACGCATTGGGCTAAACTTCCCGGCCCTGCCGAACCCGAACATCATCATGCGCGTCGCCGATTTTTCCTTCGAACTCCCCGATTCCCTGATCGCCCGCCACCCTCTGGCCGAGCGCCATGGCAGCCGACTGCTGGTCCTCGATGGGCCGAGCGGGGCGCTGGCGCACAAGCAATTCACCGATCTGCTCGACTACCTGCGCCCCGGCGACCTGATGGTGTTCAACAACACCCGGGTGATCCCGGCGCGGTTGTTTGGCCAGAAAGCCTCCGGCGGCAAGCTGGAAGTGCTGGTCGAGCGTGTGCTCGACAGCCACCGCGTGCTCGCCCATGTGCGTGCCAGCAAGGCGCCCAAAGAAGGCGCGGTGATCCTTATCGACGGCGGTGGCGAGGCCGAAATGGTTGCGCGCCACGACACGCTGTTCGAACTGCGCTTCACCGAAGAGGTGCTGCCACTGCTCGAGCGTGTCGGGCACATGCCGCTGCCGCCCTACATCGACCGCCCGGACGAGGGCGCCGACCGTGAGCGTTACCAGACGGTGTACGCCGAACGCGCAGGTGCCGTAGCCGCGCCAACCGCTGGCCTGCACTTCGACCAGGCGCTGCTGGACAAGATCGCCGCCAAGGGCGTGGAGCGCGCCTTCGTCACCCTGCATGTGGGGGCTGGCACCTTCCAGCCGGTGCGGGTCGACAAGATCGAAGACCACCACATGCATAAAGAGTGGCTCGAAGTGAGCCAGGATGTGGTCGATGCCATCGAGGCCTGCCGGGCCCGGGGTGGCCGTGTGGTCGCGGTTGGCACCACCAGCGTGCGCTCGCTGGAAAGCGCTGCGCGCGATGGCGTGCTCAAGGCCTTCAGCGGCGATACCGACATCTTCATCTACCCAGGCCGGCCGTTCCATGTGGTCGATGCCCTGGTCACCAACTTCCACCTGCCGGAGTCCACGCTGCTGATGCTGGTCTCGGCATTCGCCGGTTACCCCGAGACCATGGCTGCCTACGCGGCGGCGGTCGAGCAGGGGTACCGCTTCTTCAGTTACGGTGATGCCATGTTCATCACCCGCAATCCGGCGCCACGCGGCCCAGAGGATCAAGCATGAGTCGCACCTGTCGAATGTCCTTCGAACTGCTGGCCACCGACGGCAAGGCCCGTCGTGGCCGCCTGACCTTCCCCCGTGGCACGGTCGAAACCCCGGCGTTCATGCCGGTGGGTACCTATGGCACGGTCAAGGGCATGCTGCCGCGTGACATCGAGGCCATTGGTGCCGAGATCATCCTTGGCAACACCTTCCACCTGTGGCTGCGCCCAGGTACCGAGGTGATCAAGAAGCACAACGGCCTGCACGATTTCATGCAGTGGAAAGGCCCGATCCTGACTGATTCGGGTGGTTTCCAGGTGTTCAGCTTGGGCGCCATGCGCAAGATCAAGGAGGAGGGCGTGACCTTCGCCTCCCCGGTCGATGGCTCCAAGGTGTTCATGGGCCCGGAAGAGTCCATGCAGGTGCAGCGCGACCTGGGTTCGGACATCGTGATGATCTTCGACGAGTGCACACCGTACCCGGCAGAGCACGACGTGGCGCGCACCTCCATGGAGCTGTCGCTGCGTTGGGCGCAACGCTCGAAGAACGCCCACGGGGACAACACCGCGGCGCTGTTCGGCATCGTCCAGGGCGGCATGTACCAGGACCTGCGCATGCGCTCGCTGGAAGCGCTGGTCAATATCGACTTCGATGGCCTGGCCATCGGTGGCCTGTCGGTGGGCGAGCCCAAGCACGAAATGATCAAGGTGCTGGATTACCTGCCGGCCCAGATGCCTGCTGACAAACCTCGTTACCTTATGGGGGTAGGCAAACCCGAAGATCTCGTTGAGGGTGTGCGCCGCGGCGTCGACATGTTCGACTGCGTGATGCCGACGCGTAACGCGCGCAACGGCCATCTGTTCGTCGATACAGGGGTGATCAAGATCCGCAACGCGTTCCATCGCCACGATGATTCGCCGCTGGATCCGACCTGTGATTGCTACACCTGCACGAACTTCTCCCGCGCTTATCTCCATCACCTGGACAAGTGCGGCGAAATGTTGAGCAGCATGCTGAATACCATCCACAACTTGCGCCATTACCAGCGCTTGATGGCCGGTTTACGCGAGGCTATTCAACAGGGTAAATTGGCCGCCTTCGTCGACGCCTTCTATGCCAAGCGCGGGCTGCCTGTGCCGCCTTTGGACTGATTGTTCGCACCATCCTAATTAAAACTTAAGCAACTGGAGTGCCTAATGAGCTTCTTGATCCCCGCCGCCTATGCGGACGCTGCTGCACCCGCCGCTGGCCCAGCCGGCACCGGCTTCGAGTGGATTTTCCTGGTCGGTTTCCTGGTCATCTTCTACCTGATGATCTGGCGCCCGCAGGCCAAGCGTGCCAAAGAGCAGAAGAACCTGCTGAGCAACTTGCAAAAAGGTGATGAAGTTGTCACCAACGGCGGCATCGCTGGCAAGATCGTCAAGGTTTCCGATGATTTCGTGGTTCTGGAAGTGTCCGACACTGTCGAGCTGAAGTTCCAGAAGGGCGCCATTGCCGCGACCCTGCCAAAAGGTACGCTCAAGGCTATCTGAGTTACCGGTTTTTTTTCCAGTCGGGGCGCGCAACGCGCCCCGCGTCTTGAACGGGCGGCGTGATGCTGAACAAATACCCTCTGTGGAAATACGCACTGATCGTGTTGGTACTGGCGATCGGTTTTATTTATTCCGCTCCCAACCTCTACCCGGATGACCCGGCGGTGCAGATCAGCGGTGCCAGCTCGGCGCTGCAGGTGAACCAGTCCGACCTCGACCGCGTCAGCAAGGCGCTGACCGAAGCCGGTATCACCGTCAAGGGTGCAAGCCTGGGTGAGAAGGGCAGCGCGCTGGTGCGCCTGACCAATCAGGAAGACCAACTGCCAGCCAAGGATGTAGTGCGCAAGGCACTGGGCGATGATTATGTCGTGGCCCTGAACCTGGCCCAGACCACTCCACAATGGCTGCGTAACCTGGGTGCAAGCCCGATGAAGCTGGGCCTGGACCTGTCCGGTGGTGTGCACTTCCTGCTGGAAGTGGACATGGACAAGGCCATGAGCGCCCGCCTGAAAGTCTACGAAGGCGAGGTCAAGACCTTGCTGCGCAAAGAGCGCGTCCGCTACCGCAGCCTGCCTCAGCAGGATGGCGGCATCATGCTGGGCTTCGCTGACGATGCCACCCGCGAACAGGCACGTGCCCTGATCCGCAAGAATTTCAGTGATTTCGACCTGACCACCAGCGAGCGTAATGAAACCGCCGTGCTGCGTCTGGCGCTGACTCAGGCGAAAGTCGCCGAGATCCGCGAATACTCGATCAAGCAGAACCTCACCACCGTGCGCAACCGCGTCAACGAGCTGGGCGTCGCCGAGCCGCTGGTTCAGCGCCAGGGCGCCAACCGCATCGTGGTCGAGCTGCCGGGCGTGCAGGACACTGCCGAAGCCAAGCGTATCCTCGGCAAGACGGCCAACCTGGAGTTCCGCTTCGGTGCCGAGCCAGGCGCGTCCAGGGCCACTACCGAGGTCTTCGAGTTCCGTGAGGGCGGCCGTTCCGCCCAGGTCGAGCGTGGCCTGATCATCACCGGTGACCAGGTCACCGACGCCCAGGCCAGCTTCGACGAGCATGGTCGTCCGCAGGTGAACATCCGCCTCGACGGCCACGGTGGCGAGCTGATGAGCCGCGCGACCCGCAGCAACGTCGGGCGCAGCATGGCGGTGATCTTCATCGAGCAGAAGCCGGTCACCCGCTACGTCAAGCAGACGGTCAACGGCGTCGAGAAAGACGTGCCGGTGCAGAGCTTCCTGGAAGAGAAGAAGATCATCAGCCTGGCGACCATCCAGTCGCCGCTGGGCAGCCAGTTCCGCATCACCGGCCTTGACGGCCAGGGTGAATCGTCCGAACTGGCCCTGCTGCTGCGTGCCGGTGGCCTGGCCGCGCCGATGTACTTCGCTGAGGAACGTACCATCGGCCCGAGCCTGGGCGCCGACAACATCACCAAGGGTATCGATGCGTCGCTGTGGGGCATGCTGTTCGTCTCGCTGTTCATCATCGCCATCTACCGCGCGTTCGGTGTGCTGGCCACCATTGCCCTGGCGGGCAACATGGTCTTGCTGCTGGCATTGATGTCGCTGCTGGGTGCCACCCTCACTTTGCCGGGTATCGCCGGTATCGTGCTGACCATGGGTATGGCGGTCGACGCCAACGTACTGATCTTCTCGCGTATCCGTGAAGAGATCGCTGCCGGCATGTCGGTGCAGCGCGCGATTCATGAAGGCTTCAATCGCGCGTATTCGGCGATCGTCGATGCCAACCTGACCACACTGCTGGTCGGCGGCATCCTCTTCGCGATGGGTACCGGGCCGGTCAAGGGCTTTGCCGTCACCATGTCCCTCGGGATTTTCACCTCGATGTTCACCGCCATCATGATGACCCGTGCGCTGGTCAACCTGACCTGTGGCGGGCGTGACATCAAGAAGCTGTGGGTTTGAGGGAGCGACGATGAAAACCATCAATTTCATGGGCGTGCGCAATGTTGCGTTCGCCGTAACCGTGCTCCTTACCGTGCTGGCACTGTTCAGCTGGTGGCAGAAGGGCCTGAACTTCGGCCTGGACTTCACCGGCGGTACGCTGATCGAGCTGTCCTACGAGCGCCCGGCCGACCTCAAGGCGGTGCGTGCCGAGCTGGTCGAATCCGGCTTCAACGAAGCCGTGGTACAGAGCTTCGGTGCTACCACCGACCTGCTGGTGCGCATGCCTGGCGACGATCCGATGCTAGGCAACAAGGTGGCCGAAGCGCTGCAGAAGGTTGGCGGCGACAACCCGGCGACGGTCAAGCGCGTCGAGTTCGTCGGCCCGCAGGTGGGTGAAGAGCTGCGCGACCAGGGTGGCCTCGGCATGCTCCTGGCGCTGGGCGGCATCCTCATCTACCTGGCCTTCCGCTTCCAGTGGAAGTTCGCTGTGGGCGCGATCATCTCGCTGATCCACGACGTGGTGGTGACGCTGGGTATCCTGTCGTTCTTCCAGATCACCTTCGACCTGACGGTGCTGGCGGCGGTGCTGGCGATCATCGGTTACTCGCTCAACGACACCATCGTGGTGTTCGACCGGGTGCGTGAGAACTTCCGCGTGATGCGCAAGGCCTCGCTGATCGAGAACATCAACATCTCCACCACGCAGACCCTGCTGCGCACCGTAGCCACTTCCGTTTCGACCTTGCTGGCAATCGGCGCACTGCTGTTCTTCGGCGGTGACAACCTGTTCGGCTTCTCCCTGGCCCTGTTCATCGGTGTCATGGCGGGTACCTACTCCTCGATCTACATCGCCAACGTGGTGCTGATCTGGCTGAACCTGAACAGCGAAGACCTGATCCCACCGGCCAAGACCGACGGTGTGGATGATCGTCCTTAAGGCATAGCCCTAGCCGTTCGGCGATCGAAAAGGCGCGAGTGTTGAACTCGCGCCTTTTTTTTTGCTCCAAGGCTGGGAGCAGGCGGGTTTACCCCGCGGGTATGAATCAGGAGGTTCAAGTGAATAAATCAATGCTGGTGGGTGCGGTACTGGGTGCTGTCGGTGTTACTGCCGGAGGTGCTGTGGCGACCTACAGCTTGGTGAACAAAGGCCCCGAATACGCCCAGGTCACCGACGTGCAGCCGATCAAGCAGCAGGTGAAAACCCCTCGCGAAGTGTGCAAGGACGTGGCCGTGACGCGTCAGGCGCCGGTCAAGGACCAGCATCAGATTGCCGGTACCGTTGTTGGCGCTTTGGCGGGCGGCTTGCTGGGTAACCAGATCGGTGGTGGCACTGGCAAGAAGATCGCCACCGTGGCCGGTGCGGTCGGTGGTGGTTATGCCGGCAACAAGGTGCAGGAGGGCATGCAGGAGCGTGATACCTATACCACTACGCAGACCCGTTGCAATACGGTCAACGATGTCAGTGAGAAGGTCGTTGGTTACAACGTGACCTACTCGATCGGTGACCAGGTCGGCAAGGTGAAGATGGATCGCGAGCCGGGCTCGACCATCCCGCTGGACAAGAACGGCAAGCTGATCCTGAGTGAAGCCGGGCAGCAATAATCTTGCAGGCACAAAAAAAGCACCTCGCCGGTGCTTTTTTTGTGCCTGCAATCTGCGCTTAGCGCTTCATGTGCTCTGGCAGGTGCGGCTGGATAGCGGTCAGCACGGCCTTGAAGCACTTGATGTTGCCGGCAACGATGTGGCCTTTGTCGAGGAAGTCGTGGCCACCGTTGAAGTCGCTCACCAGGCCGCCTGCTTCCTGGATCAGCAGCACACCGGCTGCCATGTCCCACTCGGACAGGCCCGACTCCCAGAAGGCGTCGAAGCGGCCGGCGGCCACGTAGGCCAGGTCCAGGCTGGCGGAGCCGGCGCGGCGGATGCCGGCAGTCTGGCCAGTCAGGGCGCGGAACATGCCCAGGTAGTTGTCCAGGTCGGCCATCTGGCTGTCACGGAACGGGAAGCCGGTGCCCAGCAGGGCGCCGTCCAGGCTGGTGCGCGAGCTGACGCGCAGGCGACGGCCATTGAGCTGGGCGCCACGGCCACGGCTGGCGGTGAACTCTTCCTGGCGTACCGGGTCGAGAACGACGGCGTGTTCAATGCGGCCACGGTATTTGCAGGCAATGCTGACGGCGAAGTGCGGGATGCCGCGCAGGAAGTTGGTGGTACCGTCCAGTGGGTCGATGATCCACAGGTAGTCCTTGCCTTCTTCGCCGGTGCCCGCGTGCATGCCCGTCTCTTCACCCTGAATGGAGTGGTTCGGGTAGGCCTTGCGCAGTGCGTCGACGATCTTCTGCTCGGCGGCGCGATCAACCTCGGAAACGTAGTCCTTAGCCTCTTTCTCGTCCACCTTGATGCTATCCAGGCGTTCGATGGAGCGGAAAATCAGTTCACTGGCGCTGCGAGCGGCGCGCAGGGCGATATTCAGCATAGGCTGCATGGGCGGGTCACCTGGAGATGTTAAAGAAGAAAGCCGAACATTCTAGCAGAAAAGTTTGGCGGCAGAAGTGTCACATTTGCTTTCATGGCGTTACGCTGGTCGGTTCTGTAAGATCGAACCCCCAAAACCCGCATCTGTGAGCACAACACCTTGCTGCAAAATATTCGTGTTGTTCTGGTCAATACCAGCCACCCCGGCAACATCGGCGGCGCTGCGCGAGCCATGAAAAACATGGGCTTGTCGCGTCTGGTGCTGGTGCAGCCAAAAGAGTTCCCCGCCGCAGACGCCAGTGCGCGTGCTTCCGGTGCCGACGATGTGCTGGTCGGTGCCCAGGTGGTCGACAGCCTCGAGCAAGCGTTGGTCGGCTGCAGCCTGGTCATGGGCACCAGTGCCCGTGAGCGCAGTATTCCCTGGCCGTTGATCGACCCCCGTGAATGCGGGGCCAAGGCCGTGGAGCATGCCGTCGGCGGTGAGGAGATCGCCTTGGTGTTCGGGCGTGAGCACGCCGGCCTGACCAACGAAGAACTGCAGCGATGTCACTTTCACGTGCACATTCCCTCGAACCCCGAATTCAGCTCGTTGAACCTGGCCGCTGCGGTCCAGGTGCTCGCCTATGAGGTGCGCATGGCCTGGCTGGCGGTTGAAGGCACGGCGCAGAGAGTCGAAAAGGTCGACGCCAGCGAGCTGGCGACCATGGACGAAATGGAGCTGTTCTATGAACACCTGGAAAAAACCCTGGTGGACATCGGCTTCCTTGACCCCGAAAAGCCCAAGCACCTGATGGCGCGCCTGCGCCGGCTGTATGGGCGCAGCTCGGTGGAACGTCCGGAAATGAGCATTTTGCGCGGTATCCTCACCGAGACCCAGAAGGTCGCACGGGGCGAGCCGCATAAAAGGAAGGACTGACAGATGTTCGAACGTCTGCGTGAAGATATCCAGAGCGTTTTCCATCGGGACCCGGCGGCACGCAATGCCTTCGAGGTGCTGACCTGCTACCCGGGCATGCATGCCATCTGGCTGCATCGCCTGGGCAATGCCTTGTGGAAGCGCGATTTCAAATGGCTGGCTCGCCTGGTGTCGAATTTTGGCCGCTGGATGACCGGTATCGAGATCCATCCCGGTGCGACCATCGGCAGGCGCTTCTTCATCGATCACGGCATGGGTATCGTCATCGGCGAAACCGCCGAGATCGGCGACGACGTCACTCTTTACCAAGGCGTGACCCTGGGTGGCACCAGCTGGAACAAGGGCAAGCGTCACCCGACCCTGGAAAACGGCGTAGTGGTGGGGGCAGGGGCCAAAGTGCTCGGCCCGTTCACCGTCGGTGCCGGGGCCAAGATCGGCTCCAATGCAGTGGTGACCAAGGCGGTGCCGGCAGGTGCCACGGCGGTCGGCATTCCGGGGCGGATCATCGTCAAGAGCGAAGACAGCGAAGTCGAGGCCAGGCGCAAGGCCATGGCCGAAAAGATCGGCTTCGATGCCTACGGCGTCAGTGGCGACATGCCTGACCCGGTGGCGCGTGCCATCGGCCAGATGCTCGACCACCTGCAGGCTGTCGACGAGCGGCTGGAAGGCATGTGTGGCGCATTGACCAAAATGGGCAGTGACTACTGCGCCAAAGAGCTGCCGGCCCTGCCCGAAGATGACTTCAGCGAGATCTCGGCAGTTGCCCCGCGCGACGCTCGGTCGCATTGATCGCGCCGCAGGGAGGTCATACTGGCATGTGGGGCGTGTGCTCACGCCCCTTTGCTGCTACAATCGCGCCCGCCTCCCAGATGCAAACCCGACTAAAGCAGTAGGTCTAATAGTTGACTTAAATGCTCGGGAATAGCATACTCGCTCACATCCTGTAACTCCCGTGGTAACCATTAGCCATGCGACTGACTACCAAAGGCCGATACGCCGTGACAGCCATGCTTGACCTGGCCTTGCACGCGCAGCATGGGCCTGTGTCTTTGGCCGACATTTCCGAGCGCCAGGGCATTTCCCTCTCTTATCTGGAGCAGCTGTTCGCCAAGCTGCGCCGCAGCAGCCTGGTATCCAGCGTGCGCGGCCCAGGCGGTGGTTACCAGCTGTCCCGTGGCATGGAAACCATCCAGGTGGCCCAAGTCATCGACGCGGTCAACGAGTCGGTCGATGCCACCCGTTGCCAGGGCCTTGGGGATTGCCATGCCGGTGACACCTGCCTGACCCACCACCTGTGGTGCGACCTCAGCCAGCAGATCCACGAATTCCTCAACGGCATCAGCCTGGCCGACCTCGTCATGCGCCGTGAGGTGCAGGAAGTCGCCCAACGCCAGGACCTGCGTCGTGTCGCAGGCCGTTCTGCCCAGCTGGACAAGATTGAGACGTCCGCCGTCGACTGACCTTTATTAACAGTGCGACGAGCGACGCCACCGCCTGATAGGAGATACTCAATGAAGTTGCCGATCTACCTCGATTACTCCGCGACCACGCCGGTCGATCCCCGTGTCGCCCAGAAGATGGCCGACTGCCTGCTGGTCGACGGTAACTTCGGTAACCCGGCTTCGCGCTCCCACGTGTTTGGCTGGAAAGCCGAGGAAGCGGTCGAAAACGGCCGTCGCCAGGTTGCCGAGCTGATCAACGCCGACCCGCGCGAGATCGTCTGGACCAGCGGTGCTACCGAGTCCGACAACCTCGCCATCAAAGGCGTGGCGCACTTCTATCAGTCCAAAGGCAAGCACATCATCACCTCCAAGATCGAGCACAAGGCGGTCCTGGATACCGCTCGCCAGCTCGAGCGTGAAGGTTTCGAAGTCACCTACCTCGAGCCAGGCGAAGACGGCATCGTCACTCCGGCCCAGGTCGAGGCGGTGCTGCGTGACGACACCATTCTGGTCTCGCTGATGCACGTCAACAACGAAGTCGGCTCGATCAACGACATCGCCGCCATCGGTGAACTGACCCGTTCGCGCGGCGTGTTGTTCCACGTTGACGCCGCCCAGTCGGCCGGCAAGGTGGAAATCGACCTGCAAAAGCTGAAAGTCGACCTGATGTCGTTCTCCGCGCACAAGGCCTACGGCCCGAAAGGCATTGGCGCGCTGTACGTCAGCCGCAAGCCTCGCGTGCGTCTGGAAGCGATCATCCATGGCGGTGGCCATGAGCGCGGCATGCGTTCGGGCACCCTGCCGACCCACCAGATCGTCGGCATGGGCGAAGCATTCGCCATTGCCAAGCAGGAAATGGCCGCTGAAAACCAGCGCATCAAGGCCCTGAGCGACCGCTTCTTCAAGCAGGTCTCGGACCTCGAAGAGCTGTATGTCAACGGTAGCCAGACTGCCCGCGTACCGCACAACCTGAACCTGAGCTTCAACTATGTCGAAGGCGAGTCGCTGCTGATGTCGCTCAAGGACATCGCGGTATCGTCCGGTTCGGCCTGCACCTCCGCTTCGCTCGAGCCGTCGTATGTACTGCGCGCTCTGGGCCGTAACGACGAGCTGGCGCACAGCTCGATCCGCTTCTCCTTCGGCCGCTTCACCACCGAAGAAGAAGTCGACTACGCCGCGCAGAAAGTCTGCGAGGCTGTAAACAAACTGCGTGAGCTGTCGCCGCTGTGGGACATGTACAAAGACGGCGTTGACATCTCCAAGATCGAGTGGGCCGCCCACTAAGCAGTCGCCGGCAAGAGCGGCTCCCTGATGAGGAAGGAATTGCACCATGGCATACAGTGAAAAGGTCATCGACCACTACGAAAACCCACGTAACGTCGGCAAGATGAATGCCGAGGACCCGGATGTCGGTACCGGCATGGTCGGCGCCCCAGCGTGCGGTGACGTGATGCGTCTGCAGATCAAGGTCAACGAGCAAGGCATCATCGAAGATGCCAAGTTCAAGACTTACGGCTGCGGTTCGGCCATCGCTTCCAGCTCCCTCGCCACCGAGTGGATGAAGGGCAAGACCCTGGACGAAGCTGAAACCATCAAGAACACTCAGCTGGCTGAAGAACTGGCGTTGCCGCCGGTCAAGATCCACTGCTCGGTACTCGCCGAGGATGCCATCAAGGCAGCCGTTCGCGATTACAAGCAGAAGAAAGGCTTGATCTAAGTCGCCTGTTGCGAAGTAACCGACGTTGAGGAAAAAGTACCGATGGCTATCAGCATGACAGAAGCCGCCGCCAACCACGTGCGGCGTTCCCTCGAAGGGCGCGGCAAGGGCGAGGGCATCCGCCTGGGCGTGCGCACCACCGGTTGCTCGGGCCTGGCCTACGTGCTGGAGTTCGTCGATGAACTGGCGGACGAGGACACCGTGTTCGAGAACCATGGCGTCAAGGTGATCATCGATCCCAAGAGCCTGGTTTACCTTGACGGCACTGAGCTGGATTTCGTCAAGGAAGGGTTGAACGAAGGCTTCAAGTTCAACAACCCCAACGTACGCGGTGAGTGTGGCTGCGGCGAAAGCTTCAACGTCTGAGGCTGGCTGTGGGTACTCCTTGTCATTTCGCTCTGTTCGACCTCCAGCCGTGCTTCCGGTTGGACCTCGACAAGCTGGCCACTCGCTATCGCGAGCTGGCCCGCGAGGTTCATCCTGACCGCTTCGCCGACGCTTCCGAGCGTGAGCAGCGGGTAGCGCTGGAAAAATCCGCCGCCCTCAACGACGCCTACCAGACCCTGCGCAGTGCCCCGCGCCGTGCCCGCTATTTGCTGGCCATCGGTGGCCACGAGGTGCCTCAGGAAGTCACGGTCCACGACCCTGACTTCCTGCTGCAGCAAATGCAGTGGCGCGAGGAACTCGAAGAGCTGCAGGACGAAGCCGACCTCGACGGTGTCGCCGTGTTCAAGAAGCGCCTGAGGGCTGCTCAGGAACAGCTCAACGAGGATTTTGCCGCCTGCTGGGATGTGCCTGCCGAGCGCGACAAGGCCGAGCGCCTGATGCGCCGCATGCAGTTCCTCGACAAGCTCGCCCAGGAAGTGCGCCAACTAGAAGAGCGCCTCGACGATTAACCCGGCGTTGCCCGTGATGACGCCTAAGGTATTCAGATAAACATGGCCCTACTGCAGATCGCCGAACCCGGTCAAACCCCCCAGCCGCACCAGCGTCGCCTGGCGGTGGGCATTGACTTGGGTACTACCAATTCTCTGGTCGCTGCCCTGCGCAGCGGTCGCAGTGAACCCCTGCCCGATGCGCAGGGCAACGTCATTCTGCCCTCCGCAGTGCGCTATCTGGCGGGCCACAATGAGGTCGGCCTGGCAGCGCGTGAAGCTGCCGCCAGCGACCCGCTGAACACCGTGCTGTCGGTCAAGCGCCTGATGGGGCGTGGCCTGGCCGACGTCAAGCAACTGGGTGAACAGCTGCCGTATCGCTTCATTGGCGGCGAGTCGCACATGCCGTTCATCGATACTGTCCAGGGGCCGAAGAGCCCTGTGGAAGTGTCCGCCGATATCCTCAAGGTGCTGCGCGAGCGCGCCGAGGCGACCTTGGGCGGCGAGCTGGTGGGCGCGGTGATCACCGTGCCTGCCTATTTCGACGATGCCCAGCGTCAGGCGACCAAGGACGCAGCCAAACTGGCTGGCCTGAACGTGCTGCGCCTGCTCAATGAGCCGACCGCTGCTGCCGTGGCCTATGGCCTGGACCAGAATGCCGAAGGCCTGGTGGCCATCTATGACCTGGGCGGCGGTACGTTCGATATTTCCATCCTGCGCCTGACTGCAGGTGTGTTCGAAGTGCTTGCCACCGGTGGTGACACCGCCCTGGGGGGCGATGACTTCGATCACGCCATTGCAAGCTGGATCATCGAGCAGGCCGGCCTGTCCGCCGACCTCGACCCTGCTACCCAGCGCCAGCTGCTCCAGGCCGCCTGCGCCGCCAAGGAGGCCCTGACCGACACCGACGTGGTCAGTGTCCGCCATGGCGCCTGGCAGGGCGAGCTCAGCCGCGCCGCTTTCGAGGCCATGATCGAGCCGCTGATTGCCCGTAGCCTCAAGGCCTGCCGCCGCGCCGTGCGCGACAGTGGCGTCGAGCTGGATGAAGTGGGTGCGGTGGTCATGGTGGGTGGTTCGACCCGCGTACCGCGTGTGCGTGAAGCAGTAGGTACGCTGTTCGGCCGTACCCCGCTGACCTCGATCGACCCCGACCAGGTGGTAGCCATCGGCGCCGCCATCCAGGCTGACACCCTGGCCGGCAACCGCCGCGAAGGCGGTGAACTGCTGCTGCTCGACGTCATTCCGCTGTCCCTTGGTCTTGAGACCATGGGGGGGTTGATGGAAAAGGTGATCCCGCGCAACACCACCATTCCGGTGGCCCGCGCGCAGGAATTCACCACATATAAAGATGGCCAGTCGGCCATGATGATTCACGTTCTGCAGGGTGAGCGCGAGCTGATCAGCGACTGCCGTTCGCTGGCGCGTTTCGAGCTGCGTGGCATTCCGGCCATGGTTGCCGGCGCCGCGAAAATCCGCGTGACCTTCCAGGTCGATGCCGACGGTTTGCTCAGCGTCGCGGCCCGTGAGCTGGGTTCCGGCGTAGAAGCCAGTATCCAGGTCAAGCCGTCCTACGGCCTGACCGACGGTGAGATCGCACGCATGCTCAAGGACTCCTTCGAGCACGCAGGCTCCGACAAGCAGGCGCGTCAGCTTCGTGAGCACCAGGTCGACGGCGAGCGCCTGCTTGAAGCTGTCCAGGGTGCCCTGGATGCTGATGGCGAGCGACTGCTCAGCAGTGAAGAGCGCGAAGCCATCGAGTTCCAGATGCAAGAACTACGTGATTTGCTGACCGGCACCGATGGCCCTGCCATCGAGCAACAGACCAAGCGTCTGTCGCAGGTGACCGATGCATTTGCCGCCCGTCGCCTTGATTCGACGGTCAAAGCCGCACTGGCCGGGCGCAACCTGAATGAGATCGAGGAGTAACCGATGCCGCTGGTGACATTCCTGCCGCATGAGAAGTTCTGCCCAGAGGGGCTGAGCGTGGAGGTCGAGCCCGGGACCAATATCCTGGAGCTGGCCCACGACCATCACATCGAGATGGAAAGCGCCTGCGGTGGCGTAAAGGCCTGCACCACCTGCCACTGCATCGTGCGCAAGGGTTTCGACTCGCTTGAAGAAGCGGACGAACTCGAAGAGGACATGCTGGACAAGGCCTGGGGCCTGGAGGCGCAATCGCGTCTCGGCTGCCAGGTGGTCGTCGGTGATCAGGACCTGACCATCGAGATCCCCAAATACTCGCTCAACCACGCTGCCGAAGCGCCCCACTGAGGATTTTTCAATGAGTCTGAAATGGGTTGATGTACTTGAGATCGCTATCCAGCTTGCAGAAAGCAAGCCGGAAGTCGATCCTCGTTATGTGAATTTCGTCGATCTGCATCGCTGGGTGCTGGCCTTGCCGGAATTCAGCGACGATCCGTCACGCGGCGGTGAGAAAGTGCTCGAGGCCATCCAGGCGGCCTGGATAGACGAAGCCGACTAAGCGTGGCGCTGCAGGTTAGGCAATCCCCTGGAACCCGCGTATAATTCGCGGGTTTAATTTTTCGCAACACTCATATTCTGGAGTTTTCCATGGCTGTTCAACGTACTTTCTCGATCATCAAGCCTGACGCAGTTGCCAAAAACGTCATCGGCAAGATCACCACTCGCTTCGAAGACGCCGGCCTGAAAATCGTTGCTTCGAAAATCAAGCAACTGTCCAAAGCCGAAGCCGAAGGTTTCTACGCTGAGCACAGCGAGCGCGGCTTCTTCGGTGACCTGGTTGCCTTCATGACTTCCGGCCCGGTTGTCGTTCAGGTTCTGGAAGGCGAAAACGCCATCGCTCTGAACCGTGAGCTGATGGGCGCCACCAACCCTAAAGAAGCTGCTGCCGGCACCATCCGTGCTGACTTCGCCGAGTCGATCGACGCCAACGCCGTTCACGGTTCGGACTCCGAAGCTGCTGCTGCTCGCGAAATCGCTTACTTCTTCGCTGCTACCGAGGTAACCACTCGCTAAGCGAAAGCTTACGGGTGAGGGTGAATCCATGACGACATCTACTGGCAAAATCAACCTGTTGGGCCTGACCCAGCCGGAAATGGAACAATTCTTCGACTCAATCGGGGAGAAGCGCTTCCGTGCCGGCCAGGTGATGAAATGGATTCACCATTTTGGCGTCGATGATTTCGCCGCCATGACGAACGTCGGCAAGGCCTTGCGCGAAAAGCTCGAGGCTGTTGCCGAAATTCGTCCTCCGGAAGTGGTCAGTGAAGACATTTCCGCAGACGGCACCCGCAAATGGGTGATCCGCGTTGCCTCCGGCAGCTGCGTCGAGACCGTCTACATCCCAACCGACGATCGCGGCACTCTCTGCGTTTCGTCGCAAGCCGGCTGCGCCCTGGACTGCAGTTTCTGCTCCACCGGCAAGCAAGGCTTCAACAGCAACCTCACCGCCGCCGAAGTGATCGGCCAGGTGTGGCTTGCCAACAAATCCTTCGGGACCGTCCCGGCCAAGATCGACCGCGCGATTACCAACGTGGTCATGATGGGCATGGGCGAGCCTCTGCTGAATTTCGACAATGTCATCGCTGCCATGAAGATCATGATGGATGATCTGGGCTATGGCATTTCCAAGCGTCGCGTCACCTTGTCCACCTCCGGCGTGGTACCGATGATCGACGAACTGGCCAAGCACATCGACGTGTCCCTGGCCCTGTCGCTGCATGCGCCGAACGACGAGCTGCGCAACCAGCTGGTGCCGATCAACAAGAAGTACCCGCTGAAGATGTTGCTGGAGTCGTGCATGGGCTACATGGCCACCTTGGGTGGCAAGCGCGTGCTGACGGTCGAGTACACCCTGCTCAAGGACGTCAACGACCAGCCCGAGCATGCCGCGCAGATGATCGAACTGCTGCGCGATGTACCGTGCAAGATCAACCTGATCCCGTTCAACCCGTTCCCGCATTCCGGTTACGAGCGCCCTAGCAACAACGCTATTCGCCGCTTCCAGGACTTGCTGCACCACGGTGGCTTCAACGTCACCACCCGTACCACCCGTGGCGATGACATCGATGCCGCCTGTGGCCAGCTGGTCGGCCAGGTCAATGACCGTACCCGCCGCAGCGAGCGCTACATCGCCGTACGTCAGCTGTCTGCCGACGCCGAGCTGCAAGACAGCGCCGTGCGCCACTGAGTCCGGGCCCGCCATGAGCCTGCGCGCCGCGCTGTCGATCCTTGCGCTTTCGCTGCTGGCCGGCTGCGTGTCGGGTGGTGCGAATGACCCACTGGCAACTCGACAGGGGCGAGTGGAGGCGGGGCGTGCCTATGTGCAGCTTGGGCTTGGCTATTTGCAACAAGGTTTGACCGAGCAGGCCAAGGCTCCGTTGGGCAAGGCACTGGTGCTCGATGCCAAGGATGGCGATGCTCACGCAGCCTTGGCCCTGGTGTTTCAGGCCGAAGGTGAAGCTGCGCTGGCTGAGGAACACTTCAAGAAAGCGTTGTCGGCAAGCCCCGGCGACACGCGAATTCGCAACAATTACGGCAGTTTCCTATATGCTCAGCAGCGTTTTGCCGAAGCCGAGCAGATGTTTCGCCTGGCCAGCGCCGATACCCTGTATCCTGAACGTTCGCGCGTCTACGAGAACCTTGGCCTGACCGCCCTGAAACTCGGCAACCGTGACCAGGCGCAGGCGTATCTGAGCAAGGCCCTGCAACTCAACCAGCGGCAACCCAGGGCGTTGCTGGAAATGGCTGAGTTGTCCTACGAAAACAGGCATTATGTGCCGGCACGGGGTTTCTACGATCGTTTCAGCCAGTTGAGCGATCACAATGCCCGTAGCCTCCTGCTGGGTAGCCGTCTTGCCCGGGTGTTCGACGAGCAGGGCACACAGGCCGAACTGGGCCAGCAATTACAACGACTTTATCCCGGTACGCCGGAATATCAGCAATACCTGTCGGAGCAACGATGAAAGCCGCGCATCCCGAAGTAGCAGCAGCGACTGGCCAGAACCCCGGTGAATTGTTGCGCCAGGCCCGCGAAAGACGGGAGTGGTCGCAAGCCGAGGTGGCCCGCAAGCTCAACCTCACCGTAAGTTCGCTGAACCACGTGGAAACCGGTGCCTTCGACAAGCTGCCAGGGCATACCTTCGCCCGTGGCTACATCCGTGCCTATGCCAAGCTGATGGACATGGACCAGGCGCCGCTGGTCGAGGCCTTCGACCAGTACACCGGCACCCATGCCAAGGGCAGCGACGTACATTCACTGGGCCGCATCGAAGAGCCGGTGCGCCTTTCGCACAACATCCTGCGCGGTGTCAGCCTGTTGCTGCTGGTTGCGGTGGTCGGTGGCAGCTTCCTGTGGTGGCAGGACCAGGGCAGCCTGCGCGGCAAGGACCTGGCCAATATCGCCCTGGAGCATGTCGAGGTCGAAAGCGCCGACGGTACCACCCAGATCCACCCGCTGGATGAGCCTGAAGACCAGGCTGTTACCTTAGGCCAGCAGGGCGAAAGCGCGCCGCTGCCGCTGGAGCAGGCACCTGCCGAGCCGGTTGCCGAGGCCAGCAGCGAGGCCGCCCCGGCTGCCGCAGCAGCCGCGCCGGTCCAGCAGGCGCCTGCACAGGCTGAAGCGCCTGCGCCGACAACGGCAGCACCTGCTGTACCAGCCGCGCCAGCCGCCCCCGTAGCCCAAGCCGCCCCTGTGGCGCCTGCCGCCAGCGTGCCGGCCATTGCCACCGAGCCTGCCGCCGTGCCGGCCGGCAGCGCCAAGGTTGCAATCCAGTTCACCGCCGATTGCTGGACCCAGGTGTCCGATGGCAACGGCAAGGTGCTGTTCAGCGCCATCAAGCGCAAGGGCGACAACCTCGAGCTGACCGGCAAGCCGCCGTTCGCGGTGCGCCTGGGCTTTGCCCGCGGCGCCCAGGTCAGCTACAACGGCCAGGCCGTCGATGTTGCCCCGTTCACCAGTGGCGAAACCGCTCGCCTGAAGTTGGGACAGTAAGTCATGCACGGCGAATCTCCGATCAAACGTCGCGAATCCCGCAAAATCTGGGTCGGCAATGTGCCGGTGGGTGGTGATGCCCCCATCGCGGTGCAGAGCATGACCAACACCGACACCAATGATGTCGCCGCCACCGTTGGCCAGATCCAGCGCCTGGTCGATGCGGGGGTCGACATCGTCCGTGTTTCGGTACCGGACATGGACGCCGCCGAGGCGTTCGGCAAAATCAAGCGACTGGTCAGCGTACCGCTGGTCGCCGACATCCACTTCGACTACAAGATCGCGTTGCGCGTGGCCGAGCTGGGCGTCGACTGCCTGCGTATCAACCCGGGCAACATCGGCCGTGAGGACCGTGTTCGTGCTGTGGTCGATGCCGCTCGTGACCGTGGCATCCCGATCCGTATCGGTGTCAACGCAGGCTCTCTGGAAAAGGACCTGCAGAAGAAATATGGCGAGCCGACCCCGGCGGCGCTGGTCGAATCTGCACTGCGCCATGTCGAGCACCTGGACCGCCTGGATTTCCAGGACTTCAAGGTCAGCGTCAAGGCCTCCGACGTGTTCATGGCCGTCGAAGCCTATCGCTTGCTGGCCAAGCAGATCATCCAGCCGCTGCACCTGGGCATCACCGAGGCCGGTGGGCTGCGCTCCGGCACGGTGAAATCCGCCGTCGGCCTCGGTATGCTGCTGGCCGAAGGCATCGGCGATACCATCCGCATTTCGCTGGCGGCCGACCCGGTCGAGGAAGTGAAGGTCGGCTACGACATCCTCAAGTCGCTGCACCTGCGTTCGCGTGGCATCAACTTCATCGCCTGCCCGAGCTGCTCGCGGCAGAACTTCGATGTGGTCAAGACCATGAACGAACTGGAAGGGCGCCTGGAAGACCTGCTGGTACCGCTGGACGTGGCGGTGATCGGTTGTGTGGTCAACGGCCCTGGCGAAGCGAAGGAAGCCCACGTTGGCCTGACCGGCGGCACGCCGAACCTGATCTACATCGACGGCAAGCCGGCGCAGAAACTGACCAATGACAACCTGGTCGATGAGCTGGAAAAGCTCATCCGCCAGAAAGCGGCCGAAAAGGTCGAGGCCGACGCGGCGCTGATCGCCCGCGGCTGACACACAGATTCGTAAGGACTTTTCGTGAGCAAATCGCTGCAAGCCATCCGTGGCATGAACGACATCCTGCCAGAGCAGTCGCCGCTGTGGCGCTACTTCGAAGGCACCGTCGCCGGGCTGCTGGACACCTATGGGTACAGCCAGATCCGCACGCCGATCGTCGAGTTCACCGAGCTGTTCAAGCGCTCCATCGGTGAAGTCACCGACATCGTCGAAAAAGAGATGTACACCTTCGAGGACCGCAACGGCGATTCGCTGACCCTGCGCCCTGAAGGCACCGCTGCCTGCGTACGTGCAGTGCTCGAGCACGGCATCACTGGCAACGGCCAGGTGCAGAAGCTGTGGTACATCGGCCAGATGTTCCGCCACGAGCGCCCGCAGAAGGGCCGCTACCGTCAGTTCCACCAGATTGGCGTCGAGGTGTTCAACCTGGACGGCCCGGACATCGATGCCGAGCTGATCATGCTGACCTGGCGTCTGTGGGGCCTGCTGGGCATCCAGGATGCGGTCAAGCTCGAGCTGAACAGCCTGGGCACCAGCGAGGCCCGCGCCCGCTACCGCGACGCGCTGGTCGAGTTCCTCTCGGCGCGCCTGGAACAACTCGACGAAGACAGCCAGCGCCGCCTCAAGAGCAATCCGCTGCGCATCCTCGACAGCAAGGACCCGAACACCCAGGCGGTGCTGGTCGGCGCGCCGAAGCTGGAAGACTACCTCGACGAAGACTCCCGCGTGCACTTCGAGGGCCTCAAGGCCCGTCTGGATGCCGCCGGCATTCCGTTCGTGATCAACACCAAGCTGGTGCGTGGCCTGGACTACTACAGCAAGACCGTGTTCGAGTGGGTCACCGACAAGCTCGGCGCCCAGGGCACCGTCTGTGCAGGCGGCCGCTACGATGGCCTGGTCGAGCAGATGGGTGGCAAACCAACCACCGGCGTTGGTTTCGCCATGGGTATCGAGCGCCTGATCCTGCTGCTGGAGACCCTGGGCAAGGTACCGGCGTCCATCAACCGTCAGATCGATGTCTACCTGTGCGCCTTCGGCGAGCAGGCGGAGCTGGCTGGCCTGCGCTTGTCCGAGAGCCTGCGCGACCGGCTGCCGGGCCTGCGCCTGGCGGTCAACGCCGGTGGCGGCAGCTTCAAGAGCCAGTTCAAGAAAGCCGACAAGAGCGGCGCGTTGTTCGCCCTGATCCTGGGTGACGACGAGCTGGCCAAGCAAGAGATTGGCCTCAAGCCCCTGCGTGGTCAGGGCGAACAACAGAACATTGCCTGGGATGCTCTGGCTGAGCACCTGGAAACCGCGATCGCTCAGGCGTAACGCGGTTCAACAAGCGAATAGGCGAAAAGGAGTATTGGGGTGTCGAGTACCGATGATGATGACCTGGCAGGGGTCAAGGACTGGTGGAACCGTAACGGCAAGCCACTGCTGACCGGTGCGCTGCTGGCTGGCGTAGTGGTGTTGGGCTGGAACACGTGGCACAAGTACCAGGACAACCAGTCGCAAGGCGCATCGCAGCTGTATCAGGCCCTGCTTGAAACCAGCCTGACGCCAAGCGGGCAGCCGGACGCGACCAAGGTCGCGGAGCTGTCCGGCAAGCTCAAGAGCGAGTTCGGTGGTACCGCCTACGCCCAGTACGGCAGCCTGTTCGTGGCCAAGGTCGCGGTAGAGAGCGGCAAGCTCGACGACGCCGCTGCCGAGCTCAAGAATGTGCTCGACAAGCCTGCTGACGACACCCTGGGCGAAATTTCGCGCCAGCGCCTGGCACGCGTGCTCGCGGCCCAGGACAAGGCTGAAGATGCGCTCAAGCTGCTCGACGGCGACGCCGACAAGGCGTTTTTGGCCAGCCGTGAAGAATTGAAGGGCGACCTGCTGGTGCAGTTGGGTCGTGCCGACGATGCCCACAGCGCTTATGAAAAAGCCAAGGCCGCGCTGTCCGATGAGGCGGCGGTCGGTGGCTTGCAACTGAAGCTGGATGACTTGGCCAAAGGGGACGCGTGACGTGATCGGTTGGAAACAAGCAGCAGTGCTGACCCTGGCCGTACTGGCCGCAGGTTGCAGCAGCAACAGCAAGAAGGAACTGCCTCCGGCCGAGCTGACCAAGTTCACCGAAGAAGTGGTACTGAAAAAGCAGTGGAGCCGTTCGATCGGTGACGGCCAGGGCGAGACTTACAATACCCTGGTGCCAGCCATCGAGAACGACCGCATCTACGCCAGCGACGTCAATGGCGAAGTCTTCGCCCTCGACCGCATTACCGGCGACGTAGTGTGGAAGCAGGATCTGGAGCTGCCGGTTTCCGGCGCCGTCGGCGTTGGCTATGGCCTGGTCATGCTCGGCACCCTCAAGGGTGAAGTGATTGCCCTGGACTCCAGCACCGGTGAAGAGCGCTGGCGCTCGCGCGTAACCAGCGAAGTCCTGGCGCCGCCTGCCAACAACGGTGACGTTGTGGTGGTGCAGACTCAGGACGACCGTCTGATCGGCCTCGATGCCGCTACCGGCGACCGCCGCTGGATCTACGAGAGCACCCCGGCTGTACTGACCCTGCGGGGCACCGGTGCGCCGATCGTCACCAACCGTCTGGCTGTAGCCGGCCTGTCCACCGGCAAAGTGGTCGCGGTCGACATCAACAACGGCGTGCCGGTGTGGGAGAGCCGTGTGGCGATCCCGCAGGGCCGTTCCGAGCTGGACCGTGTGGTCGACATCGACGGCGGCCTGCTGCTGTCCGGTGGTACGCTGTACGTCAGCACCTACCAGGGGCGCGTAGCGGGCCTGGACCTGGAAAGCGGCCGTGTGCTGTGGCAGCGTGATGCCTCGAGCTACGTGGGTGTCGCCCAAGGTTTCGGCAACGTCTATGTCAGCGAAGCTTCGGGCAGTGTCGAGGGTGTCGACGAGCGCTCTTCCAGCGCGCTGTGGACCAACGACTCGATGGCGCGCCGCCAATTGTCGGCACCGGAAGTGTTTTCCAGCTACGTGGCTGTAGGTGACTTCGAAGGTTACCTGCACCTGCTCAGCCAGGTCGACGGCCGTTTCGTCGGCCGTGAGCGTATCGACAGCGATGGCCTGCGCGCCCGGCCCCTGGTGGTCGGCGACACCATCTATGTCTTTGGCAACAGCGGCAAGCTCGAGGCACTGACCATCCGCTGAAGCTATGCTCAAGGCCACGACAGGTCTTGAGTTGCGGCGTAGGACACGCCGCCCGAACTCCGGCCGCTGCCTTGCAGCGGCCTTTGCATTTTCAAGAATTCAAGAGTGGAGAGCCGCATGGTTCCCGTAATCGCCCTGGTGGGACGGCCGAACGTCGGCAAATCCACCATGTTCAACCGCCTGACCAAAACCCGCGATGCCATCGTGGGTGACCTGTCGGGTCTGACCCGTGACCGCCAGTATGGTGATGCCAGCTGGCAGGGTCGCTCCTTCATCCTGATCGACACCGGTGGTATCACCGGTGACGAAGTGGGCATGGATGAGAAGATGGCCGAGCAGTCGCTGATGGCCATCGAAGAAGCCGACTATGTGCTGTTCCTGGTCGACGCCCGCGCCGGCATGACTGCCGCCGACCAGATGATCGCCGAGCACCTGCGCAAGCGGAACAAGTCGGCCATCCTGGTGGCCAACAAGATCGACAACATCGACGCCGACGTCGCCCGCGCCGAGTTTTCGCCGCTGGGCATGGGCAATGCCATTCCGGTGGCCGGCTCGCAGGGCCGCGGCATCAATCAGTTGATGGAGTCGGTGCTGGGCCACATTCCTCGCGATGCTGAGGAAGAAGCCCTCGACCAGGAGGTTGCCGAAGGCGAGGAAGCGGTACGCATCCCCGGCCCGAGCGAAAAGGATGGCATCAAGATCGCCATCATCGGCCGCCCCAACGTGGGCAAGTCGACCCTGGTCAACCGCATGCTCGGCGAAGAGCGCGTGGTCGTCTACGACCAGCCGGGTACCACCCGTGACAGTATCTACATCCCGTTCGAGCGCGATAACGAGAAGTACACCTTCATCGACACCGCTGGCGTGCGCAAGCGCGGCAAGATCCACGAGGAAGTCGAAAAGTTCTCGGTGGTGAAGACGCTGCAGGCGATCAAGGACGCCAACGTGGTGATCTTCGTCATGGACGCCCGCGAGGGTGTGGTCGACCACGACCTCAACCTGCTGGGCTTCGCCCTGGAAGCGGGCCGCGCCATCGTCATCGCCCTGAACAAGTGGGACGGCATGGAGTCGGGTGAGCGCGACTACGTCAAGACCGAGCTGGAGCGCCGGCTGTTCTTCGTCGACTTTGCTGACATCCACTTCATCTCGGCGCTGCACGGCACCGGCGTGGGCCACTTGTACAAGTCGGTGCAGGCCGCGTTCAAATCGGCGGTCACCCGCTGGCCAACCAGCCGTCTGACGCAGATCCTCGAAGATGCCGTCAGTGAGCACCAGCCACCGCTGGTCAACGGCCGCCGCATCAAGCTGCGCTATGCCCACCTCGGCGGTGCCAACCCGCCGCTGATCGTGATCCACGGCAACCAGACCGAGAAGATTCCCAAGTCGTACTCGCGTTACCTGGAAAACACTTACCGCCGGGTGCTCAAACTGGTCGGTACGCCGATCCGCATCGAGTACAAAGGCGGTGAGAACCCGTACGAGGGCAAGAAGAACACCCTCACCGACCGCCAGGTCAACAAGAAGCGCCGCTTGATGTCGCACCACAAGAAGGCCGAGAAGAAGCGCCGCGACAAGCGCTGACAAGCGGCAAACTTCAAGTCGCAAGCTGCAAGAATGAGCGGACGCTGATACATGTCGCTTTTTCTTGTGGCTTGGAGCTTGTAGCTTATAGCTCTCCGTCCCGCAGGAAAGAGGGCTTCATGATCCGCAGCAAACTGCCGAACGTCGGCACGACCATCTTCACCACCATGTCCCAGCTCGCCGTGCAGACGGGCGCGCTCAACCTTTCCCAGGGTTTCCCAGACTTCAATGGCCCGCAGGCTTTGCTCGATGCGGTTGGCCGCCATGTGTCCGCCGGGCATAACCAGTATGCGCCGATGACCGGTTTGCCGGCCCTGCGCCAGCAGGTGGCGGCCAAGGTCGAGCGCCTGTATGGGACCAAGGTCGATGCCGATCAGGAAGTGACCATCACCCCGGGCGCCACCGAGGCGATCTTCTGTGCCATCCAGGCGGTGATCCACGCGGGTGACGAGGTGATCGTCTTCGACCCCTGTTACGACAGCTATGAGCCCTCCGTGGCGCTTGCCGGCGGACGCTGCGTGCACGTACAGCTCAGTGATGGCGACTTCGGTATCGACTGGCAGAGGTTCAGCGATGCCCTGAGCCCGCGCACACGCATGGTCATCCTCAATTCGCCGCATAACCCCAGTGGTGCGCTGATCACGGCTGAAGACCTGGACCAGTTGGCGCGCCTGATCGCTGACCGCGATATCTACCTGGTCAGCGACGAAGTGTATGAACACCTGGTCTACGATGGCGTACGTCATGCCAGCGTTCTGGCCCATGCAGAGCTGTACCGCCGCGCGTTCGTGGTCAGTTCGTTCGGCAAGACTTACCACGTGACCGGCTGGAAGACCGGCTACGTGGTCGCGCCACCTGCCTTGAGCGCGGAGCTGCGCAAAGTGCATCAGTACGTCAATTTTTGCGGAGTTACACCGCTGCAGTGTGCACTCGCGGACTTCATGGCCGAACACCCTCAGCATGTCGACGAACTGCCAGGTTTCTATCAGGCCAAGCGCGACCTGTTCTGCGACCTGCTCAAAGGTTCGCGTTTCAGCTTTACCCGCACGGCCGGCACCTATTTCCAGCTGGTGGACTATTCGCAGATCCGGCCAGACCTGAACGACGTCGAAATGGCCCTTTGGCTCACCCGTGAACACGGCGTGGCGACCATTCCGGTGTCGGTGTTCTACCAGCAACCCATCCCCGAGCAACGCCTGGTACGCCTGTGCTTTGCCAAACGTGAGGAGACGCTGCGTCAGGCAGCGGAAAAACTATGCGCGATCTGAGTGCACTGCCCAACCTGAAAATCGCCCTGGTGCAAACGGCCCTGGCCTGGCACGACCGCGAGGCCAATTACGCGCATTTCGAGGTGTTGCTCGACCAGGCTGGAGATGCCGACCTGGTGATCCTCCCCGAGATGTTCACCACTGGTTTTTCGATGGAATCGGAAAGCTTGGCCGAGCCCGAGAACGGCCCGACCTACAAATGGCTCAAGGCTCAGGCCAAGCGCATCAACGCAGTGGTTACCGGTAGCGTGATCATCCAGGCCGCCGATGGCAGCCACCGCAACCGCTTGCTGTGGGCGCGCCCGGACGGCGAGATCCTGCACTACGACAAGCGCCACCTGTTCCGCATGGCCGGTGAGCATAAGCACTACACCCCGGGTGAGCGTCAGGTGCAGTTCGAGATCAAGGGCTGGCGGGTACGCCCGCTGATCTGCTATGACCTGCGTTTTCCGGTGTGGAGCCGCGATGCCCAGGATACCGACCTGCTGTTGTACACCGCGAACTGGCCGGCGGCGCGCCGCCAGCACTGGAACCGGCTGCTGCCGGCGCGGGGTATCGAGAACCTGTGCTTCGTGGCGGCGGTGAACCGGGTGGGCACCGATGGCAAGGGTTTCGCGTATTCCGGCGACAGCCAGGTGCTGGATTTCCAGGGTGAAAGCTTGCTCAGTGCGGGCGAGGCAGACGGGGTGTTCACGGTCGTGCTGAGGGCGGCTGAGCTTGCCAACTACCGTACCCGCTTCCCGGCCAACCTGGATGCCGATACCTTCGAGCTGCACTGAGCCAGCACCGCCCCCCGGTAGGAGCGGCCTTGTGTCGCGAAAGGGTCGCAGAGCGGCCCCAGCAATTGTTGCATCAATGCCGAAACATCGAGGGCCGCTTCGCGGCCCGTTCGCGACACAAGGCCGCTCCTACAGCGGCCAGCTGTGTCAGTTCAATCCCTGATCAGTAAACATCCCGCCGATAACGCCCGTCTTCGATCAACTGCTCGACCATTTCTTCACCGAGCATGCCCTTGAGCGCCGCATCAACACCGGCCGCCATCCCGTGCAGGCTGCCGCAGACATACACATAAGCGCCATTGGCAACCCAGCGCTTGAACTCCTCAGCCTGCTGCAGCAATACATCCTGCACATACACCTTTTCGGCCTGATCGCGCGAGAACGCCAGGTCCAGGCGTGCCAGGTCGCCGCTCTCCAGCCAGGTTTGCAGCTCATCGCCACACAACAGGTCATGCGCGCGGTTACGCTCTCCGAACAGCAGCCAGTTGCGCTGCTCGCCGGCATTGATCCGCGCCCGCAGCAGGCAGCGCAGGCCCGCAAGGCCAGTGCCGTTGCCGATCAGGATCATCGGCGCGGCGCTTTCGGGCAGATGGAAGCCACTGTTGCGCCGCAGGCGCAGGCCAAGGGTGCCATCGACTGGCAGGTACTCGGTCAGCCAGCCAGAGCCCAGGCCAAGGTTGCCGTCGGGGTGACGCTCCTGGCGCACGATCAGCTCCAGCACACCATCGCTGGCGATCGAGGCGATGGAGTATTCGCGGCTGCCGATCGGTGCCAGCGCATCGATCAGCGCTTGTGGCTGCAAGCCGATCAGGTGGTCCCGACGGGTTGGTAGCTGGCGGCCTGCCAGGGCTTGGCCGAGGGTCTCGTTCAGGCCGTGAAGCTGCACAGTGGCGTTGGCGTCGAGGGCCATGCCGCTGAGGAATGCATCCACGCGTGGCTGGCCATTGAGCGGCAGAACTTCTACCAGGTCACCGGCCTCCCAACTGGCGGGCTCTTCAGGGCGCAGGCTGATCAGGTAGACCGGTTGTCCTTGACTACCTGGATTGAGCAGATCGCGGCTGACCAGGTTCCAGTTGCCGAAACTTGGCGGTTGCCAGGCAGCGACGGGTTGGGCGCCAGTCAGTTGCGCCAGTTCCTGCTGCCATTGCTGCAGGGCAGCCTGGTCGGCGTTGTCCACTTCCACCGGGCTGAACGCCGTGCTGGCACCTCGCTCGCCGAGCCATGCCTGCAGGCGCCGGGCAAAGCCGCAGAAGTGCGGGTACTGGCGATCACCGAGCGCCAGCACGGCATAGCTGAGCCCGTTCAGGGCCCAAGGCTGGCCCAGCACCTTGCGCTCGAAGGCGCGGGCGCTGTCAGGCGCTTCGCCGTCACCGAACGTGCTGACCACGAACAGCGCGCGACGCGTCTGGCGCAGGTCCTCTTCGCCAAGGTCAGCAAGCGCACGTACTTGCACCGGCAAGCCAGCGGCCTGCAACTGCCCGGCGCTCTGCCAGGCCAGTTGCTCGGCGAAACCGCTCTGGCTGGCGAAGCCGATCAGCCAGCTGTCGCCGCTGGCGCTGGCGTTGGCGACGTGGCCGCGGGCGGCACGCACCTGGCGCTTCTTGCGGCGGCGGTCGAGGTACAAAAGCCAGCCGGTGACGAAGAACAGCGGCATGGTCAGGCTGGCGAGGGTGACGATGATCCGCCCCGGCAGGCCGAAGTATTCACCCACGTGCAAGGCATAAACACTTTGCAGCAGCTGGGCCTTGAAGGACTTGTCGGTGTAGCGGTCGTGGTTTTTCACCTGGCCGGTGGCCGGGTCCAGGGTCAGGGTATTGAAGGCGCGTGGGTGCGCGGCGCTGTCGAGCAGGTAGAACAGGCTGGCGGGCTGGCCGCCAGCAGGTTGCAGACGCAGGTTGTACATGGCAAGCCCTGGCCCGGCAGCGTCCTTGAGGTTGGCCCAGATGGCGTCGTAGTCGACCACCAGCGGCGGTGCGTTCTTGTCCACCTTCTGCGGCCCATGGCGGCCACGGCCTTCGCCGCGCTTGTGCTGCTGTCCTGCGCCAGGCGCGTCGGCAAGTAACTTGTTCAGGCCTTCGCGGTACCACTCGTAGGACCAGAACAGGCCGGTCAGCGCGAACAGAAGGTAGAACAGCAGGCACCAGGTGCCGGCTACGGCATGCAGGTCCCAGTTGAAGGCGCGGCCTTTTTTGGCCCAGTCGAAGGTCAGCCAGGTGCGCCAGTTCAGGGCTTTGCGCGGCCAGCGCAGGTACAGGCCGGAGAGGCAGAAGAACACCAGCATCAGGGTGCAGGCGCCCGTGATCTGCCGGCCGGTGTCACCCATGGCCAGGAACCGGTGCAGGGTGAGCATCAGTTTGAAGAAGTCTTGCCCGGCGGCCTGGCCCTTGAGCTCACCGGTATAGGGGTCGGCATAGCGCAACTCACCGCGGCGCTCGCCCGGCGGCGGTGTGAAGAAGACCCGTGCGGCGTTGCCTTCGCGTACATCGACCCACAGCATCGACACTTTGTCGCCTTGGGCGGCCTCGACCCTGCGCACCAGTTCAGCCGGAGGCAGCACGCCCTCGGCGCGCACCTCGACCTTCAACACGTCAGCGTTGAAGGCGCGCAGCAATTCTTCCTGGAACGAATAGAGCGCACCGGTAATACCCATCAAGGCCAGCACCAGGCCAGCGGTGATGCCAAAGAACCAGTGCAATTGGAACAGCGTCTTCTTCACCACATCGTTCACCTTGTGTTGCTGCCGCGCCCTGCGCGGGGTGCATTATGCCTTGATACGCAAAAGCCCCGCTCATTGGAATGAACGGGGCTCCGGGTTGCTGCTTTAGAAGTGGACGCTGGTGGTCAGCAATGCAGTCCTGCCCGCCGCCTGGTTGGCGAAGTGGGTGGAAAACGCCTTGTCGTAATACACCTCGTTGGTGAGGTTCTGCACGTTAAGTTGCAGGTCGACGTTCTTGGTCAGCTTGTAGGCGGCCATGGCGTCGTAACGTACATAGCTGTCGACCATGGTGGTGTTGGCTACGTTGCCGTAGACGTCATCCACATAGAAGGCGCCGCCGCCGACCGTCAGCTTCGGCGTGATCGAGTATGTGGTCCACAGGCTGGCGCTGTTGTTAGGCGTGTTTGGCAACTGGTTGCCATCGTTGGCCTTGCCCAGCGGGCCGCCGTCGATCTGGCGGGCCTGCAGGTAGGTGTAGCCGGCGAACACCTGCCACTTGTCGGTGAGCTTGCCGCTGGCCGAGAGCTCGATGCCCTGCACACGGGTTTCGCCGACGTTTTCGTAGGTGTTGGTGTTCACCTGTACACGGGCGTTTTCCTTCTCGGTACGGAACAGCGCAGCGGCCAGCGACAGGCGCTCGTCGAGCAGGTCCCACTTGGTGCCGATTTCGTAGTTGGCGGTTTCTTCCGGCTCCATGTCGCTGGCCAGGAGGTTGCCACCACGGTCGGTGGTACCCGATATCGGGTTGCCTTCGATACCTTCACCGAGCAACGCCCCGGGCGGGGTGGCGGAGGTGGCATAGGACACGTAGATGCTACCGTTCTCGGCCGGTTTCCAGACCAGGCCCAACTGGCCGGTGAAGAACTCGCTGGTGTCGCGGCCTTTGGTCGGGACGCCGTTCTTGTTCACCACTGTCGCGCCGGAGGCATCGTAAGTGCGGAACTTGGTATCGAAGTGGTCGTAACGCAGGCCCATGTTCAACAGCCACTCAGGCGTCAGCTCCAGGGTGTCGAAGGCGTAGATTGCGCGGGTCTTGCTGCTGGTCTTGGTGCCGGCGTAGTTGCGCGAGATCGTGCCATCCCAGGCATCGTCGGGGTTCGGGTCGCTCAGCGAAGTACAGCTGCCACCATTGCCCGGGCCGGTGCAGGTGAGCTTGCTGTTTGGCGACACCGTGTAGCTTTGACGGTCCGAGTCTTCCTTGCTGAACTCGACCCCGGTGGAGAAGTTGTTCTTGAAACCGCCCACGAAGAACTCACCGAACAGGTCGGTCTGGTTGGTGGTGGTGGCAGTGTTGCCCACACGGGTATTGGCACGACGCCATACGCCGTTGTTGTTGACGTTGCCCAAACTGTCGTCTGGCTGGGTCAGGATGTAGTCCTGCATGCTGTTGCCATGACGCAGGGTGTTCTTGATGGTCAACGATTCGCTCAGGTCGTGTTCCACGGCGATAGTAGCGATGTCCACACGGGTCTTGCGGAAGTCGCGACCGGTCAGGCCGTAGAAGTTGTCGCTGTCGCCGCCGTCGATCGGCTTGCTGGGGTGCGCCGAGGTGCGTGCGCTGTTGCCACCGGTAGGGATGCTGTACGGGATGCCCGAATCCGGCAGGTCGTCGCTTTCCAGGTGGTAGTAGTCGAGGTTGACGCGGGTTGGCGTGCCCAGGCCGAAGGCCAAGGATGGGGCGATACCCCAGCGGTCGTAGTTGACCTTGTCCCGGCCGGCAACGTTGCTCTCGTGGGTCATCAGGTTGAGGCGGCCGGCAGCGGTGTCGCTGAACTGGTAGTTGCCGTCAAAGGTGTAGCGCTGGGTCTGGTCGCTGCCCCAGGTCCAGGCACCGTCCAGCGAGTTGCCCAGGTGTGCACGCTTGCTCACCAGGTTGATGGTGCCGCCTGCCGCGCCGCGGCCACCGATGGCCGAGTTGGGGCCTTTGGCCACTTCCACCGATTCGATGGCGAAGATTTCACGGGTCTGCGCACCGGTATCGCGTACACCATCCAGGTAGGTGTCACCCTGGGCGTCAAAACCACGAATGAACGGACGGTCGCCTTGCGGGTTGCCGCCTTCGCCTGCACCAAAGGTGATGCCTGGCACAGTGCGCAGGGCATCCTGCAGGCTCAGGGCATTGGTGTCCTTGATGACTTGCTGGGGGATTACGGTAACCGAGCGTGGGGTGTCCACCAACGGCGCGGTGTACTTCTGCGAGGAGGCCTTTTCGACCTTGTAATCGGTGCTGGCCTGTTCAGCCTTGCCATTGACGCTGGTGGCATCGAGGGTGATGGCGCTGTTGGTAGCCGGATCGGCGGCGTAGGCGGACGAAGCGCTCAGGGCGACGCCGATGGCGGACACGATCAGACGTGGAGAACTCACTGCAGATGGCACGTATTGACGCATTGTTATGGACCTTCCCCAAGGTGTGAAGGCCGCGGATCATAATGCAATTGATTGCAGGTCACAATTGAGATTCGTTACCATTCACTTCGAACTTACAATCTTTACAAATTCTCTTTACGGTTTAATCAAGCTGAAACGTCTCGGGTGAAGAAAGGGCTTGTACGGCGTAAAAGGGAATCAATATCATTGCCACCTTTACACTCCTTAACGGTGCCGCCGCCATGCTGCTTCATATCCCCGGCCTGTTCGACGCCAATGAGCTTGCCCGCATTCGCGAGGCCCTGGAGCAGGCCGATTGGGCCGATGGCAAGGTCACGGCCGGCTATCAGTCGGCCAAGGCCAAGCACAACTTGCAGCTGCCAGAGGGCCACGCGCTGGCGAAGGAAATCGGCAGCGCGCTGATCGACCGCCTGTGGAAAACCCCACGGTTCATGTCGGCGGCCCTGCCGCACAAGGTCTTCCCGCCACTGATCAACTGCTACCGCGAGGGTGGCAACTTCGGCTTCCACATCGACAATGCCTTGCGCCAGCCAAAAGGCAGCCCGGAGCGGGTGCGCACCGACCTGTCCTCGACGCTTTTCCTGAGCGACCCGGACAGCTATGACGGCGGCGAACTGGTGATCCAGGACACTTATGGCGAGCAGCAGGTCAAGCTGGCTGCCGGTGACCTGGTGCTGTACCCGGGCACCAGCCTGCACAAGGTCAACCCGGTGACGCGCGGCGTGCGTTATGCGGCGTTCTTCTGGACCCAGAGCCTGGTACGGGAGGACAGCCAGCGGGCGTTGCTGTTCGAGATGGACAATGCCATCCAGCAACTCACCGCCGATGTGCCCGAGCACCCCTCGTTGCTGCAATTGACCGGCACCTACCATAACCTGCTGCGCCGCTGGGCAGAGGTCTGAGCCGTGTCCTATCAGTTGCGCCGTGAAGAAGTGCTGGATGTCGCTGGCCTCAAGGCCATGCTCGAAGACAGTCCGGGCAAGGCCGCCCAGGCGATTCTCGCGGCGGCAGGGCAGGGCGTGATCGAAGCTCAGGTGCTGCTCGGGCAGATCCTGCTCGACGGCCGTGGCATCGAAGCGGATGCCGAAGTGGCCCGGCGCTGGTTCGGCATTGCTGCCCAGGGTGGCAGCGCCATGGCGCACAACATGCTCGGGCGTTGCCTGGAGCATGGTTGGGGCGGCGAGGTGAATGTGGCGCAGGCTGCGGTTCACTATGCCCGCGCAGCCGATGCCGGGTTGGATTGGGGCCTGTATAACCTGGGCAACCTGCTGGCTACCGGGCGTGGGGTACCGGCCGATCAGGCGCAGGCATTGATGTGCTACGAGAAGGCTGCGCGGCTGGGGCATGCCAAGTCGATGAACCTGTATGGGCGTTACCTGGAGCAGGGTATCGCTACGGCGCCCAGCCCGGCGCGGGCAGTGCGCTGGTACAGGCGTGCCGCCGAAGCGGGGGATTTTCGTGGGATGTTCAGCCTGGCGCTGGTGCTGGTAGAGCGTGGGCAGATGGCCGAGGCAGGGCAGTGGCTGGAGCAGGCGCGGGTTGAGGGGAACATGAATTTTCTGCGCAGTGCTTTGGCGACCTTGCAGGGGGCGGGGCCAGGGTTGATGGCCTTTGCGGCGCGGTATGCCGCAGAGATAGAACAGCGCGAAGCGTGATGGGGTCAACCTGAATGAAAACGGGGCCTTTCGGCCCCGTTCTGCATTACAGGTAGTAGGCCTTCAGCGGCGGGAAACCGTTGAATTCCACCGCGCTGTAGCTGGTGGTGTAGGCACCGGTCGACAGCCAGTAGAGGCGGTCACCGATCGCCAGGTTCAGCGGCAGGCCGTACTTGTAGTGCTCGTACATGATGTCGGCGCTGTCGCAGGTCGGGCCGGCGATGACCACTTCTTCCATCTCGCCTTTCTTTTCGGTCCAGATCGGGAACTTGATGGACTCGTCCATGGTTTCGATCAGGCCGGAGAATTTGCCCACGTCGGTGTACACCCAGCGCTCGACGGCGGTGCGCGACTTGCGCGCAACCAGCACTACTTCGCTGACCAGGATACCGGCGTTGGCGATCAGCGAACGGCCTGGCTCGAGGATGATTTCCGGCAGGTCGTCACCGAAGTCTTCCTTGAGGAAGCGGATGATCTCTTCAGCGTAGGTTTCCAGGCTGTTGGTGCGGGTGATGTAGTTGGCCGGGAAGCCGCCACCCATGTTGATCAGCTTCAGCTCGATGCCGTCTTCTTCCTTCAGGCGCTCGAAGATCACCTTGACCTTGGCGATGGCGGCGTCCCACACGCTGATGTCGCGCTGCTGCGAACCCACGTGGAAGGAAATGCCGTATGGCACCAGGCCCAGATCGCGGGCCAGGATCAGCAGGTCCATGGCCATGTCGGTCTGGCAGCCGAACTTGCGCGACAGTGGCCAGTCGGCGGTGGTGGAGCCTTCGGTGAGGATGCGTACGTAGACCTTGGAGCCCGGCGCGGCCTTGGCGATGTTGCGCAGGTCGGCTTCCGAGTCGGTGGCGTACAGGCGCACCCCTTTTTCAAAGAAGTAACGGATGTCCTTGGACTTCTTGATGGTGTTGCCGTAGCTGATACGGTCGGCGCTGACGCCACGGTCCATCACCTTGTCCAGTTCGTAGATCGAGGCGATGTCGAAGCTCGAACCTTTCTCTTTGAGCAGGTCGATGATCTCGACCGCCGGGTTGGCCTTGACCGCGTAGTAGACCTTGGCGAACTCGAAACCGGCGCGCAGGTCGTCGTAGGCCTGGCTGATCATCTGGGTATCGATGAGTACGAACGGGGTTTCCTGCTTGTCGGCGAACGCCTTCATTTTCTGGAAGGTGTCACGCGCGAAATAGTCTTCGACCTGGATCGACATGCTCAGGGACTCCATGGGCAAACTGAAAAGATAAGTGGCTGCAAACTGAACGTCCTCCGTATCCCCACTTTGGTTCGCCTACTCAGTACTTGAGCCGGATGGATCGTTTCCAGCATGGACGTTCGGCGCGCACTTTAGGGCGTGAAGAACGCAAGATCAACAGGTAATCCGGGCGTGTCGACCCAAGATCGACGCGTTGCCACTTGAATAACCGACTCGTGTGACCGGTAGATGTTCCCCGCGCGTTGGCAGGCGTAAAAAATTGTGGAATAGACCGTTTCGGGCCCGTTACGGGCAAGCCCGCCCCTACAGGGATAGTGCGGTTTCTATAGCGGCGCCCATACCCGCGAGAAAGGCGAAGGTGTTCATATTTATGGCCACGTTCATGGGCAGTGCAGTGCCTGAAATCACTCATAAATTTTTTGTTACCGACTGGCGGATTTGCTGTGCTTTATGAGAAATATTACTATTCGCGCCATTATCTGCCCCCTTGCTGACGACCCCGACCGTGTCCGGACACAAAGGCTTCCTCGACCATTACCAAGAGCTGATCGGCACCTGGACGCGCAAGCTGCGCAGTCGTCAGCAGGCCGAGGACCTCACCCATGACGCCTTCATACGGGTTCTGGAAAACCCGCGCGAGCAGGTCGAGCAGCCACGCGCCTACCTTCACCAGACCGCCCGCAACATTGCGGTGGACGGTTTTCGCCGCGAAGACCGGCGCCAGGCGCTCGAGCAGGAAGCCTTCGATGGAGGGGCCGGCGGCACGGGCGACCCCGAGGCGTATGTCCATGCCCTGGAACTGGCCGCCAGCGTCGAGCGGGCGCTGGCCGAGCTGCCGCTCAATTGCCGACGGGTGTTCATCTGGCAGAAGCTCGAGGGGCTGACCCAGGCCGAGATCGCCGAGCGCATGGGTGTGACCAAGAACATGGTCGAAAAGTATATGATCCGCACGCTCCGGCATTTGCGTGAGCACCTGGATGTGTCGGCAAGATGAGTCAGGAGACCTTGTCCATGAAACAGCACGGTACCGAGACCGTCCGCCAGCAGGCGGCCGAGTGGTTCGCACGCGTGCAGGATGCACCGGGCGATGCCGTGCTGCTGGCACAGCTGCATGCCTGGCTGGAGGCTGATCCGCAACACAGCGAGGAGTATGAGCATCTCGTCAGCCTGTGGCGGGCCGCCGACTTCATACCGCGCCAGCGCCTCGAAGCGCTGTGCCAACCTGAGCCAGCGCAGCAGTTGCCTCGGCGGCGTTTCCTGCGCCAGGCACTGGCAGCCGGCGTGGCGGTAGTTGCCCTGGGGCTGGGCTTCAGTGGCTGGCAGTACCAGCGCCTCAATCACCAGGCGCAATTGCAGACCGCCTTTGCCGAGCGCCGTCAGGTATTACTGCCGGACGGATCACAGCTGGAACTCAACGGCGCTACGCAGTTGCAGGTCGACTACAGCCCGGGGCGACGGCAAATTCGGCTTGATGCCGGCGAAGCGATGTTCATTGTCGCCCACGACAGCAACCGGCCGTTCGTGGTCGATACCGTACAGGGCAGTGTGACCGTCACCGGTACCCGCTTCGATGTGCGGTTGGACCCTGGCGCCACCCGTGTTGCAGTGGAGCAGGGCTCGGTACGCGTGCAGGGCAAGGATGCTTCGCTGGCGCAACTGACGGCGGGCCTGGGCATACATATAGATGCACAAGGCAAGCTTGCTTCGCCCTATGCGGTCGACGCCGCGGCGCTGACGGCGTGGCGCCAGGGCAAACTGGTCTTCGACAACGCCACCTTGGCTGAAGTGGTGGCCGAAGCCTCGCGCTATCGCACCGAGCCATTGCGCGTTGCCCCCGGCAAGGTGGCGCAGATGCGCCTGTCCAGCACCTTCAGCATCGATGATACCGATGCACTGCTGCGCGCCTTGCCGAGCATCCTGCCGGTGGCGATCAAAACCCGTGAAGACGGCTCTCGCGAAATAATCGCGAAATAGATTCAGGTTTTTTTCGGCTCGTTCGTCTTCCTCGCCAGCTGCAACTGCCAAGCATTTCCATTTGCATGCAGTTGGCGTTTATCCCGAACTTCAGGATGTCTTGACGACGTGAACAACAACAAACCTTTGCCACGCTTGCGCGTTATGGCGCTGGCCCTGGCGGTCAGTGCCGTGGCCGTCAACAGCCATGCCGAACAGGCCGACACCGCCATCCAGATCCAGGCTCAACCTTTGGCTTCGGCGCTCAGCCAATTGGGCCAGCAAACCCACCTGCAGCTGTTCTACAGCCCTGAGCTTGTGGCCGGCAAGCAGGCCCCGGCGGTGTCCGGCAAGCTGGCGCCGGTGCAGGCCCTGCAACAGTTGCTGCAGGGCAGCGGGCTGACCTTCGAAATGTCCCAGGATACCGTGGTGGTAAAGCCGCTGCCGACCACCCTCGACCTGGGCAGCGGTAGCCTGGAACTGGCGCCCACCGATATCAACGTGGTTGGTGACTGGCTGGGTGATGCCGATCAGGCCGTTGTGCAGAACCACCCCGGTGCGCGCACCGTGGTGCGCCGTGAGGCCATGGTGGAAAAGGGCACGATGAACGTGCGCGACGCACTGCGTGGCATCCCGGGCGTGCAAGTGCAGGACTCCAACGGCACAGGTGGCAGCGACCTGTCGCTCAACGTAGGTGTACGCGGCCTGACGTCGCGCCTGTCGCCTCGCTCTACCGTGCTGATCGATGGCATCCCGGCCGCTTTCGCCCCTTATGGGCAGCCGCAGCTGTCCATGGCGCCGATCTCCTCGGGCAACCTCGACAGCATCGATGTGGTGCGTGGTGCCGGTTCGGTGCGCTATGGCCCGCAGAACGTCGGTGGGGTGATCAACTTCGTCACCCGGGCGATCCCGCAGCAGGCTTCGGCGGAGCTTTCCACCACCCTGGAGACCTCGCAGCACGGCGGTTGGAAGCACACCGAGTCGGCCTTCGTCGGCGGCACTGCCGACAACGGCATGGGTGTAGCGCTGCTGTACACCGGGGTGAACGGCAACGGCTACCGGCAGAGCAACAATGGCAACGACATCGACGACGTCATCCTCAAGACCCACTGGGCACCGACCGACGTTGACGAGTTCTGGCTCAACTTCCATTACTACGATGGCCGTGCCGACATGCCCGGTGGTTTGACCCAGGCCCAGTACGACAGCAATCCGTACCAGTCACTGCGTGATTACGATTACTTCGCCGGGCGCCGCAAGGACGTGTCGTTCAAATGGCAGCGCCAACTCGACGAGGCCACCCAGTTCGAAGTGCTGACGTATTACACCGACAGCTTCCGCGGCAGCACCATCGCCTCGCGTGACATGAAGACCCTGTCGTCCTACCCGCGCAATTACCACACCTTCGCCATCGAGCCGCGCGTTTCGCGGATCTTCTTCGCCGGCCCCACCACCCAGGAAGTCAGTGTCGGTTACCGCTACCTCAAAGAAGCCATGCGCGAACAGTCGACCCGCCTGGCGCTGATCGACAACGTTCCGACGCCTACCCCGACGTCCGACGGCCATGTATTCCAGGACCGCAGCGGCGGCACCGAGGCCAGCGCCTACTACATCGATGACAAGATCGACGTCGGCAACTGGACCATCACCCCGGGTGTGCGCTTCGAGCACATCAACACTGACTGGCGCGACCGCCCGGTGCTGGGCGCCAACAACCGCCCGGTGGCCGAGAAGAAGCGCAGCATCACCAGCAATGAACCGCTGCCTGCGCTGAGCGTCATGTATCACATCTCCGATGCCTGGAAGGTGTTTGCCAACTACGAAACGTCGTTCGGCAGCCTGCAGTACTTCCAGCTGGGCCAAGGCGGTACCGGTAACAGCACGGCTAACGGCCTGGAGCCGGAAAAGGCCAAGACCTACGAGGTGGGTACGCGCTATGACAACGGCGCTTTCGCCGGGGAGCTGACGGCCTTCTACATCGACTTCGACGACGAGCTGCAATACATCAGCAATGATGTGGGCTGGACCAACCTGGGCGCCACCAAGCACCAGGGTATCGAGGCGTCTGTACGCTACGACCTGGCCGGGTTGGACCCGCGCCTGGAAGGGCTGTCGGTGAATGGTGGCTACACCTACACCCGCGCGACTTATGAAGGGGAGATTCCTGGCTTCAAGGGGCGCGACCTACCGTTCTACTCACGCCAGGTGGCTACCGCCGGCCTGCGCTACGCGGTCAACCACTGGACCTGGAACCTGGACGCCTACGCCCAATCCAGGCAGCGCGCGCCGGGTACGGGGATCAATGCCGACGGGAGCTTCAATGGCGACTACATCACCGAGCCGAGCGCTGATGGGCAGTATGGCGACATTCCGGGTTATGTGACCTGGCATGCGCGTGGTGGCTATGAGTTCGGACCGAAGATGGCCAATTTGAAGCTGGCGGCGGGGGTGAAGAACCTCTTCGACAAGCAGTACTTCACCCGCTCCAGCGACAACAATGCCGGCATTTATGTGGGCGAGCCGCGGACCTTCTATGTGCAGGCCAGCGTGGGGTTCTGATAGCAGCAGTGCCCCAATCGCCGGCTTGCCGGCGATTGGAGCGCGAAGCGCTCCCTTTGATCAGGAAACCACCGCCTCAGCCGGCGACACGATGCTGGTCTTGGCCCCGCGCGATCTCCCCGAGCTCAGGTAAGCCGCGATCGACTCCTGCGTCACCTCGCCCAGGAACACCTGCTCGGCATCGAGCACCGGCAACCAGGCGCGGTTGAACTCGTACATCCGCGACAGCAGGATGCGCAGATGCTCATCGTGGGAAGCCGTTGCATTGAACTGGCGCAGGAAGTTCGCACACGTGCCTTGCTGGCGGTGCATGTCGCGCCGGCGTACATACCCCAGCGCCTTGTTCTGCGCATCGGTGACCACCACATAGCGGCGGTCGTGCTCGTCCAGCAGCTCCAGCGCATCGCTCACGGGCGTTTCTGGGCTTACCGACGGGGCGTTGTCCGCCGCATCTTCGGCGCGCACCAGCAACAGGCGTTTCAAGGTGCTGTCCTGGCCCACGAAGTTGCTGACAAAGTCATCCACCGGGTGCGCCAGCAAGGTGTCCGGGTGGTCCAGCTGCAGCAACTTGCCAGCGCGGAAAATGGCAATCTTGTCGGCCAGCTTGATCGCTTCGTCAATGTCGTGGCTGACCATGATCACGGTCTTGTTCAGCGCCCGCTGCATTTCGAAAAACTCGTTCTGGATCATCTCGCGGTTGATCGGGTCGACTGCGCCGAATGGCTCGTCCATCAATAGCACCGGCGCGTCTGCAGCCAGCGCACGGATCACCCCGATGCGCTGTTGCTGGCCACCGGACAGTTCACGCGGGTAGCGTTGCAGGTACTGCTTGGGCTCGAGCTTGATCATGTGCATCAGCTCACGGGCGCGGTCGTGGCACTTCTGCTTGTCCCAGCCGAGCAGGCGCGGGACCACGGTGATGTTCTCCTCGATGGTCATGTTGGGGAACAGGCCGATCTGCTGGATCACATAGCCGATATGGCGGCGCAAGGTCACTTCGTCCAGGCCGCTGGTGTCTTCGCCATTGATGAACACCTGGCCGGAGGTTGGCGTGATCAGGCGGTTGATCATCTTCAGCGTGGTGCTCTTGCCACAGCCCGAGGGGCCGAGGAACACGCAGATTTCGCCTTCGTTGACGGTCAGGCTGACCGAATCGACGGCTTTGACGTCCTTGCCGTTGACGTTGAAGGTTTTGCTGAGGTTCTTGAGTTCGATCATGAGCGCAGTCCTTCTGGAGTCAGGGCACGTTGCAGGGTTTGCAGGAGCAGGTCGGCGATGATTGCCAGCAGGCTGACCAGTACGGCGCCGACCAGCAGCATCGACATGTCGCTGCGGCTGATGGAGGTGAGGATGAGTACGCCCAGGCCACCGGCACCGATGGTCGCGGCGATGGTCATCACGCCGATGTTCATCACCACGGCAGTGCGCACGCCGGCGAGGATGACGGGGACGGCAATGGGCAGCTCGACCATGCGCAGGCGCTGGCCGAAGGTCATGCCGATACCGCGCGCGGCTTCACGGATGCCAGGCTCGACGTTGGTCAGGGCAAGGTAGGTGTTGCGCAGGATGGGCAGCAGTGAATAAAGAAACACCGCAGTGATCGCAGGCAATGGCCCCAGGCCCTGGCCGAACTTGGAGTAGAACGGCAGCAGCAGGCCGAACAGGGCAATCGACGGGATGGTCAGCAGCACTGTGGCGCTGGCCTGCAATGGCCCGGCCACCACCGGGAAGCGGGTCATCAGGATGCCCAGCGGCACGCCGACCAGGATTGCCAGGCCAACGGCAATGCCGACCAGCATGATGTGCTGCCAGGTCAGTTGCAGCACCAGGGCCCAGTCGAGGTGGGCGAACGTATCGAGCAGGCTCATGGCTGCACCTCCTTGAGTGGGTGCTCTCGCAGGAATGCTGCGGCCACGGCAGTCGGGCTCTGGTGATCGACGTCGACCTTGGCATTGAGCTGGCGCATGGTCTCGTCATCGAGCTGCTCGGCCAGTGGCTTGAGCAGGGCGGCCAGTTGCGGGTTGGCGTCGAGCACGGCCTTGCGCACCACTGGGGCTGCGGTGTAATCGGGGAAGTAGTGCTTGTCGTCTTCCAGCAGCTTGAGGTTGAACGCACTCAGGCGGCCGTCAGTGGTATACACCAGGCCGGCGAACACCTGGTTGTTGTGCATGGCGGTGTAGACCAGGCCGGCGTCCATCTGCCTGATGTTGGCTCGGCCGACTTGCAGGTCGTACATCTCCTTCAGGCCTACCAGGCCGTCCGGGCGGTTGGCGAACTCGGTGTCCAGGGCTACCAGGTGGTTGCGCTGGCGCTCGTCGCGCAGCACTTGGTTGAGGTCACTGATCGTGTTGATCTGTGGGTAGGCCTCGGCGACCTGTTTGGGCAGGCCCAGGGCGTAGGTGTTGCTGAACTTGGTGGGGGTCAGCCAGATCAGGTCCTTCTTGGCATCCAGCGCCTTGACCTTGGCGTAGGTGGCTTCGGCACTGGGCATGCGCTCTTCGATGTGGTTGTACGACACCAGCGACACGCCGGTGTACTCCCACATCAAGTCCAACTGGCCGGTCTCCTGGGCCTGGCGGGCGAGACTGCTGCCAAGGCCGCTGGTGACGCGCACATCGAAGCCATTGGCGCGCAGGTATTGGGCGGTGATTTCAGCGAGTACGGTCTGCTCGGTGAACACCCGTGCGCCGATGCGCACCAGGGGTTTTTCCGCCGCTTGGGCAAAGCCTGCGAACAGCAGGGCCGCGCCCAGCAGCAAGGCGATTCTCTTCTTCATACGTTGCCTCTTTTTTTATTGGGCCAGGCCACGTTCCAGCCAGCGCTTGCTGGAGAAACTCACCGCGGCATCCAGCGCCAGTGCCAGCAACGCCGTGCAGGCCGCGCCAAGCAGCAGCTGTGGCTGGTTGTTCAGGGCAATGCCGGGGAAAATCAGGCTGCCCAGGCTGTTGGCACCGATCAGGAACGCCAGGGGCGCAGTGCCCACGTTCAGCGCCAGGGCCACGCGCACACCGCCGACGATGATCGGCACGGCATTGGGCAGTTCCACCTGCCACAGTTGCTGGCGCGGGGTCATGCCGATGCCGGTGGCGGCTTCTTTGAGCGAGGCGGGGACGTTTTTCAGGCCTTCGTAGGTGTTGCGCACGATAGGCAGAAGGGAGGCGAGGAACAGCGCGAAGATCGCGGGCCCGGCGCCGATGCCCAGGATACTGAGGGCGATGGCCAGAACGGCCAGAGGGGGAATGGTGTTGCCAACGTTGAAGAACTGCATGAAGCGCTCGGCTTTGTCGACCCGGTGTGGTCGACTCAATGCAATGCCGGCGGGGATGCCCACGGCCAATGCCGCCGCCATCGAAGCCAGCACCAGTACCAGGTGCGCTTGCAGGTAGAACCCAAGATCGTCGCGGTAACGCGCGATCGTGTCGATGCCGATCCAGTGGACCAGCAGGGCCAGGATGACGAGCACGGCGGCCCATCCCAACAGCCCTTTTCCGTAGCGTGTAGCCACAGCGGACTCCTTGTGTTGTCGGCGAGCACACTCTTTTTATGGCCGGCCATGGCTGGCGGCGAGTGGTGTGTTCGCGATTAGCAGCGTGACGCTTGCGCAAGGCAGCAATCAGGCCATGAGCCGAACCCCGTCGGGCCCGAAAATGCTGATCAAACCAGTCCCCAAGCGAAGCGGGTTGCAGGGGAGTGGACGTCTCCGAGGGCGTAAAGGTTCCCATCTGGGGCGGCATTTGGCCAGTGTTAATCACTGGGGCGAGTGTTTTTTCGTACTAAAAAACAGCGTGAATCCTACATAAAGGCGTTGGTTTACCTGCTATCTGTCTACCTGTGCTGATGGACAGAATTTCCCTTCTCGATTATCAATATTTGCTTGAGGGAATATTCCTCTGAGGGTATTTTATTGGCGTGGACGATCAGATTCTGTGAGGAGTTCATCAGCGAATTCTATACGCTGGATGACCGCGTTCAGGAACGCATGCTGGGTCACCTTCGCCTGCTGCAATCATCCGGGCCGGCGCTTGGGCGTCCTCATGTCGATACCTTGAATGGATCCCGATATCCGAACATGAAGGAATTGAGATTCACTGAGCGTAATGCGGTTTGGCGGGTTGCATTTGCTTTCGACCCTGATCGTCAGGCAGTCATCCTGGTGGCCGGTGACAAGTGCGGGGTCAGGGAGCACAGGTTTTATCAGGTGTTGATCAAGCAAGCAGACACTCGCTTTGAAAACCACTTGTCCAGAGGAGAGAAAGATGTCCAAGACGCTTGATGATGTCATCAACGAATTGTCCCCTGAGCGCAGGGAGCGGGTGGAGCAGCTGGGTCGTCAATTGATTCGCGAAGAAATGACGCTTCAGGCATTGCGTAAGCAGCTTGAACTCACGCAAGAAGGTTTGGCAGAGCGCTTGGACATGCGTCAGGGCAACATCTCCAAGGTGGAGAAGCGCAGTGACATGTTGATTTCGACCCTGCGCAGCTATGTGGAAGCCTTGGGCGGCACTCTGGAACTCGTTGTGAATATACCTGGCCGCCCTCCTGTGACGCTTGACGGTTTTTGTGAAAGCCAGGCGAAACGCGCCTGACTGACCATCGGTTACCAACGGAGGGGATCAAATTTTGGTCCCCGCCCAACTTCAGGTATGATATCGCCCCTTTTTGAATCCCCCAGTCAGGCGATTTCCCATGACCAACCAGGCCGCCGAAGTCGCGAAGCGCCGCACTTTCGCAATCATTTCCCACCCCGACGCCGGTAAGACCACCATCACCGAGAAACTCCTGCTGATGGGCAAGGCCATTGCCGTCGCCGGTACCGTGAAGTCGCGCAAGTCCGACCGCCACGCCACCTCCGACTGGATGGAAATGGAGAAGCAGCGCGGTATTTCCATCACCACCTCGGTGATGCAGTTCCCGTACCGCGAGCACATGATCAACCTGCTCGACACCCCCGGCCACGAAGACTTCTCGGAAGATACCTATCGCACCCTGACTGCAGTGGACTCGGCGCTGATGGTGCTCGACGGCGGTAAAGGTGTAGAGCCGCGGACCATCGCCCTGATGGACGTCTGCCGCCTGCGCGACACGCCCATCGTCAGCTTCATCAACAAACTCGACCGTGATATCCGCGACCCGATCGAACTGCTCGACGAGATCGAAGCGGTACTGAAGATCAAGGCCGCGCCGATCACCTGGCCGATCGGTTGCTATCGCGACTTCAAGGGTGTGTACCACCTCGCCGGCGACTACATCATTGTCTACACCCCGGGCCACGGTCATGAGCGTACCGAGGCGAAGATCATCGAGAAACTCGACTCTGATGAAGCCCGTGCCCACCTGGGTGACGAGTATGAGCGCTTCCTCGAGCAGCTCGAGTTGGTGCAGGGCGCCTGCCATGAGTTCGATCAGGACGAGTTCATCAATGGCCAGCTGACGCCGGTGTTCTTCGGTACCGCACTGGGCAACTTCGGTGTCGACCATGTACTTGACGCCGTTGTCGACTGGGCGCCGCGCCCGTTGGCCCGTGTAGCCCACGAGCGTACCGTGGAGCCGGTTGAAGAGAAGTTCACCGGCTTCGTGTTCAAGATCCAGGCGAACATGGACCCGAAACACCGCGACCGTATCGCCTTCATGCGCATTTGCTCGGGCAAGTACGAGAAAGGCATGAAGATGCGCCACGTGCGTACCGGCAAGGACCTGCGCATCGGTGACGCGCTGACCTTCTTCTCGTCCGAGCGCGAGCAGCTCGAAGAAGCCTACGCTGGCGACATCATCGGCTTGCACAACCATGGCACCATCCAGATCGGCGACACCTTCACCGAAGGCGAGGCGCTGGGCTTCACCGGCATCCCGCACTTCGCCCCGGAACTGTTCCGCCGCGTGCGCCTGAAGGACCCGCTCAAGTCCAAGCAGCTGCGCCAGGGCCTGCAGCAGCTGGCCGAAGAGGGCGCGACCCAGGTGTTCTTCCCAGAACGCAGCAACGACATCATCCTTGGTGCGGTCGGTGTGCTGCAGTTCGACGTGGTCGCCAGCCGCCTGAAGGAAGAGTACAAGGTCGAGTGCGCCTACGAGCCGATCACCGTGTGGTCGGCACGCTGGATCAGCTGCGACGACAAGAAGAAGCTCGAAGACTTCCAGGTCAAGGCCATGGAAAACCTGGCCATCGACGGTGGCGGTCACCTGACCTACCTGGCCCCGACCCGGGTCAACCTGTCGCTGATGGAAGAGCGCTGGCCGGACGTCAAGTTCCGCGCTACTCGCGAGCATCACTGATCCTGGGAGGGCTATGCCCTCCTTTTCGCGATACAAGGCCGCTCCTACAGCTGTAGGAGCGGCCTTGTGTCGCGAAAGGGCCGCAAAGCGGCCCCATTTCAGTTCCCCGCCTTGATACTGGTCCAGATGCGCGTACGAATGCGGTCGATCTTGGCCGGCATCGCCTCCAGCGCATACAGCTTGCCCATCATCTCTTCGCTCGGATAAATCATGGTGTTGCCCTTGAGTGCCGGGTCCACCAGAGCGTCGGCCTTGAGGTTGCCGTTGGCGTACTGCACATGGTTACTGATATTGGCCATCACCTGTGGCTGCAACAGGTAATTCATGTAGGCATAACCCGCCTTCTCATCCGGTGCATCGGCCGGCATGGCAACCATGTCGAACCACATCGGTGCGCCTTCCTTGGGGATCGAATAGCCGACCTTCACCCCGTTCTTCGCTTCATCGGCGCGGTTTTTCGCCTGCAGCACGTCACCCGAGAACCCTACCACCACGCAGATATCGCCATTGGCCAGGTCACCTGTGTACTTGGAGGAATGGAAGTAGCTGATGTACGGGCGCACCTTCATCAGCAGTTCCTTGGCCTTTTCGTAGTCCTTCGGGTCTTTGCTGTGGTGCGGCAAGCCCAGGTAGTGCAGGGCGATGGGTAACAGTTCAGGGCCGTTGTCGAGCACGGCGACCCCACAGCTCTTGAGCTTGCTCATGTACTCGGGCTTGAAGATCAGGTCCCACGAATCCACCGGGGCGTTGTCACCGAGCACGGCCTTTACCTTGTCGATGTTGTAGCCGATGCCGGTACTGCCCCACAGGTACGGGAAACCGTACTGGTTGCCGGGGTCGTTGACCTCCAGCGCCTTGAGCAGCACCGGGTTGAGGTTGTTCCAGCCGGGTAGCTGCGACTTGTCCAGCTTCTTCAGGGCCTTGCCCTGAATCTGTCGGGCCATGAAGTGGTTGGAGGGGAACACCACGTCGTAGCCTGAGTTGCCGGTCATCAGCTTGCCGTCGAGGGTCTCGTTGCTGTCGTACACGTCGTAGGTCGGGTTGATGCCGGTGGCCTGCTGGAAGTTCTTCAACGTGTCGGGGGCCACGTAGCTGGACCAGTTGTAGATCTTTACCGAGTCGGCGGCATTGGCCACGCTGGCGGCCAGCATCAGGGGTGCGAGAAGGAGGGTACGCATGTCGGGTTTACCTTGCTTTGTCTGTTGTTTTCGAAGGCAGGCGATCAGCGGATCAGAAGATCAGAACGTAGGTCTTGCGCACGGTTTCCTGGATATCCCAGATGCCCATGCTGTTGGCCGGTAGCATCAGTGCGTCTCCGGCTTCTATGTGAAGGGGCTGGCCACCGTCGGGTGTGAAGGTGCAGCGGCCCTTGATGAAGTGGCAGAACTCCTGCTGCGCGATCTGCCGCCGCCAGCGCCCGGGCGTGCATTCCCAGATGCCGGTTTCGACGCCATCGCTGCGTTCCACGCAGGTGACCGAGGTCACTGCCACGGGTTCGCCAAGCGGCACCGCGACCGGGTTGGAGCTTTCCAGCACGGCGCTTTCGGTGTGTTTGAACTGGGTGATGCTCATTACCGTTGGATCCTGTGTGGGTGAAAGGGAAGTCAGTGCATGAAGCCTTCCATGAAGTCCGCCAGCGAGCTGGCCAGGCGCCGCCGCCATGGCACGGTGGCGGGGTTGGCGAGGGTTCGGTCCTCGTGCACGAAGCTCTGGATGATCGCGTTGTAGCCCAGCCAGCGGCAGGGCTCGGGCGGCCAGCTGGCCAGGCTCGACAGCGGACGGTTGTCGAGCACCCAGGGTTGCGCGGTCAGTTCGTTGTGCTGGTTGAGGATCAGCGCGGCCAAGGTGCGCCCACCGAGGTTGGTGGCGCCGACACCTTCACCGCCATAACCGCCGGACAGGGCAATACCGCGCTGGCGGTCACACAGCATGTGCGGGCGGAAGCGCCGGGCCATGCCGAGGTTGCCACCCCACGAATGGGTGATGCGCACATGCTTGAGTTGTGGGAACAGCTCACTGAACAGGTAGCGGCGCAGTTCGACTTCGGCCTCTGTCAGGGTGAAGTCTTCGCGCAGCCTGCCGCCGAAGCGGTAGCCGCCGCGGGCGCCGAACACCAGGCGGTTGTCGGCGGTGCGCTGGCCATAGGTGACCTGGCGGCTGCTCTCGCTGAAGGCCTGGCCTTGTGACAGGCCGATCTGCTCCCAGGTCGATTCGGGCAGGGGCTCGGTGGCCACCAGCAGGCTCTGCACCGGCAGTTGATGCTTGCCCAGCGGTGGCAGGCTGGCGGCGTAGCCCTCCACAGCAGGGACCATCCACTGGCAGCGGATGCGCGCCAGGGGTGCCCGTACTTCACCGGGCTGCCAGTCGACGGCGGGGGTGTTCTCGTAGATCGGCACGCCCAGCGCTTCAACTGCCCGGGCCAGGCCACGCACCAGCTTGGCCGGTTGGATGGTCGCGGTATGCGGGCTGTAGATCGCGCCGTAGGCGTTGCTCACGCGAAGCTGGGCGTCCAGTTGCTCGGGGCGCAGCCAGCGGTAGTCATCCTCGGTCATGCCCTGGCGGTAGAGGTCATCGAGGTAGGCACGCAGGCTGCGCTCCTGTTCCGGGTAGCGCGCGGCGCAATACAGCACGCCGCCTTTGCGGTAGTCGCAATCGATGCCTTCGCGTTGCAGCACGCGGTGGACTTCGTCGGGGATGCCATGCAGCAGGTCGATGCTGGCGCGGCGTTGTTGCGGCGACAGGGTGGCGAGCAGGCGGTCTTCACCGAGCATGTTGCCCATCAGCCAGCCGCCATTGCGCCCAGAGGCGCCAAAGCCGGCAATGTTGGCCTCGATCACGGCGATGTTCAGCTGTGGCGCCTGGCGCTTGAGGTAGTAGGCGGTCCAAAGCCCGGTGTAGCCAGCGCCGATGATGCACACATCGACGTCGAGGTCTTCGCGCAGGGCCGGGCGGGCGCACAGCGGCTCTTCAAGCTGGTCCATCCACAGGCTGAGCGTGCGCAAAGGTTGCATCGGGTTCGGCTCCACATCCGTCAAGGTCTGTGGGCGATCCTAGTGGCGTTCAGCGCTGGCTGTCTTACGTGCGTGCACGCAGGGAAATTTGCTTCAGATAGGCCTTGGGCGTAAGCCCGGTGTGTTCGCGGAAGCACTTGTAGAATGCCGACAGGGAGTTGAAGCCCGCGCTGAACGCCAGGTCGTCGATCGGCGCCCCGACCCTGTCGTCATCCAGGCTGGCCATCAGGTGCTGCAGGCGGGCCTGGTTGACGTAGCGGTAGAAGCTTTGCCCCAGCACCTGGTTGAGCAGGTAGGAGATCTGGTTGCGGCTGTAGCCACTGGCATCGGCCACCTGTTGCAGGTCCAGTTCCGGGTCAAGGTAGGGGCGCTGGCGCTGGAAGTAGTGCTCCAGGTCCTGGGCCATGGTCGACAGCTGTCGCGGCGAAAGGCCCAGGCGGCTGACGGCTGGGCGCGGGCCGCTGCTGGCAAGCCCCTGGCTGTTCTGCCGGACCAGGGTGGCGTACTCATTGACCCGCCAGATCAGCCCGTCCTTGACCGTGATCGCTTCGCTGGACTGAAACGCCACCAGGCCTTCGCCGCCCTGCACCGTGACCTGGTACTGGATGAATGCCGTGCTGCCGTCAACGCGGATACGGTCGCCATGGACGATGTCCTCGCCTGCCTGGTGGGGCAGGCAAGCGCGGACATAGTCACGCAGCGCGTCGTAACCGAGCACGCGGTTCTGGAAAAAATCGTGGTATTGCACGTCCGGGTGATAGAGCGCAATTACCCCGTCGAGGTCGCGATGCTTCCAGCACAGGTGGTAGCGCAGCACGGTTTCGGCGGTGATCGGAGTTTGTTCAGGGCCGTCCGATAATTCATTCAATGTCATTCAGCGATAGTGCCGAGGCTTGCAACGTCAAGCAAGAGCCAACTGAATCTAGCATTTTAAGCCGCATTCCCAGAGGCTGAAGTCTCTGGGGGCTCGGGTATTACTCAGCTTCCTGATAGCGGGGGAACAGTACTCGAGTTTCGTTGATGCGAAATCCCGGTGCTACCGAGCGACCATGATAGAAGTTGGGGGACTGGCCGGCATCTAAGCAGCCCAGGTTTTGCAGCAACTCGGCCATGCTGACGGGCATGACTGGCCACAACGTAAGCGCGCCATGGCGTAGGGCTTCCAGGCAATCATGCAGGATATGACCTACGTATACGAGGTTTTCAGGCTGCTTGACTAGCCGGTAGGGCTCGGTGAGGTTCACGTACTGATCGATTGTACGAAAGATTGTGAGTGCTGATGCAATCATCTTGTCGTATTGGAATGCTTGGGCCTTTTCTCGGGACGATAGGCTAAGCTCTCTGATGGCCTTGGAGAAATCGCTGGCAACAGCCGATTTTGCGGGTACGATACCCTCAAAATAGCGATTGACCATTCCTATGATTCGACTGAAACAATTTCCCACGGTATTGGCGAGGTTCGCGTTGTAGCTTTCTATGAGACGCAAATGCGCAAAATCCGAGTCGCTGGCGCCCACTGGCCCCGCGCTGGCGAGATAGAAACGAATGCTGTCCACCCCAAATTTTTCACAGTAATGGCGCAAAAGGTCGGTGCCTACGAAATTGCCCATGCTTTTCGACATCTTTTCGCCTTCGCGTATCCAGAAACCGTGGGCGAGGATGTTGCGTGGCAGATCCAGCCACTGGTTACCCTCTACCTGTTTCAGGGCCAGCAACATGGCAGGCCAGATTACGGCATGGAACCAGAGGATGTCCTTGCCAACCACCTGGAGTGTCGCCGGCCAGAGGTGACGACGCTCTAGGGTGTCGATTGCGGTAAGGTAGTTGAACAGTGCGTCGACCCAGACGTAAACCACATGCGAAGTGTCGCCGGGAACATTGATTCCCCAAGCGTCGGCGTTATGTCTTGAAATAGGGATGTCGCTGACTCCATCTTGTATCCTTGCAACGATTTCAGCACTACGGCTAGCTGGATGAATTCTCAGTTGACCGGTGTCGAGCAGCGCTAACAATTGCTCTTGGTAGCGACTTAGGCGAAAGAAATAGTTATTTTCACTGCGCTGAATCAGAGGCTTTTTATTGATTGGTGACTTGTATTCATACTGCTTTGCCTTGGTATCGGATATGTATTCCTCTTGGCCCGCGTCATACCAGCCTACATACTCACCTAAATAAACATCCCCGGTAGTCATAAGCTGTTCAATACGTTTGCGTACAGTTGCCTTGTGACGGGGTTCGCTGGTCCTGATGAAATCATTGAAGTCGATATTGAACATTGTGAATGCTTGACGAAATGCATCGGCATTGTTCTGTGCCCATGTTTCTACAGGCACTTCTTGAGCTCGCGCTGCTTCTATTACCTTGGTCGAGTGTTCATCCGTCCCGGTCAATAAGAATGACTCATTATTTTCGAGCTGCGCCGTGCGAGCTCCGATATCGGCGAGCAGGGTTGAAAATACATGGCCAATATGTGGGGCGTCATTCACGTAGTAAATGGGAGTTGTGAAATAGCGAGTTGATCTCATTGCCTACATCCGGGGGAGGTGGAATAAGGCAAGGTAGCGGGTAGGGTGAACATAGTAAATAAACAGAATGTTTAGATTGCTTCGTATGATTTTTCCTATAAAAGCTCCTATATGCGCTTCTGTGGGTTGTTCACAGGCAGTTGGTGGCGCCCGGGCGCTGTATGAGCCTGCAGCATGCACTTCTCGATACCGCACCTCCCCGACACTCCGTTAAGGACCTTACTTTCATGGCCTGCTTCTTAAAATCGCCGGGTCGGATCTTCGCGGGCGTTGCATAAACCCTGAGTGGTGAGCCTCGATTCGGGTGTTTTGCACGGTCCTAGGACGCACGCTTGAGCTAAGCCATTGATTTGGCAGCATGTCATTTTTTGACACAACTGGCACAGCCTCTGCACCGATTACAGGGCAATGGACCTGTTATCAACAATAAAGGCGAAAACCTCATGATTCCCTCTGCCGACTACCCGCATGTCGATTCCCAGAGCCGCTCAGGCGTGTCCTGGGCGGCCATCTTCGCCGGGGCAGCCGCCGCGGCGTCCCTTTCACTGATCCTGATGGTACTGGGTGCGGGGCTCGGCTTTGCCGCTACCTCGCCTTGGGCCGATGAAGGCGCCAGCGCCAAGGCACTGGGCATCTCGACCATCATCTGGCTATTGCTGACCCAGATTCTTGCTTCCGGGCTGGGTGGCTATATTGCCGGGCGCCTGCGGGTGAAGTGGGCGAACCTGCACGGTGACGAGGTGTACTTCCGCGACACGGCGCATGGTTTTCTCGCCTGGGCAATCGCCACCCTGGTAGCGGCGATGCTGATCGTGAGTACCGCCGGGGGGCTGGCCAGTGCCGGTGTGCAGGCGGGCGCGAATGCCGTGGGGGCCGCAGCCAGCATGGCGCCCAAGCCTGACGCCAATGGCTATTTCGTCGACAGCCTGTTCCGCAGTGATGGCCCGGCGCCTGTGAGTGACGACGCCGCCAATGGCGTGGCCGCACGGATTATCGCCAGGTCCATTGCGCAGGGGACGCTCGCCGAAGATGACCGCGCTTACCTGGCGCAACTGGTGGCCCAGCGTACCCGCCTGAGCCAGCCTGAAGCCGAAGCACGCGTAGACCAGGTGTTCGCCCAGGTCGAGCAAGCCAAGGTCGAGGCAAAAAAAGCAGCCGACACCGCAGCCAAAGTGGCGGCATGGACCGCGCTGTGGACCTTCGTTGCGCTGTTGTGTGGGGCTTTCTTCGCCAGCCTGGCAGCCCTGTACGGTGGTCGCCAGCGTGATCGCGTGATGTGGCTGGAAGGGGAAGGGGTTGATTACACCGCGCGTCGTACTGTTCAACGTTGAGTAAGGAGAAACATCATGCGCTCATTACTGCTGTGGATGCTTGGGGTGCCGATTCCGGTGATCATTCTGATCGCGATATTCATGCATTGAGTGGTTGGGGCCGCTGTGCGGCCCATCGCCGGCAAGCCGGCTCCTACAGGTACATCACCGTTCTCAGGAGCAGTGAACTACCTGTGGGGGCCGGCTTGCCGGCGATTGAGGCTATGCCGACCTAAAGAAACTGCTCGGCATAGTGACAGGCGACTTGCCTGGTCCCGACCTGGCGAAACGCCGGCACTTCAACACCACACCGTTCCGTCGCATACGGGCAGCGTTTGTGAAATGCGCACCCATCCGGCGGGTCGAGCGGGTTGGGCAGCTCGCCGGCGATGCGGATCTTGGGCTTCAACGGGTCCGGGTGGATCGCCGGTGTCGCTGAAAGCAGCGCCTGGGTGTACGGGTGCAGCGGCTTTTCGTAGATATCTTCCTTCGGCCCCATTTCCGCCGGCCGGCCCAGGTACATCACCAGCACCTGATCCGCCACGTGGCGTACCACTGCCAGGTTGTGGGAGATGAACACGTAGGCCGTGTTGAATTCCTTCTGCAGGTCCATGAACAGGTTCAGCACCTGTGCCTGGATCGACACATCCAGCGCCGAGGTCGGTTCGTCGGCCACCAGCACTTTGGGTTGCAGCATCATCGCCCGGGCCAGGGCGATGCGCTGGCGCTGGCCGCCCGAGAACATGTGCGGGTAGCGCTGGTAATGCTCAGGCCGCAACCCCACCTGCTCCATCATCTTCTGCACTTTTTCGCGCCGCTCGGCCTTGCTCAACGAGGTGTTGATCAGCAGCGGTTCGGCCAACTGATCGCCGATCTTCTGCCGTGGGTTGAGCGAGGCATAGGGGCTCTGGAACACCATCTGGACGTCGCGGCGCAGCTGTTTGCGCTCGCTTTTGCTGGCGCCTTTGACCTCGGTGCCGTCGATCTGCAACGAGCCGGAAGAGGGCTCTTCGATCAACGTCAGTGCGCGCGCCAGCGTGGACTTGCCGCAACCCGACTCACCTACCACGGCCAGTGTCTTGCCAGCTTCCAGCTCGAATGACACGCCATTGAGTGCGCGCACCAAGGCATGGCCCTTGAACAGCCCGCGGGACACTTCGTAATGCCGGGTCAGCTCCCGTGCGGTTAGAACGACGCTCATCACGCCACCTCCTGGTTCAGCGGGTAGAAGCAACGCACCAGGCTATGGGCCTGAGGGTCAAGGGGTGGGCGTTGGCGCCGGCAGTTGTCCTGCACGTACGGGCAGCGTGGCGACAGCAGGCAGCCGTCCGGGCGGTCGTACCGGCCAGGGACGATGCCCGGCAGCGTGGCCAGGCGTTCGGCGCCGATGCTGTGTTCGGGGATGGCCGCCAGCAGTGCTTCGCTGTAGGGGTGCGCGGGCACGTCGAACAGCTCTGGCACCTGGCCCACTTCCACAGCTTGGCCGGCATACATCACACAGACGCGTTTGGCGGTTTCGGCGACCACGGCCAGGTCGTGGGTAATCAGGATGAGCGCCATGTTGCGCTCTTTCTGCAGGTTGACCAGCAGTTCCATGATCTGCGCCTGGATGGTCACGTCCAGCGCCGTGGTCGGCTCGTCGGCGATCAGCAGCTTGGGCTCCCCGGCAATCGCCATGGCGATCGCCACGCGCTGGCTCATGCCACCGGACAGCTGGTGCGGGTAGGCGTCCAGGCGGCTTTCGGCAGCCGGGATCTCGACCTTTTTCAGCAGCTCCAGGGCACGCTGGCGCGCGGCTTTGCCTTTGAGGCCCAGGTGCTGGCGCAGCACTTCTTCGATCTGGTAGCCCACGGTGTAGCTGGGGTTGAGCGCGGTCATCGGGTCCTGGAAGACCATGGCGATGTCCTTGCCCACCACCTTGCGCCGCTGGCGGGAGCTGAGTTTGAGCATGTTGGTGCCGTCGAAGGTGAGCGTATCGGCGGTGATGCGCCCGGGGGCCTCGATCAGGCCCATCAGGGCCATCATGGTGACCGATTTGCCCGAGCCGGACTCACCGACAATGGCCAGTATTTCACCGGCGTCCACCGCCAGGTCCAGGCCGTCCACCACTGGGACTGCATTGGCGTCGCCGAAGCGCACGCTCAGGTTGTTGATCTGCAACAGTGACATGGCGCTCTCCTCAGGCGGCGTTCTTGAGTTTCGGGTCCAGCGCATCGCGCAAGCCGTCGCCCATCAGGTTGATTGCCAGCACACTGAGCAGGATGGTCAGGCCGGGCAGGCTCACCACCCACCAGGCGCGCTCGATGTAGTCCCGGGCCGAGGCGAGCATGGTGCCCCACTCCGGGGTCGGCGGTTGTACACCCAGGCCCAGGAAGCCCAGCGCAGCGGCGTCGAGGATGGCCGAGGAGAAGCTCAAGGTGGCCTGCACGATCAGCGGTGCCATGCAGTTGGGCAGCACGGTGACGAACATCAGCCGTGGCAACCCGGCGCCAGCCAGGCGTGCGGCGGTCACGTAGTCGCGGTTCAGTTCACCCATCACCGCAGCGCGGGTCAGGCGCACGTAGGACGGTAGCGACACGATGGCGATGGCGATCACTGTGTTGATCAGGCCTGGGCCGAGAATGGCGACGATCGCCACGGCCAGCAGCAGCGACGGCAGGGCCAGCATCACGTCCATCAGGCGCATGATCGACGGACCAAGGAAGTGCGGGAAGAAACCGGCCAGCAGGCCCAGCAGGATGCCCGGGATCAGCGACATCACCACCGACGACAGGCCGATCAGCAGCGACAGCCGGGCGCCCTGGATCAGCCGCGAGAGCAGGTCACGGCCCAGTTCGTCGGTGCCGAGGATGAATTGCCAGGTACCGCCTTCGAGCCATACCGGCGGGGTCAGCAGGAAGTCACGGTATTGTTCGCTTGGGTCATGCGGCGCCACCCAGGGCGCGAACAGCGCACAGAACACCACCACGCACATGAAGGCCAGGCCCATCACCGCGCCCTTGTTGCGCGAGAAGGCGTGCCAGAACTCTTTGTATGGCGAGGGGTAGAGCAGGCTTTGGTCCACCGGGCTGGCCGGCGTCACGGATTTCGGAATCGGGCTAGTCATGGCGAAGGCCTCAGCGCTGATGACGGATGCGTGGGTTGGCCAGACCGTAGAGGATGTCCACGACGAAGTTGACCAGGATCACCAGGCAGGCGATCAACAGGATGCCGTTCTGGACCACGGGGTAGTCACGGGCGCCGATAGCTTCGATCAGCCATTTGCCGATGCCCGGCCAGGAGAAGATGGTTTCGGTCAGCACCGCACCGGCCAGCAGCGTGCCGACCTGCAGGCCGAACACGGTCAGCACCGGGATCAGCGCATTGCGCAGGCCGTGCACGAACACCACGCGGGCCGGTGACAGGCCTTTGGCGCGCGCAGTGCGAATGTAGTCTTCGCGCAGCACTTCGAGCATGGACGAGCGGGTCATGCGGGCGATTACCGCCAACGGGATGGTGCCGAGCACGATGGCCGGCAGGATCAGGTGCATCACCGCATCCTTGAACGCGCCTTCTTCGTCACTGAGCAGGGTATCGATGAGCATGAAGCCGGTTTTCGGCTCGATGTCGTACAGCAGGTCGATGCGCCCGGAGACCGGCGTCCAGCCCAGGCTCACCGAGAAGAACATGATCAGGATCAGGCCCCACCAGAAAATCGGCATCGAATAGCCGGCCAGGGAGATGCCCATGACCCCGTGATCGAACAGCGAGCCACGCTTGAGCGCAGCGATCACGCCGGCCAATAAGCCGACGATGCCGGCGAACAGCAGCGCGGCAAAGGCCAGTTCCAGGGTTGCAGGGAACAGGGTGAGGAACTCGCTCCATACGCTTTCACGGGTGCGCAGCGACTCGCCCAGGTCACCCTGGGCGAGCTTGCCCACGTAATCCAGGTACTGGACCGGCAGTGGCTTGTTCAGGCCCAGGCGCTCCATGGCCTGGGCGTGCATCTCGGGGTCGACCCTGCGCTCGCCCATCATCACTTCCACCGGGTCGCCGGGGATCAGGCGTATGAGCGCGAAGGTCAGCAAGGTGATGCCGAAAAACGTCGGTATCAGCAGGCCCAGGCGCCGGGCAATAAAACTCAACATTGTCAGGGTTACCTCATCAGCCGTTGTACGGCGGTGCCGCCGTTGCCCGTGTGGGTTGCCGGCGGTCGTTGTTGTTCTACTTCACCTGGGTGGTGGCGAAGTTGTTGTTGGTCAGAGGGTTGATCACATAACCCTCCACGTTGTCACGCATGGCAGTGAACATCTTCGGGTGCGCCATGCTGATCCAGGGCTGGTCGTCATCGTACACCTTCAATGCCTCGGCATAGAGCCTGGCACGCTCGTCGTTGTCGATCACCTCACGGGCGCGGGTGATCAGGTCCTGAAACTTCGAGTTGCACCAGCGCGCGTAGTTCTCGCCACTTTTGACCGCATCGCAACTGAGCAGGGGGCTGAGGAAATTGTCCGGGTCGCCGTTGTCGCCGGCCCAGCCGGTGGAGACCAGGTCGGCCTCACCGTTTTTCGCCCGGCGCAGCATCTCGGCCCACTCCATCACACGGATGTCCAGCTTCAGGCCGATTTTGGCGAGGTCGGACTGGAGCATTTCCGCCGACAGCCGTGGGTTGGGGTTGGTCGCGCCGCCGCCATTGCGGGTGAACAGCGTGATGACCGTGCCTTGCGGCACCCCGGCCTGCTGGAGCAGTTCACGGGCCTTGGCCAGGTCACGGGGTGGGTTCTGGTTGGCACTGTTGTAGCCGATCATGGTTGGCGGGTAAGGGTTTACCCCCACCAGCGCATTGCCCTTGCCGAACAGCTGGTCGACGTGGGTCTGGCGGTCGAAGGCCATGTTGATGGCTTTGCGCACGCCCACATCGCTGAGGTATTTGTGCTCGGTGTTCATGGCGATATAGCCGGTGACCAGGGCCTCGATTTCGGCGACCTTGAGCTTGGGATCAGCCTTGATCGACGCCACGTCGTCCGGTTTCGGGTAAAGCGCCACCTGGCATTCATTGGCGCGCAGCTTCTGCAGGCGCACGTTGCTGTCGGTGGCGATGGCGAAGATCAGCGAGTCGGCCGGCGGCTTGCCGCGGAAGTAGTCCGGGTTGGCCTTGAAGCGCACTTGGGCGTCCTTGTTGTAGCGCTGGAAGATGAACGCGCCAGTGCCGATCGGTTTGCTGTTGAGGTCGCCGGTCTTGCCTGCCTTTAGCAACTGGTCGCCGTATTCGGCGGAGTAGATCGAGGTGAAGGCCATGGCCATGTCACGCAGGAACGGTGCTTGCGGGCGGGTCAGGGTGATGACCACGGTGTGGTCGTCGGTCTTGTCCACCGATTTGAGCAGGTCCTTGAAGGCCATGCTCTCGAAATACGGGTAGCCGACGCTGGTTTTGTCGTGCCACGGGTGGTTGGGGTCGAGCTGGCGGCGCAGGCTCCATAGCACGTCGTCGGCGTTGAAATCGCGGGTCGGTTTGAAGTAGTCGGTGGTGTGGAACTTCACTCCTTGGCGCAGGTGAAAGGTGTAGGTCAGGCCATCGGCCGAGATGTCCCAGCGTTCGGCCAGGGCTGGCTGGATGTCGGTGGTGCCGGGCTTGAAGTCGACCAGGCGGTTGAACACCGTCTCAGCCGAGGCATCGGCGGTGACCGCCGTGGTGTATTGAACGATGTCGAAGCCTTCCGGGCTGGCTTCGGTGCACACCACCAGCGGCTTGGCCGCCAGGTTGCCGGCGGCGCCGAGGATGACCGCTGCCAGGGCAGCGCGTAGCGGTAGCGATGTCATGTGTCCTCCTTGCTTGCAATGATTCCAGCGTAGCCGCCCGGGCCCGCACTGAAGCGGACCTGGGCGTAAGCGGTCAGAGAATGTTGAACGGAATGGTGGTCACGACGCGGAACTCATCCAGGCTGCCATCGGCCTGTGCCTTGCTGGCGCGATGCGCGGTATAGGTAGCGCGGATGCTGGTGTCTTTCAGCGGCCCGCTCTGCACCGCGTAGCTGGTGCCGATACCCCACTCATAGTGGGTTTCGCCATCCAGGCCGTTCACGTCATAGGCCGTACCGCGGTAATGGGTGCCGTCGATGCCCCAGCCGCGGGCGTTGTACAGGTTGAACTTCAGGCCCGGCACGCCATACGGCGCCATGTTCAGCACGTAGGAAATCTGCAGGGATTTCTCGTTCGGGCCGTTGAAGTCCGAGAGCAGGGAGTTGGCCAGGTAAATGCCGTTGGTTTCGTGCAGGTAGTCGAAGTACTCGTTACCGTTGACCTGCTGCCACGAAGCGCTGAGGGTGTGGGCCTGGTGGGTCAGGCCGAACGACAGGCTGTAGGTGTCGTTGTCGATCTCGCCCATCTTCTGGCTGCCTGCGTCCACGGTCTTGTAGTAGTTCAGGCCGGTGGTCAGGCTCAGCACCGCGCTGTCGCCCAGCACGTGGCTGGCGCCGAAGTAGTACTGGTTCCAGAAGTCGTCGACCTTGGTGGCGTACAGGCTGGTGGTCAGGCTCTTGAGCGGCTGGTAGTTGACCCCGGCGGTACTGGCACGGTCGGTTTCCACGCCCGCTGCGCCATACTCGCTGCGAAACTTGCTCAGGCTCTGTTCGGTGCGCGGCGAGACACGGTCGAAGGTGCCCAGGTCGAATGACAGGTTGTCGAACTCTGCACTGTGCAGGAACGCGCCCTGGAAGCTGGAGGGCAGGGCGCGGTTGCCGATGTAAGCGATCATCGGCGTGTCCACGGACTGGCGGCCGACGGTGAGGGTGGTGTTGGACACCCGTGCCTTGAGGTTGGCCAGGCCCATCTTGCTCCACTGGCCGATGGGGTCGCCATCGCTATGGGTCAGGGTACGGTTGTTCGGCCCGGCGACTGCGGCGCGGCCTTGCTCCAGAGCGATGGCGTTGTAGCCGGCTGCCTCCACGGCAAAACCCACGGTGCCCTGGGTGAAGCCTGAGCTGTAGTTGAGGATGGTGCCCTGCAGCCAGTTGTCGCGGCTGTGGCTGTCGTGGCGTGTGCCGTCGCTTTTGTAGTACTTGAACAACGGCGCGCGGGTGGCGCGTTCGCGGGCGTACCAGTTGCGGGTGCTGCCGGACAGGCTCTGGCCGTCGATGAAACCTTTGGCCTCATCCTGCTCGCTGGTGCCTTTGAGGCTGAACGGGACGTAGTCCTGGCTTTGGGTGTCGGCCTGGGCCATGGCGGCGAAGGTGGCGATGGATAACGCCAGTGTGGTGAACGTGAATAGTCTCAAGATGAAAGCTCCCTTTCTGTTCTTTTAGTTATTGCCTGGCCTTGTGGGCCGGGTTGTTGCGGTGTTGCCAGGGTTGCCCGGGGTTGCCGGGCCAATCAGGGGGAGGTGTGTGGCCAGTGCTGGCCCTTTCGCCGGCAAGCCGGCGCCTACAGGAATCAATAAAGATCCCCAGGCTTGTGCCATTTTTGTAGGAGCCGGCTTGCCGGCGAGAGGGCCGCTACCGGCTAACGCTCAATCAACGCTCACTCCGGAAAAGTCGTTGCGGCCAAAGGGGCTCACCTTGAAGCCGGCCACCTTGATGCTGAGCGGCTGGTTCACCGTGGAGTGCGCCACCGGCGTGATCGGCACCTGCTGTTTGAGGCGTTGCTGGGCCTGCTGGTACAGCACTGTGCGCTGCTCGCGGTCGGTTACCTGCTTGGCTTGCTTGACCAGGCTGTCGTACTGCCGGTCGCACCACTGCGAGTAGTTGTTGCTGCCGATGGCATCGCAGCTGTAGAGGGTGCCCAGCCAGTTATCCGGGTCGCCGTTGTCACCGGTCCAGCCGATCAGGGCGATGTCGTGCTCGCCGCTTTTCATGCGCTTGAGGTATTCGCCCCATTCATAACTGACGATGCGCACTTTCAAGCCCAGCTTGCTCCAGTCGGCCTGAAGCATCTCGGCCATGAGCTTGGCGTTGGGGTTGTACGGGCGCTGCACGGGCATGGCCCACAGGGTGACTTCGGTGCCTTCCTTGACCCCGGCCTGCTTGAGCAGCTGGCGGGCCTGCTCAGGGTCGTAGGGCGCGTCCTTCAAGCTGTCGTCATAGGACCATTGGGTTGGTGGCATGGCGTTGACTGCGCGTTGTCCGGAGTCCTGATACACCGCCTGCAGGATCGCCTGCTTGTTCACTGCCATGTCCATGGCCTGGCGTACCTCCAGGCGGTCGAACGGCGGGTGCTGGGTGTTGTAAGCGATATAGCCGAGGTTGAAGCCTGGTTGTTGCAGCACCTGCAGCTTGCTGTCCTGCTTGAGGGCTGGCAGGCCGGCCGGGCGTGGGTGCAGGGTGACCTGGCATTCACCGCGGCGCAGCTTCTGGATGCGCACCGAGGGGTCGGTGTTGATCGAAAACACCAGGTTGTCGAGTTTCACCTCGTCCGGTGCCCAGTAGTCCTTGTTGCCTTTGAAGCGGATCTGCGAATCCTTCTGGTAGCGCTGGAACACGAACGGGCCGGTGCCGATAGGCTGCTGGTTGATGTCGCTGGGGCGCCCGCTCGCCATCAGATGCTCGGCATATTCAGCCGAAAGCACCGAAGCGAAGCTCATCGCCAGGTTTTGCACGAAGGCGGCATCGACCTTGTTCAGGGTGAACACCACGGTCATCGGGCCGGTCTTTTCGATACCGGCGATGTTCTTGTCCAGGCCCATGCTGACGAAGTAGGGGAACTCGGTGGGGTAGGCCTGGCGGAACGGGTGCTCGCGGTCGAGCATGCGGTTGAAGGTGAACAGCACGTCATCGGCGTTGAAGTCGCGGCTGGGGGTGAATGCCTTGTTGGCGTGGAATTTCACCCCCTCGCGCAGGTGGAAGGTGTAGCGCAGGCCATCGTCGGATACTTCCCACTTCGTTGCCAGGGCGGGATGCACTGCCGTACCGCCGCGTTGAAATTCCACCAGGCGGTTGTAGATCGGTTCTGCCGCATCGTTGTCGGTGGCACTGGTGTATTGGGCTGTGTCGAACCCGGCCGGGCTACCCTCGGAGCAGAACACCAGGCTACTGGCCTGAGGGGCTGATGCCTGGCTCAGCAGGCCCACGGCGAGCAGCGTGGAAAACAGTGTGGTGTGGCGCATGGCAAATCCTTTTTTCCGTCTGTTTTTGCCGCTTCGGGATACGAAATGCGGCAACAGGGCCCCCAACCCCGGCGCGGGTAGCGCCGGGGGGAGTTCGAAGGGTGGAAGTGGGCGAGGGTGGTGCGTGTGCCCGGCGCTATTTCTCCACACTGACGCCGTAGAAGGAGTTCAGTGCGAACGGGCTGATCTTGAAGCCCTTCACCTTGGCACTCATCGGCTGGTAGACCGTGGAGTGGGCGATTGGCGTGATCGGTACCTGATCTTTGAGGATATGCTGCGCCTGTTTATACAGCTCGGTGCGCTTGGCCTGGTCGGAAGTGGCCTTGGCCTGCTTGATCAGGTCGTCGTAGGGCTTGTAGCACCACTTGGAGAAGTTGTTGCCCTCGATGGCATCACAGCCATACAGGGTGCCTAGCCAGTTGTCCGGGTCACCGTTGTCGCCGCTCCAGCCGATCAGCATGGCGCCTTGTTCGCCGCCTTTGGAACGTTTGATGTACTCGCCCCACTCGTAACTGACGATTTTCGCCTTGATGCCGACCTTGCCCCAGTCAGCCTGCAGCATCTCGGCCATCAGCTTGGCGTTGGGGTTGTACGGGCGTTGCACCGGCATGGCCCACAGGGTGATTTCGGTGCCTTCCTTGATCCCGGCTTCCTTGAGCAGTTGCTTGGCCTTTTCCGGGTCGTACGGCACATCCTTGATGCTTTCGTCGTAGGACCACTGGGTCGGCGGCATGGCATTGACGGCGAGCTGGCCGGCGCCCTGGTAGACCGATTCGATGATCTTCTGCTTGTCGACGGCCATGTCCAGTGCCTGGCGCACCTTCAGTTGAGCCAACGGGTTGGGTTGGTCACTGCCCTTGAGCTTGTCCATCACGTTGTAGGCGATGTAGCCCAGGTTGAAACCGGCCTGGTGCGGCATCTGCAGCTTGTCGTTGGCCTTGAGCGGCTCGATATCGGCAGGGCGCGGGAACAAGGTCACCTGGCACTCGTTCTTCTTCAGCTTCTGCATGCGCACCGAGGCGTCGGTGGTGATGGCGAAGATCAGGTTGTCGATCTTCACGTCCTCGGGTTTCCAGTAATCCTTGTTGCCCTTGAAGCGGATCTGGGCGTCCTTCTGGTACTTGCTGAACACGAACGGGCCGGTGCCGATCGGTTTCTGGTTGATGTCTGCAGCCTTGCCTTCTTTGAGCAACTGGTCGGCGTACTCGGCCGACTGCACGGAGGCAAAGCTCATCGCCAGGTTCTGGATGAATGCGGCGTCCACCTGGTTGAGGGTGAACCTGACGGTGTGCTCGTCGAGCTTCTCCACCTTGGCGATGTTGTTGTCCATGCCCATGTCGGTGAAGTAGGGGAACTCAGTGGGGTAGGCCTTACGGAACGGGTGATTCTTGTCGAGCATGCGGTTGAAGGTGAACAGCACGTCGTCTGCGTTGAATTCGCGGCTTGGCTTGAAGTAATCGGTGGTGTGGAACTTGACCCCTTCGCGCAGGTGGAAGGTGTAGGTCTTGCCGTCGTCGGACACCTCCCATTTGGTCGCCAGGCCGGGGATAACGGCGGTGCCGCCACGTTCGAACTGGGTCAGGCGGTTGAACACGGTCTCGGCCGAGGCGTCGAAGTCGGTTCCGGTGGTGTATTGCCCCGGGTCGAAGCCGGCGGGGCTGCCTTCGGAGCAGAACACCAGGTTGGACGCGGCGTGGGCAAGCGGAGCGCCGGTCAGCAAGCCTGCGCCGAGCAGGAACGGAATGACTGCGTGTTTGAGCATGGTGGCCTCATTGTTGTCATTTTTCTGATTCGAGGTGGCCTCGTGAGCCGACCTGCGGATACTTATGCAGGGTGTGTTCCCAATGCAACACTGCGAAGGATAGTTGGCGTCAGAAAAGTAGTACGGGCGTACATGGATGTCGCATATGTATAACTTTCGAGGAAGTTGAACGTTTGCGAGGGCAAAATGATGGCTTTTTCGGGATGTTTCGCGGGAGGGAATTTGTAGGAAGCACTATTTGAGTGCGTAGGAAATGTCTCTATTTGTGCTGCTGGGGCGCAATGCGCCCCTTGTATCGCCTGCGTTGATCAAGGCATCTGCACTTCGATCAGGCCGTCTGCGTTCATGCTGACTTCGCTGGTACCCGCCTCGATATCCGGCGCCGGTGCTGCTTCGTCGGCACCCATGGCTTTCATGGCCATTGGCGCGCTGCGCAGATAGGGGCGTGGGTAGCCGCTGCTGTTGAGGTTCAGGCTGACCACTTTATAGCCCTTGCCACCCAGGGCTTCGGTGGCCAGTTGCGCACGGGCCTTGAAGGCATTGACCGCATCCTTGAGCAAGGCGTCTTCGCTGGCCTTGCGCGTGGCCGGGGCGATGGAGAAGTCCATGCCGCCCATCTTAAGGTCTTGCAGCAGGTCGGCACTGAGCTGAGAGAGGGCCGGGAAGTCGGCGCTTTCCAGGCGCACTTCGGCACGCTCGCGCCAGCCGGTGATCTTCTGCCCCTTGCTGTCGTAGACCGGGTAGCTGTTGCGGCTGCCCTGGCTGATTTTCACGTCCTTGACCTGGCGGGCCTGCTGCACGGCCTTGTTCATGGTTTCGGTGATCTGTTTGGCAAGCTTGCCCGGGTCGGTGTTCTGCGCTTCGCTATAAAGGGTCACGACCATCAGGTCACGGGGCACTTCCTTGCTGACTTCTGCACGCAGCGATATCTGGTTGTAGCGCGGCTCATCAGCCGCCAGCGCCGGCAGGCTGGCGAGCAGGCCGCAGGACAGGATCAGGGCAGCGCCGCGACGAGGGTTAGGCATGTGATACTCCTTGGCAATGAAAGGCGTGGGTTCTGGCCATCCATCCCACGCATGGCCCATCAGACCGGGATCAGTGTAGTGGGTTCAAAAGTGCCATCATGAAGCTGTGACAAACTGTGGCGCTTTGCCGCATCGCTGCAGCTGGGCGCGCGCCTTCGGTATACTCCAGCCGATTGTCCTGGAGCACTCATCAGGAGAGCTCATGCTCGCCGCCGCACAACCGCTGTCCGCTACCCGCCAGAACCTCTGGCGCCTGACTGTCATTCGCGTTCTGGTCCTGGCCGCTCAGGCAGGCTCGGTGGGCGTTGCCTACTGGACCGAACTGCTGCCGCTGCCGTGGTTTTCCCTGGCCGCGACCCTGGCTCTGTCGTCCCTGCTGTGCGCCTTCACCGCGTTGCGCTTGCGCCTGTCGCTGCCGGTCACCGAACTGGAATACGCGCTGCAGCTGGCCTGCGACCTGCTGATCCACAGCGCGCTGCTTTATTACTCGGGCGGCTCGACCAACCCCTTCGTCTCCTATTACCTGGTGCCGCTGGCCATTGCCGCCGTGACCTTGCCCTGGCTCTACTCGCTGATCCTGTCGGGTATCGCCCTGACCGCCTACAGCCTGTTGCTGGTGCAGTTCTACCCACTTGAAGGCCTGCCGATGGCGCGGGACAAGATGCAGGTCTACGGCATGTGGTTGAGCATCGCGCTGGCGGCTGCGGTGATCACCTTCTTCGCCGCGCGCATGGCCGAAGAGCTGCGCCGCCAGGAAAAACTGCGCTCCGAACGGCGCGAAGAAAGCCTGCGCGACGAACAATTGTTGGCCGTGGCCACCCAGGCCGCCGGTGCCGCCCATGAGCTGGGTACGCCGCTGGCGACCATGAGCGTGCTGCTCAACGAAATGCGCCAGGACCACGCCGACCCGCTGTTGCAGGAGGACCTGCAGATCCTTCAGGACCAGGTCAAGCTGTGCAAGGAAACCCTGCAGCAACTGGTGCGTGCCGCCGAAGCCAATCGCCGCCTGGCGATGGTGGAGCAGGATGTGACCGAGTGGCTCGATGAGGCGCTGAACCGTTGGCACCTGATGCGTCCGGAAGCCAGCTATCGCTTCCAGCGTCTGCGCGACGGCCAGGTGCCCCGCCTGACCCCGCCACCGGACCTGACCCAGGCGCTGCTGAACTTGTTGAACAATGCCGCCGATGCGTGCCCTGACGACCTGGAGGTACGCCTGGACTGGGACGCCCAGGACATCGTCATCAGCATCCGCGACCATGGCCCCGGCGTGCCGCCGGCCATTGCCGAAGCAATCGGCAAACCCTTCATTACCACCAAAGGCAAAGGCTTCGGCCTGGGCCTGTTCTTGAGCAAAGCCAGCGTGACCCGTGCGGGCGGTTCGGTGAAACTCTATAGTCATGAGCAGGGTGGCACCCTGACCGAACTGCGCCTGCCCCATGGCAAGCGAGGAGATGAATGATGAGCGAAGAAAACCAGGTCGAAAGCGAAGAGCTGCCGCACCTGCTGCTGGTGGATGACGATGCCACCTTCACGCGGGTCATGGCCCGTGCCATGAGCCGTCGCGGTTTCCGCGTGAGCACTGCAAGCTCCGCCGAGGAAGGCCTGGTCCTGGCGCAGAATGATCTGCCGGACTACGCCACGCTGGACTTGAAAATGGAGGGCGACTCCGGCCTGGTGCTGCTGCCCAAGCTGCTGGAGCTGGACCCGGAAATGCGCGTGGTGATCCTCACCGGCTACTCGAGCATTGCCACGGCGGTCGAGGCGGTCAAGCGCGGGGCGTGCAACTACCTGTGCAAACCGGCCGATGCCGACGATGTGCTGGCGGCACTGCTCTCGGAGCATACGGACCTGGATACGTTGGTGCCGGAAAACCCCATGTCGGTGGACCGCTTGCAGTGGGAGCACATCCAGCGCGTGCTCAGCGAGCACGAGGGCAATATCTCCGCTACCGCGCGGGCGCTGGGCATGCACCGGCGCACGTTGCAGCGCAAGCTGCAGAAACGGCCTGTGCGGCGCTGAACTTATCCTGGCAGTACCGGCCCTATCGCCGGCAAGCCGGCCCACAGGTGCTCCACAGTATTCAGGCTTGATGGGGACCAGTGGGAGCCGGCTTGCCGGCGATAGGGCCTAACAGAAATTTCTTTATATTGCGGCTGATCCCCGCAACTCCTGACGCGTTGGCGTATCATTAGCCCCCTAACGGCAACCCTTCAGGATCGCTAGCGCATGCTCGCCCTTCTTATCCAGACGCTGAACATCACGGCGCCCGTCTTCGCCATGCTGTTCCTGGGCGTGCTGCTCAAACGCATTCACCTGATCGACGACAATTTCAACCGGGTTGCCTCGCAACTGGTGTTCAACGTCTGCATGCCTGCGCTGTTGTTCCTCGGCATCTACCATGCCGACCTGGCAACGGCGATCAAACCGGGTGTCATCCTCTATTTCGTCGCTGCCACCCTGGTCGGCTTCGCCGTGGCCTGGGGCCTGGCAATCTGGCGCAGCCCGCTGGCCGACCGCGGCATCTACACCCAGGGTGCGTTTCGCGGCAACAACGGCGTGATCGGCCTGGCCCTGGCCGCCAGCCTTTACGGGGACTACGGTATCTCGCTGGGGGCAGTGCTCGCAGGCCTGGTGATCCTCCTGTACAACTCGCTTTCAGCCGTAGTGCTGGCGGTATACAGCCCGGACCTGAAGTCCGACCCGTGGAGCATCTGCAAGAGCATTTTCAGCAACCCGCTGATCATCAGCGTGCTACTGGCCACGCCCATGGCCTACGGGCAGGTACCCCTGCCCAACTGGTTGCTCACCTCGGGCGACTACCTCGCGCAGATGACCCTGCCGCTGGCGCTGATCTGTATCGGTGGCACCCTGTCGCTCAACGCCCTGCGCGACAGCGGCAAGTTGGCCATCGATGCCAGCCTGGTGAAGATGCTCTGGTTGCCGCTGTTCGGCACGCTCGGTGCCTGGCTCTGCGGTTTTCGCGGGGCCGAGCTGGGCATTCTGTTCCTGTACATCGGCAGCCCCACTGCGGCGGCCAGTTACGTCATGGCACGGGCAGCCAACGGCAATCACGAACTGGCGGCATCGATCATCGTGATCACTACGCTAATGGCGGCGATCACCACCAATATTGGTATTTTCATCTTGCAGTGGGGCGGATGGATCTAGATCCTTGACTGCATACCTCACAAAAACACTGCCTCCCTGAGCTTAAGGACACTTCATGCAAGACCAGAGCACGCCCGAGCGGTTGCAGCGCGGGCTGAAGAATCGCCATATCCAGCTGATCGCGCTTGGCGGTGCCATCGGTACCGGGTTGTTCCTGGGTATCGCCCAGACCATCCAGCTGGCGGGCCCCTCCGTTTTGCTGGGCTATGCCATCGCTGGCCTGATGGCTTTCTTCATCATGCGCCAGTTGGGCGAAATGGTGGTCGAAGAGCCGGTAGCCGGCAGTTTCAGCCACTTCGCACACCAGTACTGGAGTGAGTTCGCAGGCTTCGTCTCGGGCTGGAACTACTGGGTGGTGTATGTGCTCGTGGGTATGGCCGAGCTCACCGCCGTTGGCATCTATGTGCAGTACTGGTGGCCGGAGTTTCCCACCTGGGCCACGGCGGCGATCTTCTTCGTGGTGATCAACCTGATCAACCTGACCCAGGTCAAGGTCTATGGCGAGATGGAGTTCTGGTTCGCCCTGGTCAAGGTGGTGGCCATCGTCAGCATGATCGGTTTCGGCGCGTGGCTGCTGAGCAGTGGCCACGGCGGCCCGGACGCCAGTGTGGCCAACCTGTGGCAATACGGCGGGTTTTTCCCCAATGGCGTCACCGGGCTGGTGATGGCGCTGGCGGTGATCATGTTCTCCTTTGGTGGCCTGGAGCTGGTGGGCATCACGGCCGCGGAAGCGGACAACCCGCGCCAGAGCATTCCCAAGGCAACCAACCAGGTGGTTTACCGCATCCTGATTTTCTACATCGGTGCGCTGGCGGTGCTGTTGTCGCTGTACCCGTGGCAGAAGGTCGTGCAGGGTGGCAGCCCGTTCGTGATGATCTTCCACGAACTGGACAGCGACCTGGTGGCGACCATTCTCAATATCGTGGTGCTGACAGCTGCGCTGTCGGTCTACAACAGTTGCGTGTACGCCAACAGCCGTATGTTGTTCGGCCTGGCCAGCCAGGGCGACGCACCACGCCAGCTGCTCAAGGTCAGCCGCAGCGGTGTGCCACTGACTGCGTTGGGCGTGTCGGCTTTCGCTACGGGCATGTGCGTGGTGATCAACTACCTGATGCCGGGTGATGCATTCGGCCTGCTGATGGCGCTGGCGGTGTCGGCGCTGGTGATCAACTGGGCGAGCATCAGCATTACCCACCTGAAGTTCCGCAAGGCCAAGCTGGCGGCAGGTATCCAGCCGTTCTACCAGAGCTGGGGGCACCCGTTCACCAACTACCTGTGCCTGGCATTTATCGTGCTGATTCTGGTGGTGATGTACCTGACCCCGCCGATTCGTATTTCGGTGATGCTGATACCCGGGTGGATTGCGCTGCTTTGGGTAGCGTTCCGGTTGAAGAAAGCCCGGCAGGCTTGAGTCAGGGTGCATATCTTGAGTGGTGCGGCGCGCCACCCAAGCCATGCACTTCGTCGCGACACCACCTTCCCGCCGTTAGTGCTGCCGCCGCCAGGCCCTCACAGTGGTGTACAACAGCACCAGGCCGAGCACTGGCAGAACGTAGAAGAGCATCAGCCGTTCCAGGCGGCCGGCCAGCGGCATGCCGATGGTGAACGCCACCACGTGCAACCCGTAGACCAGGTAAAGGCCAAGTAATACCAGCCCTTCGGCCCGGGTAATCCGGTACCCGGAGTAGAACACTGGCAGGCTCAGCGCCGCGACGCCGAGCATTACCGGAAGGTCGAAGCCCAGTGCGTTTGGCGATATGGTCAGCGGCTCGGGTGTAGTCAGTGCGGTCAGGCCTAGCACCGCCAGCAGATTGAACAGGTTGCTGCCGATCACCGTGCCCACGGCGATCTCCCGTTCCCCTCGCAGGGCGGCAATCAGCGCCGCAGCCAGTTCGGGCAGTGACGTGCACACCGCGACAACGGTCAAGCCGATGATGCGTTCAGACAAGCCCAGGTCGGTCGCGACTTCGACCGCCGCTTCCAGCAGCAAGTGGCCGGCCAGGCTGAGCAGGCCGAAGCCGAACGCCACTTGCAGCAGTGTGCCGGTCCAGAAGCGCCCGGCGCTGCTGGCCAGCGCACGCGGTGCAGGGTAAGTGCGGGCATAGTGGCGCGACTGGTGCCAGAGCATGACCAGATACCCCACGAGGCCTGATAGCAGCACCAGCCCTTCCACGCGCCCCAGATGGCCGTTGGCGGCCAGCGCATAGACCAGTGCGCTGGCGAGGATCATCAGTGGAATGTCCAGGCGCACCAGTTGGCGGGACACGCGTAGCGGGATGATCAATGCAGCCAGGCCAAGGATCACCAGAACATTGAAGATGTTACTGCCGATCACGCTGCCCACGGCCACATCGGGCGCGCCCTGATAGGCGGCCTGCAGGCTGACGGTCAGCTGTGGCGCCGTACTGCCGAATGCCACCAGGCTCAGGCCAATGATCAGCGGCCGTACGTGTACACGCTGTGCCAGGCGAAGGGCGGCTCGCACCAGCAGTTCGGCGCCGGCCACCAGCAACAGCAAGGCTATGCCCAGTTGCAGGAGGCTGAAGGTGGGGAGGGTGGCCAGGTCGAAAATGGTTGGAACTCCGTTGCGTCAGTCGCTTAGACCTTGTACCCGCACGCGCGCCGTTCCGCTACGGATCATGCCGATTTTTTCTGCTGCAGCGCGCGACAGGTCGATCAGCCGGCCGCGTGTGTGCGGGCCGCGGTCGTTGATGCGGACCACCACGCTGCGTTGGTTGGCGAGGTTGGTGACCAGTACCCGGGTGCCGAAGGGCAGGCTGCGATGCGCGGCGGTCAGGCCGTGCTGGTTGAAGGCTTCGCCGCTGGCGGTGCGTTTGCCGTGGTGGCGGGCGCCGTAATAGGAGGCGGTGCTGGTCTGGTTATAGCCACGGGGGTCGATGTCGTGGCTGGCGCAGCCGGCCAACAGGGAAAACAGGGCCAGGGTGGCGATGGATCTTTTTAGCAAGGTGATGCTCCGGTGCTGCCATTGGGCGCGCTTGGCGGCGCGGTGGCTGTAGGAGCCGCCTTGTGTCGCGAAAGGGCCGCAGTGCGGCCCCATGGCCAGGTCACTGCATAAGCCTTTGGGGCTGCTTTGCAGCCCTTTCGCGACACGAGGCCGCTCCTACAAAGCTCACCCTTCGAGCTTGGCCTTGAGCAATTGGTTCACTTGCCCCGGGTTGGCCTTGCCCTTGGAGGCTTTCATCGCCTGGCCGACGAAGAAGCCGAACATCTTGCCGCGCTTGGCTTCATCGGCGGCGCGGTACTGTTCGACCTGCTCGGCGTTGGCAGCAAGCACTTCATCGAGCATCTTGTCGATCGCGCCGGTATCGGTGACCTGTTTCAGGCCTTTGCTCTCGATGATGCTGTCGGCATCGCCTTCACCGGCGGCCATGGCCTCGAACACGGTCTTGGCGATCTTGCCGCTGATGGTGTTGTCGCGGATACGCAGCAGCATGCCACCGAGCTGCTCGGCACTGACCGGTGCCTGGTCGATCTCGATACCCAGCTTGTTCAGCAGGCTGCCCAGTTCGACCATGACCCAGTTGGCTGCCAGTTTGGCGTCGCCGCCAATCTTCACCACCTGCTCGAAGTAGTCCGCCTGCTCACGGCTGGAGGCCAGCACGTTGGCGTCGTAGGCCGACAGGCCATACTGGCTCTGGAAGCGCTCGACTTTCTGCGGTGGCAGCTCCGGCAAACCGGCACGGATGGTTTCGAGGAAACTGTCCTCGATCACCACCGGCAGCAGGTCCGGGTCGGGGAAGTAACGGTAGTCGTTGGCTTCCTCCTTGCTGCGCATGGAGCGGGTCTCGTCCTTGTTCGGGTCGTACAGGCGGGTTTCCTGAACCACCTTGCCGCCATCTTCGATCAGGTCGATCTGGCGCTGGATTTCGCTGTTGATCGCGCGCTCGATGAAGCGGAACGAGTTGACGTTCTTGATCTCGCAGCGGGTGCCGAACTCGGCCTGGCCTTTGGGCCGGATCGAGACGTTGCAGTCGCAGCGCAGCGAGCCTTCAGCCATGTTGCCGTCGCAGATGCCCAGGTAGCGCACCAGCGCGTGGATCGCCTTGACGTAGGCCACGGCCTCCTTGGCACTGCGCATGTCCGGTTCGGAGACGATTTCCAGCAGCGGGGTGCCGGCACGGTTCAGGTCGATACCGGTGGAGCCGCTGAAGTCTTCGTGCAGGCTCTTGCCGGCGTCTTCTTCCAGGTGCGCGCGGGTTACGCCGATGCGTTTGATGGTGCCGTCTTCCAGGGCGATGTCCAGGTGGCCCTTGCCCACGATCGGCAAGTCCATCTGGCTGATCTGATAGCCCTTGGGCAGGTCGGGGTAGAAGTAGTTCTTGCGCGCGAACACGTTGCGCTTGCCGATCTGGGCATCGATCGCCAGGCCGAACATGCAGGCCATGCGCACGGCTTCCTGGTTCAGCACCGGCAGTACGCCGGGCATGCCAAGGTCAACCAGGCTCGCCTGGGTGTTCGGCTCGGAGCCGAAGGTGGTGGCGCTGCCGGAAAAGATCTTCGACTGGGTGGCCAGCTGGGTATGGATTTCCAGCCCGATCACAACTTCCCATTGCATGTGTGAATTCCTCAGAAGCCGTTGGGGGCGCGGGTGTGCCAGTCGGTGACCTGCTGGTAGCGGTGCGCGACATTGAGCAGGCGGCCTTCCTGGAAGTACGGGGCCAGCAGCTGTACGCCGACCGGCAGACCATCGACGAAGCCGGCTGGCATCGACAGGCCCGGCAGGCCCGCCAGGTTGGCGGTGATGGTGTAGACGTCTTCAAGGTATGCCGCGACCGGGTCGCTGCTCTTGGCGCCGAGCTTCCAGGCCGGGTTGGGCGTGGTCGGGCCAAGGATCAGGTCGACGCCTTCGAAGGCGGCCATGAAGTCGTTCTTGATCAGGCGGCGGATCTGCTGCGCCTTGACGTAGTAGGCGTCGTAGTAGCCAGCCGACAGGGCGTAGGTACCGACCATGATGCGGCGCTGGACTTCGGCACCGAAGCCTTCGCCACGGGAGCGCTTGTACAGGTCGGTCAGGTCTTTGGGGGCGTCGCAGCGGTAGCCGAAGCGCACGCCGTCGAATCGCGACAGGTTGGAAGAGGCTTCGGCCGGCGCGATCACGTAGTACGCAGGGATTGCGTGCTGCATGTTCGGCAGGCTGATTTCCTTGACCACTGCGCCGAGCTTTTCCAGCTCCTTGACGCTGGCCTGGACCAGTTCGGCGATGCGCGGGTCGAGGCCGGCGCCGAAGTACTCTTTCGGCAGGCCGATGCGCAGGCCTTGCAGCGAGGCATTCAGGTTGGCGCTGTAGTCCGGCACCGGCTCGTCAATGCTGGTGGAGTCCTTGGCGTCGAAACCGGCCATGCCTTGCAGCAGCAGCGCGCAGTCTTCGGCGGTGCGGGCCAGCGGGCCACCCTGGTCGAGGCTGGAGGCATAGGCGATCATGCCCCAGCGCGAAACGCGACCGTACGTCGGTTTTAGGCCTGTGAGGTTGGTCAGTGCTGCCGGCTGTCGGATCGAGCCGCCGGTATCGGTGCCGGTGGTCGCCGGCAGCAGGCGGGCAGCCACGGCCGCAGCGGAGCCGCCGGACGAGCCGCCTGGCACGTGCTCGAGGTTCCAGGGGTTTTTCACCGCGCCATAGTGGCTGGATTCGTTGGCAGACCCCATGGCGAATTCGTCCATGTTGGTCTTGCCCAGGGTGACCATGCCGGCCTCGGCCAGCTTGGCGACCACGGTGGCGTCATACGGCGCCTTGAAGTTGTCGAGCATCTTCGAGCCGCAGCTGGTGCGTACGCCGTTGGTGCAGAACAGGTCCTTGTGGGCGATAGGGGCGCCCAGCAGTGCGCCGGTCTCACCGGCGGCGCGACGGGCGTCGGCGGCACGGGCCTGGCCCAGGGCCAGATCCTCGGTGACGCTGATGAAGCTGTTGAGTTGCGGGTCGAGCTGCTGGATGCGCGCCAGCAGGGCGCCGGTCAGCTCTTCGGAGGAAAACGACTTGTCGGCGAGCCCGCGGGCGATCTCGGCCAGGGTCAATTGATGCATGGCAGGCACTATCCCTTACTCGATGACTTTGGGAACCAGGTACAGACCGCTTTCGGTCTTTGGTGCGATGGCTTGGTAGGCATCGCGCTGGTTGCTTTCGGTGACCTGGTCGGGACGCAGGCGCTGGCTGGCCTCCAGGGGGTGGGCCAGGGGCTCGATGCCGGTGGTGTCGACCGCTTGCATCTGGTCGACCAGCCCGAGAATGCTGTTCAGTGCATCGGTAATGCGTGGCAGTTCGCCTTCATTCAGGCCCAGGCGGGCCAGATGGGCGATCTTTTCCACGTCGCAGCGTTCAAGCGCCATGGGTATCTCCAGGGGAAACAAAGAACGGAATAAGGTCCGTGATGAGGAACATGTCGGCATTCTGGCGGTCATACGGCCGCGATCATCTGCTGGCGTGCTCGGAAAAACGACCAATTTAACATATTGGCTCCTTGCCCAAAATCCCTGCCATTGTTAGAGTTTGCCGCACTTTTTTACCCACGCTTTCCCCAGGGTCACTTTCCCATGTTCAAGAAACTGCGTGGCATGTTTTCCAGCGATCTCTCCATCGACCTGGGTACTGCCAACACCCTTATCTACGTGCGTGAGCGCGGTATCGTCCTGAATGAGCCCTCGGTAGTTGCCATCCGTACCCACGGCAACCAGAAAAGCGTCGTCGCCGTCGGTACCGAAGCCAAACGCATGCTGGGCCGTACGCCCGGCAACATTGCTGCCATTCGTCCGATGAAGGACGGCGTCATCGCCGACTTCAGCGTTTGTGAAAAAATGTTGCAGTACTTCATCAACAAGGTTCACGAAAACAGCTTCCTGCAGCCCAGCCCTCGCGTGCTGATCTGCGTGCCGTGCAAGTCGACCCAGGTAGAGCGCCGCGCCATTCGCGAATCGGCTCTGGGTGCCGGTGCCCGTGAAGTGTTCCTGATCGAAGAACCAATGGCCGCTGCCATCGGTGCGGGCCTGCCGGTCGAAGAAGCCCGTGGCTCGATGGTCGTCGATATCGGTGGTGGTACCACTGAAATCGCCCTGATCTCGCTCAATGGCGTGGTCTACGCCGAGTCTGTCCGCGTTGGCGGCGACCGCTTCGACGAGGCCATCGTCACCTATGTGCGCCGCAACTACGGCAGCCTGATCGGCGAATCCACTGCCGAACGCATCAAGCAGGAAATCGGTACCGCCTACCCGGGCGGCGAAGTGCGTGAAGTCGACGTGCGCGGCCGCAACCTGGCCGAAGGCGTGCCACGTGCCTTCACCCTGAACTCCAACGAAGTGCTCGAAGCCCTGCAGGAGTCGCTGGCGACCATCGTTCAGGCCGTCAAGAGCGCCCTGGAGCAGTCTCCGCCGGAGCTGGCCTCCGACATCGCCGAGCGTGGCCTGGTGCTGACCGGTGGTGGCGCGCTGCTGCGCGACCTCGACAAGCTGCTGGCCCAGGAAACCGGCTTGCCGGTGATCGTTGCCGAGGACCCGCTGACCTGCGTGGCCCGTGGCGGCGGTCGCGCCCTGGAGATGATGGACAAGCACGCGATGGACCTGCTCTCCAGCGAGTGATCGAGCGCCCGGTTTACAGGTGGCACGCGCAGTGCTACCTGTATGCGTTGGGCTGGCGTCCGTTGGGGCGCCGCTTCCGTCAACCCGCAACCAGGCTGGTGCGTTGTCCCATGTCCAATGACTTCCTGAGTCGTCCACGAGGAACGGCCCATTAAACCGCTTTTCTCCAAGGGCCCTTCGCTGGGCGTGCGCCTGCTCGTACTGGTGGTGCTTTCGGTCGCGCTGATGGTGGTCGATGCGCGCTTTGACCTGCTCAAGCCCGTGCGCAGCCAGATGGGCCTGGTACTGATGGAATCGTACTGGATCACCGACTTGCCTCAGCGGATGTGGCAAGGCGTGGCGGGCCAGTTCGGCAGCCGTAACGAACTGATCGCGGAAAACGAGAAACTCAAGACCGAAGCCCTGCTGCTGCAGGGGCGCCTGCAGAAGCTGGCGGCCCTGACCGAGCAGAACGTGCGCCTGCGCGAGTTGCTCAACTCCTCTGCACTGGTCAACGAGAAGGTCGAGGTGGCTGAGCTGATCGGCGTCGACCCCAACCCGTTCACCCACCGTATCCTGATCAACAAAGGCGAGCGCGACGGTGTGTTCCTTGGCCAGCCGGTGCTCGATGCCCGCGGCCTGATGGGCCAGGTGGTCGAGCTGATGCCCTACACCGCACGAGTGTTGCTGCTGACCGACACCACCCACAGCATCCCGGTACAGGTCAACCGTAACGGCCTGCGCGCGATTGCCAGCGGTACTGGCAACCCGGAGCGTCTGGAGCTGCGTCATGTTGCCGACACGGCTGACATCAAGGAAGGCGACTTGCTGGTGAGCTCCGGCATGGGCCAGCGCTTCCCGGCCGGCTACCCGGTTGCCACGGTCAACGAAGTGATCCATGACTCCGGCCAGCCGTTCGCCATCGTTCGCGCCATTCCTACCGCCGCACTCAACCGCAGCCGCTACATGCTGCTGGTGTTCAGCGACCGGCGTTCTCCGGAGCAGCGTGCCACCGACGCGGCGCTCGCCCAGGAAGAGGCGGACCGCAAGGGCGCAGCGAACCCTGCTCAGCCTGGTGCCAATGGCGAACAGGCTGCCCCCGGCACGCCTGCAGCGGCAGCGCCGGCCCCGGCCACGCCCGCGGTACCTGCCACAGCGGTACCGGCCCCGGCCGCTTCAGCACCGGCCCCGGCACCCGCCAGCCCTGCCGCAGCGCCTGCGGCACCCGCCCAGCCTCGGAGGCAATGATGGCCAAAACGCGCCGTAACCACGGGTGGGTCATCTGGCTGACCTTCGCCATTGGCCTGCTACTCAGCGTCTCGCCCATGCCACCGTTTCTCGAGGTGTTCCGGCCCATGTGGCTGGCGATGCTGGTGTCGTTCTGGACGCTCATGGTCCCGAACAAGGTCGGCATGACCACTGCGTTCGTGCTGGGCCTGGCCGAGGACGTGCTGTACGGCACGCTGCTCGGGCAGAATGCCCTGGTCCTGACCCTGATCACCTTCCTGGTGCTGTCGCTGCAGCAGCGTCTGCGCATGTTCCCGATGTGGCAGCAGAGCCTGGTAATCCTGGTGATCTTCGGTATCGCCCAGCTGATCCAGTTGTGGCTCAGTGCGCTCACCGGCAATCGTTTGCCGACGCTGGCGCTGGTCTGGTCGGCGGTCATCAGCGCCTTGCTCTGGCCGTGGATCAGCTTCGCCCTGCGTGATCTGCGCCGGCGTTTGCATATCAACTGACGGCGCCGCCGCCACCGACAGGGAGATGTCTGCATGAAACCACTTTACCTGGCCTCCGGCTCGCCCCGTCGTCGTGAATTGCTGGCCCAGATCGGCGTGCCGTTCACCGTCACCAGCGCCCCCATCGATGAAACCCCGCTGCCAGACGAAAGCGCCGTGGCGTATGTCGAACGCCTGGCCCGGAGCAAGGCCGAGGCTGGCCTTGCCAGTCTTGCCGGCCCGGCCGTGGTGCTCGGCGCAGACACTGCGGTGGTGCTCGATGGTCGTATTCTCGGCAAACCGGAAAACCGTGAAGATGCCTTGGCCATGCTGGCCGACCTGGCAGGGCGCGAACATCAGGTGTTGACGGCGGTGGCGCTGAGCGATGGCCAGTGCTGCCTGAGTGTCTGCGTCACCAGCAACGTATGTTTTCGCGCCATCGACCCGCAAGAAGCACAGCGCTATTGGGCCAGTGGCGAGCCAGTGGATAAAGCTGGCGGTTATGCCATCCAGGGCCTGGGGGCGGTATTCGTGACCGGCCTTCAGGGCAGCTATTCGGCGGTAGTCGGCCTGCCCCTGAGCGAGACGGCCGAGCTGCTCGCCCAATTCGGTATCGCCTGCTGGCAGGTGCCGGCGCTTTCTCCTGAGGTAACAAAGCAGCAGTAGCCAGCCCGGCGCCCGCGATCCATGATTACCGAAGACCTTTGACGAGAGCCTGCCATGAGTGAAGAGATCCTGATCAACATCACCCCGATGGAGTCGCGTGTGGCGGTGGTGGAAAACGGGGTGCTGCAGGAAGTGCACGTCGAGCGCACCCAGCGTCGCGGCATCGTCGGCAATATCTACAAGGGCAAAGTGGTGCGGGTGCTGCCAGGCATGCAGGCGGCGTTCGTCGATATCGGCCTGGAGCGCGCCGCGTTCATTCATGCCTCGGAGATTTCCCAGCGCGAAGGTTCTGCCGTGGAGACCATCACCGCACTGGTACACGAAGGCCAGGCCCTGGTGGTGCAGGTGACCAAGGACCCCATCGGTAGCAAGGGCGCACGGCTGACCACCCAGCTGTCCATACCGTCGCGTTACCTGGTGTACATGCCGCGCAGCAGCCATGTCGGCATTTCCCTGAAGATCGAAGACGAAGCCGAACGTGATCGCCTCAAGCAGGTGGTCAGTGACTGCATGGACAGCGAAGACATCAAGAACGCCGGCGGTTTCATCCTGCGCACTGCTGCCGAGGGCGCACGGGCCGAAGAGATCCTGCAGGACATCCGCTACCTGCGCCGCCTTTGGGAGCAGATTGGCAGCCAGATCCAGACCTGCGGCGCGCCGACGGTCATCTACGAGGATCTTGGCCTGGCCTTGCGCACACTGCGTGACCTGGTCAACCCCAAGATCGAGAAGATTCGCATCGACTCACGGGAAACCTTCCAGAAAACCACGCAGTTCGTTGCCGAACTGATGCCGGAGATCGCCGACCGCCTGGAGCACTACCCGGGTGAGCGGCCGATCTTCGACCTGTACGGCGTCGAGGACGAAATCCAGCGCGCACTGGATCGCAAGGTGCCGCTCAAGTCCGGCGGCTATCTGGTGGTCGACCCCGCCGAGGCAATGACTACCATCGATGTCAACACCGGCGCCTTCGTCGGCCACCGCAACCTCGAAGAGACCATTTTCAAGACCAACCTCGAAGCGGCCACGGCAATCGCCCGGCAGCTGCGCCTGCGCAACATTGGCGGGATCATCATCATCGACTTCATCGACATGGAGGATGAGGACCATCAACGCCAGGTGCTGCGTACGCTGGAGAAACAGCTCGAACGTGACCATGCCAAGACCAACATCATCGGCATCACCGAGCTGGGCCTGGTACAGATGACCCGCAAGCGCACGCGTGAGAGCCTGGAGCAGGTACTGTGCGAACCGTGCACCGCCTGCCAGGGGCGTGGCAAGCTGAAAACCCCGGAAACTATCTGTTACGAAATTTTCCGCGAGATCCTTCGTGAAGCCCGCGCCTATCAGGCAGAAGGCTATCGGGTGCTGGCCAACCAGAAGGTGGTCGACCGCTTGCTCGATGAAGAGTCCGGCAACGTGGCCGAGCTGGAAACGTTCATCGGTCGAACCATTCGCTTCCAGGTCGAGTCGATGTACTCGCAGGAGCAGTACGATGTGGTGCTGCTCTGAGGCTTTCTGATACCCAGCCCAAGGTGCTCGGGCTGGCAAAACCGCTGCTTCGAGCCATCATGGATAAACGACCTGGAGGGCCTTGGCCATGGGACGTCTGACCCGCGTTCTTGTCGCCTTGACCCGTTGGGGGCTGGGCATCTGCGCCCTGCTGGCTGTGTTGGTGGCGCTCTATGTCAGCCTCGGCCGGGAGCTGGTGCCACTGGTGGCCGAATACCGCGCCGACCTTGAAAGCAAGGCCGAGCAGGCGTTGGGCATGCCGGTGCATGTGGGGGCGCTTGAAGGGCGCTGGAGTGGCCTGGCGCCGGTGCTGCGGGTTCGTGACCTGCAGTTGGGCGAGGGCGCTTCGGCGTTGCGCCTGGATGACGTCAAGCTGGTGCCGGACCTCTGGGCCAGCCTCACTGCCCGCGAAGTACGCCTGGCGCATATCCAGTTGGCGGGCCTGCAACTGATCCTGCGTGAGAACGAGCAGGGCGGTTGGGCGCTTGAAGGCTTACCGCAAAAGGACGACGCGCCGCTGGACCCGGCCGAGGTGCTGCAGCGTCTGCAACAGTTGGGCCGTATCGACGTATTCGACAGCCAGGTCACCCTGCAGCCCTGGCAGCGTGACCCGTTGACTCTTACCTATGTCAGCCTTGGCCTGCAGGCCGGCGCTTCACGCCAGGCGCTGGACCTGCGTGCGACCCTGCCTGATGGCCAGCCGTTGGCACTGAACCTGCGCAGCCGGGTAACGCCCCAGGCCTGGCGCGATGGTAAGGCAGAGGCTTACCTGAGCCTGCCGCAGAGCGACTGGGCGCGTTGGCTGCCGCCACGCCTGCTCGGCCAGTGGCAGGCCCAAGCCCTGCGCGCCGGTGGTGAGTTCTGGGTTGACTGGGGCGAGGGCCGGTTGCAGCAGGCGGTGGTCCGCCTCAATGCCCCTCAGTTGCGCGGCGCCTATGCCCAGCGCCAGGCGGTGACACTGGATAACCTGGCGGTCTCGGCCTGGTTCCAGCGTCGCGAGCAAGGGTTCGATGTGGTTGTCGATTCACTGGCTGCCAACATCGGCAAGGCTCGCTGGGAGTCGAAGCTGCAGGTGCGTCAGCGCGCAGGTGAGGAACCCGGTGGGGAAAGCTGGCAGGTACAGGCCGACCGCCTTGACCTTGCGCCGCTGACGCCTTTGATAGATGCACTGGCGCCACTGCCTGAAAAATTCATGACTGCGGTCGATGCGCTGAATGTGACCGGTGCCGTGCGCAACTTGCGCCTCGACTTGCGGCCCAAGGCCGAGGGTGATCAACGGCTGCAGTTCGCTGCCAATCTGGAAAAAGTGGGTTTTGACGCCTACCACGGCGCACCCGCTGCCGGCAATGTCAGCGGCAGCATCAGCGGAGACCTGGGCCATGGCGAGCTGCGCCTGGATACCGACGCTTTCATGTTGCATCTGTATCCGATCTTCGCCAAACCTTGGCATTATCAGAAAGCCAACGCCCGTTTGACCTATACCCTCGACAAAGAGGGTTTTACCTTGGCTGCCCCCTACCTGAAAGTGCTGGGCGAAGAGGGCAAGATCGCCGGGGATTTCCTGATTCGCCTGCTGTTCAATGAAGGCAGCGAGAGCTATATGGACCTGCGCGTAGGCCTGACCGAGGGCGATGGGCGCTACACCGCCAAATACCTGCCTGAAGTACTCAGCCCGGCGCTCGATGAGTGGCTGCGCAGTGCCATCGTCAAGGGCAACGTCGATGAAGGCTACTTCCAGTACCAAGGTTCGCTGAACCACGGTGCCAGCCCCGAATCGCGCAGCATCAGCCTGTTCTTCAAGGTGCACGACGCCGCCCTGAACTTCCAGCCTGGCTGGCCACAGGTGCAAAACGTCGATGGCGATGTGCTGATCGAGGACAGTGGCGTGCGCATCAAGGCCCATAAAGGCCTGTTGCTGGACACCCAGGTAAGTGACGTCAGTGTCAACATTCCCCATGTGGAGGGTGCCGAGCAAAGCCGCCTGTACCTTGATGGCAATTTCGACGGCAGCCTCGGCGATGGTCTGAGGATTCTCAAGGAAGCGCCTATCGGCACGGGCGAAATTTTCGCAGGATGGGAGGGCGAGGGGCCGCTCAAGGGCAAGCTCAAGCTCGACATCCCCCTGGCCCGAGGACAACGCCCGAAGGTACAGGTCGACTTTGCCACCTCCGATGCACGCCTCAAGGTTGCGCCGCCAAGCCTGGAGCTGAGCCGACTCAAGGGCGATTTCAGTTTCGATCTCGACAAGGGGCTGAGCGGGAAGAACATCGCCCTGCAGGCATTTGGCAAGCCGGTGACCGCGCAGATAACCGCCGGGGGCCAGCCTGGGCAGATGCAGACGCGTATCAGCGCGAATGGCCACGTGGCGCTCCGGGCCTTGACCGACTGGCTGCAGTTCAAGCAGCCCTTGCCGGCGTCCGGTGACCTGCCCTATCAATTGCAACTCAACCTTGGCAGCCGCGACAACAGTCTGAGCGTGAATTCGTCGCTCAAAGGCCTTGCAATCGATTTGCCTGCGCCGTTCGGCAAGGCCGCAGCAGATACCCGTGAGAGCCGATTCAGCATGAGCCTGCAGGGGCCTGAGCGGCGTCTGGATGCTGCCTACGCCGACCTTGCCCGCTTTGCCTATGCCGCGCCCAGCCAAAACCTGGCGCAAGGTCGCGGCGAACTGCTGCTGGGGGCAGGGCAGGCGCAGGTGCCAGCTGGGCAGGGCCTGCGTGTACGGGGGCGCCTCGAGAGCCTGGACCTGGCGCCCTGGCAGGCGCAGATGACGCAGATGAGTGGCGACGACCCTGGCGCAAGTGCCCGGCGGACTCTGCAGAGCGTAGACCTGAGCATCGGCCAGTTGAAGGCCCTTGGCATGGACCTGAACCAGGCGGTCGTGCGTCTGGCCCGGGGAGGCCCAGCGTGGGATCTGCGCCTGGACAGCAAGGAAGTCATCGGCAATGCACGTTTACCCGATGCCAAGGGCGCACCGATGACCGTGCGCCTGCAGACCTTGCGCCTGCCACCAGCGGACCCGGCGCAAGCACAGGCCGAGGAAGGCCCTGACCCGCTGGCCTCGTTCGACCCACGCAAGGTACCGGCACTGGACCTGACCATCGACAAGCTGTACCGCGGCGACGACCTGTACGGCAACCTGGCGCTGAAACTGCGCCCGACCGCTCGAGGGGTGGCAGCTCAGGATATCGACCTCGTCTTCAAAGGCCTGCACATCGACGGCCGGGGCGGCTGGGAAGGTGACAGTGGCGCCACCAGCAGTTGGTACAAGGGCCGCCTGGATGGCAAGAACCTGGCCGACGTGCTCAAGGCCTGGGGCTTCGCGCCTACCGTGACCAGTCGAGACTTCCGTCTGGATGTGGATGGCCGCTGGCCCGGTTCGCCAGCCTGGGTCGGCCTCAAGCGCTTCTCGGGCAGCATGGATGCGGCGTTGCGCACAGGGCAGTTCGTCGAAGTGGAGGGCGGCGCGCAAGCCTTGCGGGTGTTCGGCCTGCTCAACTTCAACTCCATCGGCCGGCGTCTGCGCCTGGACTTCTCCGACCTGTTCGACAAGGGCCTGGCCTATGACCGGGTAAAAGGCTTGCTGGTAGCCAGTGACGGCGTCTACGTGACCCGCGAGCCGATCAGCGTGACCGGGCCTTCGAGCAACTTCGAGCTCGACGGTACGCTGGACCTCGTTCGCGACCGGGTCGACGCCAACCTGCAGGTCTCCCTGCCAGTGACCAACAACCTGCCGCTGGCCGCGCTGATCGTCGGCGCACCGGCGGTCGGTGGGGCGCTGTTTCTGGTCGATAGGCTGATCGGTGACCGGGTATCGCGCTTCGCCAGCGTGCACTATCGCATCGAAGGGCCGTGGAAAGAGCCTAGAATCACCTTTGTGAAACCGTTCAACAAGTAGTGCCAGGAGTGCCCATGAAGGTAGCGGTCATCCAGATGGTCAGCCAGGACGATGTGCTGGCCAACTTGCAGCGTGCGGGTACCTTGCTGGAACAGGCGGCATTCGGCGGCGCGAGGCTGGCGGTGCTGCCAGAAAATTTCGCCGCCATGGGGCGCAAGGACGCCGCTGCGCTCGGCCGGGCCGAGGCGCTGGGTGAGGGGCCGATACTGCCCTGGTTGAAACGCACGGCCCGCGACCTCAGATTATGGATTGTTGCCGGCACCTTGCCGCTGCCACCTACCGATCAGCCTGATGCCAAGGCGCATGCCTGCTCGCTTTTGATCGACGAGCACGGCGAGGTGGTGGCGCGCTACGACAAGCTGCACCTGTTCGATGTGGACGTGGCCGATAACCGCGGCCGTTACCGTGAATCCGACGACTATGCCCATGGCGCGCAAGTGGTGGTGGCCGACACGCCGGCAGGGCGCCTTGGCTTGAGCGTCTGCTACGACCTGCGTTTCCCGGAACTCTACAGCGCGCTGCGCAGTGCCGGCGCGCAACTGATCACGGCACCTGCGGCATTTACTGCGGTCACAGGCGCGGCGCACTGGGAAGTGCTGATTCGTGCCCGGGCGATCGAAACACAGTGCTATGTGCTGGCCGCAGCACAGGGCGGTACCCATCCAGGCCCGCGGGAGACCTATGGGCACGCGGCGATCGTCGACCCCTGGGGGCGGATCGTCGCCGAACAGGCGCAGGGCGAAGCGGTATTGCTCGCCGAGCGCGACAGTGATGAACAAGCGTCCATTCGGGCGCGCATGCCGGTTGCCTCGCACCGGCGCTTTTTTTCGCAGGACGCCTTGCGGCCTGCGCACACCTCGGAGTGACTATGAGCCAGATGTTATCCACCGTCAGCGAGCAGCTCCTGGCCCCAGGCGGACTGACCCTGGACAGCCTGCAGGCTGTACTGGGCGAGTTGGCCGGGCCGGGCATCGACGCCGCCGACCTGTACTTCCAGGGCCAGATCTCGGAAACCTGGGCGCTGGAGGACGGCATTGTCAAAGAGGGCAGCTTCAACCTTGACCAGGGCGTGGGCGTGCGTGCCCAGTCGGGTGAGAAAACCGGTTTCGCCTACAGCAACGCGATCAACCTCGAGGCTCTGACTTCGGCAGCCCGTGCGGCGCGTTCGATTTCCCGCGCCGGCCAGAATGGCACTGTCCAGGCGTTCCGCAGCCAGGACGTGACGGCCCTGTATGCCCCGGACAACCCGCTGGATGTGCTCAGCCGTGCTGAAAAGGTCGAGCTGCTCAAACGTGTCGATGCCGCCACGCGGGCGCTCGACCCGCGTATCCAGCAGGTCAGCGTGAGCATGGCCGGGGTTTGGGAGCGCATTCTGATTGCTGCGGCCGACGGCAGCCTGGCCGCTGACGTACGGCCGCTGGTGCGCTTCAACGTCAGTGTCATCGTCGAGCAAAATGGTCGGCGCGAACGGGGCGGGCAGGGCGGCGGCGGGCGTACCGACTACCGCTTCTTCACCGAGGAACGGGTCATGGGTTATGCCCGTGAGGCGCTGCGCCAGGCCTTGGTGAACCTGGAGGCCATTCCTGCGCCAGCTGGGACCTTGCCGGTGGTGCTGGGTTCTGGTTGGTCGGGTGTGCTGTTGCATGAAGCGGTCGGTCACGGCCTGGAAGGCGACTTCAACCGTAAGGGCAGTTCGGCGTTCAGTGGCCGGATCGGCGAGAAGGTGGCTTCGAGCCTGTGCACTATCGTAGACGACGGCACCCTCGAGGGCCGCCGAGGCTCGCTGAGTGTCGACGACGAAGGTACGCCGACCGAATGCACCACGCTGATCGAGAACGGCGTGCTCAAGGGCTACATGCAGGACAAACTCAATGCACGCCTGATGGGGATGGCCGTGACCGGTAACGGCCGCCGGGAATCCTATGCCCATCTGCCGATGCCACGCATGACCAACACCTACATGCGTGCCGGCGAAAGCGACCCGCAGGAAATCATCGCCTCGGTGAAGAAAGGCATCTACTGCGCCAATCTTGGCGGTGGCCAGGTGGACATCACCAGCGGCAAGTTCGTGTTCTCCACCAGCGAAGCCTATCTGATCGAAGACGGGAAAATCACCGCGCCGGTCAAGGGCGCGACGCTGATCGGCAACGGGCCCGAGGCCATGAGCCGAGTGTCGATGGTGGGTAACGATCTTGCGTTGGACAGCGGTGTGGGCACGTGCGGCAAGGATGGGCAATCGGTGCCGGTAGGGGTTGGCCAGCCGACCTTGAAGCTGGACGCGATCACCGTCGGTGGTACCGGCGCGTGATGCATGCCCCGGGGCTGCAGGGCAGCCCCAGGTGGCGGGGCTCAGCGCAGGCCGCGCTGAAGTTCGTCGAGGTCGCGGATGTACTTGAAGACCTTGCGCGCAGCGGCAGGCGGCTTGTTCCGCGCCTTTTCGTGCTGAGCGTGACGGATCAGCGAACGCAGTTGCTGACGGTCGGTGTCGGGGTATTCGTTGACGAAGCGTTCAAGGTCCTCGTCGTTACCGTCGATCAGGCGGTCCCGCCAGCGCTCCAGGTTGTGGAAGCGTTCGTTGTACTGGCGGCTGGAGCTGTCGATCTGCTCGAGCACCGCGTGGATGGCGTCCAGGTCCTGGTCGCGCATCAGTTTGCCGACGAACGACATATGCCGTTTGCGTGCGCCATGGGCGGTGTGCTTGCAGGCTTCGGCCAAGGCTTTGCGCAGCTCGTCGGTCAACGGCAGGCGCGCCAGGGTATCGGCCTTGACCGTGGTCAGGCGTTCGCCGAGTTCGACCAGCGCATGCAACTCGCGCTTGATCTGGGTTTTGCTTTTTTCGCCGTCGAAGGCGTCGTCGTATGAATCAACCATGGTGGCAGTCCGTTTAAGTTTTATGAAAAGTCGCCGCGCAGGCACTTTTCGTACAAGGCATAGAAATTGCCGCCATGATAACCACCCGGGGGCCGCTTGTCCGGCCCGGTCGTAGAATGACCCTCGCCGAACGCAGAATTTGAGTGGAGAAAACCATGAGTGCAGTCCAGAGCGTAGGCCCCAAGGACCTGCCAGCATTGCAGGAGCAGGTCGAAGCGATCATCGCCGAGGCGAGCCGGCAGGGTGCCAGCGCCTGCGAAGTGGCAGTATCGCTGGAGCAGGGCTTGTCCACCACGGTGCGCCAGCGTGAGGTCGAGACGGTAGAGTTCAACCGCGACCAAGGCTTTGGCATCACCCTCTATGTCGGCCAGCGCAAGGGCTCGGCCAGCACCTCGGCCAGTGGGCCGGAGGCTATTCGCGAAACCGTTGCCGCCGCCCTGGCCATTGCCAGGCACACCTCCGAAGACGAGTGCTCGGGGCTGGCTGATGCGGCACTGATGGCGCGCGAGATCCCTGACCTGGACCTTTACCATGACTGGGATCTGGAGCCCGAGAAAGCCATCGAGATGGCGCTGGCCTGCGAGGCTGCGGCGTTTGACGCTGACCCGCGCATTCTCAACGCCGATGGCACCACCCTCAATACCCACCAGGGCTGCCGTGTATATGGCAACAGCCATGGCTTCATCGGTGGCTACGCATCGACCCGGCACAGCCTGAGCTGCGTGATGATCGCTGAAGGTGAAGGCCAGATGCAGCGTGATTACTGGTATGACGTCAACCGCCAGGGCCACCTGTTGGCCGACCCGCGCAGCATTGGCCAGCGCGCGGCACAGCGAGCAGCCAGCCGACTCGGTGCGCGTCCGGTCAAGACATGCGAAGTGCCGGTGCTGTTCTCCGCCGAGCTGGCGGGTGGTCTGTTCGGCAGCTTCCTGTCGGCCATTTCTGGTGGCAACCTGTACCGCAAGTCGTCGTTCCTCGATGGTGCCATTGGCCAGCGTCTGTTCCCCAGCTGGCTGACGCTGGACGAGCGCCCGCATATTCCGCGTGCCCTTGGCAGCGCGGCATTCGACGGTGATGGCCTGGCGACTTATGCCAAGCCGTTTGTCGATAAAGGGGAGCTGGTGTCTTACCTGCTGGGCACCTATTCCGGCCGCAAGCTCGGCTTGCCAAGCACGGCCAACTCCGGTGGCGTGCATAACCTGTATGTCACCCATGGCATCGAAGATCAGGCAGCACTCATCCGGCGCATGGGGCGCGGTTTGCTGGTGACTGAGCTGATGGGCCATGGCCTGAACATGGTCACGGGCGACTACTCACGGGGTGCCGCAGGTTTCTGGGTTGAGAATGGCGAGATCCAGCATGCGGTGCAGGAAGTGACGATTGCCGGCAACATGAAGGACATGTTCCAGCAGATTGTCGCGATTGGCAGCGATCTTGAAACCCGCAGCAATATTCACACGGGCTCGGTGTTGATCGAGCGGATGACCGTTGCAGGTAGCTGAGTTGCTTGAGCGTTAAGCAAAACCTAAAAACCCGGCCACTGTGCCGGGTTTTTATTTGCTCAATCCGCGCTTGAAGTGATTACGTTTATCATTTAATAATGAATATCATTACCCAAAGCTTTGGTGATGATGTTCATGAAACCTGTCCTGCGCGAACTGCCCTACCTGGAAAACTGGCGCTGGCTCAGCCGGCGCATCCGCTGCGCGCTCGAACCCGACGAGCCGCGCCTGATCGAGCACTACCTTGCCGAAGGCCGCTACCTGGTGTGCTGCACGGATACCTCGCCATGGACGGTGGCTCTGACTTCCTTCCGCCTGCTGCTGGATACCGCTTGCGATCGCATGCTGCCATGGCATTGGCGTTGCCAGTGCCTGGACCAGGCCTGGCGCCCTCTGCTTGAACTGCGCAACCTGGACCGCCGCGAACAGAACCAGCGCTGGCAACCCTACGCTCTGCAACTGGCCAATTGCCGGTTGCTGCCGTCCATTTCCCCCGATGAACTGATGCAAGGATTTGATGATGAGTGATACCCGTATCGAGCGTGACAGCATGGGTGAACTGCAAGTGCCGGCCCAGGCCCTGTACGGCGCCCAGACCCAGCGCGCGGTCGACAATTTCCCGATCAGCGGTCAGCGTATGCCGGCCCAGTTCATTCGTGCCCTGCTGCTGGCCAAGGCTGCGGCAGCCAAGGCCAACATCGAGCTTGAGCAGATTTCCGCCGCCCAGGGCCAAGCCATCGTCAAGGCGGTCGAGCAACTGCTTGCCGAGGACTTCATCCAGCACTTCCCGGTGGACGTGTACCAGACTGGCTCCGGCACCAGCTCGAACATGAATGCCAACGAGGTGATCGCCACCTTGGCCAGCCGCCTGCTCGGTGAGCAGGTCAATGCCAACGACCACGTCAACTGTGGCCAGAGCAGCAACGACATCATCCCGACCACCATCCACGTCAGTGCCGCACTGGCGCTGCATGAGCAGTTGCTGCCCGCCCTGGCTCACCTGGCTCAGGTGATCGAAGCCAAATCGGTGCAGGTGCATCAGTACGTGAAGACTGGCCGTACCCACCTGATGGATGCCATGCCGGTGCGCATGAGCCAGGTGCTCGATGGCTGGGCGGCACAGATCAACGGCGCCAAGGCGCATATCGAAGCGACCCTGCCGAGCCTGCAGGCCCTGGCCCAGGGTGGCACTGCCGTGGGCACCGGGATCAACGCCCACCCGCAGTTCGCCGCAGGCTTTGCCCGTCAGCTGAGCGGCCTCACCCAGGTCGAGTTCACCCAAGGACCGAACCTGTTCGCCCTGATCGGCTCCCAGGACAACGCCGTGGCGCTGTCCGGCCAGCTCAAGACCACAGCCGTGGCACTCATGAAAATCGCCAACGACCTGCGCTGGATGAACTCCGGCCCGCTCGCCGGCCTCGGTGAAATCGAACTGCAAGGCCTGCAGCCTGGCTCCTCGATCATGCCGGGCAAGGTCAACCCGGTGATCCCGGAAGCCACCGCCATGGTTGCCGCCCAGGTGATCGGCAACGACGCGACCATCGCCGTTGCCGGCCAGTCGGGCAACTTCGAGCTCAACGTGATGCTGCCGGTGATTGCCCGCAACCTGCTGGAGAGCATCGAGCTGATGGCCAATGCCAGCCGCCTGCTGGCCGACAAGGCCATCGCCAGCTTCAAGGTCAACGAGAACAAGCTCAAGGAAGCCCTGGCGCGCAACCCGATCCTGGTCACCGCGCTGAACCCGATCATCGGCTATCTCAAGGCCGCCGAGATCGCCAAGACCGCCTACAAGCAGGGCCGGCCGATCATCGACGTGGCGCTGGAGCATACCGACCTGTCGCGCGATCAGCTCGAGGCGCTGCTGGACCCGGAAAAACTCACCGCTGGGGGCATCTGACCCGCGTCATCGCCCAGGAGACGTGTCATGCAGCACTGGAAACGCACCACCGAGGCCGCCAATCGCCTGTTCGAACAGGGCGAGCTCGTCGATGCCCGGGAACTCTACCTGCAAGCCCTGGCTCTGGCCCAGGTGCTATTGGAGCGCTGGCATGACGTCGACGAAGCGGTGGCGGCGTTCGTCGTCGCCCATCACAACCTGGCCGACCTGCACCTGCGCCTGAACCAGCCGCAGGAGAGCGCCGACTACCTGTGCGCCGCTCACCAGCGCCTGCTCCAGGCCAGCCAGCAAGCGCGTTTGCCGCAGGCGCTGCGTGATGCCGCGCTGCGCCACAGCGGGCGCACTTACACCCAATTGCTGAGCTTCATTGCCGAGTACGGCCAGTATCCGCGCACCGAGCGTCTGCTCGATCGCCAGGCGCCCTTGGCCAGTGAACTGGCTGCCCAGCCGGACCTGCCGCCCACAACCCAAGCTTACGGAATCCATTGATATGCCTCATACCTTGCCTGCATTGCCCTATGCCTACGATGCGCTGGAACCGAACATCGATACCCAGACCATGGAAATCCACCACACCAAGCACCACCAGACCTACGTCAACGGCCTCAACGCCGCGGTCGAAGGTACCGAGTGGGCTGAATGGCCGGTTGAAAAGCTGGTTGCTGCGGTCAAGCAGTTGCCGGAGAACCTGCGAGGCGCGGTGACCAACCATGGGGGTGGTCACGCCAACCATTCGCTGTTCTGGAAGGTCATGTCGCCCACAGGCGGGGGCCAGCCACAGGGCCTGGTGGCCAAGGCCATCGAGGCTGAACTGGGTGGTTTCGAGGCGTTCAAGGAAGCTTTCACCAAAGCTGCGCTGACCCGCTTCGGCAGCGGCTGGGCCTGGCTCAGCGTGACCCCTGAGCAGAAACTCGTGGTGGAAAGCAGCGGCAACCAAGACAGCCCACTGATGCATGGCAACACACCGATCCTCGGCCTGGATGTGTGGGAGCACGCCTACTACTTGAAGTACCAGAACCGTCGCCCGGAATACATTGGGGCTTTCTACAACGTAATTGACTGGGCCGAAGTGGAACGTCGTTATCTCGAAGCCAGCCAGTGAGTCGGACCGGTATGCGCTCAGAGGTGATGTCGGTCAGTAGTGTGCGCCTGTTCCGGCTGGCGCTGGGTACTTTGCTGCTCTTGGTTGGCACAGCCCTGCTGGTGGCCCGGGGCATCGCCTGGCTGGACCTGGACCCACGCATGTTGCGTGCCCTTGAGGGCGGCGCATTGTGCGCGCTGGGAACAGCGCTGGGCGCGGTACCGGTGCTGGTGATTCGCAACATGCCGGTGGCCCTGGCCGATACCTTATTGGGTTTCGGGGCCGGTGTGATGCTGGCGGCCACCGCTTTCTCGCTGATCATCCCTGGGCTGGATGCCGCTCAGTCCATAGGTTTCAGCCCTTGGGGCGCGGGAGGCCTGATCAGTGCCGGTTTACTGTTCGGTGCGATGTGCCTGTTCGTGGTCGATCTGAAAGTCTCGGGTGCTTCGCCCGAGGCCTTGGTCGGCAACGAGAGGCAGCCGGTGATCGCGGCGCGAATCTGGCTGTTCGTGATCGCCATCATCGCCCACAACATTCCTGAAGGCATGGCTATCGGTGTTTCGGCGGGCGGTGGCATGGCCGACGCTGACAGCCTGGCCATGGGTATCGCCTTGCAGGATGTACCCGAAGGGTTGGTCATTGCGCTGGTGCTGGCAGGGGCGGGGATGCCGCGGTTCAAGGCGTTTCTGATCGGTGCCGCGTCGGGGTTGGTGGAGCCACTGGCAGCGGTGATCTGTGCCTGGCTGGTGAATGTCGCCGAATTGCTGCTACCGCTGGGCCTGGCCTGTGCGGCAGGGGCGATGTTGTTGGTGGTGACCCAGGAAATCATCCCCGAGTCGCGCAGCAATGGGCATCACCGTTTGGCCAGCCTCGGGCTGTGCGTGGGTTTTTGCCTGATGATGGTGATGGATACGGCGATGTCTTGAATTGGCATTGCCGGCGATGAGGCCAGCCTGGATTTGGGGTGGCTTATTCGCCTTCGTCGAAGTAGTTGTTGATCAACGCTACCAGCGCTTCCAGCGCATCGTTGTCCTGCTCACCCTCGGTGTGCAGGTGCACCTGGGTGCCTTTGCCTGCCGCCAACATCATCACGGCCATGATGCTCTTGCCGTCCACCAGCTTGTCGGGTGCGCGGCCCACCCGCACCTGGCAGGGGAAGCGCCCGGCTACGCCGACGAACTTGGCGGCCGCCCGGGCATGCAGGCCCAACTTGTTGATGATGGTGATTTCGCGGGCGGGCATCGTGGTGCGGATCCTGTGGGCTAGAGGTCGCGGTGGCGGACCTGGACGTTTTTCAAGGACTGTTGCAGCAGCTGGCCGAGGCGCTCGGTGATGTACACCGAGCGGTGGTGGCCACCTGTGCAGCCAATGGCGATGGTGACGTAGGCGCGGTTGCTGGCGGCAAAGCGGGGCAGCCATTTGAGCAGGTAGGTCGAGATATCGGTAAACATCTCTTCGACATCCGGCTGCGCGGCAAGGTAATCGATAACCGGCTGATCCAGGCCAGAATGCTCACGCAGCTCGGGCTTCCAGTACGGGTTGGGCAGGCAGCGTACATCGAAAACCAGGTCTGCATCGACCGGCATGCCACGCTTGAAGCCGAACGATTCGACCAGGAATGCGGTGCCCGGCTCAGGTTGATTGAGCAGGCGCAACTTGATCGAGTCGCGCAGTTGGTAAAGGTTGAGGCTGGTAGTGTCGATCTTCAGGTCGGCGAGGTCGGAGATTGGCCCCAACAGTTCGCTTTCCACGCGGATCGCTTCGGCCAGTGAGCGATCTGCATTTGTCAGCGGATGACGCCGGCGCGTTTCGGAGAAACGCTTGAGCAGCGTGTCCTCGTCGGCGTCGAGAAACAGCACATCGCACTGGATATGGCGGCCACGCGCTTCGGCGAGCAGTTCGGGGAAGCGTGACAGGTGGCTGGGCAGGTTGCGGGCATCAATGGACACTGCCACTTTCGGTTGCAGCAACTCTGTATGGATCAACGCGTTTTCCGCCAGCTGCGGCAGTAAACCGGCAGGCAGGTTATCGATACAGTAAAAGCCGTTGTCTTCCAGCACGTCGAGGGCGGTACTCTTGCCGGAGCCGGACCGGCCGCTGACGATGATCAGGCGCATGTTCAGTGCTCGTTCTGTGCGTCCAGGACTACCTGGTACAGGGCCTCGCTGCTGTTGGCGGCACGCAGGCGCTCGCGAACTTCCTTGCGATCCAGCATGCTGGCGATCTGGCGCAGCAGTTCCAGATGGGCGTCGGTGGCAGCCTCCGGCACCAGAAGGATGAACAGCAGGTCGACTGGCGCGCCATCGATGGCGTCATAGTCGATCGGAGCATCCAGGTGCAGCAGGGCACTGACGGGAGAGGTGCAGCCTTCGAGCCGGCAGTGAGGTATGGCGATGCCATTGCCGAAGCCTGTGGAACCGAGCTTTTCACGAGCGATCAGCTTTTCGAAGACGTCTTGCATCTCCAGCTCGGGTATTTGATCGGCAATCAGATTGGCGACCTTTTCCAAGGCGCGCTTCTTACTGCCACCCGGCACGTTCACCAGGGAACGGCCGGGGGTCAGGATGGTTTCAAGTCGGATCATGGATGAGGGGATCAGCGGGCGGCTGCACCTTGCAGCAGGCTTTGCTGTTTTTCCTTGTGTTTTTTCAGTTGGCGGTCGAGCTTGTCGGCCAAGGCATCGATCGCTGCATACATGTCTTCGTGTTCGGCGTTGGCAACCACTTCACCGCCTGGAATCTGCAGGATCGCTTCGACCTTCTGCTGCAGCTTCTCGACTTTCATGATGACCTGCACGTTGGTGATCTTGTCGAAGTGACTCTCCACCCGGGCGAGCTTTTCAAGCACGTAATCGCGCAGCGGCTCGGTGACTTCTACATGCTGTCCACTGATATTGACTTGCATACAGCTTCTCCTTTGTTGCCCGTGCATAAAGAGGCAGGTCTTGCACCTGCCCCACAAACGCTGTGGCAGATCCGAGGGGCTACATCAGTCGCTTGCGTTCGCTCGACGGTGCGATGCCGAGAGACTCGCGGTATTTGGCGACGGTGCGACGGGCTACCTGGATGCCTTGTGCCTCCAGTAAACCAGCGATCTTGCTGTCACTCAATGGCTTTTTCTGATTTTCCGCCGCAACCAGTTTCTTGATGATCGCGCGGATTGCCGTGGACGAGCATTCTCCGCCCTCGGAGGTGCTGACGTGGCTTGAGAAAAAGTATTTCAGTTCGTAGATGCCGCGTGGCGTGTGCATGAATTTCTGCGTGGTCACCCGCGAGATGGTCGACTCGTGCATGCCCACGGCTTCGGCGATGTCATGCAGTACCAGGGGTTTCATTGCCTCGTCGCCGTGGTCCAGGAAACCGCGCTGATGCTCGACGATCTGTGTGGCGACTTTCATCAGCGTTTCATTGCGGCTTTGCAGGCTCTTGATGAACCAGCGTGCTTCCTGCAACTGGTTGCGCATGAAGGTGTTGTCGGCGCTGGTGTCGGCCCGGCGGACGAAGCCGGCATATTGCGGGTTGACCCGCAGGCGCGGGATCGCTTCCTGGTTCAGTTCGACCAGCCAGCGATCGCTGTCCTTGCGCACGATGACATCGGGCACCACGTATTCCGGCTCACTGGACTCGATTTGCGATCCCGGGCGCGGGTTGAGGCTCTGAACCAGCTCGATGACCTGGCGCAGTTCGTCTTCCTTGAGCTTCATGCGGCGCATCAGCTGGCTGTAGTCGCGCCCGCCGAGCAGGTCGATGAACTCGGTGACCAGGCGCTTGGCCTCGGCCATCCATGGTGTGCTGGCCGGAAGTTGGCGCAGTTGCAGCAACAGGCACTCGCCCAGGTTGCGTGCGCCGACGCCTGCAGGCTCGAACTGCTGGATACGGTGCAGCACCGCTTCGACTTCGTCCAGTTCGATATCCAGCTCCGGATCGAAACCGGCGCAGATCTCTTCGATCGTGTCTTCCAGATAGCCTTGGCCGTTGATGCTGTCGATAAGAGTGACTGCGATCAGGCGGTCGGTATCGGACATCGGTGCCAGGTTCAGTTGCCACAGCAGGTGGCTTTGCAGGCTTTCGCCGGCTGATGTGCGGGTGGTGAAGTCCCACTCGTCGTCATCGTTGCTCGGCAGGCTGCTGGCGCTGGTCTGGTAGATGTCTTCCCAGGCCGTGTCGACCGGAAGCTCATTGGGGATGCGCTCGTTCCACTCACCGTCTTCCAGGGTCTCGGCACTGGCGGTGCTTTCCTGAAAGCTGTTGTCCTGGACTTCGGCGGCCGGCTTGCTCTCGGCGTTATCCGCCATCGGGTCGCTGTTGTCGAAGTCTTCGCCGTCTTCCTGACGTTCGAGCATCGGATTGGACTCCAGCGCTTCCTGGATTTCCTGCTGAAGGTCCAGGGTAGAGAGCTGGAGTAGGCGGATGGCCTGTTGCAACTGCGGGGTCATCGTCAGTTGCTGGCCCATTTTTAGGACGAGCGATGGTTTCATGGCAGGGGCTAATACCTTGTTCGCCGGCGCGCACGCGCCATCCACTACACGAGGGCGCCGGAGCGCCAATTTCAAGCAAGTTTTATGCCTTAAATTGTAGCGTTTGCCTAGAGCACTGTAACAACTTAAGCCCATTCAAGGCTGTAAAACCAGTGCTCCAGGCGCGTCCCTGAATCAGAGTCGGAACTCGTGACCCAGGTAAACTTCCTTGACCAGTTCGTTGGCCAGGATGGTCTGCGCATCGCCCTCGGCGATCAGTTGCCCGTCATTGACGATATAGGCGGTTTCGCAGATATCCAGGGTCTCGCGCACGTTGTGGTCGGTGATCAGTACGCCGATGCCCTTGGCCTTGAGGTGGTGGATGATCTGCTTGATGTCACCGACCGAAATGGGGTCGACGCCAGCGAAGGGTTCGTCCAGCAGGATGAACTTGGGGGCGGTTGCCAGGGCGCGTGCGATCTCGACACGGCGACGCTCGCCGCCGGAAAGGCTCATGCCGAGGTTGTCGCGGATGTGGCTGATGTGGAACTCCTGCAGCAGGCTTTCCAGCTCCTTGCGGCGGCCCTCACGGTCGAGCTCCTTGCGGGTCTCGAGGATGGCCATGATGTTGTCGGCCACCGACAGCTTGCGGAAGATCGAAGCTTCCTGCGGCAGGTAGCCGATGCCGGCGCGTGCGCGCCCGTGCATGGGCTGATGGCTGACATCGAGGTTGTCGATGAGCACGCGCCCCTGGTCGGCCTGGACCAGGCCGACGATCATGTAGAAGCAGGTCGTCTTGCCTGCGCCGTTGGGGCCTAGCAGGCCGACGATCTGACCGCTGTCGATCGACAGGCTGACGTCACGCACGACTTGACGCCCTTTGTAGCTCTTGGCCAGGTGCTGGGCTTTGAGGGTTGCCATTTACTCGGCCTTCTTCTTCGGCTGGATCACCATGTCGATGCGCTGACGTGGCTGGGTCACGTTGCCGCCGCGACCGGCGGTCGCAACCTGGGACTTGGTGTTGTAGACGATCTTCTCGCCTTCGGTGGTGTTGCCTTCGTTTTCGACCTTGGCGCGGTCGGTGAGAATCACGGTGTCCTTTTGCGCCTGATACTGGATGGTCACGGCCCAGCCTTTCATCTTGTCAGGCTTGGCGGCGCTCTGCTGCTGCTCGAAATAGGCCAGGTTGCCCACCGAAGTGACCACGTCGATGTCACCGTTGGCGGCGCGGGTCATGGTCACGGTATTGCCTTTGATCATCATCGAGCCCTGAGTGATGATCACGTCACCGGTGTAGGTGGCTACGCCTTGCTTGTCGTCCAGGTGCGCGTTGTCGGCCTGGATGCGGATAGGCTGGTCACGGTCGGTCGGCAGGGCGAAGGCGCTCGCGCTTCCCAGTGCTGCGCTCAGGCTGAGCAAAAGGGGGAGGGTTTTAACGAGCCTCATACTGTCCTCTTACGTTAGAGAGCAGGTCCATCCTGCCTTCTTTCAAATACGCTTTCATTCCTTTGCCCGTAGTTGTGCCACCGGCGCCGTCGATTCTAACGGCTTGCTCGGTCTGCGCATATTGCTTCTGCGGGAACACGGTCATGCGTGAGCTGGTAATGATGGTCTCACGCTGCTTCTCATCGGTGCGGGCCACGCGCACCTTGTCGATCAGTTCGACCTCGGTGCCGTCCGGGTTGACCTCGGCGCGCACGCTCTGTATGTGCCAGGGGTATTCGGTGCCGCGGTACATATGCAGGTCGGGCGTGGTCACCAGTGTGACCTCGGTGGCCTTGAGGTGTTCGACCTTGTCGGCGGTCATTTCATACTGCAGCTTGCCATCGGGCAAGAACTGTACGCTGTGGGCGTTGATCGCATAATAGTCGATCGCGCTTTCGTCGACCTGCGCTACCGGCTTGTCGAGGAAGCTCTCGGGGCTGACATTCCAGTAGCCTATTGCCGCCAGCAGGGCGGCGATCACCGCGAGCAGCGCAATATTGCGGGCTTTCTTGCTGAACATGGGCAACCTACAGGTAGTTGGCGTTGGCAGCGTCCAGGGTGCCCTGGGCCTGCATGATAAGCTCACAGAATTCGCGAGCGGCGCCCTCGCCGCCGCGTGCCTGGGTCACGCCGTCGGCATGCTGGCGAACGAAGGGCGCTGCATTGGCCACGGCGATACCCAGGCCGACCTTGCGAATGACCGGCAGGTCGGGCAGGTCGTCGCCCAGATAGGCGACCTGCTCATAGCTTAGGCCCAGTTCGGCGAGCAGGCCGTCGAGCACCACCAGTTTGTCTTCGCGGCCCTGAAACAGATGCGGGATGCCGAGGTTTTTTGCGCGACGCTCGACCACCGGGGTTTTGCGCCCGCTGATGATTGCCGTGGTCACGCCCGAAGCCATCAGCATCTTGATGCCTTGGCCGTCGAGGGTGTTGAACGTCTTGAATTCGCTGCCATCTTCGAGGAAGTAAAGGCGGCCATCGGTGAGCACACCGTCCACATCGAACACGGCAAGCTTGATGGCCTTGCCGCGCTGCATCAGGTTCTGGGTCATTTGCGTCGTTCTCATTTACATCACGCCTGCGCGCAGCAGGTCGTGCATGTTCAGGGCACCGACCGGGCGGTCGTCCTTGTCCACCACCACCAGGGCGCTGATCTTGTGGTCTTCCATGATCTTCAGTGCTTCGGCGGCGAGCATCTCGGCGCGGGCTGTCTTGCCGTGCACGGTCATGACCTGGTCGATCAGGGTAGTGTGCACGTCGATGTTGCGGTCCAGGCTGCGGCGCAGGTCACCGTCGGTGAAGATCCCGGCCAGCGTGCCGTTCGCTTCGGCGACCACGGTCATGCCCAGGCCTTTGCGGGACATTTCAAGGAGGGCGTCCTTGAGCAGTGTGCCACGTTGTACCTGGGGCAGTTCGGTGCCAGCGTGCATGACGTTCTCGACCTTGAGCAGCAGGCGGCGGCCCAGTGCGCCACCGGGGTGCGAGAAGGCGAAGTCTTCTGCGGTAAAGCCGCGCGCTTCGAGCAGGGCAATGGCCAGGGCGTCGCCCAGCACCAGTGCTGCCGTGGTCGATGAGGTGGGCGCCAGGTTCAGTGGGCAAGCCTCATGGGCGACACGGGCATCGAGGTTGACCTCGGCGGCCTGGGCCAGCGGGGAGTCGGGGTTGCCGGTCATGCTGATGAGCTCGATGCCAAGGCGCTTGATCAGCGGCAGCAAGGTGACGATTTCGGCGGTGCTGCCGGAATTGGACAGGGCCAGGATGATATCGCCACGGGTGATCATGCCCATGTCGCCATGGCTGGCTTCAGCCGGATGCACGAAAAACGCCGGCGTGCCGGTGCTGGCCAGGGTTGCGGCGATCTTGTTGCCGATATGCCCAGACTTGCCCATGCCGACCACCACGACGCGGCCCTTGCTCGCCAGGATCAGCTCGCAGGCCTTGACGAAGTTGGCATCGATGCTGGCCGTCAAACCTTGTACGGCCTCGATTTCCAGGCGCAGGGTGCGCTGGGCGGACTGGATCAGCTCACTGGATTGGCTCATGTCGAAAAGCAATGCCTGATGAAAAGGCGGCGATTATAGCCGCAATGTAAGAAAGCCTCACCCTTTCGATTGTGCAATGAAAAGACATCGAAGCCTGTCGCTGGCCTGAACGACTCGCTCCATGGCCTTGGGGCCACCCTGTCAGCGGTGCTATAGTTCGCCGCTATTCGGCCCGCCAGGGGCGCGTGTGTCTTCAAGATGAGGGCCGGCGTCCATTAGGACATGGCTGTACTAGCAAGGAGTCTAGATGAGTGTGGATAGCGCCTACGCGGTCGAGTTGAAGGGCGTCACCTTCAAGCGCGGTTCGCGCAGCATTTTCAGCAATGTCGACATACGCATTCCGCGTGGCAAGGTCACCGGCATCATGGGGCCGTCGGGTTGCGGCAAGACCACGCTGTTGCGCCTGATGGGCGCGCAGTTGCGTCCGTCCATTGGTGAAGTATGGGTTGCCGGGCAGAACCTGCCGAGCCTGTCGCGCAGCGACCTGTTCGATGCGCGCAAGCAGATGGGAGTACTGTTCCAGAGCGGTGCCCTGTTCACCGACCTCGATGTGTTCGAGAACGTTGCCTTCCCGCTGCGCGTGCACACCCAGCTGTCGGACGAGATGATCCGCGACATCGTGTTGATGAAGCTGCAGGCCGTGGGCTTGCGTGGTGCCATCGACCTGATGCCCGACGAACTGTCCGGAGGCATGAAACGGCGCGTGGCGCTGGCCCGGGCGATTGCGCTGGATCCGCAGATCCTCATGTATGACGAGCCGTTCGTCGGCCAGGACCCGATCGCCATGGGTGTACTGGTACGCCTGATCCGGCTGCTCAATGACGCGCTGGGTATCACCAGCATCGTGGTATCCCACGATCTGGCCGAAACCGCCAGTATCGCCGACTACATCTACGTAGTGGGTGACGGCCAGGTGCTGGGCCAGGGCACGCCCGATGAGCTGATGGGCTCGGACAATCCGCGTATTCGCCAGTTCATGAAGGGCGATCCGGACGGCCCGGTGCCATTCCACTTCCCTGCGCCTGACTACCGCGCCGATCTGTTGGGGGCGCGTTGATGCGCAGAAAATCCTTGCTTGAACGTATCCGCCTGTTTGGTCGCTCGGCGATCGACGTGCTGGCCGTGCTCGGGCGTTCCTGCCTGTTCCTGTTCCATGCACTGGTCGGCCGTGGCGGCATCGGCGGCGGTTTTCAGCTGCTGACCAAACAGCTGTATTCGGTGGGCGTGCTGTCGCTGGCGATCGTCGCGGTGTCCGGTGTGTTCATCGGCATGGTGCTGGCACTGCAGGGTTACAGCATCCTGACCAAGTACGGCTCCGAGCAGGCGGTGGGGCAGATGGTCGCCCTGACCCTGCTGCGCGAGCTGGGCCCAGTGGTTACCGCACTGCTGTTCGCGGGCCGGGCAGGTTCGGCGCTGACCGCCGAAATCGGCAACATGAAGTCCACCGAGCAACTGTCGAGCCTCGAGATGATCGGTGTCGACCCGCTCAAGTACATCGTTGCGCCACGCCTGTGGGCCGGTTTCATTTCGTTGCCGCTGCTGGCGCTGATCTTCAGCGTGGTCGGCATCTGGGGTGGCTCGTGGGTCGCTGTGGACTGGCTGGGCGTCTACGAAGGCTCGTTCTGGGCCAACATGCAGAACAGTGTTTCCTTTACCGACGACGTGCTCAACGGGCTGGTCAAGAGCCTGGTGTTCGCCTTCGTCACGACCTGGATCGCCGTATTCCAAGGGTATGACTGCGAGCCCACCTCAGAAGGGATCAGCCGTGCCACCACCAAGACCGTGGTTTATGCCTCGTTGGCTGTACTGGGTCTGGACTTTATTCTGACCGCCTTGATGTTTGGAGATTTCTGATGCAAAACCGCACCCTGGAAATCGGTGTCGGCCTGTTCCTTCTGGCCGGGATCCTGGCGTTGCTGCTGCTGGCCCTGCGTGTCAGCGGGCTATCGGCCAGCCCGAGCAGCGATACCTATAAAGTTTATGCCTACTTCGACAATATCGCCGGTTTGACGGTCAGAGCTAAAGTGACCATGGCCGGTGTGACGATCGGCAAGGTCACCGCCATCGATCTGGACCGTGATTCCTACACCGGCCGGGTGACCCTGCAGCTGGACGGCAAGGTCGACAACCTGCCGACGGACTCCACTGCTTCGATCCTGACCGCCGGTCTGCTTGGCGAGAAGTACATCGGCATCAGTGTCGGCGGTGAGGAAGAGGTGCTCAAGGAAGGCGCAACCATCCATGACACCCAGTCGGCGCTGGTACTGGAAGATCTGATTGGCAAGTTCCTGCTCAATACCGTGGGCAAGGAACCGAAAGAAGCACAACCGGCTAATTAAGGAGTTTCCATGATTTCGATCCTGCGACGTGGCCTGCTGGTCCTGCTGGCGGCCTTTCCCCTGCTGACATTCGCAGCGCCCGGGCAGTCTCCGCACGATGTGGTGCAGGGCACGACCAATGAATTGCTGGGTGACCTCAAGTCCAACAAGGAGCAGTACAAGTCCAACCCGCAGGCCTTCTACGAGGCGCTCAACCGCATCCTTGGTCCGGTGGTCGATGCCGACGGTATTTCGAAAAGCATCATGACCGTGAAGTACTCGCGCAAGGCCACGCCTGAGCAGATGCAGCGCTTCCAGGAAAACTTCAAGCGCAGCCTGATGCAGTTCTATGGCAACGCCCTGCTGGAATACAACAACCAAGGCATTACCGTCGACCCGGCCAAAGCCGATGACGGCAAGCGCGCCAGCGTCGGCATGAAGGTGACTGGCAATAACGGTGCCGTCTACCCGGTGCAGTACACCATGGAAAACCTGGGTGGCGAGTGGAAGGTACGCAACGTCATCGTCAACGGTATCAACATCGGCAAGCTGTTCCGCGACCAGTTCGCCGACGCCATGCAGCGTAACGGCAACAATCTGGACAAGACCATCGACGGCTGGGCCGGCGAAGTGGCCAAGGCCAAGCAGACTGCCGACACTTCGTCTGACAAGGCTGTGCAATGAGCGAGGGCGGCGTGAACATGGCCGAACCGGGCGTGTTGCGCTTGGTCGGTGTGCTGGACTACCGCAGCGGCCCGGCCTTGCGCAAGCAAGGCAAGGCCCTGGTCGAAGCTTCCCGCGAGCCCCGCCTGATAATCGATTGCACGGCGGTGGAGAAGTCTTCCAGTGTCGGGCTGTCGCTGCTGCTGGCGTTCATCCGCGATGGCCAGGCCGGCGGCAAGGCCTGCGAGGTCCGCGGGATGCCCGACGACATGCGGGAAATTGCCGAGGTCTATGACCTCGATGAAGTGCTGGCGGGCTGATGGCTTGCCACTGATGGAGGCCCCTCGGTCAGCGCACGCCCTCGGTGGGCTTCGCAGGCGAGGGGCTTTTTTGTATGATGGCCGACCCGTGCGCATCGGGCGCCGATTGAGGTTGAGCATGCAGGCTGTAGAAGTTAAGAGCTTCCTTGAAGAAAAATTGCCGGGATCCCGGGTCGAAGTTGAAGGCGAAGGCTGCAACTTCCAGTTGAACGTGATCAGCGACGAGTTGGCTGGCCTGAGCCCGGTCAAGCGTCAGCAGGCGATCTATGCTCACCTTAATCCCTGGATCGCCAACGGTAGCATCCATGCGGTAACCATGAAATTTTTCAGCAGCGCAGCCTGGGCTGAGCGCACCTGAGCCAACTTGGCGGCGAGACTCCAATGGACAAACTGATTATTACTGGCGGCGCTCGCCTTGACGGCGAGATCCGCATTTCGGGCGCGAAGAACGCGGCCCTGCCGATTCTGGCAGCGACCCTGCTGGCTGACGGCCCGGTCACCGTGGGCAACCTGCCACACCTGCACGACATCACCACCATGATCGAGCTGTTCGGCCGCATGGGCATCGAGCCTGTGATCGACGAAAAGCTGGCGGTGGAAATCGACCCACGCACCATCAAGACCCTGGTCGCACCTTACGAGCTGGTCAAGACCATGCGCGCCTCGATCCTGGTGCTTGGCCCGATGGTTGCCCGTTTCGGCGAGGCTGAAGTGGCCCTGCCAGGCGGCTGCGCCATTGGTTCGCGCCCGGTCGACCTGCACATCCGCGGCCTGGAAGCCATGGGTGCAAAGATCGAAGTCGAAGGCGGCTATATCAAGGCCAAGGCACCTGAAGGCGGCCTGCGCGGTGCGCACTTCTTCTTCGATACCGTCAGCGTGACCGGTACCGAAAACATCATGATGGCTGCTGCCCTGGCCAAGGGCCGCAGCGTGCTGCAAAACGCCGCACGCGAGCCGGAAGTGGTCGACCTGGCCAACTTCATCAATGCCATGGGCGGCAACGTGCAAGGCGCGGGTACCGACACCATCACCATCGATGGCGTCGAGCGTTTGCACTCGGCCAGCTACCGCGTCATGCCCGACCGTATCGAGACCGGTACTTACCTGGTTGCCGCTGCCGTGACCGGTGGCCGCGTCAAGGTCAAGGACACCGACCCGACCATCCTTGAGGCCGTACTGGAAAAACTCAAGGAAGCGGGTGCCGACCTGACCACCGGCGAGGACTGGATCGAGCTGAACATGCATGGCAAGCGGCCAAAAGCCGTCAACCTGCGTACCGCCCCGTACCCGGCGTTCCCGACCGACATGCAGGCACAGTTCATCTCGCTCAACGCCATTGCCGAAGGCACCGGCGCGGTCATCGAGACGATCTTCGAGAACCGCTTCATGCACGTGTACGAAATGCACCGCATGGGCGCGCATATCCAGGTCGAGGGCAACACCGCCATCGTCACGGGCGTGCCGGCACTCAAGGGTGCACCGGTCATGGCCACTGACCTGCGTGCTTCCGCCAGCCTGGTGCTGTCGGCGCTGGTCGCCGAAGGCGATACCTTGATCGACCGCATCTACCACATCGACCGTGGTTACGAGTGCATCGAAGAAAAACTGCAGATGCTGGGTGCGAAGATCCGTCGCGTACCGGGCTAGTGCCTCGTCGGCGCAAGGATGCGCCCATTGAATTGAACACGGCCGGGTCGATGACCGGGTCGGTTGTAGCCGCTTAAGGACCGACGTTCCAATGTTGACCATCGCGCTTTCCAAAGGCCGCATCCTCGACGATACCCTGCCATTGCTGGCCGAGGCCGGTATCGTGCCGACCGAGAATCCGGACAAGAGCCGCAAGCTGATCATTCCAACCACCCAGGACGACGTGCGTCTGCTGATCGTGCGCGCCACCGACGTGCCGACCTATGTCGAGCATGGTGCCGCCGACCTCGGTGTGGCGGGCAAGGACGTGCTGATGGAGTACGGTGGCCAGGGCTTGTATGAGCCGCTGGACCTGCAGATCGCCCGCTGCAAGCTGATGACCGCAGGCGTGGTCGGTGCTCCCGAGCCCAAGGGCCGCTTGCGGGTTGCCACCAAGTTCGTCAACGTAGCCAAGCGCTACTATGCCGAGCAAGGCCGCCAGGTCGACATCATCAAACTGTACGGTTCGATGGAGCTGGCGCCGCTGATCAATCTCGCCGACAAGATCATCGACGTGGTCGACACCGGCAACACCCTGCGCGCCAATGGCCTGGAGCCCCAGGACCTGATCGCCACGATCAGCTCGCGCCTGGTGGTCAACAAGGCATCCATGAAGATGCAGCATGCCCGCATCCAGAGCCTGATCGACACCCTGCGTCACGCTGTCGAAACGCGACACCGCGGCTGACTCGAACGCGCGACCTCTGCTGTCGCGCCCGTCTATCCGCGTCATAGCCACTTTTCTCGGGTGCCCGCGCGGATGGACTGGTAGCCTAGGGCGCCTGAGCATTCGCTAATAATCGAGGCCCTCGCCATGACCGTGTCCACTGCAATTGCCCGTCTCAACGCCGCTGATCCGGATTTCGCCCGACATCTGGATCATCTGCTGAGCTGGGAAAGTGTGTCCGATGACGCGGTCAACCAGCGCGTGCTCGACATCATCAAGGCCGTGCGCGAGCGTGGCGATGCGGCGCTGGTGGAATTCACCCAGCGTTTCGATGGTGTAAGCGCTACGTCCATCAACGACCTGATCCTTGGGCGTGAACGTCTGGAACTGGCCCTGACCCGCATCACCGACGCCCAGCGTACCGCCCTGGAGAAGGCCGCCGAGCGCGTGCGTATCTACCACGAGCGGCAAAAGCAGGACTCCTGGCAGTACACCGAGGCCGACGGTACCGTATTGGGGCAGAAGGTTACCCCGCTCGATCGCGCCGGCTTGTATGTACCTGGCGGAAAAGCGTCCTATCCGTCGTCGGTACTGATGAACGCCATCCCGGCCAAGGTCGCGGGCGTGGCTGAAGTGGTCATGGTGGTGCCTACGCCGCGCGGTGAAGTCAACGAGCTGGTCCTGGCTGCAGCCTGCATCGCAGGTGTCGACCGCGTGTTCACCGTCGGTGGTGCCCAAGCGGTCGCGGCCCTGGCATATGGCACCGAGAGCGTGCCACAGGTAGACAAGATCGTCGGCCCAGGCAACATCTACGTGGCCACCGCCAAGCGCCACGTGTTTGGCCAAGTGGGTATCGACATGATTGCCGGCCCTTCGGAAATCCTCGTGGTGTGCGACGGCCAGACGGACCCCGACTGGATCGCCATGGACCTGTTCTCGCAGGCCGAGCACGACGAAGATGCCCAGGCCATTCTGGTCAGCCCGGATGCCGAATTCCTCGACCGTGTGGCCGCCAGCATCGACAAGCTGATGCCAACCATGGAACGCGCCGAGATCATCGAGAAATCGATCAATGGCCGGGGCGCGTTGATCCAGGTGCGCGACATGCAGCAAGCCATCGAGGTGGCCAATCGCATTGCCCCCGAACACCTGGAGCTGTCGGTCGCCGATCCGCAGGCCTGGCTGGGGCAGATCCGTCACGCGGGCGCGATCTTCATGGGCCGTCACACCAGCGAAGCGCTCGGCGACTACTGCGCCGGCCCCAACCATGTGCTGCCGACTTCCGGTACCGCGCGTTTCTCGTCGCCACTGGGTGTTTATGACTTCCAGAAGCGTTCGTCGATCATCTTCTGCTCCGAGCAGGGTGCATCCGAGCTGGGCCACACTGCCTCGGTCCTGGCCCGTGGCGAGTCGCTGACCGCCCACGCCCGCAGCGCCGAATACCGTATCCTGACCCAAGACAAGGGGAACTGAGCATGAGTCGATTCTGGAGCCCCTTCGTCAAGGGCCTGGTGCCTTACGTCCCCGGGGAGCAGCCCAAGCTGGCCCGGTTGGTCAAGCTCAATACCAACGAAAACCCCTATGGCCCGTCGCCCAAGGCGCTGGAGGCCATGCGCGGCGAGCTGAACGACAACCTGCGGCTGTACCCGGACCCCAATGGTGACCGGCTCAAGCAGGCGGTAGCCGAGTATTACGGTGTAACCACTGGGCAGGTGTTCGTAGGCAACGGCTCGGACGAGGTGCTGGCGCACATTTTCCACGGCCTGTTCCAGCACGGCGGCCCGCTGTTGTTCCCGGACATCAGCTACAGCTTCTACCCGGTCTACTGCGGCCTGTATGGCATCCCGTTCGAGCCTGTGGCGCTGGATGAACAGTTCCAGATCCGTGTCGAGGACTACCAGAAGCCTAACGCCGGGATCATCTTCCCCAACCCGAATGCGCCGACCGGTTGCCTGTTGCCGCTGCAGGCAATCGAGCAGTTGTTGCAGGCCAACCGCGACTCGGTGGTGGTGGTCGATGAAGCCTATATCGACTTTGGTGGCCAGACGGCTATCAGCCTGGTGAACCGCTACGACAACCTGCTGGTGACCCAGACCCTGTCGAAGTCGCGCTCGCTGGCGGGCCTGCGGGTTGGCCTGGCGGTAGGGCACCCGGACCTCATCGAGGCGCTGGAGCGGATCAAGAACAGCTTCAACTCGTATCCACTGGACCGCATGGCGATCGTCGGTGCCGCTGCGGCATTCGAAGACCAGGCGTACTTCGAAGACACCTGCCGCAAGGTGATCGACAGCCGTGAGGCACTGGTGGAACAGTTGACTGCCAAGGGTTTCGAGGTGCTGCCATCGGCGGCCAACTTCATCTTCGCCCGCCACCCGCAGGAGGATGCGGCGCAGCTGGCGGCACGTCTGCGTGAGCAAGGTGTGATTGTGCGCCACTTCAAGCAACAGCGGATTGCCCAGTTCCTGCGTATCACCATCGGTACGCCAGAAATGAACCAGGCGCTGATTGATGCGCTGAGCTGATATCCAGTGGGGCCGCATAGCGGCCCCACTGGTTTGGCCGGCGCGGTGATTTGATCTGCCCCCCACGCTGGCTTAACATACGCAAATTCGTCGGATGATTGGTTGATTAGGCATGGGCAGTGAATTGACCAAGCGATCCTTGGTAGAGCTCGCGGTGGAGCGCATGCGTGAGCGCATCCTCCAAGGTGACTGGCGGGTAGGGCAGCGCCTGCCCACCGAGCCGGAGCTGGCTTTGGAGTTGGGCATCAGCCGCAATACCGTGCGTGAGGCCATGCGCGTGCTGGCCTTCAGCGGCCTGGTGGAAATCCGCCAGGGCGATGGCAGTTACCTGCGTACTTGCCAGGACCCACTGCAGGCGGTGCAGGCAATGTCCCGCTGCACGCTGGAGCAGGCGAGGGAAACGCGGCACATCCTCGAAACCGAGGCGATAGGCCTGGCAGCACTGCGGCGTACCGATGACGACTTGCGTGCCCTGCGCATCGCGCTAAAAGGCAGCGCCGAACATTTTCACGGTGATGTGGATGCTTATATCAGTTGCGACCTGGCGTTCCACCAACGCCTGATCGACGCTGCACACAACCCGGCGCTGAGCGAGTTGTACCGCTATTTCTCGGGTGTCGTGGCTGCCGCGTTGCAGCACAACATGGCCACTGTCCCGCGCTGCCAGGCCACTTTCGATCTGCATGGCCAGATCCTCGACGCCATCGAACAACGCGATCCGGAGCGGGCCAAGGGCCTGAGCCGGACCCTCATCGAATCCTGACCACGAGAAGGCCATGGCTGAACCAATGACCCGTGACACACCTGCCCGCGAGCGCGAGCTGGATGAACTGCTGATCGATGCCGAAGCCGATGATGCGCAAGTGCAGGGCCAGCCTGTGGTGCTGCAGCGGCCCTGGTTGCTGCTGTTGGGCCTGGTACTGGTCGCCCTGAACCTGCGCCCGGCGCTGTCGAGCATGGCCCCGGTACTTGGCCTGGTCAGTGAAAGCCTGGGCCTTAGTGCCTCTCAGGCGGGGCTTCTGACGACCTTGCCAGTGCTCTGTCTTGGGCTGTTCGCGCCGCTTGCGCCGCTGCTTGCGCGGCGCTGGGGCAGCGAGCGGGTGATCGTCGGCATCTTGCTGACGCTGGCGCTGGGCATCGTTCTGCGCAGTGCTTGGGGGGCGACCGGGGTATTTCTTGGCAGCATCATGGCCGGTGCCAGCATTGGCATCATCGGTGTGCTGTTGCCTGGCATCGTCAAACGTGATTTTCCCAAGCATGCCGGCACCTTGACGGGGGTCTACACCATGGCCCTTTGCCTGGGCGCAGCCATGGCGGCAGGCGCCACCGTACCGCTGACCGAGCATTTGCACGGCAGTTGGGCCTTGGGCCTGGGTTTCTGGATGATCCCTGCATTACTGGCCATGCTGGTCTGGTTGCCCCAGGCGCGCCAGGGGCATGGCCTGCACAAGGTGGCTTACCGAGTGAAAGGGCTGTGGCGCGATCCGCTGGCCTGGCAAGTGACTTTGTACATGGGGTTGCAGTCGTCGCTGGCGTATATCGTTTTTGGCTGGTTGCCGTCTATCCTCATTGGCCGTGGTCTGAGCCCGACCGAGGCGGGCCTGGTGCTCTCCGGCTCGGTGATCGTGCAACTGGTCAGCTCGCTGAGTGCACCCTGGCTGGCCACGCGGGGCAAAGACCAGCGGCTGGCAATCGTGCTGGTCATGCTCATTACCCTGGCCGGCCTGTTCGGCTGCCTGTATGCGCCGCTGTCTGGCCTGTGGGGCTGGGCGGTGCTGCTGGGCCTGGGGCAGGGGGGTACTTTTGCCTTGGCACTGACGTTGATCGTGCTGCGTTCGAAAGACGCCCACGTGGCGGCCAACCTGTCGAGCATGGCCCAGGGCGTGGGTTACACCCTTGCCTCCATGGGCCCCTTTGCGGTGGGCTTGGTACATGACATGACGGGCGGCTGGGCCGCAGTGGGCTGGATCTTTGCCGTACTGGGTGTGGGGGCCATCGTGTTCGGCCTCGGGGCAGGGCGGGCGCTGCATGTCAAAGTCAGTAGCGAAAGGCTCTGAAGCCTGCATAGAGCCAGCCGGCATTCATGTTGTAAATGGGCATGGCATTGCCTGTGCCCACGGATTATCGTGCAGCTTTCCATTCCCAGGACGGGCCTGCCCATGAGCGACGCCAACCGTGACCTGATCACCCGCTTCTATCAAGCTTTCCAGCGGCTGGACGCCGAAGCGATGGTGGCTTGCTACAGCGATGACATCGTCTTCAGTGACCCGGTTTTCGGTACCCTGCGCGGCCGTGATGCCGGTGACATGTGGCGTATGCTCACCACCCGCGCCAAGGACTTCTCGCTGACGTTCGACCAGGTCCGCGCAGACGAGCGCAGCGCCTGTGCACATTGGGTGGCGACCTACCTGTTCAGCCAGACCGGCCGTACCGTGGTCAACGATATCCAGGCGCGCTTCGTCATCCGCGACGGGTTGATCTGCCAGCATGACGACAGCTTCGACCTGTGGCGCTGGTCGCGTCAGGCGCTGGGTGCACCCGGTGTGTTGCTGGGGTGGTCGCCCATGCTGCAGAACAAGGTGCGCCAGCAGGCGTTCAAAGGGCTGCGTGCGTTCCAGCAGGCGAACTGAGCGGTTAAGCTGTCGGCTTTGCAGCCAGGCACAAGCATCGTGAGCGACGTATCCGAGAACCCCATCTGCAAACCTTGGTATGTCTACCTGGTGAGGGCTGCCAATGGTTCGCTGTACTGCGGCATCAGTGATGATCCGCAGCGGCGTTTCGTGGCGCATCAGAAAGGGCAGGGGGCGCGGTATTTCAAGACCAGCCCGGCGCAGGCGCTGGTCTACATCGAGCAGTGGCCGGACAAGGGCGAGGCATTGCGCCAGGAGCGCCTGGTGAAGAAGTTGCGCAAGGCCGCGAAGGAGGCTTTGGTCGCCTCCTATGCCAGCGGTTGATCAGTCCTTGCGGCGCTTGAGCTGGTCTACCAGCTGCGTCGGCAGGCCTTTGATGATCAGTGTGCCCGCCACCTCGTCATATTCCACCTTGTCCCCCAGCAGGTGCGCTTCGAAGCTGATCGACAGGCCTTCGGCGCGCCCGGTGAAGCGGCGGAACTGGTTGAGGGTGCGTTTGTCCGCCGGGATCTCTGGCGACAGGCCGTAGTCCTTGTTGCGGATGTGGTCGTAGAAGGCCTTGGGGCGGTCTTCGTCGATCAGGCTGGACAGCTCTTCCAAGGTTACCGGCTCGCCCAGTTTGGTCTGGGTGGTGGCGTAGTCGACCAGGGTCTGGGTCTTTTCGCGTGCGGCTTCTTCTGGCAGGTCCTCGCTTTCGACGAAGTCGCTGAAGGCTTTGAGCAGGGTGCGGGTTTCGCCTGGGCCGTCGACGCCTTCCTGGCAGCCGATGAAGTCGCGGAAGTAATCCGAAACCTTCTTGCCATTCTTGCCCTTGATGAACGAGATGTACTGTTTGGAGTTCTGGTTGTTCTTCCACTCCGACAGGTTGATGCGTGCCGCCAGGTGCAGCTGGCCGAGGTCCAGGTGACGCGAGGGTGTTACATCCAGCTCGGCGTTCACCGCCACGCCTTCGCTATGGTGCAGCAGGGCGATGGCCAGGTAGTCGGTCATGCCTTGCTGGTAGTGGGCGAAAAGGATGTGGCCGCCGGTGGACAGGTTGGATTCTTCCATCAGCTTTTGCAGATGCTCGACGGCAACGCGGCTGAAGGCGGCAAAGTCCTTTTCCTGTTCCAGGTACTGCTTGAGCCAGCCGCTCAGCGGGTAGGCGCCGGATTCGCCGTGGAAGAAGCCCCAGGCTTTGCCCTGCTTGGCGTTGTAGCTGTCGTTGAGGTCGGCCAGCAGGTTTTCGATAGCGTCCGATGCACCCAGCTCGGTATCCCGTGCGTGGAGCACGGCGGGGCTGCCATCGGGCTTCTTGTCGATCAGGTGAACGATGCAATGACGGATTGGCATGGAATTCTCGGTCAGTCGTGGGCGGCCAGGCGCCGCGCTGCAAAAGTCGTCAAGTTTACCCCAGACGACAGGTGATGCAGTGGCCGGATGTTGGCAGAAATGCCGGTTGTTGTTTTTTTGTTCAATTTTTTGCGAATTTGGCTAAAACCCCCGAAAAACCTGCACTAAATTGAAGCGGGCAGCGGATATTTATCCATTCCTGTGGTAGCTTTGCGCGGTCTTGCGCACCTCGGGTGGCGCATTGCTGGCAGCGCGCTTGCGCCGTGTCGAACCAAACGCCGATTTACGCATCTACATGCCCGATTGGCGCGGCCCTCCAAACTTCAGGGGCTGGCCCGATAACGTCGTAGAGCGCTGCATAACCACTGAATTTGATAGGGAAGGAACACCACCATGGCATTGACCAAAGACCAACTGATTGCCGATATCGCCGAGTCGATCGCTCAGCCGAAAGCCACCGCCAAAAACGCTCTGGAGCAACTGGGCCAGATCGTTGCCGACCAGCTGGAAAACGGCGCTGAAATCACCCTGCCAGGCATCGGCAAGCTGAAAGTCTCCGAGCGTCCTGCCCGTACCGGCCGCAACCCTTCGACTGGCGCCGCCATCGAAATCGCTGCCAAGAAAGTCGTCAAGTTCGTGCCGGCCAAGTCGCTGACCGACGCTATCAACAAGTAATTCGTTGATGCATTGACCAAACCGCGCCCGGCTTGCCCGGGCGCGGTTTTTTCATGCCTGTGATTTGCGTCGCTCGTTCCAGGCCTGGCGTTGGCCAAGGTCGTGGAAGCTCCATGCGACCATACGGCTCTGTTTCTGCCCCTGGCCCATCTCAACGATACGTACGGCCTTGGCGCCGGCCTTTTTCAGCGCCGCTTCGATGCCGGGCAGGTTGCCGGCCTTGGACACCAGGCTGGTGAACCACAGCACTTGCAAAGCGTACTGCACGCTTTCGCCAACCAGCTGGCTGACGAAGCGGATCTCGCCACCTTCACACCACAGCTCGTTGTTCTGCCCGCCGAAGTTGAGCACGGGCAGCTTGCGCTTGGGGTCCTGTTTGCCGAGGTTCTTCCACTTGCGCTGGCTGCCACGGGTGGCTTCCTCGCGTGAGGCGTGGAAGGGCGGGTTGCACAAGGTCAGGTCGAAGCGTTCGTCTTCCTCGAGCAGGCCACCGAGAATGAGCTTGGCGTTGTTCTGCTGACGTAGTGCGATGGCTTTGCTCAGGTTGTTGGCCTGGACGATCGCCTTGGCCGAGGCCAGTGCCACCGGGTCGATGTCCGAGCCGAGGAAGCGCCAGCGGTAATCGCTGTGGCCGAGCAGCGGGTAGATGCAGTTGGCACCCACGCCAATGTCCAGGGCGCGCACCTGAGCGCCTTTGGGCACTTCGCCAGCGTTGTCCTCGGCCAACAGGTCGGCGGCGACGTGGATATAGTCGGCGCGGCCGGGTATCGGCGGGCACAGGTAATCGGCGGGAATGTCCCAGTGCTGGATGCCGTACTGGGCCTTGAGCAAGGCGCGGTTGAACACCCGCACGGCTTCGGGGTTGGCGAAGTCGATGCTGGGTTTGCCGTGGGGGTTGGTGATGGTGAAGCGAGCCAGGTCCGGGTGGGCCTTGATCAGGCTGGGGAAGTCGTAGCGCCCCTGATGGCGGTTGCGCGGGTGCAGGGTGGGTTTCTGGGTCATGCTTGAATCCAAATGGGCATCGCTGGCCTGGGGCCGCTGTGCGGCCCTTTCGCGACACAAGGCCGCTCCTACAGGAAGCGGTGCCGTTGAATCCGGCATCGAATCTGTAGGGGCGGCCTTGTGTCGCGATCGGGGGCGAAGCCCCCGCCGGTCAGTCAGCGATGTAACTGTTACAGCGCAGCGATCCGCGCATGCTGCTCGGTGAAGTTGGCCAGGGCCTGCTCGGACTCGGCCAGCTTGGCGCGCTCCTTCTCGATCACCGCAGGCGGTGCCTTGTCGACGAAGGCGGCGTTCGACAGCTTGCCGCCGACGCGTTGCACTTCACCTTGCAGGCGCTGGATTTCCTTGTTCAGGCGAGCCAGCTCGGCGTCCTTGTCGATCAGGCCGGCCATCGGCACCAGCACCTGCAGATCGCCCACCAGTGCGGTGGCCGACAGCGGCGCTTCGTCGGCCTCGCCGAGCACGGTGAACGACTCGACCTTGGCCAGCTTCTTGAGCAGGGCTTCGTTTTCCTGCAGGCGGCGCTGGTCGTCGGCGCTGGCGTTCTTCAGGAACAGTGGCAGGGGCTTGCCCGGGCCGATGTTCATTTCGGCGCGGATGTTACGCAGGCCGACCATCAGCTCCTTGAGCCATTCGATATCGCCTTCGGCGGCGGCATCGATGCGGCTTTCGTTAGCCACTGGCCACGGCTGCAGCATGATGGTCTTGCCGTCGATGCCTGCCAGCGGCGCGATGCGCTGCCAGATTTCTTCGGTGATGAACGGCATGAACGGATGAGCCAGGCGCAGCGCCACTTCCAACACGCGCACCAGGGTGCGACGGGTGCCGCGGGCGCGCTCTACCGGAGCGTTTTCGTCCCACAGTACCGGCTTGGACAGTTCCAGGTACCAGTCGCAGTACTGGTTCCAGATGAACTCGTACAGGGCCTGGCTGGCCAGGTCGAAACGGAACTGCTCGAGCTGGCGGGTCACTTCGGCTTCGGTGCGTTGCAGCTGCGAGATGATCCAGCGGTCGGCCAGCGACAGTTCATAGGCTTCGCCGTTCTGGCCGCAGTCCTCGCCTTTGTCCAGCACATAGCGGGCGGCGTTCCAGATCTTGTTGCAGAAGTTGCGATAGCCTTCGACGCGGCCCATGTCGAACTTGATGTCGCGGCCAGTGGAGGCCAGCGAGCAGAAGGTGAAGCGCAGGGCGTCGGTGCCGTAGCTGGCAATGCCTTCCGGGAACTCGGCCTTGGTCTGCTTGGCGATCTTCTCGGCCAGCTTGGGCTGCATCATGCCGCTGGTGCGTTTTTCCAGCAGGGCGTCCAGGGTGATGCCGTCAACGATGTCCAGCGGGTCAAGCACGTTGCCCTTGGACTTGGACATCTTCTGGCCCTGGCCGTCACGTACCAGGCCGTGCACGTACACGGTCTTGAACGGGACCTGCGGGGTGCCATCCTCGTTCTTGATCAGGTGCATGGTCAGCATGATCATCCGGGCAACCCAGAAGAAGATGATGTCAAAGCCTGTGACCAGCACGTCGGTGGAGTGGAATTTCTTGAGGAATTCGGTCTGCTCCGGCCAGCCCAGGGTGGAGAAGGTCCACAGCCCCGAGCTGAACCAGGTGTCGAGCACGTCGTCGTCCTGGCGCAGTACCACGTCGGTGCCCAGGTTGTGCTTGGCGCGCACTTCGGCTTCGTTGCGGCCGACATAGACCTGGCCGGCCTCGTCGTACCACGCCGGGATCCGGTGGCCCCACCACAGCTGACGGCTGATGCACCAATCCTGGATGTCGCGCATCCAGGAGAAGTACATGTTTTCGTACTGCTTGGGCACGAACTGGATGCGGCCATCTTCAACGGCGGCAATCGCAGGTTCGGCCAGCGGCTTGGTGGAAACGTACCACTGGTCGGTCAGCCATGGCTCGATGATGGTGCCGGAGCGGTCGCCCTTTGGTACTTTCAAAGCGTGGTCGTCGATGCTGACCAGCAGCCCCTGAGCGTCCAGGTCGGCGACGATCTGCTTGCGCGCGACGAAGCGGTCGAGGCCGGCGTACTGGGCGGGCAGGCGGGTGTCCGCTTGTTCATTGACGCTGCCGTCGAGGTTGAACGCCTGGGCGGCGGGCAGCACCAGGGCGTTCTTGTCGAAGATGTTGAGCAGCGGCAGGTTGTGGCGCTTGCCGACTTCATAGTCATTGAAGTCGTGGGCCGGGGTGATCTTCACGCAGCCGGTGCCGAACTCGGGGTCGCAGTAGTCATCGGCGATGATCGGGATGCGACGGCCGACCAGCGGCAGCTCGACGAACTTGCCGATCAGTGCCTGGTAGCGCTCATCGTTCGGGTTGACCGCTACCGCAGCGTCACCCAGCAGGGTTTCCGGGCGGGTGGTGGCAACCACCAGGTAATCCTGGCCGTCGGCAGTTCTGGCACCGTCGGCCAGCGGGTAACGCAGGTTCCACAGGTGGCCTTTCTCGTCATGGTTTTCCACTTCGAGGTCGGAGATGGCCGTGTGCAGCTTGGTGTCCCAGTTGACCAGGCGCTTGCCACGGTAGATCAGGCCGTCTTCGTGCAGGCGCACGAAGGCTTCCTTGACCGCTTCGGACAGGCCGTCATCCATGGTGAAGCGTTCGCGGCTCCAGTCTACCGACGAACCCAGGCGACGGATCTGCCGGCTGATGTTGCCGCCAGACTGCTCTTTCCATTCCCAGACCTTGTCCAGGAAGGCGTCACGGCCAAGGTCGTGACGGTTCTGGCCCTTGGCTTCGAGCTGGCGCTCGACCAGCATCTGGGTGGCGATACCGGCGTGGTCGGTACCCGGCTGCCACAAGGTGTCGCGGCCCTGCATGCGACGGAAACGGATCAGGGCGTCCATGATCGCGTTGTTGAAACCGTGGCCCATGTGCAGGCTGCCCGTCACGTTCGGTGGCGGGATCATGATGGTGTAGGACTCACCTGCACCTTGTGGAGCGAAATAGTTTTCGGACTCCCAGGTGTTGTACCAGGAAGTTTCGATGGCGTGCGGCTGGTAGGTCTTATCCATGCGCGGCGGGACCCTGTGCATTTATTCGGGAAAGCCGGGAAGTATAACGGAGCTGCGAGCTTCAAGCGACAAGCTGCAAGACCTATGGGCACTCTTCGCGGGGTAAATCCGCGAAGAGTGCGCCGCGTTTGTCAGGCTTATTCAGAACGCTTGATCAGCCGCTCGATACGCGCATCGAGCCGGCGCTTGATCTCGGTTTCGATATGCGGGGTGAAGTCGTTGATCACGTCCTGCATGATCAATTGCGCTGCGGCGCGTAGCTCGGCCTCCAGGTGCAGCAGTGTGTCCTGGCGGCGGGTCTGCGGGTCTTCTTCGGGTTCTGCTTCGGCGGGTGCTGCAGCCGGTTCAGGTGCTGGCAGGGTGTTGCCGGCCGGGGTGTCGAGCAGCAGCGGAATCTGTTCCACCGTCTCGGTGAGCAGCGGTGGTTGCAGGTCGGCGTCGCCCAGCAACTGGCGAATCGACTCGAGGTCGTCAAGCAGATGGGCGGAATCGGGTAGGGCGGAAGGCTTGTCCATCGTCGTCAAAGTCGCTGTAAGCGGTGGTCTTGCAGAGCATAGCCCTGTTCGCGGTAGAAACGGAATCGTTCGCGGGCCGATTGGCGGATATCCGCTTGCTCGACAACGATTTCGGCAACCCGCTCGAATTGCCCGACAAAGCCGGGCACATCAGCGCCCAGGTTTATCAGAAGGTCCCGATGTTCGCCGGCGTTGTCGGCCAAGCCCAAGGCCACTGTGGCGTCGGCATGTGCCTCCGCCAGGTCGTGGGGTACGAACGCTTCGCCCTTGAAGCGCCACAGGCGTTGGTCCAGCTCGCTGCGCTGTTCAGCGTCCTGGCAATGCAGGTAGACCCGGTGGCCGAGGCGCCAGGCCTTTTCGCACAGCTTGCAGGCGAAATCCAGCCGTGCCGACAGCGAGTCGGTGGGCAGGATGTAGAAATCGACTTTACTCATGGTTCGCTCTGCCGGCCGGTGACGCCTTGGGGCATCACCGGCCTCACGGCATCAGGCGCTGGCGCGGTCGAGCAGGTACTGGGTCAGCAGCGGAACCGGGCGGCCGGTGGCGCCCTTGTCCTTGCCCCCGCTGACCCAGGCGGTGCCGGCGATGTCCAGGTGCGCCCAGTTGTAGGCTTTGGCGAACCGCGACAGGAAGCAGGCGGCGGTGATGGTGCCGGCCTTCGGCCCACCGATATTGGCGATGTCGGCGAACGGGCTGTCCAGCTGCTCCTGGTACTCATCGAACAGCGGCAGCTGCCAGGCGCGGTCGTCGGCGCGCTTGCCGGCGTCGAGCAACTGGCCGATCAGCTCGTCGTTGTTGCCCAGCAGGCCTGCGGTGTGGCTGCCCAGGGCAACGATGCAAGCGCCGGTCAGGGTCGCGATGTCGATCACCGCTTGTGGCTTGAAACGTTCGGCGTAGGTCAGTGCATCGCACAGCACCAGGCGGCCTTCGGCGTCGGTGTTGAGGATTTCAACGGTCTGCCCGCTCATGGTGGTGACGATGTCGCCCGGCCGGGTGGCGTTGCCGCTCGGCATGTTCTCGGCGCAGGCCAGGATGCATACCAGGTTGATCGGCAGCTTCAGTTCAAGTACGGCGCGCAGGGTGCCGAACACGCTGGCGGCGCCGCACATGTCGTACTTCATCTCGTCCATGCCGGCACCGGGCTTGAGGCTGATGCCGCCGGTGTCGAAGGTGATGCCTTTACCGACCAGCACGAACGGTTTATCGCTCTTCTTGGCGCCCTGGTATTGCAGGACGATCAGGCGTGGCGGCTGTTCGCTGCCCTGGCCGACCGCGTAGAACGCGCCCATGCCCAGGTCCTTGATCTTCTTCTCGTCGAACACTTCGACCTTGAGGCCTTTGTGAGCCTTGCCCAGCTCCTTGGCCTGCTCGGCCAGGTAGCTCGGGTGGCAGAGGTTCGGCGGCAGGTTGCCCAGGTCGCGGGTGAAGGCCATGCCGGTGGCGATGGCGGTGGCGTGGTGTGCCGCGCGCTCCACTTCGGCCAGGCCGGCCTTGTCGGCCAGCAGGGTGATCTTTTTCAGCGCGCGTGGCTCGGCTTTCTGGCTCTTGAAACGGTCGAACACGTATTCGCCATCGAGCAGGGTTTCGGCCAGCAGGCGGTATTTGCCGTAGTGGGCATCACGGTTGCTGACGGCGATGTCGTCCAGTGCCAGTACCGCGTCGCTGCCGTTGAGGCCTTTCAGCACGCCGGCAACGCTGGTGACCAGTTTGCGCCAGGCGCGGTCACCGAGGGCTTCGTCCTTGCCGCTGCCCACCAGCAGTACGCGCTCGGCCTTGAGGCCAGGCAGGTTTTGCAGCAGCAGCGTCTGGCCTGGCTTGCCGGCCAGGTCGCCACGCTTGAGCACGGCACTGATGGCACCGTCGGTGGCCAGGTCGACAGCTTTGGCAACGGCGCCGAGCTTGCGCCCTTCGCCGACCGGTACGACCAGGGTGGCGGTTTTTACGGATGCAGCAGCTACGCTTTTTACAACCAGTTCCATGTCAGGGTCCCCGAATGATCTGTGCAGTTGGCGCTTTGAGTTCTTGCGCTCTGGGCGGGCCTGGCCGCGTGGTCGCGGGCCAGTGGAAAAGCTGCCAGTTTGAGCCTGCGGCAAGCGTGCTGACAACCCCGTTGTCAGCCTTGATGCGCGGCCAAGTGACAGGCGCGGCCAATCACAGGATAATGCGCGCACTTTACAAGGAGGTTCGCCCCCGGCGAACCGGCATTGGTCTTGGCTGTCGTAAGCCTTTGTTTGGCAGTCCGCCCCTGACAACCCAGGAGTGTCTGGTTTGATCGTCTTTCGTTATCTCTCCCGCGAGGTCCTGGTGACCTTGAGCGCCGTCAGCGCAGTGCTGCTGGTGATCATCATGAGCGGGCGTTTCATCAAGTACCTGGCCCAGGCGGCCCAGGGCGTGCTCGACCCGAGCGTGCTGTTCCTGATCATGGGCTTCCGCCTGCCCGGTTTCTTGCAACTGATCCTGCCATTGGGGCTGTTCCTCGGCATCCTTCTGGCCTATGGCCGGCTGTATCTGGAAAGCGAGATGACCGTGCTGTCGGCCACCGGCATGAGCCAGCAACGCCTGCTCGGCCTGACCATGGCACCTGCAGCGCTGGTCGCCTTGCTGGTGGCCTGGCTGAGCCTGAGCCTGGCGCCACTGGGCGTTGCCCAGGTGCAGCAGATCATTGGCCAGCAGGATGCCCTGACCGAGTTCGATACCTTGGTGCCGGGCCGCTTCCAGACCCTGCGCGACGGTTCGCGGGTGACCTACACCGAGGAGCTGACCGATGATCGCAGCAACCTCACCGGTGTGTTCATCTCCGAGAAGCGCTTCAACCAGGACAAGACCAAGGACCGTGCACCGTCCGTGCTGGTAGCCGAAAAGGGCCACCAGGAAGTGCAGGCCGACGGCAATCGCTATCTGGTGTTGCAGAATGGCTACCGCTATGACGGCAACCCTGGCCAGGCCGATTACCGGGCGATCAAGTACGACACCTATGGCGTGCTGTTGCCCAAGCCTGAAGTCAGTGAGGAAGTGACCGAGCGTGAAGCCATTCCTACCTCCCAACTGATCGGCAATGCCGGGCTACGCGAACGTGCCGAGCTGCAATGGCGCATCTCCTTGCCGATCCTGGTATTCATCGTGACCCTGCTGGCAGTGCCGCTGTCCCGGGTCAATCCACGCCAGGGCCGCTTCCTCAAGCTGCTGCCGGCGATTCTTCTGTACATGGCCTACCTGACGATGCTGATTTCCGTACGTGGCGCTCTGGAGAAAGGCAAGCTGCCGATCGCCCTGGGCATGTGGTGGGTGCATGGCCTGTTCCTGCTCATCGGCCTGGGCCTGATGTACTGGGAGCCGCTACGGCTCAAGCGTGCCGCCCGTCGTGCGGAGGTGGCCCATGGTTAAACTCGACCGCTACATCGGCCAGAGCGTGCTGATGGCCATCCTGGCCGTGCTGGGCATCATTCTGGGCCTGGCTTCGTTGTTCGCCTTCATCGACGAAATGAGCGACCTGAGCGATACCTATACCGTCATGGATGCTGGCTGGTTCACGCTTCTTACAGCGCCCCGCCGGCTCTACGACATGTTGCCGATGGCGGCACTGATCGGCTGCCTGATCGGCCTGGGCAGCCTGGCCAGCAGCAGCGAACTGACCATCATGCGTGCCGCCGGGGTTTCCATCGGGCGCATCGTCTGGGCGGTGATGAAGCCGATGCTGGTGCTGATGCTGGTCGGCCTGCTGATTGGCGAGTACGTGGCGCCAATCAGCGAGAACAAGGCCCAGGCCGACCGTTCCCTGGCCCAGGGCGGCGGTGAGGCGCAGAGCTCCAAGCGCGGCATGTGGCACCGCCAGGGTGATGAGTTCGTGCATATCAACTCGGTACAGCCCAATGGCCTGTTGCTGGGTGTGACCCGCTACCGCTTCGACGACGAGCGCAAGATCGTCACGTCGAGTTTCGCGCGCCGGGCGCGTTATGAGAGCGATCATTGGGTACTCAGCGATGTCAGCACCACCTACTTCCGTGGCGATCACACCGAAGTGGTGAAGAGCTCGGCAGAACGCTGGGATGTCTCGGTGACCCCACAACTGCTCAATACCGTGGTGCTGGCCCCGGAGTCGCTGTCGATCACCGGGCTGTGGGACTACATCCATTACCTGTCCGACCAGGGCCTGAACAATGCCCGTTACTGGCTGGCATTCTGGACCAAGGTGCTGCAGCCGGCGGTGACCGCGGCGTTGGTCCTGATGGCGATTTCGTTCATCTTCGGGCCGCTGCGTTCGGTGACCCTCGGCCAGCGCGTGTTCACTGGCGTACTGGTGGGCTTTGTATTCCGTATTGCCGGCGACCTGCTTGGCCCTTCGAGCCAGGTGTTCGGCTTCCCGCCGCTGTTGGCGGTGGTGATCCCGGCCGGTGTGTGTGCACTGGCCGGCTTATGGTTGCTGCGTCGGGCGGGATGATGGCCTGATGACACGAGAAACCCGACCTCAGGGTTAATACCAGTCAGGTAATCGTTTTGCGGCCCATCGCCGGCAAACCGGCTCCCACAGGTACAGCGCAGACCTCAGCAATTGCGCGGTCCCAGTGGGAGCTGGCTTGCAGGCGATGGGCTGCAAAGCAGCCCTGACAACGCCAACTGACTGGCTTATTTCTTCTGTTTCGGTACCCGCACCAGCTGTGTCTGCGAATAAATGTCATGCCAGCCGCGCTTGCGCTTGTCGATCAGCGACCAGAAGAACCCCAGCCCCAGGCACAGCCATGAGGCGATCGACACGATAAAGCGCAGCAGCGCCTGCCACAGGCTGATTGCGCTGCCATCAAGGTTTTGCACGCGCACGCCCCATACCTGCATGCCCAGCGTCTGCCCGCCGTGGGTCCAGAACTTGGCAAAGAAACCGAACAGCGCAAACAGCAGGATCGTCGATAGCAGCGGGTCGCCGTCCAGCGCACCAGCCTCGGTCAGCTCGCGCATGCGTGCCTCGCCGATGATCGCCATCTGGATCATCTTGTAGGCCCCTGCGGTGACGATCAGCAGGGCCGTACACAACAGGAAGTCGTAGAACATCGCCGCCAGGCGCCGGCCCAGGCCGACCGGCGGAAAGTCACCTTGGGGTGAGAGCAGAGGCTTGGGCATGCAGGACAGCTCCGAATGGCGAAGCCGCCATTCTACGGGCAAAAAAAAACCCTGCACTGGGCAGGGGCTTTCTTCGAAGTCGCGACCGGCTTAGCCGAGGACTTGAACCTTGTCAGCTTGCAGGCCTTTTTGGCCCTGAACTGCTTCGAAGGTAACCTTCTGGCCTTCTTTCAGGCTCTTGAAGCCGTTGCCCTCGATGGCACGGAAGTGCACGAACAGATCAGCACCGCTTTCTGGGGTGATGAAGCCGTAACCTTTCTCGTCATTGAACCACTTGACGGTACCGTTCTGACGCTCAGCCATTGTCTTATTTCCTATGAAGCTTAAATTTTAATGACAGTTACTTTCACGTTATCAAGAGTGAAAGAGTACTGGGCTGGGTTGCAGGAAAGTAAGTCACGTCCAACGGGTTGTAGCAGATTGCGGCTACTGGCCCAGGTCACGAACTGTTGCGACCCATGCAAACACAGTGCAATGACTCTACGCCAACTCCCGAGAAAAAAACAAGCCCTTGGTCAGCTGGAAAATCGGGCTTTTTTCGATAACTGAACAATTCATCGCAAACGGCATGGCGCCTGGCCTGGCGCCATGTTCATAAGTTATGGGGCAGGTTCGAAAACGAATAAGTCGACCTGCTCGCAAACCTCATGTACCGCGTTCAACCGCGATAGTAACGTTGCGCCACAAAAGGCGTTTTGCTGACTTTCAGGGCAACCTTCTTGCCGCGCACCAGGGCAAACAGCGGAGTGTCCAGCGCGCCATGTTCGATATCGACATAACCCATAGCAACCGGTGCGCCAAGTGTCGGGCCGAAGCCACCACTGCTGACTTTACCCACGGGCTTGTCAGCTGCATCGACAATCTCTGCGCCTTCACGCACGGGCGTACGTTCCTGTGGCAGCAGGCCAACACGCTTGCGGGCCACGCCGGCTTGCTGCTGGGCAAAGATCACCTCGGCCCCGGGGAAGCCGCCAGCGCGCGCACCGTCGGCGCGGCGGACCTTGGACACGGCCCAGAGCAGGCTGGCCTCGACCGGCGTGGTGGCGGTGTCCATGTCGTGGCCATACAGGCACAGGCCAGCTTCCAGGCGCAGAGAGTCGCGTGCGCCCAGGCCGATCGGCTGCACTTCAGGCTCGGCCAGCAGGCGTCTGGCCAGGGCTTCGGCAGCCTTGGCCGGTACCGAGATCTCATAACCGTCTTCGCCGGTGTACCCCGAACGGCTGACGAAGCAGTCTTCGCCCAGCAGGGTGACTGGGCGCAACTGCATGAAGGTCATGCCGGCCACTTCCGGGGCCAGGCGCGCGAGCACGGTGACTGCGGCCGGGCCTTGCAGGGCGAGCAGGGCACGTTCCTCGAACAGTGGCTGAATCTGGCAACGGTCCCCGATATGCTGCTGCAGATGGGCCAGATCCTGCTCCTTGCAGGCGGCGTTGACCACCAGGAACAGCGTGTCGTCGCCCAGGTTGGCAACCATCAGGTCGTCGAGGATGCCACCTTGCTCGTTGGTGAACATGGCATAGCGCTGCATGCCCACCGGCAGGTCGATGATATCCACTGGCACCAGGCTTTCCAGGGCTTGGGCGGCATCCTTGCCGCGCAGGATGATCTGGCCCATGTGCGAGACATCGAACAGGCCGGCCTGCTCACGGGTGTGCAGGTGCTCCTTGAGCACGCCCAGCGGGTACTGTACCGGCATGTCGAAGCCGGCGAATGGCACCATGCGCGCGCCCAGTTCCAGGTGCAGGGCGTGCAGCGGGGTCTTGTGCAGTGTTTCGGACATCGATGACTCCTTGGTTTGTTGTCGGGTCAACATTCAATGATGTTGACGGCCAGACCGCCGCGGGCGGTCTCCTTGTATTTGCTTTTCATGTCGGCGCCGGTCTGGCGCATGGTGCGGATGACCTTGTCGAGCGACACGTAGTGCTGCCCGTCGCCACGCAGGGCCATGCGCACCGCATTGATGGCCTTGACCGAGCCCATGGCGTTGCGCTCGATGCAGGGCACCTGTACCAGCCCACCGATCGGGTCGCAGGTCAGCCCCAGGTTGTGCTCCATGCCGATTTCGGCAGCGTTTTCCACCTGTTGCACGCTGCCGCCCATCACTTCGCACAAGGCGCCGGCTGCCATCGAGCAGGCCACCCCGACTTCGCCCTGGCAGCCGACCTCGGCCCCGGAGATCGAGGCGTTTTCCTTGTACAGGATGCCAATGGCCGCGGCAGTCAGTAGAAAACGCACGACGCCGTCTTCACTGGCGCCGGGGACGAAGCGCATGTAGTAGTGCAGTACTGCCGGCACGATGCCTGCCGCACCGTTGGTCGGTGCAGTGACCACGCGCCCGCCGTAGGCATTTTCCTCGTTGACCGCCAAGGCATACAGGTTGACCCAGTCAAGTACCGACAACGCGTCGCGCAGGTTGGCCTCCGGGTGCTGGCTGAGTTGGCGGTACAGTGCCGGTGCCCGGCGTTTGACCTTGAGCCCGCCCGGCAGGATGCCCTCGTGCCGGTAGCCGGCTGCGACGCAATCCTGCATCACCTGCCAGATCCGCAGCAGACCCGCACGGGTTTCGGCCTCGGGGCGCCAGGCCGCCTCGTTGGCCAGCATCACCTGGCTCACCGACAGCTGCTGCGCGGTGCAATGCCCGAGCAGTTGCTTGGCAGTCTTGAACGGGTAGGCGAGTACGGTGCTGTCCTCGACGATGCGGTCTTGCCCGGCGGCCTCTTCGTCGACCACGAAACCGCCGCCCACCGAGTAGTACTCCCGGCTGCGGATTTGCAGGCCGGCGGCATCGAAGGCGCGGAAGATCATGCCGTTGGGGTGGTATGCCAAAGGCTTGCGGATCATCGCCAGGTGCTGCTTCTCGACGAAGGCGATGGTGTGTTCACCGAGCAGGTGCAGGTGGCCGCTTTCACGGATTGCCTGCAGGCGGGCGGGAATGGCTTCGGTGTCGACGGTATCGGGGTGCTCGCCTTCCAGGCCAAGCAGTACCGCCTTGTCGCTGCCATGGCCTTTGCCCGTGGCACCCAGCGAGCCGTACAGCTCGGCCTTGACGCTGGCGGTGCTGGCCAGCAGGCCGTCACGGCGCAAGCCTTCGGCGAAACGCGCGGCAGCGCGCATCGGGCCGACCGTGTGGGAGCTGGAGGGGCCGATGCCGATCTTGAACAGGTCGAAGACGCTCAGTGACATGGTGCTTGCTCCTGACATATCCGGTTAACCCTTTGGGGCTGCTGCGCAGCCCATCGCCGGCAAGCCGGCTCCTACAGGTACAGTGCTGGCCTCCAGAGCTGTGCGGTCCCGGTTGGAGCCGGTTTGCCGGCGATGGGCCGCGAAGCGGCCCCAGGCGGTCAGGCGTCCTGATAGCTCTCGATCGACGGGCAGGCGCACACCAGGTTGCGGTCGCCGAACACGTTATCGACCCGGCCTACAGGTGGCCAGTACTTGCCTTCCACCAGGCTTGGCAGCGGGTACACCGCCTGTTCGCGGCTGTAGCCGTGGGCCCACTCGCCAGCCAGCTCGGCAGCGGTGTGTGGAGCGTTCTTCAGCGGGTTGTCGTCCTTGTCCAGGCTACCGTTCTCCACGGCGCGAATCTCTTCGCGGATCTGGATCATCGCATCGCAGAAGCGGTCCAGCTCTTCCTTGGCCTCGCTTTCGGTCGGCTCGATCATCAGCGTGCCGGCTACCGGGAAGGACATGGTCGGGGCGTGGAAGCCGAAGTCGATCAGGCGCTTGGCCACGTCGTCGACGCTGATGCCGCTGGTGTCCTTGAGCGGGCGCAGGTCGAGGATGCATTCGTGGGCGACCAGGCCATTGCCGCCGGTGTACAGAACAGGATAGTGCTCTTCCAGGCGGCGGGCGATGTAGTTGGCATTGAGGATCGCCATCTGCGAGGCACGCTTGAGGCCGGCACCACCCATCATGCGGATGTACATCCAGGTGATCGGCAGAATGCTGGCGCTGCCGAACGGTGCGGCGCATACCGCCCCGTCACGGTTCTGCAGCTGAGCGTGGCCGGGCATGAACGGCGCCAGGTGCGACTTGACGCCGATCGGGCCGACGCCTGGGCCACCACCGCCGTGCGGAATGCAGAAGGTCTTGTGCAGGTTCAGGTGCGAGACGTCGCCGCCGAACTTGCCCGGTGCGCACAGGCCGACCATGGCATTCATGTTGGCGCCGTCGATGTACACCTGGCCGCCGTTGTCGTGAATGATCGCGCAGATCTCGCCGATCGCTTCTTCGAACACGCCGTGGGTCGACGGGTAGGTGATCATGATCGCGGCCAGGCGCTCGCGGTGCTCGATGGCCTTGGCGCGCAGGTCCTCGACATCGACGTTGCCACGCGCGTCACACGCGGTGACCACGACGCGCATACCGGCCATGTGTGCGGTTGCCGGGTTGGTGCCGTGGGCCGAAGAGGGGATCAGGCAGATGTCGCGATGGCTTTCGCCGCGGCTGCGGTGGTAGGCGCGGATGGCCAGGAGGCCCGCGTATTCGCCCTGGGAGCCGGCGTTGGGTTGCAGCGACACGGCGTCGTAGCCGGTGGCGGCGCAGAGCATGGCTTCCAGCTCGGTGGTCATCTGCAGGTAACCCTGGCTTTGCTCGGCCGGGGCGAACGGGTGCAGGTTGCCGAACTCGGCCCAGGTCACCGGGATCATTTCACTGGCGGCGTTGAGCTTCATGGTGCACGAGCCCAGCGGGATCATGCTGCGGTCCAGCGCCAGGTCCTTGTCGGCCAGGCGGCGCAGATAGCGCATCAGCTCGGTTTCGCTGTGGTAGCGGTTGAACACCGGGTGTTCGAGGATGGCCGACTGGCGCAGCAGGGCGGCAGGCAGGCGCGAGCCGGTGCTGGCGGCCAGGGCGGCGAAGTCCGGTTGTGCCTGTTGGCCACCGAACAGCTGCCACAGCGCCTCGACGTCAGCCTGGGTACTGGTCTCGTCGAGCGACAGGCCCAGGTGGGCGGCGTCGATCTGGCGCAGGTTGATGCGCTGGGCGCGTGCCTTGTCGTGCAGGCTTGCGGTAGCGCTGCCGGTGGCCAGGGTCAGGGTGTCGAACGCGGTTTCTCCGACCACTTGCACGCCGAGGGTTTTCAGGCCAGCAGCGAGGATCGCGGTCAGCGCGTGGGTGCGTTCGGCGATGCGCTTGAGGCCCGCAGGGCCGTGGTACACCGCGAACATGCTGGCAATGTTGGCCAGCAGCACCTGGGCGGTACAGATGTTGCTGGTGGCCTTCTCGCGGCGGATATGCTGCTCGCGGGTTTGCATGGCCAGGCGCAGGGCAGTCTTGCCGAAACGGTCGATCGACACACCGACCAGGCGGCCCGGCATGTCACGCTTGAATGCGTCGCGGGTGGCGAAGTAGGCCGCGTGCGGGCCGCCAAAGCCCAGTGGCACGCCAAAGCGCTGGGCGCTGCCGATGGCAACGTCCGCTTCGAACTCGCCCGGAGGGGTCAGCAGCGTCAGGGCCAGCAGGTCGGCGGCCACGGCGACAAGGGCGTTGGCGCCGTGCAAGCGTTGCACCAGCTCGCGGTAGTCGAACACCTCGCCATTGCTGGCCGGGTATTGCAGCAGCGCACCGAAGAAGGCGCTGACGTCATCGAGTTCACGCTCGTCGCCCACCACGATCTCGATACCCAGTGGTTCGGCACGGGTACGCAGGACGTCGAGGGTCTGCGGGTGGCAATGCACCGAGGCGAAGAAGGCATGGCTGGCCTTGTTCTTCGACAGGCGCTTGCAGAAGGTCATGGCCTCGGCTGCCGCGGTGGCTTCGTCGAGCAGGGAGGCGTTGGCGATCGGCAGGCCGGTCAGGTCGCTGATCAAGGTCTGGAAATTGAGCAAGGCTTCCAGGCGGCCTTGGGAGATTTCTGGCTGGTAAGGGGTGTAGGCGGTGTACCAGGCCGGGTTTTCCAGCAAGTTGCGCAGGATTGGCGCCGGGGTGTGGGTGTTGTAATAACCCTGCCCGATATAGTTCTTGAACAGCTGGTTTTTACCGGCGATAGCTTTCAGCGCGGCGAGGGCATCGGCCTCGCTCTGGCCGTCTTCGGCGCCCAGTACGCTGGTGCCCTTGATGGCGTCGGGGATGACTGCGGCGGTCATGGCCTCCAGCGAGTCGAAGCCCAAGGTGGCCAGCATGGCCTGCTCGTCTGCGGCGCGTGGGCCGATGTGGCGGGCGATGAATTCGTTGGCGGTGCCGAGGTTGATGGTCATCTTCGGGTTCCTCAGGCGTCGTCGTTGGCTTTGATCAGGCGGTCGTAGGCATCCTGGTCGAGCAGGGCAGCCACTTCATTCATGTCGGCCGGAATGAAACGGAAGAACCAGCCTTCGCCCAGCGGGTCTTCGTTGACCAGCTCAGGGCTGTCGTTCAGGCCGTCATTGACGGCGACCACTTCACCGCTCAGAGGCATGTACACGCCGCTGGCGGCTTTGACCGACTCAACGGTTGAGGCTTCGGCACCTTTGTCGTATTGCTGCAACTCCGGCAGTTGCACGTAGACCACATCGCCAAGGGCGTTCTGGGCGTAGGCGGTGATGCCTACGGTGACGCTACCGTCAACTTCGACGCGCAGCCATTCGTGATCTTCGGTGAAACGCAACTCGCTCATGGGGAATCCTCGGAAAGCAGGGCGTTGGGCGCGGTGGGTTCGCGCTCTTGGGTTGGGATTCCCTAAGCAAAAATGCGGCCATAAGATAAAAATGCATTTAAATCAGTAAGTTACGTTTTTTGCGTAATAATGGACTCTCTTTCTTGGAATGAAAACGCTACAGATGTATGCGCTGGCAAAAGGTTTGGAGGATCAAACCCTTGCAAGCGGGGGCGGGAATGGCACTGTATCTTATTCGATACACTGTATTTAAATCGTTACGGTTCCTTGCGAGGAATGGCAATGCCAGGCAATTCAGGACTTGCCTGCAATTCCGTACTTGCGCAACCGCTGTGCAATGGCGGTATGCGATGTTTGTAGCCTGCCTGCCAGCTGCCGGGTCGAGGGATAACTGGCGTACAGCCGCTGCAGCAGTTCACGCTCGAAATCCCCCACCGCCTGTTCCAGGCTCGCAACCTCGCCATCCTGCCCACGCGCCACTGAGGTGCCGGCGATGTCCAGGTCACCGATATCCACCAGGTTGCTTTCACAGATGGCCGCCGCGCGGAATATCACGTTTTGCAGCTGGCGTACGTTGCCCGGCCAAGGGTTGGCCAATAGTGCCGAGTGCGTGGCCGGGGTCAGTCGGCAGGATGGGCGCTGGATCTGCGTGCAGGCCTGCTGCATGAAGTAGTGCGCGAGCATCAGAATGTCCTGGCCACGGTCGCGCAAGGGCGGTACTTGCAGGTTGAGTACGTTGAGGCGGTAGAACAGGTCTTCTCGGAACGTTCCCTCGGCAACCATGCGTTCAAGGTCGCGATGGGTGGCGCTGATGATGCGTACATCAACCTTCACCTCACGGTCGCCGCCCACCCGGCGAAAGCTGCCGTCACTGAGAAAACGCAGCAGTTTGGCCTGCAGGTATGGCGACATCTCGCCGATCTCGTCGAGAAATACCGTGCCCTGGTTGGCCAGCTCCATCAGCCCGGGTTTGCCACCGCGCTGGGCACCGGTGAAGGCGCCTGGGGCGTAGCCGAACAGCTCGCTCTCGGCCAGGCTCTCGGGCAGCGCGGCGCAGTTGAGGGCCAGGAAAGGCGCCGCTTGCCGGCTGCTGATGGCATGGCAGGCGCGGGCCACCAGTTCCTTGCCGGTGCCGGTCTCGCCATGTACCAGCAGGGGCGCATCCAGGGCCGCCACGCGCAGGGCGCGGGCCTTGAGGGTGCGGATGGCCGGGGACTCGCCGAGCAGCCCATCGAAGCCTTCGGCATGGTCGTGGTGCAGGGCCGAAAGACGCTCGCCCATGCGGTTGGGCGGGTACAGAGTCAATAGGCCGCCGGCGTTGGTGATGGGCGTGGCATCGAGCAGCAGGCTCTGGCCGTTGAGTTGCATCTCGCGCATCGGCAGGTGGAAGTTGTTGTCCAGCAGGGCCTGCAGCAGGGCGGGGTCACCGAACAGTTCGCCAACAGACCGCCCCGCTGACTCACGACCGCACAGGGCGATCAGCGCGGGGTTGGCCAGCAGCACCAGGCCTGCACTGTCGACGGCCAGCACCGGGTCGCTCATGGCGGCCAGCAGGGCATCGAGCTGCAGGTGGCGGCGCTGGCCAGGGAGGATATCGACCACGTCCACCGACTGTACCCCATGTACTTCGAACAGCGCGTCGTGCAGTTCTTCGAGAACGGCGGGGCTGAGGGTCGGAGCGTCGATGTAGACGTTCGGCGGGACCATCTCTACGGCGTCCAGGTTGAGGTTGCGGGCACCGAGCAGGGCGAGGACTTCCTGGGTGATGCCGACGCGGTCGATGAAGCTGACGTGGATGCGCATGGGGAGGCGGGGGGTTATGGCCGGGGAGGGCAGTAGTATGCCTTGGGAGCAGTGTTAAACCCAATCGCCGGCAAGCCGGCTGCCACAGGTACTCCGCAGAACCTGAGACAGCGGGGTACCTGTGGCAGCCGGCTTGCCGGCGATTGGGTTCACTCTAAATGTTCAGGCTTGATCGAGTCGCCGGACTTCACATCCAGCTTGGCGCGGATGTCCTCGAACATCTGGTCGTAGATCTTGTGCGGTGAACCGAGCGTTTCGAATTTCTTGTGCGGTGGCAGGTGTGACTGGGCCTTGCGGCTTAGCACCATCAAAAAGCTCGGCAAGACCTGATCTTTGGGCAGGTAAAACTTTTCATCCACCGGCTTGCCTTCGATGCTGCCATGCAAGCGGAACTGGATACCTCGGCCTTCCCTGGGATCCTGAGTCGCTTCGTACTCGATGTTGAGGTCGTAGCTGTGGTCATTGGCGTTCAGCGCAGTGCGCTCGATATGCACGTGACCAGGTTGGTACTGGGCCATGGCGGAATCCTCCGGAGGGTCGAAAATGGCGGGCGGCCTGCGCCCGCCTACTGCATTCAACGGTAGCTGATGCCTGGCGTGGCCGTTGAAACACGGGTGCCGGCGGTGCCTTTGACGATGTCCTCGATATTCTCCAGCGAGCTGATCACTGCGACCTTGCCGGTGGCGCGGGCGAAATCGCTGGCGGCCTGCACCTTAGGCCCCATGGAGCCGGCGGCGAAGCCCAGGCGTTCGAGCTCGTCGGGGTGGGCCTGGGCAATGGCTTTTTGCGTGGGTTTGCCCCAGTCAATGTAAGCCGCATCGACGTCAGTGGCGATTATCAGAAGGTCGGCTTCCAGTTGCTCGGCCAAAAGCGCCGAGCACAGGTCCTTGTCGATGACCGCTTCGATGCCTTTGAGCTTGCGGTTTTCATCGTACATGGTGGGGATGCCGCCACCGCCTGCGCAGATCACGATGCTGTTTTTTTCCAGCAGCCACTTGATCGGGCGGATCTCGAAGATGCGCTTGGGTTTGGGGCTGGCCACCACGCGGCGGTATTTGTCGCCGTCGGCCTTGACCACCCAGCCTTTCTCCTTGGCCAGGCGTTCGGCTTCTTCCTTGCTGTAGACCGGGCCGATGAACTTGGTCGGGTCCTTGAAGGCCGGATCGTTTGCATCGACTTCGACCTGGGTCAGCAGGGTGGCGAACGGCACTTCGAACGCCAGCAGGTTACCCAGCTCCTGTTCGATCATGTAACCGATCATGCCTTCGGTTTCGGCACCGAGCACGTCCAGCGGGTAGGCTTCGTCGGGTTTGTACGACAGCGCCTGCAATGACAGCAAGCCAACCTGGGGGCCGTTACCGTGGGCGATGACCAGCTCGTTGCCGGGGTGAATCTTGGCGATCTGCTCGGTGGCGGTGCGGATATTGGCGCGCTGGTTGTCAGCGGTCATGGGCTCGCCGCGGCGCAGCAGGGCGTTGCCGCCCAATGCAACAACGATTCGCATGGGAATGTCCTTTGCGAAGATGGGGGGAGCGCCTCGTTTCTGTGTGGGAGCCGGCTTGCCGGCGATCACCGGCGAAGCCGGTGCCATGCACCGTGTTGCCTGCATCGCCGGCAAGCCGGCTCCCACACTACCGAGGTGCTTATCAGAGATCAGCCAGGGTCGACACCAGGATCGCCTTGATCGTGTGCATGCGGTTTTCCGCCTGTTCGAAGGCGATGCAGGCGGGCGACTCGAACACGTCGTCGGTCACTTCGATGCCATTGGCCAGGTCCGGATACTGTTCGGCGATCTGCTTGCCGACCTTGGTCTCGGAGTTGTGGAAAGCCGGCAGGCAGTGCATGAATTTGGTCCGCGGATTGCCGGTGGACTTCATCAGCTCCGTGTTCACCTGATAGGGTTTGAGCTGCTTGATGCGCTCGCCCCAGGCTTCGATCGGCTCACCCATCGACACCCAGACGTCGGTGTGCACGAAGTCCACACCTTTGACCGCAGCTTTCGGGTCTTCGGTAAGGGTGATGCGTGCACCGCTTTCCTCAGCGTACTGCTTGCAGCGCTCGACCAGGTCGTCATGAGGCCACAGCGCCTTGGGCGCAGCGATACGCACGTCCATACCGAGCTTGGCGCCGATCAGCAGCAGCGAGTTGCCCATGTTGTTGCGGGCGTCGCCCAGGTAGGCATAGCTGATGTCGTGCAGCGGCTTGTCGCTGTGCTCACGCATGGTCAGTACGTCGGCGATCATCTGGGTCGGGTGGTACTCGTCGGTCAGGCCGTTGAACACCGGCACCCCGGCGAACTTGGCTAGCTCTTCGACGATTTCCTGCTTGAAGCCGCGATACTCGATGGCATCGTACATGCGCCCGAGTACGCGGGCGGTGTCTTTCATGCTTTCTTTGTGGCCGATCTGCGAAGAGTTGGGATCGATGTAGGTGACATTGGCGCCTTGGTCATAGGCGGCCACTTCGAAGGCGCAGCGGGTGCGGGTCGAGGTTTTCTCGAAGATCAGGGCGATGTTGTTGCCCTTCAGGTGCTGCTGTTCGGTACCGGTGTATTTGGCACGCTTGAGGTCGCGGGACAGGTCCAGCAGGTACTTCAGCTCGCGGGTGCTGTGGTGTTCGAGGCTGAGCAGGTTGCGGTTATGGATGTTGAACGCCATGGTGATTCTCCTTGAGTTCGGTAATCGGCCCGGCCACCGCCTTGTGGGGGCAGCCGGGAAAATGGTCGTTAGTAATCGATGGGGTCACGCACGATCGGGCAGGTCATGCAGTGGCCGCCGCCACGGCCCCGGCCAAGCTCGCCGGCGCTGATGGTGATGACCTCGATGCCGGCCTTGCGCAGCAGGGTGTTGGTGTAGGTGTTGCGGTCGTAGCCGATGACCACGCCAGGCTCCACCGCCACCACGTTGTTGCCGTCATCCCACTGTTCGCGCTCGGCGGCGAAGCTGTTGCCGCCGGTCTCGACCACGCGCAGCTTGACGCCCAGTTGCTCGCCCACCACTTCGATGAACGACTTGTTCTCGCGGCGCACGTCCATGCCGTAGGGCTTGCTTTCGTCCGGGCGGATGATGAACGGCACGATTTCTTTCACCACTTCGGGGAAGATCGTGACCAGGTCGCGGTCGCAGAAGCTGAATACCGTGTCCAGGTGCATCGCCGCGCGGGACTTCGGCAGGCCGGCGACGATGACCTTTTCCACTGCGCCCTTGGCGAACAGGTTCTGCGCCAGCTGCCCGATGGCCTGGCGTGAAGTGCGCTCGCCCATGCCGATGAGCACGATGCCTTTGCCGATCGGCATCACGTCACCGCCTTCAAGGGTGGCGTTGCCGTGGTCTTTGTCCGGGTCGCCGTACCAGACCTGGAAGTCGGCACCGGTGAATTGCGGGTGGAATTTGTAGATGGCAGTGGTCAGCAGCGTTTCCTGACGTCGCGCCGGCCAGTACATCGGGTTCAGCGTGACGCCGCCATAGATCCAGCAGGTGGTGTCGCGGGTGAACTGGGTGTTCGGCAGCGGTGGCAGAATGAAACTGGAGTGGCCCAGGTAATCGTTGTACATCTTGACCACGTCGGCGCCTTCGCTCTGCGGCAGGTCCTGGCCGGCCACACCGCCGATCAGGAACTCGGCCAGGTGGCGCGGCTCGAGGCCTTCGAGCCAGCTGCGCACTTCGTTGGTCAGGCCCACACCTACGGTGTCAGGGGTGATCTTGCGGTCAAGGATCCACTTCAGCGCGTCTTTGTTCTGCACGATGTCGGTCAGCAGGTTGTGCATCTCAAGCACATCCACGCCGCGCTCGCGCATCTTGGTGACGAAGTCGAAATGGTCGCGTTTGGCCTGGTCGACCCAGATCACATCATCGAACAGCAGTTCGTCGCAGTTGCTCGGGGTCAGGCGCTTGTGCGCAAGCCCTGGGGCGCAAACCATTACCTTGCGCAGCTTGCCGGCTTCGGAGTGCACACCGTACTTCTGTTTTTCAGCGGACATGGTTCTTTCCTCCAATTGAGCGAAGACGTGGGTCACAGGGTCAGGAAGCCGTCATACAGGCCATAGGCCGCCACCAAGGCGCCGATGACCACAGCCGCAAAGATCAGTTTTTCCACGTTGGTGAAGATCGGTTGGCCAATTTCACGCTTGGCCTTGGCAAACAGGATGACGCCAGGGGCATACAGCAGGGCGGAGAGCAGCAGGTACTTCATGCCGCCTGCATACAACAGCCAGATGGCGTAAATCAGTGCGATGGCGCCGATGAGCAGGTCTTTGCTGCGTTCGCTGGCAGCCTGCTCGTAGGTTTCACCGCGCATGGCCAGCAGGAAGCCATAGGCTGCCGACCACAGGTAGGGCACCAGGATCATCGAGGTGGCGAGGTAGATCAGTGACAGGTAGGTGCTGGCGGAGAACAGCGTGATCACCAGGAAGATCTGCACCATGGCGTTGGTAAGCCACAGGGCGTTGGCCGGCACCTGGTTGGCATTCTCGCGGCGCAGGAACTCCGGCATGGTGTGATCCTTGGCAGCGGCGAACATGATCTCGGCGCACAGCAGCACCCACGACAGCAATGCGCCGAGCAGCGAGATGATCAGGCCGACGCTGATCAGCACCGCGCCCCAATGACCAACCACATGCTCCAGCACGGCAGCCATCGACGGGTTCTGCAGTTTGGCCAGCTCCGGTTGCGTCATCACGCCCAGCGAGAGCACGTTGACCAGCACCAGGAACAGCAACACGGTGATGAAGCCGATGACCGTGGCCTTGCCCACGTCGGCGCGTTTTTCCGCCCGCGAAGAAAAGATGCTCGCACCCTCGATGCCGATGAACACCCAGACGGTGACCAGCATCATGTTGCGCACCTGGTTCATCACGCTGCCCAGCTCCGGCGTGCCGGTGGCCCAGATGTCGGCGGTGAAGATGTCGAGGCGGAAGGCGAACACGCAGATCAGCGCGAACAGCACCAGCGGTACCACCTTGGCAACGGTGGTGACCAGGTTGATGAACGCCGCTTCCTTGATGCCGCGCAGTACCAGGAAGTGCACCGCCCACAGCAACACCGAGGCGCCGATGACGGCAGCGGGGGTGTTGCCTTCACCGAAAATGGGGAAGAAGTAGCCCAGGGTACTGAACAGCAGCACGAAGTAACCGACGTTGCCCAGCCAGGCGCTGATCCAGTAGCCCCACGCCGAGGAGAAGCCCATGTAGTCGCCGAAGCCGGCCTTGGCGTAGGCGTATACCCCGCCGTCCAGATCAGGTTTGCGGTTGGCCAGGGTCTGGAACACGAACGCCAGGGTCAGCATGCCGACTGCGGTGATCGCCCAGCCGATCAGTACGGCGCCAACCCCTGCGCTGGCGGCCATGTTTTGCGGCAGCGAGAAAATACCGCCGCCAATCATCGAACCGACGACGAGTGCAACGAGTGCGCCGAGTTTTAGTTTTCCGGAAGAATCAGACATTTAACAACTCCGTACCAGGAGAAAGTTGACCACAGAATAAATCCGTCGCCTGGGCCATGATCTGACTTGGATCAGTTCATGGCGTTGTGAAGTAGGAAATTTCCTTCACTTGACTCCTGGAGAGTGCCGACAGCCCTGTTGCAGGCCCCCTGCGCTGGCACCTCCATGTACAACCAGAGCAAACGCTCTGTTCAGCCTGCGAACTCTGAAGCTAGTCGCTTTTGCCGGTTTCGCAAATATTTCTCAATAAATTCCACGGCTGATCGAGGTGGTAAAAGTTGTACGTCGAACAGGTATTTATGGCGGGCGATCGGTATAGACAAAAGAGTTATGAGTGCTATAGCTTTAATGGCTTTGTCTTTTATAAATGCTGTTATTTATATGCAGATAAAGCTGTTTCAGCGATGTGACAGCACGCACAAAAGACGAGGAGTCGCATGAGCGAACCAGGACAGAAGCTGCGCCTTGGCGCATTGATCGCACTGGTGGTCGGGTCGATGATTGGCGGCGGTATTTTCTCGTTGCCGCAGAACATGGCGGCGCGCGCGGATGTCGGGGCCGTACTGATTGGCTGGGGTATCACCGCAGTGGGCATGCTGGCGCTGGCCTTCGTGTTCCAGACTTTGGCCAACCGCAAGCCTGAGCTGGATTCAGGGGTGTATGCCTATGCCAAGGCAGGTTTTGGCGATTACATGGGCTTTTCCTCGGCCTGGGGCTACTGGATCAGCGCCTGGCTGGGCAACGTCGGCTACTTCGTGCTGCTGTTCAGTACACTGGGCTTTTATTTCCCGGTGTTCGGTGAGGGCAATACGCCCATTGCCATCGGCTGTGCCTCATTGCTGTTGTGGTCGGTGCACTTTCTGGTGCTGCGTGGCATCAAGGAAGCGGCGTTCATCAACCAGGTAACCACCGTGGCCAAGGTGGTGCCGCTGCTGATCTTCATCGTCATCGCCGCCTTCGCCTTCCGCGCCGACATCTTTACCCGGGATATCTGGGGCGTGAGCAACCCGCAGTTCGGTAATGTGCTGGACCAGGTGCGCAACATGATGCTGGTCACCGTATTCGTGTTCATCGGCATCGAAGGCGCCAGTGTCTATTCGGGGCGGGCGCTGCGCCGCACGGATGTGGGCAAGGCCACGGTGATCGGTTTTCTCGGCGTACTGGCGCTGCTGGTGCTGGTCAACGTGCTGTCGCTGGGGGTGATGACCCAGCCGGAACTGGCCGGTTTGCAGAACCCCTCACTGGCATCGGTGCTTGAGCACATCGTCGGGCCCTGGGGCGCGTTGCTGATCAGCATCGGCCTGGCGGTTTCGCTGCTCGGCGCTTTGCTCTCGTGGGCACTGCTGTGCGCCGAGATTCTCTTCGCCACGGCACGGGACAAGACCATGCCGCGCTTTTTGGCCAAGGAAAATGCCAACCATGTGCCGGCCAATGCCCTGTGGCTGACCAACTGCATGATCCAGGGGTTCTTGCTGATCACCTTGGTTTCGGCGGGTACCTACACCAGCCTGATCTACCTGGCGTCGTCGATGATCCTGGTGCCGTACCTGTGGTCGGCCGCTTACGCGGTGCTCTTGGCGCTGCGCGGGGAGAGTTATGCCGGGCAAGAGGGGCTGCGCCGCAAGGACCTGTTGGTGGCGTTGGTGGCGCTGGTGTATGCGCTTTGGCTGTTGTATGCAGGTGGGCTCAAGTACCTGCTGCTGTCGGCATTGCTGTATGCGCCTGGGGTAATCCTGTTCGCCCGGGCCAAGCGTGAACAAGGCCAGGTGCTGTTCACCACGTGGGAGAAGTTGATCTTCGCGGCGGTGCTGATTGGCGCTGCTCTGGCAGCGTATGCGCTGTATTCAGGGCTACTGAGCCTGTGACGCAGGCGGGCATGCCTGCTCTGGCCGTGACCAGATCCACAGGTGCCCAGGGCCATGCCGGTGATGGCCAGAAATACCGGCCAGCGATGGTCGAGGAAGGCCAGCATCAGGCCTGCGCACACCAGCATGCTGAGGGTTGCACTGACCTTTGCCCGGCGCTGGATCACCTTGCCATTGCGCCAGTTGAACAGGATAGGCCCGAACAGCCGGTGGTTCTCCAGCCATGCCGACAGGCGCGGCGAGCTGCGTGTCGCTGCCCAGGCAGCCAGGAGGATGAACTCGGTGGTCGGCAGGCCAGGAATGACGATGGCGACCAGGCCGATACCCAAGCTTACGTAAGCCAGGATGCCATACAGCAGGCGCGACAGTTTCGAGCGGGCAGGTCGGGTCATGGTCTCACTGCACAAAACGGTCCGGCCACCGGAAGGGTGGCCGGGTTAAGCGTATCAGGCCAGCGCGCTGTCGGCGGCGTAGGCATGCTTGAGCAGTTCGGTGAAGCGCTCGAAGGCGGCCACTGCGCCGCGCTCGGCAGCAGCGTCTTCTTCGGCAGACAGCGCCAGGCCATCGAGGGTTCGGGTGAACTGCTTCCAGCCCTCGGCGCGGCCACCGGCCGGTTCGCCCAGGTGGCGGGCGCCAAAGCTGTCGGACAGCTCCAGGGCCACGGCCCGCTTGATCAGAAACGCGGCGCCCAGTTTGGAGCCTTCGGAGACGAAGATCCAGCCCAACGCTTCTGCCAGGCTTGGGTCGTGCAAGGCGCCGGGTACTGCAGCCGGTACTTCGGTATCGAGGTCGGCGAGGTCCAGGCGGGCTTGATCGGCGCGGCAGCGCTGGGCCAGGTCAGGCACGATGGCGATCAGTTTCGGGTCGTTGTACAGGGCCTGCAGTTCGGACTGGAACAGGTACTGGGCGACGACGAAACGGGCGAAACTCTCGCGGCTGTCGAACGGTGCGTGGGATTTGACCAGGGCGTCGAGCTCGGTGTGCGGGGCGTGGGTGACCTGGTTGAGGCGTTGCGAGCGCAGGGCTGGGCGGTCGGTCATGGGGTGTCCTTGGGAATTTGGGGCGTCTAGTGACAAGACGAAACAGAGGGGTGGGGAGAGTAAAAAAACCGGTTTTTTGTGTTGTCAGTACCGGCCCTATCGCCAGCAAGCCGGCTCCCACTGGGTACCCACTGCCCTCAGGTTCAGTGGCGTAGCTGTGGGGGCTTGCCGGCGATAGGGCCAGTAGCGATTGGCTCAGTCAGATATCCCACACCACATTGATGGCGAAGTTGCGCCCTGGCATGGTCAGGCGGTCAAGGTTGGCCGGCTGGGTCACGCCCGCCTCACCCTGGCCGTCGTAGCCGCGCACCGAATCCCACTGCCAGTATTTCTTGTCGGTCAGGTTGTACAGCCCAGCGTTGACCGTTACGTCGTCGGTCACCTTGTAGAAACCGCTCAGGTCCAGCACGCCGTAGCCAGGGGTACGGAACTGCGAGCTCTGGCCGTCCGGGGCGAAGAACGTGGTGTCGTCGACGCGGGTCTTGCGCTTGACAACGGTCCAGCTCAGCAGGCCGCCGTAGTTCGGTTGCTCGTAACCTAGGCCGAACACGCCGGTCAGTGGGTTGACGCTGTTCAGCGGCTGGCCGTTGTCATCGTTACGGCCGTTGGCGTATGCGATCGAGCCTTGGGTGTAGAGGCCCTCTGGCGCACCGAAGTGGTCGAGGTTGAGGCGGCCTTTGACCTCGGCACCCTTGATGGTGGCGTGCTTGATGTTGTTGGCCTGGAAGGTGGTTTCCAGGTTGGCCGACTGCACGGCGTCTTCGTCGATGAAGTCGCGGTACTTGTTGTAGAAGACCGCAGCGCTGAAGTTACCGGCATCGAAGTTGCCGCGCAGGCCGGTCTCGTAGCTCTTGCTCTTCTCCGGCTCAAGCCCGGGGTTGCCCTGCACGCTGTAGCCCAGTGTCGGGTTCTCGAAGCGGCCGTACATCGACTTGGCTGTCGGCGTGCGGAAGCCTTCGGCGTACTGGCCGTACCAGGTGTAGTTGTCGTTGAAAGCGTAGGTCAGGCCGAACTTGGGCGACACGCGGTGCCACTTCTTGTCCGAGTCGTCGAGGGCGCCTGGCGCAGCGCCCGAGCCCTGAATGCCACGCAGGAACGCGTCGGTGAACTTGGGCTCCATGCGCGTGTAGTCGTAGCGGGCACCGGGCATGAAGGTCCAGTTGTTCCAGCGGATCTCATCCTGCACGAACAGGCTGTAGGTGTTGATGGTCGGGTCCGGGAAATCGCTGACCAGGGCCTGGCCGTCGCGCGAGCTGTCCTGGCCGATGGCGGTGCAGCTACCGCCAATGGCCACACAGGTGCCGGAGCCGCTGCGTGAGCCGGTCACTTCTTCATGCTTTATGGTGGTGCCGTAGGTCAGCAGGTGATCGGTCTGGCCGATGCTGAAGGCTTTGTCCAGCTGGGCATCGAACACCCATTGGCGGTCCTTGTAGGTGGTCTGGCGGTCGCGCAGCACCTGCCGCCCCGACGCGACATACAGCTCATCGGTGCGCTGGTCGGTCTTGGCGATCTGGTAGTTCAGGCTCCATTTCACGTGGTCGGCGACCAGGCTGTCGAGGCCGAACTCGTGGTTGATGCCGAAGCGCTCGCGGGTGATGGTGTCGTTGCCCTGGCGCATGCGGTAGGAGTTCCTGGCACCTAAGCCTGGAATGAACGGACCGCCCACGGCGCTTAGGATGTTCTGGTCACGGTCATCCTTGTAGCGTTCATAGGTGAAGCCCAGGCGCGCGTCGTCGGCGTAGTTCCAGCCAAGCTTGGCCAGCACGTTGGTGGTGCGCACGTCTTCCGGGTTGGCTTCGGTGCGCGACAGGCCGCTGCCGCCATGCTCGCCGTAGGATTCGGTTTCGTGGCCGTTGCGCTGGCTGACGTGCAAAAGGCCGTCGAAGTCGCCCTGGCGGCCGGCCACGGTGGCGGAGGTCAGCCAGCTGTCGTCGGCCGAGCTGTAGCCGGTCTTCAGGCGCGCGCCGACATCCTTGCCGGGCTTGATGATGTCGTCCGGGTCCAGGGTGAAGTAGCTCACCGCACCGCCGATGGCATTGCTGCCGTACAGCACCGAGGCCGGGCCGCGGAGGATTTCCACGCGCTTGACGATCTCGGGGTCGACGTAGTTGCGCTGGGTCTGGGCGTAGGGGCCGTAGAAGAAGCTGTCAGGGATCGACACACCGTCGATCTGGGTCAGCACGCGCTCACCGTCGATGCCACGGATGTTGTAACCGTTCAGGCCGCTGCGCTGGCCGGTGCCACCGACCGACACGCCTGGCTCATAGCGCACCAGTTCCTGGATGTTATTGACGTTCTGCCGGTCCAGTTGCTCGCGTGTCTGCACACTCACGGTGCTCGGCACCTGGCTGACGTCCTGGGCGCTGCGCGTGGCGCTGACGGTCATCTGCTGCAGGGCGATGGCATTGCCCGCCGATTGGCGTTCGAGCACCACATTGCCGTTGCCGATCTTGCGATAGACCAGGCCGGTACCTTGCAGCAGTTGTTTCAGTGCCGCTTCCGGAGGCAGCGAGCCGCGGACACCTGGCGAAGCCACACCGTCGGCCAGTTCGGCGCTGAAGCCCACCTGCCAGCCGGTCACCTGGCTGAAGGCGTTGATGGCCTCGACCAAGGGCTGCTGGGCGATGCTGAAGCGGTAGTCGCCCATGCGTGGGCTTGTCGCGTGCGCAGGTTCTGCGGCCAGCGCCGGCAGGCCGCAGGCGCCACTGGCGAGCAAGGCCAGGGTCAGCAGGGACAATTGGCCGGTACGGCGGGGAAGGGGGGACGGGCGAGTTGGACCTGTGGACATCGAAAGCGCTCCCTGACGCGCGAACTGTTATAGGTGATTACCGTTCCTGTTTTTAAACAAGAATCAGTTGCATTGGCTATAACGAGACGGGCGGGGCAGCGCGATCGCGTAAAAATAATTTTCAGGTCAGTTGAGAATGACCACGGCGGGGTATTCGTGCAGCTGCGCCGAGGTGATGTGGGCCAGGGCGCGCAAGGTCTCCAGCGGCTGGTCGAGGCGGTAGTTGCCGGTCACCGCCATGTCTTCGAGGTGGGCGTTGCGGTTGATGATCCAGCCTGGGTAATAGCGCCGCACTTCGGCCAGCACCTGGCTAAGCGGGCAGTTCTCGAACACCAGGCGCCCATCGACCCAGGCCAGGTCCTTGTGCATGTCCGGGCGCTGGCGCTGGCCGAAGCCTTGCGGGCCGACGCTGATGCTGTCGCCGGCGCTGAGGCGGATACGCTGGTCGCTGGCGGCCTGCAGGTCGACGTCGCCGCGCTGCACCCGGACCTGTGCCTCACCATCGAGGTAGCGCACGGCAAAATCGGTGTCGCGCACCTGTGCCCGCAGCGGGCCGGCCTGAACTTCCAGTGGTGGTTGGGTGCCACCGGGTACCTGGAAATACGCCTCGCCTTGTAGCAACCGCGCCACCTGACGGCCTTCGCGCACGTCGCTGGCGAAAGCCGAGTTGGTGTTGAGCAGCACCTTGGCCCCGTCATCGAGTTGCAGGCGCTGGCGTTCGCCCACCACGGTCAGGTGGTCGGCCTGCAGGCGCATCGGCAAGTTGCCCACGGTGAACAGCCCGACCAGCAGTACTGCGGCGGTCGCCAGGGGTTTCCAGTGAGCCCGCAGACGCCCGCGTACAGAGCGGCGCCGCACCTGATGCATTTGTGTGGCGGCCTGGCGCACCGGCGTGCCGTTCCAAAGGGCTTCGGCTTCGACGTAGGCCACGGCGTTTTCCGGCGCGGCGCTGAGCCACTGCTCGAAGGCCAGCGTGTCCGCTTCGGTGGCGCATTGCAGGCGGACCAGCCAGTCCAGCGCCTCGTCCATCGCACGGGCGCGGGCGTCGGGCCCTGCGGTCGGCGGGCGAGGGGCGGGGCTGTCGGTCACGGTGAATCCTTGAAATGATTTTCCCGAATGATCAAGGCTAAGGCGGGGCGTGGCAAGCGCTTCGCCGAGCTCGGGTGGCCAGCGGTCGTCTTACTTCAGGCGTTCGGCCACACCCATGCAGATTGCCATGATCAGTTTCAGCTCCTTCTGGACCGTGCTGGCCGAGACATTGAGTTGCCCGGCAATTTCCACGTAGCTGGCACCGTGCAGGCGGCTGAGGATGAAAATACGCTGCTGACGCTCACTCAACTGGTTGAGGCTGACGCTCAGGTGCTTGAGCAGTTGCTCGGCGTGTGCGGCATCCTCGCTGCTGCTCAGCGGCGCGGCGACGTTGTGCAGGATTTCTTCGGGCACATCGTCGACCAGCATGCGCGCTTGCACCCGGCGCGTGCGCAGATGGTCCAGGGCCAGGTTTCGCGCGGTCTGGAAGACGAAGGGCTCGAGGTGTTCGATGGGCCGCTCCCCCAGAGCGCGGGACACCCGCAGGTAGGTTTCCTGAAGTAGGTCCTCGGCGGTGCTGGGGTTGCCGACCATGCGCTGCAAGGTCCGCAATAGGGGGAGGCGCTGAACGAGGAAGACAGAGTTGAACCGGGACTGACTCACAGGGGGACCTGGCCGACGAAAGGTGAATGATAATGCTTATCATCTTGCCTGAAGGTCAAGCCTGGAAGTGTTAGGAAAAGGTAAAGATTGTCGGTAGGAGCGGCCTTGCGTCGCGAAAGGGCTGCAGAGCAGCCCCAAGGTTTTCTGAGCGCCAGAGATATAGTTGGGGCCGCTGCGCGGCCCTTTCGCGACGCAAGGCCGCTCCTACCGCAGCAAGTGCCTGCGCTCAGCGGGCGCTGCACAATGCCAGGCAGTTATCCAGCATGCGGTTGGAGAACCCCCACTCATTGTCATACCAGGCCAGCACCTTGAGCATCCTGCCGTTGGCGCGGGTATGGTTGGCATCGAATATCGACGACAACGGGTTGTGGTTGAAGTCGCATGAGACCAGCGGCAGGGCGTTGTAGCCGAGTACCTTGGAATGCCGGCTGGCTTCGAGGAACAACTGGTTCACCTGCTCGGCCGTGGCCTCGCGCTTGAGGTTGACGGTGAGGTCGACCAGCGACACGTTGATCACCGGTACCCGTACCGCCATGCCGGTCAGCTTGCCGGCCAGTTCCGGCAACACCAGGCCCACGGCTTCGGCAGCGCCGGTCTTGCTCGGGATCATCGACTGGGTGGCCGAGCGCGCACGGTACGGGTCGCTGTGGTAGACGTCGGTCAGCACCTGGTCGTTGGTGTAGGCATGGATGGTGGTCATCAGCCCCTGCTCGATGCCGAACTCGCGGTGCAGTACCTGGGCGATCGGCGCCAGGCAGTTGGTGGTGCAGGAGGCGTTGGAAATGACCTGGTGCGACGCGCGCAGAATGTCATGGTTGACGCCGTATACCACGGTGGCGTCGGCGCCCTTGGCCGGTGCCGAGACGATCACCTTGCCAGCCCCGGCCGCCAGGTGCGCCGCGGCCTTGGCGCGGTCGGTGAACAGCCCGGTGCACTCGAACACCACGTCGATCGCTTCAGCCTTCCAGGGCAGCTCGGCCGGATTGCGGATGGCGCTCACCGCGATACGGTCACCGTTGACCGTCAGGCTCTCGTGATCAGCTTCCACCGACGCATCGAAAGCACCGTGTACGCTGTCGTATTTGAGCAGGTGGGCGTTCATGGCACTGTCGCCCAGGTCGTTGATGGCGACGACCTGCAGGTCGTGGCGGTAGCCTTGGGTATACAGTGCGCGCAGGACATTGCGACCAATGCGGCCGAATCCGTTGATGGCGATACGTAGTGTCATGGCAGTACCTCTGGCAGTTCGAGTGAAACCTGTGGCACAAAATGAAGCTTCACTGAAACGGTTTTGTTGTTGGAATTACAAGATTATTCACTCAGCGATAGAAAACAAGCCTTTTTACTGGCAGTATTTTGTTTAAATATACAACGAGTGGTCGGGCAAGCCGCCGCCTCGATGCGCAGGGTCTCTTACACAGGAGCCTAGGCCGCAATCGTTTGGAGGGGAAATGCCCGGTAAACCGCCCTTACCGCTAGCCTGGAGTCCAGTACATGCACCCGCGCATCCTTGAGGTCACCCAACGGCTGACCGAACGCAGCCGTGCCACCCGTGAACGCTACCTGCAGCTGATTCGCGGCGCGGCCAGCGACGGACCCATGCGGGCCAGCCTGCAGTGCGCCAACTTCGCCCATGGCGTGGCCGGGTGTGGCGCCGACGACAAGCAGAGCCTGCGCCTGATGAATGCCGCCAACGTGGCCATCGTCTCGGCCTACAACGACATGCTCTCGGCGCACCAGCCGTATGTGCATTTCCCCGAGCAGATCAAGAAGGCACTGCGCGAAGTTGGCTCCGTCGGCCAGTTCGCTGGCGGTGTGCCGGCCATGTGCGATGGCGTGACCCAGGGTGAGCCTGGCATGGAGCTGGCCATCGCCAGCCGTGAAGTGATCGCCATGTCTACTGCGGTGGCGCTGTCGCACAACATGTTCGACGCTGCGCTGATGCTGGGTATCTGCGACAAGATCGTCCCCGGCTTGATGATGGGCGCGCTGCGCTTCGGTCACCTGCCCACCATTTTCGTACCGGGCGGGCCAATGGTTTCCGGCATCTCCAACAAGCAGAAAGCCGATGTGCGCCAGCGCTATGCCGAGGGCAAGGCCAGCCGTGAGGAACTGCTGGAGTCGGAGATGAAGTCCTACCACAGCCCGGGCACCTGCACCTTCTACGGCACTGCCAACACCAACCAGCTGGTGATGGAAGTGATGGGCCTGCACCTGCCGGGGGCCTCGTTCGTCAACCCGTACACCCCGCTTCGCGACGCGCTGACCGCCGAGGCCGCGCAGCAAGTGACGCGCATGACCAAGGCCAGTGGCAGCTTCATGCCGCTGGGCGAGATCGTCGACGAGAAATCGCTGGTCAACTCCATCGTCGCCCTGCATGCCACCGGGGGGTCGACCAACCACACCCTGCACATGCCGGCGATCGCCCAGGCGGCAGGCATCCAGCTCACCTGGCAGGACATGGCCGACCTGTCCGAGGTGGTGCCGACCCTGTCCCACGTCTACCCCAATGGCAAGGCCGACATCAATCACTTCCAGGCCGCCGGTGGCATGTCCTTCCTGATCCGTGAGCTGCTCGATGCCGGCTTGCTGCACGAGGATGTCAACACCGTCGCCGGCCACGGGTTGCGCCGCTACACGCAGGAACCGTTCCTCGACAACGGCAAGCTGGTCTGGCGCGAAGGCCCGCAGCAGAGCCTGGACGAGACCATCCTGCGCCCGGTGGCGCGGCCGTTCTCGGCCGAAGGCGGCTTGCGGGTGATGGAAGGCAACCTTGGGCGTGGCGTGATGAAAGTGTCCGCGGTGGCCCCCGAGCACCAGGTCGTCGAGGCCCCGGCCCGGGTTTTCCAGGACCAGCAGTCGCTGGCCGATGCGTTCAAGGCCGGCGAACTGGAGCGCGACTTCGTGGCCGTGGTGCGTTTCCAGGGGCCACGTTGCAACGGCATGCCGGAGCTGCACAAGCTGACGCCGTTCCTCGGTGTGCTGCAGGACCGCGGCTATAAAGTGGCACTGGTCACCGATGGGCGCATGTCAGGCGCATCGGGCAAGATCCCGGCCGCAATCCATGTCTGCCCTGAAGCCTTTGATGGTGGACCGCTGGCGCGGGTGCGCGATGGTGATATCGTGCGGGTCGATGGTGTCGAAGGCACGCTGCAGCTCAAGGTGTCGGCCGAGGAACTGGCCCGCCGCGACCTGCCACCTGCGCCACAGGGCAACGACCTGGGCTGTGGGCGCGAGCTGTTCGGCTTCATGCGCATGGCGTTCAGCTCGGCCGAGCAGGGCGCCAGCGCCTTTACCTCGGCCCTGGAGAACCTCAAATGAAGGACCTGCTGGTTGGCGACATCGGTGGCACCAATGCCCGGTTTGCGTTGTGGCGTGACAACCAGCTGCATCAGGTGAAGGTCTTCGCCACCGCTGACTACACCAGCCCGGAGCAGGCCATCGAAGCCTACCTGCAGAGCCAGGGTATCGAGCGTGGCGGGCTGTCGGCGGTGTGCCTGGCGGTGGCCGGGCCGGTCGACGGTGATGAATTTCGCTTCACCAACAATCATTGGCGGCTGAGCCGCAGCGCGTTCTGCAAGACGTTGCAGGTCGAACAGCTGCTGCTGATCAACGACTTCACGGCGATGGCCTTGGGCATGACCCGCCTGCAAGGGGACGAGGTGCGCCAGGTCTGCCCCGGCCAGGCCGACCCGGCGCGACCTGCACTGGTGATCGGTCCGGGCACCGGCCTTGGCGTCGGCAGCCTGCTGCGCCTCGGTGAGCAGCATTGGCTGGCGCTGCCCGGTGAGGGAGGGCATGTCGACCTGCCGGTGGGCAATGCCCGCGAAGCGGCGATCCATCAGCAGATTCATGGGCAGATTGGCCATGTCAGCGCTGAAACCGTGCTCAGCGGTGGTGGCCTCCTGCGTTTGTACCAGGCCATCTGTGCGCTGGACGGTGATACGGTACGGTACAAGACCCCCGCAGAAATTACCGATGCCGCCCTGAGTGGTGAGCCACGGGCATTGGCGGTGGTCGAACAGTTCTGCCGCTTCCTGGGGCGCGTGGCAGGTAACAATGTACTGACCCTGGGTGCACGCGGTGGTGTTTATATTGTTGGCGGCGTCATCCCGCGGTTTGCCGAACTGTTCATGCGCAGCGGGTTCGCTGCAAGTTTTGCCGACAAGGGCTGCATGAGCGGTTACTTCGCCGGTGTGCCGGTGTGGCTGGTGACGGCAGAGTTTTCTGGACTGCTGGGCGCCGGCGTGGCATTACAGCAGGCTCTGGATCATTGATAGAGGGCCGCTTTGCGGCCCTCACAGCAGGCAAAAGACCTGTGACAACAAGAGGGCGGGATACCTTGAGCACTGCCGGAAAATCGATCCTGATGGTCGACGACGATCAGGAAATCCGCGAACTGTTGCAAACCTACCTGAGTCGCGCCGGTTTCCAGGTGCACGCCGAAGCCGATGGCCAGGGTTTTCGCCACGCGCTGGAAAACACTCACTGCGATCTGGTCATTCTCGATGTGATGCTGCCCGACGAGGACGGCTTCAGCCTGTGTCGCTGGGTGCGCCAGCACCCGCGTCAATCGCGGGTGCCGATCATCATGCTGACCGCCAGCTCCGACGAGGCCGACCGGGTCATCGGCCTTGAGCTTGGTGCGGACGATTATCTGGGCAAACCGTTCAGCCCGCGGGAACTGCAGGCGCGAATCAAGGCCCTGCTGCGTCGCGCAGAATTCGGCCAGGCCGCGCCAGCCACAGCGGTACTGGCCTTCGACGACTGGCGCCTGGACACGGTCAGCCACCGCCTGTTCCACCGCGATGGCGAAGAGGTGATCCTTTCCGGTGCCGATTTCGCCCTGCTCAAGCTGTTTCTCGATCACCCTCAGCAGATCCTCGACCGCGATACCATCGGCAATGCTACCCGTGGCCGCGAGCCGATGCCGCTGGACCGTATCGTTGACATGGCGGTCAGCCGCCTGCGCCAGCGTCTGCGCGACACCGACAAACCGCCACGGCTGATCCGCACTGTGCGCGGCAGTGGCTACCTGCTGGCTGCGCATGTCTGCTGTGCTTCCTGAGCGGCGCTGGCGCCTGGTGCCGCGCTCGCTGCTGGGGCGCATGCTGCTGTTGACCTTGCTGGTGGTGTTGTTGGCTCAAGGTTTGTCCAGCGTCATCTGGGTCGCGCAGTTACGTGCCAGCCAGCTTCAGGGCTTGCGCGCCAGTGCCGGCAGCCTGGCCCATTCGATGAGTGCCAGCGTCAGTTATTTCCGTTCCTTGCCGGTGGCTTATCGGCCGATGGTATTGGACCAGTTGCGCAGCATGGGTGGTACGCGTTTTTTCGTGTCGCTCAACGACAAGCCGCTGGACATGCCGGTATTGCCCATAACACCGCGCAAGCAGGCGGTGATCGATGTGTTCCAGCAGGTACTGCATGAGCGGCTGGGCGCGCAGATGGAAGTTTCCGTCGAGTTCGTCGCCCCCGATGACCTGCGCATCTTCAACAGCGGCCTGAAGCTCGATGAGCTGCCGCGTTCCTGGGCGCATTACTCGCTGACCCTGGAACCACTCAATCCGCCTGTACTGGTCACGCAGATTCGCCTGGGCCAAGACGAGTGGCTGTACATCGCCTCGTTGCTGCCTGAGCCCTACACCAGCCTTGAAGCCGAGCGCCTGCCACGCCAGCAGATCGGCTTCATCGTCCTGACCACCGCCTTGCTGCTGCTGTTCATCGGCCTGCTGGTGCACTGGCAGAGCTGGCCGCTCAAGCGCCTGGCGCGGGCCGCGCGGGACCTGTCGCTGGGCGCCGATGTGGCGCCAGTGCCCGAGGGCGGTGGCAGCGAGGTGGTCGAGGTGGGGCGTGCGTTCAACAGCATGCGTGAACGCATCAGCCGCTACCTCACCGAGCGCAGCCAGTTGTTCAGCGCCATTTCCCACGACCTGCGCACGCCCATCACTCGGCTGCGGCTGCGCGTCGAACTGCTGGAAGATGAGCGCCTGCAGGCCAAGTTCAGCCAGGATCTGGATGAGCTGGAGCTGTTGGTCAAAGGCGCCTTGCAATGCGTGAAAGACACTGACATCCACGAGAACATCGAGCCGGTCGACCTCAACCAGGTCCTGGAGATTCTCGCCGAGCCGTATCTGGGGGATGGCCGCATCACCGTCGAAGGCCAGGCCCTGGCGCCGTACCCCGGCAAGCCGCTGGCCTTGCGCCGCTGCATCGGCAACCTGATAGACAATGCCATCAAGTACGGCGAGCGGGCCCGCCTGCGCATCATCGACAGCGCACAGGGCTTTGTCCTGCAGGTGGATGACCACGGGCCGGGTGTGCCACAGCAGCAGCTTGAGCAGGTGTTCGAGCCGCATTTCAGGCTCGCCGGGCAGCAGCAAGGGTATGGCTTGGGGCTGGGGATCGCCCGCAACATCGCCCATAGCCATGGGGGTGAGGTGAGCTTGCTCAATTTGCGCGAGGGTGGGTTGCGCGTGACCCTTTATCTGCCGCGTGGCGTTGAGTGAAGGTATGTCACCGACCGGTGACATAACCGCAAGCCTTCGTGACATCCCAGCCAGGACGGCTGGCTAGAATCTGCAAACCTCACACAGGGAAGAAACGGGCGCATGGACTACATCGATTCCCCGGAACATACCGCCTGGCTCACAAGCGAAGGCCAGCGGCTGCTCTCTTTCGCCAAGGCCTCGCAAGCCCCTGAAGGTTTCGGCAATCTCGACGCCCGCGGCAAGCTGCCCCCTACGGCTGTCGCCGAAACCATGAACACCGCACGCATGACCCACAGCTTTGCCCTGGCCCACCTTCAGGGGGCACCAGGCTGCCTGGCATTGGTGCAGCACGGTGTGCAGGCCTTGTGCGGGCCTTTGCGCGACGCCGGGTACGGCGGTTGGTTCGCCCGCCCGTACGGCCAGGGCGACAACGGCAAGGCGGCTTACCTGCATGCCTTCGTCGCGCTTGCCGCCAGCTCTGCCGTCGTGGCGGGCGCTGCGGGAGCACAGGGGTTGCTGGCGCAGGCGATACGGGTCATCGAGGAACGCTTCTGGAGCGAGCAAGAGGGTGCGATGCGCGAGTCCTTCTCCATCGACTGGCAGCAGCCTGAAGCTTATCGCGGCGCCAACAGCAACATGCACGCCACTGAGGCCTTCCTCGCCCTGGCCGATGTGACGGGCGATGTACTTTGGCTGGAGCGCGCCCTGCGTATCGTCGAGCGCATCATTCACGGCCATGCTGGCGCCAGTGACTACCGAGTGATCGAACATTTCGATGTGCACTGGCAACCGCTGCCCGAATACAACCGGGACAATCCCGCAGATCACTTTCGCCCATACGGCACAACGCCTGGCCATGCGTTCGAGTGGTCCCGTCTGGTCCTGCACCTTGAGGCTGCGCGGCGTCAGGCCGGGCTTCCTGCCCCGGCATGGCTGCTGGCCTGCGCGCGGGGCCTGTTCGCCAATGCCTGCCAGCATGCCTGGAGCGTCGATGGTGCCGAGGGCATCGTCTACACCTTGGGCTGGGACAATCAGCCCAGGGTGCGCGAGCGCCTGCACTGGGTGCATGCCGAAGCGTGCGCCAGCGCCGCAGCGCTGCTGCGGCGAACCGGCGAGCAGCAGTACGAGCAATGGTACCGGCGCTTCTGGACGTTCATCGACACTCATTTCATCGACCGCGCAGCCGGAAGCTGGCACCACGAACTCGGCCCGGACAACCAGCCAGCGGCGACGATTTGGGCAGGCAAGCCAGACCTTTATCACGCCTACCAGGCTGTACTGCTGCCAACGCTGCCCCTGGCACCCAGCCTGGCGAGCGCACTGGCGCGCAATGTAACCAAACGATGACATTCACGCATCGCTTCGTTACCTGGCGCAGCGGGCACTCTGATTAGACTCCATGCAATGCAAGCGCTCGACTTGCCCGGCATAACAACAAGAAAGGTACTCCGATGAATTCGACTCTCCGCCTCGCTGCCGCGATTTCCTTCGCCTCCCTGTTCCCGCTCAGTGCTCTCGCCGCCGACACCAAAGGCAGTGTCGAAGTGGTTCACTGGTGGACATCCGGTGGTGAAAAAGCGGCAGTCGATGTGCTCAAGGCCCAGGTCGAGAAGGATGGCTTCACCTGGAAGGATGGTGCGGTTGCCGGCGGTGGTGGCGCCACGGCCATGACCGTGCTCAAGAGCCGCGCCGTGGCCGGCAACCCGCCCGGCGTTGCCCAGATCAAGGGGCCGGACATCCAGGACTGGGCTGCCACCGGCCTGCTGGACCCGGATGTGCTCAAGGATGTGGCCAAGCAAGAAAAGTGGGACTCGCTGCTCGACAAGAAGGTCGCCGACACCGTCAAGTACGAAGGTGACTACGTGGCCGTGCCGGTGAACATCCACCGCATCAACTGGCTGTGGATCAACCCCGAAGTGTTCAAGAAGGCCGGCATCGACAAGGCGCCGACCACCCTCGACGAATTCTACGCCGCCGCCGACAAACTCAAGGCCGCCGGCTTCATCCCGCTCGCCCATGGCGGCCAGCCATGGCAGGACAGCACGGTGTTCGAGAGTGTGGTGCTGTCGGTGATGGGGGCGGACGGTTACAAGAAAGCGCTGGTCGACCTCGATGAAGCCACGCTGACCGGGCCGCAGATGGTCAAGTCGCTGACCGAGCTGAAGAAGGTCGCCACCTACATGGACCCCGACGGCAAAGGCCAGGACTGGAACCTGGAAGCAGCCAAAGTCATCAATGGCAAGGCTGGCATGCAGATCATGGGTGACTGGGCCAAGAGCGAGTGGACCCTGGCCAAGAAGACCGCCGGCAAGGACTATCAGTGCGTCGCGTTCCCTGGTACCGACAAGGCTTTCCTGTACAACATCGACTCACTGGTGGTGTTCAAGCAGAACGACGAGGGCACGGCCGCTGGCCAGCAGGACATCGCCAAGAAGGTGCTTGGCCAGGACTTCCAGAAGGTCTTCAGCATCAACAAAGGCTCCATTCCCGTGCGTAACGACATGCTCGCCGACATGGGCACCTACGGCTTCGACGCTTGCGCCCAGACTTCTGCCAAGGACTTCATGGCCGACGCCAAAACCGGCGGCCTGCAGCCGAGCATGGCGCACAACATGGCCACCACGCTGGCCGTGCAGGGCGCCTTCTTCGATGTGGTGACCAACTACATCAACGACCCCAAGGCCGACCCTGCCGATGCAGCGAAGAAGCTGGCGGCGGCGATCAGATCGGCCAAGTAACCAAGCTCAAGGCAGGCACGATTGCTCTTGTAGGAGCGGCCTTGTGTCGCGAAAGGACCGCGAAGCGGTCCCCAGGCCTGCAAGCCAGGTTCGACGGTCTGTCTTTGTTCTCGAGCCCCTGGGGCTGCTGCGCAGCCCTTTCGCGACGCAAGGCCGCTCCTACAGCAGATGGGCAGTGCCTTCAAGGTGAATCATGACTACAGCAACCGCCCGACTGCGGGCCTCTCCCCTGGACGCTCTGCAGCGCTGGCTACCCAAGCTGGTGCTGGCACCCAGCATGTTCATCGTCCTGGTGGGCTTTTACGGCTACATCCTGTGGACGTTCGTCCTGTCTTTCACCACCTCGACCTTCCTGCCGACTTACAAGTGGGCGGGCCTTGCGCAATACGCCAGGCTGTTCGACAACGATCGCTGGTGGGTGGCCAGCAAGAACCTGCTGGTGTTCGGCGGGCTGTTCATCGGTATCAGCCTGGCCATCGGCGTGCTGCTGGCGGTGCTGCTCGACCAGCGCATCCGCCGCGAAGGTTTCATCCGCACGGTCTACCTGTACCCGATGGCTTTATCGATGATCGTCACCGGTACCGCCTGGAAGTGGCTGCTCAACCCTGGCATGGGCCTGGACAAGCTGTTGCGTGACTGGGGCTGGGAAGGGTTTCGCCTGGACTGGCTGATCGACCCCGACCGGGTGGTGTACTGCCTGGTGATCGCCGCCGTGTGGCAAGCCTCGGGCTTCATCATGGCGATGTTCCTGGCCGGCCTGCGCGGGGTCGACCAGTCGATCATCCGTGCTGCGCAGATGGATGGCGCAAGCCTGCCACGCATCTACTGGACCGTCGTGCTGCCGAGCCTGCGCCCGGTGTTCTTCAGTTCGCTGATGATCCTCTCGCACATCGCGATCAAGAGCTTCGACCTGGTGGCCGCAATGACCGCCGGTGGCCCGGGCTACTCATCCGACCTGCCGGCGATGTTCATGTATTCGTTCACCTTCAGCCGCGGCCAGATGGGCATGGGCTCGGCCAGCGCCATCCTCATGCTCGGGGCGATCCTGGCGATCCTCGTGCCTTACCTGTACTCGGAGCTGCGGAGCAAACGCCATGCATAGCCCTGTCGATAAAGCGGTGCCGAGCATCAGCCGCATCGCCATTCACGCTGTATTGCTGATGGCCGTGCTGCTTTACCTGGTGCCGTTGGTGGTGATGCTGCTGACCAGCTTCAAGACCCCGGAGGACATCAGTACCGGCAACCTGCTGAGCTGGCCGACCGTGGTCAGCGGCATCGGCTGGGTCAAGGCCTGGAGCACGGTCAGCGGGTACTTCTGGAACTCGATCATGATCACCGTACCGGCGGTGCTGATTTCGACCACCATCGGTGCGCTCAACGGTTATGTGCTGTCGATGTGGCGCTTCCGCGGGTCGCAGCTTTTTTTCGGCTTGCTGCTGTTCGGTTGCTTCCTGCCGTTCCAGACGGTGCTGCTGCCAGCCTCGTTCACCCTCGGCAAGTTGGGCCTGGCCAGCACCACCAGTGGCCTGGTGCTGGTGCATGTGGTCTACGGCCTGGCCTTCACCACGCTGTTCTTCCGCAACTTCTACGTGAGCATTCCCGATGCGCTGGTCAAGGCCGCACGCCTGGACGGTGCCGGGTTCTTCACCATTTTTCGCCGCATCATCCTGCCGATGTCGACACCGATCATCATGGTCTGCCTGATCTGGCAGTTCACCCAGATCTGGAACGACTTCCTGTTCGGCGTGGTGTTCTCCAGTGGCGACTCGCAACCGATCACCGTAGCCCTGAACAACCTGGTCAACACCAGTACCGGGGCCAAGGAATACAACGTCGACATGGCGGCGGCGATGATCGCTGGCCTGCCAACCCTGCTGGTCTATGTGGTGGCAGGCAAGTATTTCGTTCGCGGGCTCACAGCCGGCGCCGTCAAGGGGTAAGTCATGGCAACGCTTGAACTTCGTAATGTGAACAAGACCTACGGCAGCGGCCTGCCGGATACGCTCAAGGACATCCAGCTGTCGATCAAAGACGGCGAATTCCTGATATTGGTCGGCCCTTCGGGGTGCGGTAAGTCGACCTTGATGAACTGCATCGCAGGCCTTGAGAACATCACCGGTGGCGCGATTCTCATCGATGACCAGGATGTCAGCGGTATGAGCCCCAAGGATCGTGATATCGCCATGGTGTTCCAGTCCTACGCGCTGTACCCGACCATGAGCGTGCGCGAGAACATCGAGTTCGGCCTGAAGATCCGCAAGATGCCGCAGGCTGCCATCGACGAGGAAGTGGCGCGTGTGGCCAAGCTGTTGCAGATCGAACACCTGCTTTCACGCAAGCCGGCGCAGTTGTCCGGTGGCCAGCAGCAGCGGGTGGCGATGGGCCGCGCCTTGGCGCGGCGGCCGAAGATCTACCTGTTCGACGAGCCGTTGTCCAACCTCGACGCCAAGCTGCGCGTCGAGATGCGCACGGAAATGAAACTGATGCACCAGCGGCTCAAGACCACCACGGTGTATGTCACCCACGACCAGATCGAGGCCATGACCCTGGGCGACAAGGTTGCGGTGATGAAGGACGGCATCATTCAGCAGTTCGGTACCCCGCAGCAGATCTACAACGACCCGGCCAATCAGTTCGTTGCCAGCTTCATCGGCTCGCCGCCGATGAACTTCATACCGGTACGCCTGGCCAGGCAGGACGGGCGCCTGCTGGCCCTGCTCGACAGCGGCCAGGCACGTTGCGAGCTGCCGTTGGGCGTGGCCGGCGACGAGCTGGACGGGCGCGAGATCATCCTCGGCATCCGCCCGGAGCAAATCAGCCTGGGTGCGGGGGAGGGCAACGGCCTGCCGGGCATTCGCGCCGAGGTGCAGGTAACCGAACCTACCGGCCCTGACCTGTTGGTCTTCGTCACCCTCAACCAGACCAAAGTGTGCTGCCGCCTGGCGCCGGATGTGGCGTGCCGGGTCGGTGACAGCCTGAACCTGCAGTTCGACCCGGCACGGGTGCTGCTGTTCGACGCCGCCAGCGGCGAACGCCTGGACTTGAATACTGCCAACGCTTCACTGAAGGACAACGTGACTCACCTCAAGAGCCGTTGAATCGTCGAAACCATCAATAAGAAAAAGAGGACGCAAAGGGATGGAACAGCGCAATCGCATAAGGACCTTGGGCTCGCTGGCCCTGCTGGCCATGGTTGGGAGTAGCGGGGTGCAGGCCGCCGAGGCCTTCTCCAGCGAATCGAAATGGATGACCGGCGACTGGGGCGGTACCCGCACCGAACTGCTGGAAAAAGGCTATGACTTCACCCTCGACTATGTGGGCGAGGTCGCCGGCAACCTCAATGGCGGCTACAACGACGACAAGACCGCACGCTACAGTGACCAGTTCGCCCTCGGCGCGCACCTGGACCTGCAGAAGATCCTTGGCTGGCACGATGCCGAGTTCAAGCTGGCGATCACCGAGCGCAGTGGCCGCAACCTCTCCAATGACCGCATCAGCGACCCGCGTGCCGGCCAGTTCAGTTCGGTGCAGGAGGTGTGGGGCCGCGGCCAGACCTGGCGCCTGACCCAGATGTGGATCAAGCAGAAGTACTTCGACGGTGCCCTGGATGTGAAATTCGGCCGTTTCGGCGAGGGCGAGGACTTCAACAGCTTCCCCTGCGACTTCCAGAACCTGGCCTTCTGTGGATCGCAGGTGGGCAACTGGGTCGGCGGCATCTGGTACAACTGGCCGGTCAGCCAGTGGGCGCTGCGGGTCAAGTACAACATCACGCCGGAGTTCTTCGTGCAGGTCGGCGCGTTCGAGCAGAACCCCTCCAACCTGGAAACCGGCAACGGCTTCAAGCTCAGCGGCAGCGGCACCAAGGGTGCGATCCTGCCGGTGGAGGCCGTCTGGTCGCCCAAGGTCAACGGCCTGCCGGGCGAGTACCGCCTGGGCTATTACTACAGCACGGCTGACGCCGAAGACGTCTACGAAGACGTCAATGGCAACCCGCAAGGGATCAGCGGCGCCGGCTTCAAGTCACACTCCAGCAAACACGGCTGGTGGGTGGTTGCGCAGCAGCAGGTCACCGCCCACGGCGGCGACGTCAGCCGCGGTCTCAGCCTGTTCGCCAACTTCACCGTGCACGACAAGGCCACCAACGTGGTCGACAACTACCAGCAGGTGGGGTTGGTCTACAAAGGTGCCTTCGATGCCCGGCCCAAGGATGATATCGGCTTTGGTGTCGCCCGCATCCACGTCAACGATGATGTGAAGAAGCGCGCCGAACAGCTCAACGCCCAGAGCGGCATCAATGACTACGACAACCCGGGCTTCGTGCCGCTGCAGCGTACCGAGTACAACGCCGAGCTCTATTACGGCTTCCATGTGACCAACTGGCTGACCGTGCGCCCGAACCTTCAGTACATCAAGAGCCCGGGTGGCGTGGATGAGGTGGACAACGCGCTGGTCGCAGGGTTGAAGATTCAGTCGTCATTCTGAGCACATTTGTTGTAAATTTACGCCAATCCAAAAACGGCTCCCGGCATCCACTGGCTTGCAGTGGTTGTCGGGGATAGGCCGAGACAGCGCTATCTCAAACAACAAGAGCTTGGAACCATGCCTGAACATCCGCTACATCGCTTCTTTTCCGTACAGAGGCCGAGGCCGACATTCGAGTGGGAGCGTTACCAGCAGCGCGATGTGCTGATCATCGATCACCCCTGCTGCCAGGCGGTTTTCAGCCGTCAGGGCGCACAGTTGCTGCACTTCCAGCCGGCCGGCGAGCGGCCCTGGCTATGGTGCGCCGAACAGTGGCCGCAGGTGGGGGCAATCCGTGGCGGCGTGCCGGTGTGCTGGCCGTGGTATGGCCGCCACCCCAGCGAGGACCTGTGGCCGGCCCATGGCTGGGCGCGCCTGCTGGACTGGAAGCTGGTGGACAGCCGGGAGGACGAGGAGGGCGTGAGCCTGAAGTGGCGCCTGGACTTGTGCGACTGGCAGGTCGACCTGCATGCCCGCCTGGGCCGCCGCATGGAACTGAGCCTGAGTACCGAGCACCAGGACAGCGAACCCTGCCAGTTGAGCCATGCACTGCTGGCCTACTGGCGTATCAGTGACGTTTCCGAGATAGCGCTGTCCGGGCTTGAAGATGTTGAGGGCTATGACCGTCTGAGCCGGCAAGCCTGCCGCGAGGAGGGCGCATTGAAGCTCAAGGGCGGCTGCCAGAAGGTCTACCCCGGCACGCCACGCGTGCAGTTGCAGGACCCCGCCTGGCAGCGTGAGCTGTGCATCGATACGGGTGACAGCGACGATACTGTGGTCTGGCACCCAGGCAACCGCCCGTTGATGGGTGTGAGCGGGCGCGAGAGCCAGGGTTTCGTCTGTGTCGAGGCGGCCAGCGGCAGCGGTGAAGGTCTGAGCCTGGCGCCGGGCCAGCGCGCTCATCTGCGGCTGCAGGCGCACCGGCTCAGCTGAGTTCGTCGTCCTCGATCGGGTAGCGGCTGGCGTTGAGGCTTTCCTTGATCTTGCGCAGGTGCGGCTGGAAGTCCACGCCGCGGCGCAGGGTCATCCCGGTGGCGAGTACGTCGAGCACGGTCAGCTGGATGATCCGCGACGTCATCGGCATGTAGATGTCGGTGTCTTCCGGCAGCGGGATGTGCAGGCTCAGGCTGCACGCTTGGGCCAGGGGTGAGCCGGCGGCGGTCAGGCCGAGCACCGAGGCGCCGTTTTCCCGGGCCAGGCGCGCCACCTCCACCAGTTCGCGGGTGCGCCCGGTGTAGGAGATGATCACGAACAAGTCGCCCGTGTGGGCCACAGAAGCCAGCATGCGCTGCATCAGCACGTCGGCGTGGGCCGAGACGGCGAGGTTGAAACGGAAGAACTTGTGCTGGGCGTCCAGGGCTACCGGGGCAGAAGCGCCCAGGCCGAAGAAGTGGATCTGCCGGGCCTGGATCATCATGTCCACGGCGCGGCTGACCTGCTGCGGGTCAAGCTGCTGGCAGGCACTGTCGAGCGAGGCGATGGCACTGGCAAAGATCTTCTGGGTGTAGGCTGCTGGATCGTCATCGGCCTCGACGGCGCGGCTGACATAGGCCGCGCCACTGGCCAGGCTTTGCGCCAGCTGCAGCTTGAGCTCGGGGTAACCGCTGACGCCGAACGAACGGCAGAAACGGTTGACGGTCGGTTCGCTGACCTTGGCCGCCTGGGCCAGTGCGGCAATGCTGAAACGGGTGGCTTGTTGCGGGTTGAGCAGGATGACTTCGGCGACTTTGCGTTCGGCCTTGTTCAGCTCGTCGAGGCGTCCCTGGATCTGCTCCAGGAGGTTTCGCACGCGGTCCATGGGTGTGTCCTTGGGTCGGGAAGACAGCCGGCTGGCGAAGCAGCAGGCTTTTTGCACGGTCGTCTATCGTACTGTTGGTACGGGTGGCGCACCACTTATCTGTAACACTTGTGTGTAATGTTGTGGTTTTTACTACATTTTCTCTTGAAAACCGTATGTGAAAGCGGTATTCCTAGGCCAACTTTAGGAAAGAACCAACATCATGGCTGCGATCAGTGTTGAACCTTGCACCTTTGCCCTGTTCGGCGCCCTGGGCGACCTGGCATTGCGCAAGCTGTTTCCTGCGCTCTACCAGCTCGACCGCGCCAATTTGCTGCACGCCGATACTCGCTTGCTGGCGCTGGCCCGCGAGCCTGGCAGCGTGCAGGAGCACCTGAATACCATCGAGGCTCATCTGCGCAAACACGTGGCGGAGGCCGATCTGGAGCCTGCGGCGCTGGGGCGTTTTCTGGGGCGTCTGAGCTACCAGCACCTGGACTTCCTGCAGCCGGAGGGCTACCAGGCCCTGGCCGAGCAGGCACCTGCCCAGCTGCCGTTGATTGCCTATTTCGCCACTGCGGCTGCCGTGTATGGCGCGATCTGCGAAAACCTCGACAAGGCGGGCCTCGCCGCGCGCACCCGTGTGGTGCTGGAAAAGCCCATCGGGCACGATCTTGAGTCATCGCGCCGGGTGAACGACGCCGTGGCGCGGTTCTTCCCGGAAAGCCGTGTTTACCGCATCGACCATTACCTGGGCAAGGAGACGGTGCAGAACCTGATCGCCCTGCGCTTCGCCAACAGCCTGTTCGAAACCCAGTGGAACCAGAACTCCATCTCCCACGTGGAAATCACCGTGGCCGAGAAGGTCGGCATCGAAGGCCGCTGGGGCTATTTCGACAAGGCCGGGCAGCTGCGCGACATGATTCAGAATCACCTGCTGCAGCTGTTGTGCCTGATTGCCATGGACCCGCCCAGCGAGCTGTCGGCCGACAGCATCCGCGATGAGAAGGTCAAGGTGCTCAAAGCCCTTGCGCCGATCACCGGCGAGGGCTTGAGTACCCGCGTGGTGCGCGGCCAGTACATTGCCGGCTACAGCGACGGCAAGCCGGTGCCGGGTTACCTGGAAGAAGACAACGCCAACGCCCAGAGCGACACGGAAACCTTCGTCGCCCTGCGTGCCGACATTCGTAACTGGCGCTGGTCGGGCGTACCGTTCTACCTGCGTACCGGTAAGCGCATGCCGCAGAAGCTGTCGCAGATCGTCATCCACTTCAAGGAGACGCCGCACTACATCTTCGCCCCGGAGCAACGTTTGCAGGTCGGCAACAAACTGATCATCCGCCTGCAACCCAGTGAAGGCATTTCTTTGCGGGTGATGACCAAGGAGCAGGGCCTGGACAAAGGCATGCAACTGCGCAGCGGCCCCTTGCAGCTGAATTTTTCCGACACCTGGCGCACCGCGCGGATTCCGGATGCCTACGAACGCCTGCTGCTTGAGGTGATGCGCGGCAACCAGAACCTGTTCGTGCGCAAGGATGAAATCGAATATGCCTGGAAATGGTGCGACCAGTTGATCGCGGGCTGGCAGAGCGCCGGCGATGCGCCCAAGCCGTACGCGGCGGGGTCTTGGGGGCCGATGAGCTCGATTGCACTGATTACACGTGATGGGAGGGCGTGGTATGGGGATATCTGAATTGCAACTGCCGACTACCGTCAAGGCGCATCAACTCAATGATGCCCGCGCGCTCTCGGCAACATTGGCTGCTGATGTGGCCGACCGTTTGCGCGCAGCCATTGCCGCGAAAGGGCAGGCCTGCCTGGTGTTGTCCGGTGGCCGCAGCCCGGTGCCGTTCCTCGAGAAGCTGGCGACCGAGGCGCTGGACTGGTCGAAGGTCACCGTCAGCCTGGCCGACGAGCGCTGGGTGCCGGTGGAGCACGCCGACAGCAACGCCGGTTTGCTGGCTCGCCATCTGTTCCAGGGGGGCGCTGCCAAGGCTCGTTTCGTCGGCCTGTATCAGCAGGCCGAAAACCTCGACGCAGCGGCTGTCAAGGCCGACCAGGCACTGGCCGATCTGCCGGCTATCGACGTGCTGGTACTGGGCATGGGCGACGATGGCCATACGGCTTCGCTGTTCCCCAACAGCCCGAATCTTGCCGAGGGCCTGGACCTGAACTGCAAGCGCCGTTGCCTGCCGTTGCTGGCCCCGAGCGTGCCGCACCAGCGCCTCTCGCTGACCCGTTCGCTGCTGGCCAGCGCCGCTTTCATCGCGCTGTCCGTGCAGGGCCCGGGCAAACTCGCTACCCTGCGCGCCGCGCTGGCGGGCAACGACTTCAATGAAATGCCGATTCGCGCCTTTCTTCACGACCCCCTGGACATCTACTGGTGCCCATGAGCAAAGGATCCACTGTCATGACCACCCTTGAACGCCCCCAGCCTCTGCTCTCGATGGCCGAGAAAGCCGCCCGGATCGATGCGATCTGTGGGGCGGCGCGCATCCTGCCGGTGATCACCATCGCCCGTGAGGAAGATATCTTGCCGCTGGCCGATGCCCTGGCCGCTGGTGGTATCCGCACCTTGGAAGTAACCCTGCGCTCACAGTATGGCCTTAAGGCTATCCAGGTGCTGCGTGAACAGCGTCCGGAACTGTGTGTCGGTGCTGGTACGGTGCTCGATCGCGGCATGTTTGCCGCAGTCGAGGCGGCGGGCGCGCAGTTTGTCGTTACCCCGGGGATTACTCAGGACATCCTCGAAGCTGGAGTCGACAGCGATATCCCATTGTTGCCGGGTATCAGCACGCCTTCGGAAATCATGATGGGTTATGCCTTGGGTTATCGCCGCTTCAAGCTGTTCCCGGCGGAAATCAGTGGTGGCGTGGCAGCGATCAAGGCCTTTGGTGGCCCGTTCGGTGATATTCGATTCTGCCCTACCGGTGGCGTCAACCCGGCCAACGTGCGCAACTACATGGCGCTGCCTAACGTGATGTGCGTGGGTGGGACCTGGATGCTCGACAGCAGCTGGATCAAGAACGGCGACTGGGCGCGGATCGAAGCGTGCAGCGCCGAGGCGATGGCTTTGCTGGACTGATACTGAATTTGTTGTGTGCTTTACGGCTTATGGGGCGCTTGGTCGGCGCCCTTTTTTTTATCTGCAGATTTGTGCTGCTTGTGCGGGCCCTATCGCCGGCAAGCCGGCTCCTGCAAAGGCCTCACTGGCCATGAACTTGTGGGGGGCGGCTTGCCGGCGATAGGGCCCGCACAGGCAAAAAAAAAGCCCGCATCAGGGATGCGGGCTCTTGGACATCGAACCTCAGCTTACGCAGCCTTGGCCTCTTGCTGGCTCAGGGAGCGGTTCAGCGCGCTGAACAGTGCCTTGAAGCTGGCCGTGGTGATGTTCTCATCGATACCCACGCCGTGCACCGGGCGGCCACCGGCCACGCGCAACTCGATGTAGGCCGCGGCCTTGGCATTGGTGCCGGCACCGATGGCGTGCTCGTTGTAGTCCATGATCTCCACGGCAATCGGCAGGCCGGCTACCAGGGCTTCGAGGGCGCCATTGCCCTTGCCGCGCCAGTGCAGGGTAGTCTCGCCTTCACCGGCGACTTCCACTTCTACGGCGCTGTGGCCGTTTTCTTCCTGCAGGCGGTGGCTGACCAGCGCATACGGGCTGTTGGCCTGGAGGTATTCCTTGTGCAGCAGGCTGTAGATCTGCTGCGCGGTCATTTCCAGGCCAAGGCGGTCGGTTTCACCCTGAACCACCTGGCTGAACTCGATCTGCATGCGGCGCGGCAGGCTGATGCCGTACTCCTGCTCGAGCAGGTAGGTGATGCCGCCTTTGCCCGACTGGCTGTTGACGCGGATCACGGCCTCGTAGCTGCGGCCGATGTCGGCCGGGTCGATCGGCAGGTACGGCACTTCCCACAGCTCGCCTTCCTGCTGCTTGGCGAAGCCCTTGCGGATGGCGTCCTGGTGCGAGCCGGAGAACGCAGTGTGTACCAGGTCACCGACATACGGATGACGCGGGTGAACCGGCAGCTGGTTGCATTCTTCGACCACCTTGCGCACGCCGTCGATGTCGGAGAAGTCCAGTTGTGGGTCGATGCCCTGGGTGTAGAGGTTCAGTGCCAGGGTCACCAGGTCGACGTTGCCGGTACGCTCGCCATTGCCGAACAGGCAGCCTTCGGCACGGTCGGCACCGGCCATCAGGCCCAGTTCTGTGGCGGCGATGCCGGTGCCACGGTCGTTGTGGCAGTGCAGGCTGATGATCACGCTGTCGCGGCGGCTGATGTTGCGGCAGAACCACTCGATCTGGTCGGCGTAGATGTTCGGCGTGGCAACTTCCACGGTGGCCGGCAGGTTGAGGATGACCTTGTGCTCAGGCGTCGGGTTCCACACTTCGATGACCGCGTCGCAGACTTCCTTGGCGAACTCAAGCTCAGTGGCGCTGAAGGTTTCCGGCGAGTACTGGAACGTCCACTGGGTTTCCGGCTGCTGGGCGGCGTACTTGACGAACAGCTTGGCCGCGTTCACCGCGATGTCTTTCACGCCTTGCTTGTCCTGGTTGAAGACGATGCGGCGGAACGACGGGCTGGTGGCGTTGTACAGGTGGACGATGGCCTTCTTGGCCCCGCGCAGCGATTCGAAGGTGCGCGCGATCAGGTCTTCACGGGCCTGGGTGAGCACCTGGATGGTGGTGTCATCCGGGATGTGACCGTCTTCGATCAAGGTGCGCACGAAGTCGAAATCGGTCTGCGAGGCGGACGGGAACGAGGCTTCGATTTCCTTCACGCCAACCTGCACCAAGGTCTTCCAGAACCGCAGCTTCTTCTCCGAGTCCATCGGCTCGATCAGCGACTGGTTGCCATCACGCAGGTCCGAGCTGCACCAGATCGGCGCTTCGGTGATGGTCTTCGACGGCCAGGTACGGTCTGGCAGGTCGATGGTCGGGAAGGCGCGGTACTTCTTCGAAGGGTCTTTGAGCATGGTCATGGAAGCAATCCTTTTGTGTGCGGCCGAGATCGGGCCTGCCGAGCAATAACGAGATGAAGAGGCGAGGCGACGCGATCAGCCTGGTAGTCGGGCGCTGACCAGGCAGAGGCTGCGATGTTGTCGGAGCAGGATGAGGGTGCTGAAGGTTTTCATGCCCTCAACCCTAACCAGTGGGTTGAGGGATGGCAAGCGCTGGCGAAAAATTGAGATAAATGCTTAAAAAAAGCTAAATGGCGAGATTTTATGGCTGTTATTTATCTCGGGATTCGAGCTTATTGCGCTGTATTTTTTGATTGCGCAAATCAAGCTAACGGAGGCGAGGGTGCTGGCCTCTTCGCCGGCAAGCCAGCTCCCGGAAGGGGTTGGCAGCCGGCTTGCCGGCGATGAAGGCGCTACGGTATCAGGGCTGGAACGCACCAATGAAGATGGCCGGGTCCACCCGCGCATCATTCAGGCTGACATTCCAGTGCATGTGCGGCCCGGTCGCCCGCCCGGTCGAGCCAACCCTGCCCACCACATCGCCGCGACGCACTTGTTGCCCCACGTTCACATCAATCTTCGACATGTGGCAGAACATGCTGATGAAGCCCTGCCCATGGTCGACGAACACCGTGCGGCCGTTGAAGAAATAATCACCCACCAGGATCACCTTGCCATTGGCTGGTGTCTTGATCGGCGTGCCCGCAGGCACCGCGAAATCGAGCCCCGCATGCGGGTTGCGCTCTTCACCGTTGAAGAAGCGGCGTACGCCGAACTTGCTCGACAGCGGGCCGCTGACCGGCTTGTCGAGGACCAGGTTGCTCGGCAGGTTCGGGCTGAAGCTGCGGTAGGCCTTGATCTGCTCGGCCAGTTCACGGTCGATGCGCTTGAGGTCGGCGGGGTTGGGGTTGACCTGGCGCTTGTTCTTCAGGGTGATGTGCTGCTCGGGGTACTTCTTGTTGCCCACGCTGAACGGCAGGCTGCGCCCGCCCTGGGTCAGCAGGGCCGGGCCGGGCTTGTGCGTCAGCGGAATGCCGACGATGGCCAGCCAGTTGTCCTGCTCTTTCACCACCAGCACCGGTTTGCCGTCGAAGCGTGCGCTCGGCGCCGTGGCCGCCGGGCCCAGATCGACCACGGCAACGCCGCCCGGGACGGGCTTGTTCAGGATGCGGGTGATGTAGCTGGCCTGGGCGCCGCCGGCCAGCAACAACAGGGATAGGGCAAGCAGAGGGGCAAACAGGCGGGGCATGTGTCAGTCCAGTAGGGAAAGGGTGACCGGAGTCAGGTGGTTGTCCTCGACCCGCACCTGCAATTCGCCCTCATTCAGGCGGGCAGTCAGGCGCTGGCCGTTGCGGGTTTGCTCGGCACTGCGGATGGCCTGGCCACGCTCATCGAGAAGGATGCTGTAGCCGCGTGCCAGGGTAGCCAGCGGGCTGACCACCTGCAGCGTCTGCAACTGCGCCTGAAAGCGCTGGCGGCGGTCCTTGAGCACCTCGCGCATGGCCCGCGGCAGCCGCTCGGCGAGGCTGTCCAGGCGTTGGCTGAGCAGTTTCAGCGTACGCCCCGGATGCTGCGCGGCCAGGCGTGTGTCGAGGCGCGCCAGGCGTTCGCGGCGCTGGTTGAGGCTCTGCAGGAAGGCGCGGCGCATGCGCATGTCCAGGTCGTCCAGGCGCTGTGCCTGCTGGCGCAAGCGCTCGCCGGGGTGGCGCAGGCGCCGGGTCAGCGATTCCAGGCGCAGGCGGTCGTGGGCCAGGCGGTTCTGCATGCGCAGCAGCAGGCGCCGCTGCAACCCTTCAAGGCGCTGCTGCAGCCCGCTGCTGTCGGGTGCCAGCAGCTCGGCGGCGGCAGAGGGCGTAGGGGCGCGCACATCGGCGACAAAGTCGCTGATCGACACGTCGGTCTCATGGCCCACGGCGCTGACGATCGGCGTGACGCAGGCCGCTATTGCACGCGCCACGGCTTCTTCGTTGAAGCACCACAGGTCTTCCAGCGACCCGCCGCCACGGGCCAGGATCAGGGCATCGAAACCGAGGCTGTCGGCCAGGCGGATGGCGCGCACGATCTGCGCAATGGCTTCGCGGCCCTGTACTGCTGTTGGGATCAGGTTCAGTTCGACCTGCGGGGCGCGGCGGCCGAACACGCTGATGATGTCGCGGATGACCGCGCCGGTGGGCGAACTGATGATGCCGATGCGCTGCGGGTGGGCGGGCAGCGGCTTTTTGCGTTCGGCGCTGAACAGGCCCTCGGCGCCGAGCTTTTCCTTCAGTGCCTCGAAGGCCAGGCGCAGAGCGCCGTCACCGGCCGGTTCGACGGTGTCGAGAATCAGCTGGTAGTCGCCACGGCCTTCGAACAGCGAGACCTTGCCGCGCACACGCACTGCCAGGCCATCGCGCAGGGCCTGACGGACACGTGTGGCGTTCTGCCGGAACAGCGCGCAGCGCACCTGGGCGCCGCTGTCTTTGAGGGTGAAGTACATGTGGCCGGAGGCCGGGCGGGCGAGGTTGGATATCTCGCCTTCCACCCAGACGCTGCGGAACACGTCTTCCAGCAGCACACGGGCGCGGCCGTTGAGCTGGCTGACGGTGAGAACCTCGCGGTCCAGGCCGAGTCGTTCGAAGGGGTCTTTGATCATGGGGGCATGATAAGGGGGTGGGTGGGGAGCGCCAAGTGCAAGGGGCGAGATTTTGGGGGTGGATAATAGAGGAGCGGGGTGGGGGCGGGTGAAGCCTTGAGTGTTGCAGCGTTGATGAATCGAGCGCCGCCCGCGGCCTTGCGCTGATCGGTCGCTACCTGAGCGCGTGAGCGGTAGAATTGCGCGATTACCGCAATCCCCAGGCCCGTTTCGCCCATGAACACCCAGAGCATCATCGTCCCGAAACTCTCCACCGTGCCGGTGCACGAGGCCCGCGCCCGGGCCATCCTGCGCTGGCTGGTGCGCGAAAAAGTGGTCGAGGAGCAACTGACCACTTGCGGTCGCACCGGCAACCGCATGGGCCATGCCCTGGCCGAAGGCGCGCGCAAAATCGCCCTGCACCCGCAAAAGCTGCCGTTTGGCGCGCCGGTCAACGGCCTGGAAGTGATGCTCAAGCGCTGCATCTATACCCCCACCGAGGGTTTCCTCGAAGAAGCCGGCTGCCCCGAGTGCCGGCGCGAGGTGGGCGAACCCTTGTTCGAAAGCCTGGAAGAGTGGATGCCGGGGGTGAGTGACAACTTCACCTGCCCCTTGTGCGGCTTCGAGGACGACATCAATGGCTTCATTTACCTGCAGCCATGTGCCTTTTCCAACCTGGGGTTCATCTTCAACAACTGGGGCGAGGCCGGGTTTACCCAGGCCTTTCTCGACAGCTTCGCCGACTGGCTGGACCAGCCGGTGGCGGTGGTGCAGGTAAAACTGCCAGAACGCTGACCGAAGGCCCTTATTTTGCATTGAGCGGCGCGCCGTGGATGAGTATAATGGCGCGCTTCCATTTTTCCCGCCCGGGAGCCCCCGCGATGCTGCGTATCAGCCAAGAAGCCCTGACTTTCGACGATATCCTCCTTGTACCTGGCTACTCCGAGGTACTGCCCAATGAAGTCAGTCTCAAGACCCGTTTGACTCGTGGCATCGAGCTGAACATCCCTCTGGTTTCCGCCGCCATGGATACCGTGACCGAAGCGCGCCTGGCCATTGCCATGGCTCAGGAAGGCGGCATCGGCATCATCCACAAGAACATGACCATCGAACAGCAGGCCGGCGAAGTACGCAAGGTCAAGAAGTTCGAGGCTGGCGTGGTCAAGGACCCGATCACCATCGAAGCCGACGCCACCGTGCGCGACCTGTTCGACCTGACCCGCCTGAACAACATCTCGGGTGTTCCGGTGCTGGAGAACGGCGACCTGGTCGGTATCGTCACTTCCCGTGACGTACGCTTCGAAACCCGCCTGGATGCCAAGGTGCGCGACGTGATGACGCCCAAAGAGCGCCTGGTCACCGTGCGCGAAGGCGCCGACAAGAACGAAGTCCGCGAGCTGCTGCACAAGCACCGCCTGGAAAAAGTCCTGATCGTCGACGACAAGTTCAGCCTCAAGGGCATGATGACCGTCAAGGACATCGAAAAAGCCAAGGCCTACCCGCTGGCCAGCAAGGACGACCAGGGTCGCCTGCGCGTCGGCGCTGCCGTCGGCACCGGCAAGGACACCGGCGAGCGTGTTGCCGCCCTGGTAGCTGCTGGCGTTGACGTGGTTGTCGTCGATACTGCTCACGGCCACTCCAAAGGTGTGATCGACCGCGTTCGCTGGGTCAAGGAAACCTACCCGCAAGTTCAGGTGATCGGCGGCAACATCGCTACCGGCGCTGCGGCCAAGGCCCTGGCAGAAGCCGGTGCTGACGCCGTCAAGGTCGGTATCGGCCCAGGTTCGATCTGCACCACCCGTATCGTCGCCGGTGTCGGCGTACCGCAAATCAGTGCCATCGCCAACGTTGCCGCGGCACTGGAAGGCACTGGCGTGCCACTGATCGCCGACGGCGGCATCCGTTTCTCGGGTGACCTGTCCAAGGCCATCGTCGCCGGTGCTTCCTGCGTGATGATGGGTTCGATGTTCGCCGGTACCGAAGAAGCCCCGGGTGAAGTCGAGCTGTTCCAGGGCCGTTCCTACAAGGCCTACCGCGGCATGGGCTCGCTGGGTGCCATGGCACAGGCGCAAGGCTCCTCGGACCGTTACTTCCAGGACTCCTCGGCCGGTGCCGAGAAGCTGGTGCCGGAAGGTATCGAAGGCCGCGTACCATACAAGGGCGCCCTGGCCGCGATCATCCACCAGCTGATGGGCGGCCTGCGTTCGTCCATGGGTTACACCGGCAGCGCAACCATCGAAGAGATGCGCACCAAGCCGGAATTCGTGCGCATCACCGGTGCCGGCATGGCCGAGTCCCACGTGCATGACGTGCAGATCACCAAAGAAGCCCCTAACTACCGGGTCGGCTGAAGCCTCCAGCGGTAAGTAGCAAGCTTCAAGCTCCAAGCGGTAGTTGCGTTGCAGCAGCTACCGCGTTTTCCCCGATCAACTTGCAGCTCGCAGCTAGACGCTTGCAGCTGCACCAGAGATTGAGTCATGGCCCTCGACATTCACGCTCACCGCATCCTGATCCTCGATTTCGGTTCCCAGTACACCCAGCTGATCGCCCGCCGCGTGCGCGAAATCGGCGTGTACTGCGAACTGCACCCGTTCGACATGGACGATGAAGCGATCCGCGAATTCAACCCGCGCGGCATCATCCTCGCCGGCGGCCCCGAGTCGGTCCACGAAGCCAACAGCCCGCGTGCACCGCAGGCCGTGTTCGACCTGAATGTACCGTTGCTGGGCATCTGCTACGGCATGCAGACCATGGCCGAGCAGCTGGGCGGCAAGGTCGAAGGTTCGGACCTGCGCGAGTTCGGTTATGCCCGCGTTGACGTGGTCGGCAAGAGCCGCCTGCTCGACGGCATCGAAGACCACGTTGATGGCGACGGCGTATTGGGCCTGGACGTGTGGATGAGCCACGGCGACAAGGTCACCCAGATGCCGGGCAACTTCAACATTCTGGCCAGCACCCCGAGCTGCCCGATCGCCGGCATGTTCGACGACGCGCGCGGCTACTACGGCGTGCAGTTCCACCCGGAAGTGACCCACACCAAGCAAGGCGGTCGCATCCTGTCCCGCTTCGTGCAGGACATCTGTGGCTGTGAAGCCCTGTGGACGCCTTCGAACATCGTCGAAGACGCCATCGCCCAGGTGCGTCAGCAAGTCGGCTCGGCCAACGTCCTGCTGGGCCTGTCTGGCGGTGTCGACTCCTCCGTGGTAGCTGCGCTGCTGCACCGCGCCATCGGCGACCAGCTGACCTGCGTCTTCGTCGACAACGGCCTGCTGCGCCTGCACGAAGGCGACCAGGTGATGGCCATGTTCAAGGAGAACATGGGCGTCAAAGTGATCCGCGCCGATGCCGAGAAGCAGTTCCTCGACAACCTGGAAGGCGAAGCCGACCCGGAGAAGAAGCGCAAGATCATCGGCCGCACCTTCATTGATGTGTTCGATGCCGAAGCCAGCAAACTGGACAACATCCAGTTCCTCGCCCAGGGCACCATCTACCCGGACGTGATCGAGTCGGCCGGCGCCAAGAGCGGCAAGGCCCACGTGATCAAGTCGCACCACAACGTGGGTGGCCTGCCGGAGGAAATGAACCTCAAGCTGGTCGAGCCGCTGCGTGAACTGTTCAAGGACGAAGTGCGCAAGATCGGCCTGGAGCTGGGCCTGCCGTACGACATGGTCTACCGCCACCCGTTCCCGGGCCCAGGCCTGGGTGTGCGTATCCTCGGTGAAGTGAAGAAGGAGTACGCCGACATCCTGCGTCGCGCCGACCACATCTTCATCGAAGAGCTGCGCAAGGCCGACTGGTACCACAAGACCAGCCAGGCCTTCGTGGTGTTCCAACCGGTGAAATCGGTTGGTGTCGTGGGCGACGGCCGTCGCTACGCCTGGGTCGTGGCCCTGCGTGCTGTCGAGACCGTGGACTTCATGACCGCGCGCTGGGCGCACCTGCCTTACGACCTGCTGGAAACCGTCAGCGGCCGTATCATCAACGAAATCGACGGTATCTCGCGCGTGACTTACGACGTGTCGAGCAAGCCGCCGGCCACCATTGAGTGGGAATGAGTTGAGCCACAAGGGCGCCGCAAGGCGCCCTTGTTGTTTGCGGTTCGCAAAGTGGTTGATGGTCTTCAATGGGCTACATGACGCATGCCCCGCATCCTGAGGAAGATGTCCAGATCGGAAAGATGCTCTAGTCGTCGCTCATGAATGGTCGGCCAGTCTGCTCGCTCGATGTAATAGAAGCGTCCATCGCGTTTGACGGGGGTGCGGCGCAGGCTAAGGTCGCGGCTGCGATTGATCAGGTACGTGTCGCTGTCGATATGTTCAAAGGTGTAGTCACCCGGCCTGATCAGCAATGCTTCAAAATCGGTCGCCGCTGTGGTGAATGGCTCAATCGAGGCGCGCAGCCGTATGTCGCTTTTCAGGTGCCAGACTTTGCCCCCCTTTTCTGGCGCGTCTACACCAGGGTCGACCGCATAGCTGTCGACGCCTCCGACCGGAGTATCCTCGACGCGCAACCCTACCACGCCTTCGGTTTCTGCCAGGCCTGTAACGCCATGGAAGTTATTGGCATGGGTGTTACCGACCAATGCGACCCATTTGCCTGGCCCGCGGGCAGCCTGGTCAGCTTCGATGATCAGGTGAGCATAGAAATTCATCATCTCCTGACGTGCCACAGGGGATGGTGGCGTTGCCCACGCCTGGCGGTAGCTTGCCATGCAGTCGATGGACTGGATACGCAAGCCGTTTTTCTGCGCCTCCAGCAATACCCGGCGGAAGGTGTATCGGCCTGCCAGGTCGGTCTGGTGTCCAAAGTCCTGTGCGGTGATATAGCGGTCCAGCGCTGTGGGCAGTTGGCCGCTGCGGTTGAAGGCGTCCAGGTCGGCCTGCTGGAAGTCGGTCGTGAAATGTTCCATGTACAACGTCTTGACCTTCAGCTTGCGTAGCACAGCCATGTTGTCGATCAAGAAGCGCTTGCTACCCAGGCTGCTATGCGCCTCGCCTACCACCAGGCCCTGGCTGTTCTCATAGATGTTTTGCAGGATCTGTTTTGGCGTTGTTCCGGGGCTTATGTCTGGTAATCGAGGGCGCGCAGGCGCTTGCACAGTAGCCATGAAGTCGCGGGCATCCGTAGCCAGTTGTTCGCGAAGCGTGAGAAAGCGAGCGACGGCCGCTAGCCTGTCAGGGTCATGAATATTGATTCGCACCCCTGTTAGCTCTTCGTCTGCCACGTCTTTGAGTGAGGCGCGCAAGTCGGCAGGCACTTCGTAAGGTGTGGCGGCTAGCGCAGGCTGGCTTGTCCCGGTGGCGCGGCGCCCCCAGATTTTAAGCCTCGGGAGCATGCCACCCTTGAGCCCGCCCCGGTCGACGGGATACCAATGGCCCTCGTCATCCAGCCGGATGGGCTGGCTTTTGTAGAAAGAGAAGGGGTTCTCGGGAGGCACAATGGCCCAGGTTTTCAGCTCGGGCGCAAAGCGCACCTGATAGGGTAGCTCGTCGATCAGTACATAGAACTGCCCATCCTGCGTATAGATACCTTGGAGTGCTCCTGTGCCGGGCTCGCCGCTCAGTAGAACGTTGGTTTCGAATGGGCTAAGCAACGGCCAGCCTTCTGCGGGCTGGAACGGCGCAGGGACCCAGGCTTTCACCGTATCCGTCACGCTGGCATCCTCCTCCTCGCCCTGGACCACTTCGCCGGCCGTGGCTGGATCTTCTGCCGAACCTAGGTTTTTCCCTGTGCCTGCTTCAGTGACCTCGGCCAGATCTGCAATGGGTCGCCCCGGCGCACTCAGGAGAAACGTGGCGTTGAACAGGGTTTCGATGGCCGAAAGAATTGCGCCTGTTACGCCTGCCTTGCGTTCGCAGGTTGTATGGCCACTGATCGCTTGATCGATATTGAGGCCAGTTTCTGCCATGCCGGCACCCACCAGGGCCAACGCAACGGGCCAGTCCACCGCAGCCATGGGGCCGAAGACTCTCAGCGACGCTCTCAGGTAGCCGATCCACAGTTGTTTGCGCAAATCGTCATTCGAGCGCAGGGAAACGTGCGCATCATCGAGCATTCGCTGATGGGCTTTGTCGCGCAGCCAGCTAAAAACATCGCCATCGATTCGCTGATCGAGCGTGTTAAGGCCGGAGTAATCATCTTTTCCCCAGCCTTGATACAGCAGGTCGACAAGGTGGTTGAGCCCGATGCTGGTATTGCCCTCGTCACGATCTTGGAGGGAGAAGTGCGCCATGAAGCGGGCCCGGTTTTCGGCCTGATTGCAGTGGTTGAGCACCCACCAGAACAGCGCCTGATCATTCTCGAACACCTGCAATGCATCGACATCGCCGGGCAAGTAGACAAGTTGCCTGCCATCTTGCAGTTGTACGCGCAGGATATCCGTAGCCACATGTCCGCCGATATCGAATGTGCATGCACGAATACCTTTGCCCGTTGCAGACTGATGTTGCAGTGCTTCTATCGAAGGCGGCCAGGAGATGTCTCCCACCAAGGCTTGGGTGACTTCCCGGCAACACTTTGCAAGCCCTGACGTGGGGGCCTGTGCACAGGCTTCTAGCACTTTGCTCAGGAAGTTGGCCTTGGCCAATGTACGAAAGTTCTCGGAATGCGTTGACCAGAATGACTTCAACCGGCTTTTGAAGTGACTGGCGAAATCGATGCTCCAGAAGTACTCCAGGACATTCCTCGCGTCGAGTCGCACTTCGTTGAGTTCGTCGTAGGCATTTTTGCCGGGGCCATCGCTGTAGAAACCGACGAGGTAGCCGAGCAAGTCGGCATTGTCCTGATCATTGGCATCGAAGCGGTGCATGACCAGCTGGGGCAATGTCAGGGACTCGTACGGTGGGTCCAGATGTTGCCATCCGTTGAAGGTTCTGGGGCTGCTGACGGCGGTGTGAAACCGGTGCAGATAGACGCTGTCAGGGTCATGTGCCTCCAAGCCATGCCGGTCAAGGATCTGCTGCGCGACCTCTCGCGCCATCTGGCGCATGTCCGGGCACGTTTCACTCACTTGCCTGGCCAGCTTGGTCAGCGAATCAAGGGTATCTGGTTGCGTTTTGCCAAGTAACATAAGGGCTCTCAAGGGTCGAGGGTGAGGGCCGGAAAGTGGCAGAAACGGTGCCGTGGTGGCGGTATATAGTGCCTGCCAGGTGTGCTCAGGGCAGCGCTATGCAACACTTCACTTAATCTTTCCCATTTGCAGGTGTATCGTATTCGCCCTTCATCGCCAGCCGTGCTGGCAGCTTGACTGCGCTTAAACGAGGTACCCGCACCGATGTCCTTCACCCGTCGACAAATGCTCAAGGGCCTGACCGGCCTGGTTGTAGTAGGCCTGGGCGCCGGAGGCGCAGCGCGGTACTGGCTGGGCAAGGTCGAGGACGAGAATGCCGGGCACGACTACGAGCTGATCGCGGCGCCCCTGGAGGTCGAGCTTGTGCCCGGCTTCAAGACCGAGGCCTGGGCGTTCGGCCCGTCGGCGCCAGGTACCGAGTTGCGGGTTCGCCAGGGCACCTGGCTGCGGGTACGGTTCATCAACCATCTGCCGGTGGAAACCACCATTCACTGGCATGGCATCCGCCTGCCGCTGGAAATGGACGGTGTGCCGTATGTGTCGCAGTTGCCGGTCAAGCCGGGCGAGTATTTCGATTACAAGTTCCGTGTGCCTGACGCCGGCAGCTACTGGTACCACCCGCACGTCAGCAGCTCTGAAGAACTCGGCCGCGGCCTGGTCGGCCCGCTGATCGTCGAGGAGCGTGAGCCAACCGGTTTTTTGCATGAGCGCACGCTGAGCCTGAAGAACTGGCACGTGGACGAGCAGGGTGCCTGGCTGCCCTTCAGCATCCCCCGCGAAGCGGCGCGCAATGGTACCGCCGGCCGGCTGATCACCATCAATGGCCAGGCTGACTCGGTCACCGAATTACCGGCCGGGCAGGTGGTGCGCCTGCGTCTGCTCAACCTGGACAACACCTGGACCTATCGCCTGAACCTCAAGGGCGGCAATCACGAGGCCAGAATCTACGCCCTCGATGGCAATCCGGTCACCCCGCGTGTGCTCGATGACGAGTACTGGCTGGGGCCAGGCATGCGTGTTTGCCTGGCGATCCGCATCCCCGAGGCAGGTGAAGAGATTTCCCTGCGCGACGGCTTCGTGCGCTTGGGCACCTTGCGCTCGGTAGCCAGCAACGATGCGCCCAGCGACTGGCCGCCTGCCTTGCCGCCGAACCCTGTGGCCGAGCCGGACCTGGAGAATGCCGAGAAGCTGAACTTCAATTTCGAATGGGTGGGCAAGGTTTCGGTCAACACCGAAAATGGCAGGCCGCCAAGCCTGTGGCAGATCAATGGTCAAGCCTGGGACATCACCGACAAGACCTGCGCCGACCGGCCGATCGCCACGCTGCAAAAAGGCAAGAGCTACATCTTCGAGTTGAAGAACATGACCCAGTACCAGCACCCGATCCACCTGCATGGCATGAGCTTCAAGGTCATTGCCTCCAACAGGCACAAGATCGTCGAACCGTGGTTCACCGATACCTACCTGCTGGGCAAGAACGAGCGGGCCCAGGTGGCGCTGGTGGCCGATAATCCAGGCACCTGGATGTTCCACTGCCATGTCATCGACCACATGGAAACCGGCCTGATGGCCGCGATTGCGGTGGTCTGATGCGCCCACAGATCATCGATCGCAGCCGTGATCAGGAATTCATGCGCATGGCCCTGGACCTGGCGGCACAAGGTGCCGCGCTGGGCGAGGTGCCGGTGGGCGCGGTGCTGGTGCAGCACGGCCAGGTGATCGGGCAGGGCTTCAACCGGCCGATCATCGACAGCGACCCCAGTGCCCATGCCGAGATGGTCGCCATCCGCGCGGCGGCAAAGTCTGCGAGCAATTACCGCCTGCCGGGCAGCACCCTTTATGTGACCCTGGAGCCTTGCAGCATGTGCGCGGGGCTGATCGTGCATTCGCGGGTGGCCCGGGTGGTGTATGGCGCGCTGGAGCCCAAGGCCGGCATCGTGCAGAGCCAGGGGCAATTTTTCAGCCAGGGCTTCCTGAACCATCGGGTAATGTACGAAGGTGGGGTGCTGGCCGAGGAATGTGGCGCAATCTTGAGCGAATTCTTCAAGGCGCGGCGCGCCAAGGTGTAGGAGCGGCCTCGTGTGGCGAAAGGGCTGCAAGGCAGCCCCGCCTTTAATGCCTCAATACTGAACCCTGGACAGCTGTGCGGGCCTTTCGCAACACAAGGCAGCGCCTACATCGGCGGCGACTGTTCCGCCGGTTTGTCCTTGTTGACCCCCGGCACGTGCAGGTTGCCCTCGGCCACCTGGCCCTCGAGCTGCGGCTGGGTCACCCAGGTGAGGATGTCGTAGTAGCGGCGGATGTTGGCCACGAAATGCACCGGCTCGCCACCACGGGCGTAACCGTACTTGGTCTGGCGGTACCACTGTTTCTGCGACAGGCGCGGCAACATCTTCTTCACGTCCAGCCACTTGTTCGGGTTGAGCTTTTCTCGTTTGGCCAGCGTGCGCGCGTCTTCAAGGTGGCCGCTGCCGACGTTGTAGGCCGCCAGGGCGAACCAGGTACGGTCTGGCTCCTTGATGCTGTCGTCGAGCTGCTGCTTGACCAGCATGAAGTATTTGGCACCACCTTTGATGCTCTGCCTCGGGTCCAGGCGGTTGGACACGCCCATTGCCTGGGCGGTGCGCTGGGTCAGCATCATCAAGCCGCGTACGCCGGTCTTGGAGGTGACTTCCGGTTGCCACAAGGATTCCTGATAACCGATCGCGGCCAGCAGGCGCCAGTCCACCTGTCCGACCTTGGCGTAGCTCTTGAAGTATTTTTCGTATTTGGGCAGGCGCTGCTGCAAATGCTGCGCAAATGTGTAGGCGCCCACGTAACCGAGCACGTCGACGTGGCCGTAATAGCGGTCTTTCAAACGCTGTAGGGTGCCGTTTTTCTGCGATTTGTCGAGGAATTCGTTGACTTCGTTCAGCAGGCTGTTGTCTTCGCCCGGGGCGACCGCCCAGCGTTGGTTGCGGGTTTCGCCAAGGTCGAAGGCCACCCGCACGTTGGGGAAGTACACCTGGTTCATCGCCAGTTCGTTGGAGTCGACCAGCGTCAGGTCTACCTGCCCTTCATCGACCATGCGCAACAGGTCGACCACCTCCACCGCGTCGGACTCTTCGTATTCCAGGCCCGGGTAGCGCCTTTTCAGTTCGGCCAGCTGGTCGGCGTGGCTGCTGCCTTTGAGCACCATGATCTTCTTGCCGACCAGGCCCTTGGGGTTTGTTGGGCGCGAGCGGCCGTTGCGATAGATGACCTGAGGGGTCACTTCCAGGTATGGATGGGAGAACCTGGCCTGGGTCTTGCGCCGCTCGCTGCTGACCAGGCCGGCCGCTGCCAGCACCGGACCGGACGGTTTACCTAGGTCGTCGAACAGTTCGTCGAGGTTGTCGGCGGTCTCGATCTCCAGCTTGACGCCAAGATCGTCGGCGAAACGCTTGACCAGCTCGTATTCGAAGCCGGTTTCGCCGTTGCGGTCCTGGAAATAAGTGGCCGGGCTGTTGCGGGTGATCACGCGCAGCACGCCGTCCTCCTTCACGCGCTCGAGGGTGCTGGGTTTTTCAACGCAGGCACCGAGCAACAGAAAGAGACCGGTTGCGAAAAGCCATTTGGCGCAACGCTGGCGCAAAGCAGTATGGGCGAACATAGCTTGCAGTATACGCAAAGGACGGGGGGCGCCATATCTCGACAACTGCCAGGTTGTCTGGTAGCGCGTTCTGTGATGCAAGCTGCAAGCGGCAAGAAAAATGCGACCTGCGCGCCACCTGTTTTTTCTTGTAGCTTGCAGCTTGCGGCTTGTCGCTTTTTTTGACCCCGAAGTCCGGTTCCGCCGCCCGGCAGCATTGCCCTCTGGCGGGTGCCGCAAGCCGCGGAATTAGGCTAGAATGCACGGCCTCTAAGCACACCCCTTCCTGAGGCTGTCCCGACGATGTTGATCCTGCGCGGCGCTCCTGCCCTTTCTGCCTTTCGCCACGGTAAATTACTCGAGCAACTGAGCCAGAAAGTCCCCGCTGTTACTGGTTTGTATGCCGAATTTGCCCACTTCGCCGATGTCGACGGCGAGCTGACCGCCGACCAGCAGCAGGTGCTGGGCCGTCTGCTCAAGTACGGCCCGAGCGTGCCGGTGCAGGAGCCGACTGGCCGCCTGTTCCTGGTCGTGCCGCGCCTGGGCACCATCTCGCCCTGGGCCAGCAAGGCCAGCGACATCGCCCACAACTGCGGCCTGCAGTCGATCCAGCGCCTGGAGCGCGGCATCGCCTACTACGTTGCCGGTGACCTGAGCGACGCCGACGCCGCCGTTGTCGCCGCTGAACTGCACGACCGCATGACCCAGCGCGTGCTGGCCCAGCTGGAGCAGGCGAGCGACCTGTTCAGCCATGCCCAGGCCAAGCCGATGACGTCGGTCGATATCCTGGCCGGTGGCCGCGACGCGCTGGCCAAGGCCAACATCGAGCTGGGCCTGGCCCTGGCCGAAGACGAGATCGACTACCTGGTCAACGCCTTCCAGGGGCTCAAACGCAACCCGAACGACATCGAGCTGATGATGTTCGCCCAGGCCAACTCCGAACACTGCCGCCACAAGATCTTCAACGCCAGTTGGGACATCGACGGCCAGGCTCAGGAAAAGAGCCTGTTCGGCATGATCAAGAACACCTACCAGATGCACAGCGAAGGCGTGCTGTCTGCGTACAAGGACAACGCCTCGGTGATCGTCGGCAACGTTGCCGGGCGTTTCTTCCCGAACCCTGAGACCCGCCAGTACGGCGCGGTGCAGGAGCCGGTGCACATCCTGATGAAGGTCGAAACGCACAACCACCCGACCGCCATCGCTCCGTTCTCCGGTGCCTCCACCGGCTCGGGCGGCGAAATCCGTGACGAAGGTGCTACCGGCCGTGGCGCCAAGCCAAAAGCCGGCCTGACCGGCTTCACCGTGTCCAACCTGCGCATCCCGGGCTTCGAACAGCCATGGGAGCAGGCCTACGGTAAACCTGAGCGTATCGTTGACGCCCTCGACATCATGATCGAAGGCCCGCTGGGTGGCGCAGCGTTCAACAACGAATTCGGTCGCCCGGCTCTGACCGGCTACTTCCGTACCTTCGAGCAGGCCATCAACACCCCGCACGGTGAAGAAGTGCGCGGCTACCACAAGCCGATCATGCTGGCCGGCGGCATGGGCAACATCCGTGAAGACCACGTACAGAAGGCCGAAATCACCGTCGGCGCCAAGCTGATCGTGCTCGGTGGCCCGGCCATGCTGATCGGCCTGGGCGGCGGCGCCGCTTCGTCGGTCGCCACCGGTGCCAGCTCGGCGGACCTGGACTTCGCCTCGGTGCAGCGCGAAAACCCGGAAATGGAGCGCCGTTGCCAGGAGGTCATCGACCGTTGCTGGCAGCTGGGCGACAAGAACCCGATCGCCTTCATCCATGACGTTGGCGCCGGCGGCATTTCCAACGCCTTCCCTGAACTGGTGAACGACGGTGGCCGCGGTGGCCGCTTCGAACTGCGCAATGTGCCCAACGACGAGCCGGGCATGGCCCCGCACGAAATCTGGAGCAACGAATCGCAGGAGCGTTATGTGCTGGCCGTCAGCGCTGTCGACTTCGAACGCTTCCAGGCCATCTGTGAGCGCGAGCGCTGCCCGTTCGCCGTCGTTGGCGAGGCGACCGAAGAGCCGCACCTGACCGTGACCGACAGCCACTTCGGCAATACGCCGGTGGACATGCCGCTTGACGTGCTGCTGGGCAAGCCGCCGCGCATGCACCGTTCGGTAACCCGCGAAGCCGAACTGGGCGATGATTTCGACCCGAGCAAGGTGGACCTGGACAGCGCCGTGCAGCGTGTCCTGAACCACCCGGCGGTTGCCAGCAAGAGCTTCCTGATCACCATCGGCGACCGCACCATCACCGGTCTGGTGGCCCGCGACCAGATGGTCGGCCCATGGCAGGTACCGGTGGCCGACTGCGCCGTCACGGCCACCAGCTTCGACGTGTACACCGGTGAAGCCATGGCCATGGGTGAGCGCACGCCGCTGGCAGTGCTCGACGCGCCAGCGTCCGGCCGCATGGCGATCGGTGAAACCCTGACCAACCTGGCTGCCGCGCAGATTGAAAAGCTGTCCGACATCAAACTGTCGGCCAACTGGATGTCCGCTGCCGGCCACCCAGGCGAAGACGCCCGTCTGTACGACACCGTCAAGGCTGTCGGTATGGAGTTGTGCCCGGAGCTGGGCCTGACCATTCCGGTCGGCAAGGACTCCATGTCGATGAAGACCAAGTGGAGTGAAGAGGGCGTCGAGAAGAGCGTCACTTCGCCAATGTCGCTGATCATCACCGGCTTCGCCCCGGTCACCGACATCCGCAAGACCCTGACCCCGCAACTGCGCATGGACAAGGGTGAGACGGACCTGATCCTGATCGACCTGGGCCGCGGCAAGAACCGCATGGGCGCTTCGATCCTGGCGCAGACCTACGGCAAGATCGCAGCCCAGGCTCCGGACGTCGACGACGCCGAAGACCTCAAGGCATTCTTCGCCGTGATCCAGGGCCTGAACGCCGACGGCCACCTGCTGGCTTACCACGACCGTTCCGACGGCGGCCTGCTGACTACCGTGCTGGAAATGGCCTTCGCCGGCCACTGCGGCCTCGACCTGCAACTGGACCCGCTGACCGATAACAGCAATGACGTGCCGGCCATCCTCTTCAACGAAGAGCTGGGCGCAGTCATCCAGGTTCGCCAGGATGCTACTCCGGACGTGCTGGCGCAGTTCAGCGCCGCAGGCCTGGGTGAAGGTTGCGTGGCGGTGATCGGCAAACCGGTCAACAACGCCGAGGTGTCCATCAGCCTGAACGGCCAGGTGCTGTTCGACGACGACCGTCGCATGCTGCAGCGCCAGTGGGCCGAGACCAGCTACCAGGTTCAGCGCCTGCGTGACAACGCCGACTGCGCCGACCAGGAGTTCGACGCGCTGCTCGAAGAAGACAACCCGGGCCTGTCGGTCAAGGTTGGTTACGACGTCAACGAGGACATCGCTGCGCCGTACATCAAGAAGGGCGTGCGCCCGCAAGTGGCGATCCTGCGTGAGCAGGGCGTCAACGGCCAGGTCGAGATGGCTGCCGCCTTCGACCGCGCCGGCTTCGCCGCCATCGACGTGCACATGAGCGACATCCTCGCTGGCCGCGTCGACTTCGAAGCCTTCAAGGGCCTGGTTGCCTGCGGTGGTTTCTCTTACGGTGACGTGCTCGGTGCCGGTGAAGGCTGGGCCAAGTCGGCCTTGTTCAACGCCCGTGCCCGTGATGCCTTCCAGGCCTTCTTCGAGCGTACCGACAGCTTCGCCCTGGGCGTGTGCAACGGTTGCCAGATGATGTCCAACCTTCACGAGCTGATCCCGGGCACCGAGTACTGGCCGCACTTCGTGCGCAACCGCTCGGAGCAGTTCGAAGCCCGTGTGGCCATGGTCGAGGTGCAGAAGTCCAACTCGATCTTCCTGCAGGGCATGGCCGGTTCGCGCATGCCGATCGCCATCGCCCACGGCGAAGGCCATGCCGAATTCGCCAGCGAAGAGGCACTGCTGGAAGCCGACCTGTCCGGTTGCGTGGCCCTGCGCTACGTCGACAACCACGGCAAGGTCACCGAAGCCTACCCGGCCAACCCGAACGGCTCGCCGCATGGTATCACCGGCCTGACCAGCCGAGACGGCCGCGTGACCATCATGATGCCGCACCCGGAGCGCGTGTTCCGCGCCGTGCAGAACTCCTGGCGCCCGGATGAGTGGCAGGAAGACGCCGCGCTGATGCGTATGTTCCGTAACGCGCGCGTCTGGGTGAACTAAGGCGTGTACAAGCTCGCCTTCTTCGTCCCGGCCAGCCACGTCGACGTGGTCAAGGCCGCCGTGTTCGCCGCCGGTGGCGGGCGTATCGGCGACTACGACCACTGCGCCTGGCAAACCCTGGGCCACGGCCAGTTTCGCCCCTTGGACGGCAGCCAGCCGTTCCTTGGGCAAACCGGCCAGGTCGAGGTGGTGGAGGAGTGGAAGGTGGAGCTGGTGGTGGCCGACGACCTGATTGCCCAGGTCGTCGCTGCGCTCAGGCAGAGCCATCCTTACGAAACACCGGCCTACGAAGTCTGGCGCCTCGCCGATTTCTAGGCCGAGCTGAGTTCATCGCCGGCTTGCCGGCGATGAACCCGGTTCATTCAGCGACGCTCTGCGGCGCTTGCCCCTCCCGCCGCAACCCGGCACACGCCAGCAACCCCACCTCGAACAGCACCCACATCGGCACCGCCAGCATGGTCTGTGAGAACACATCCGGCGGCGTCAGGACCATCCCCACCACAAAGCAGCCGACAACTACGTAGGGCCTGCTGCGCCGTAATGTGGCCACGTCGGCCAGCCCCACCCAGACCACGATGAACGTTGCCACCGGGATCTCGAAGGCCAGGCCGAACGCCAGGAACAGCGCCATGATGAAGTCCAGGTACTGGCTGATGTCGGTCATCATCGCCACGCCGTCCGGCGTCACGCTGGCAAAAAAGCCGAACATCATCGGGAATACCAGGTAGAAGGCGAACGCCATGCCGGCGTAGAACAGCACAATGCTCGACACCAGCAAGGGCAGGGCGATGCGCCGCTCGCGGCGGTAAAGGCCCGGCGCAAGAAAACCCCAGGCCTGATGCAGCAGCAGCGGCATGGCCACGAACAGCGCACACATCGCGGTCAGCTTGAACGGTGTGAGAAAGGGCGAGGTGACACTGGTGGCGATCATGCTGGCGCCTTCCGGAAGGAAGCGGCGCAGCGGTTCGGAAATCAGTGTGTAGAGCTGCTGGGCGAAGGGGAACAGGCCGGCGAACACCAGCGCGACCAGTAGCAGGCAGCGCATCAGGCGCTTGCGCAGGTCGCGCAGGTGACCGGTGAGCGGCATGTGTGCCGCCGGGTCCAGGGCGATACTCATGAGGTGGTCTCCCGAATGACCGTGGCCGTTGCAGCGTCAGTGGCCGGTTCCGCCTTGAGGCTGATGCCCTGGCGCAGCTCCTGCTCGAGGCGTTGCAATGGCGCGCTGTCGAGGTTGGGCATGTCGATTTCGCGTTCCATCTGCGCGCGCAAACCTTGCATTGCCCGGCGCGCCTGGCCCAGGCCACGGCCCAGCGTACGCGCCGCGACGGGCAAGCGTTCCGGGCCAAGCACCAGCAGCGCGACGATGCCCACCAGCAGCATCTCGCTGAAGCCTACCTCGAACATCAGGCCTGCCGATCCGCGTGCGGCTGTGGCGCAGGCGAACGGGTCAGTGGCTCCTGTTGTACCTGCGGTGCTGCAGTTTGGGTGCTGGCATCGCTGTCGCCCCCCATGGACTTGCGAAAGCCCTGGATCGCTTCGCCAACATCACTGCCCAGACCCTTGAGGCGTTTGGTGCCAAACAGCAGAAACACGATCATCAGTACGATCACCAGCTGCCAGATTCCGATGCCACCCATTACGACCACTCCTGTAAGGCCATGAAAAGAAAGGCCAATCCTGCCTCGCGTAGATGACGCGAACATGACTGCAAGGTATTTGCAATCTGCCTGCAACAACTCCCCTGTTGACTGGCGCCTTGTTCGATAAGAGGAGTGCTGCGCCATGGGTGGCAAGCGACAGCAGGGCGCCGCGCTGCTGATGGTGTTGGTGGTACTGGCGATGCTCGCAGCGGGGATGGCCTGGCTGGTGGAGGACGGGCGGCGTCAGGTCGATGACGTACAGCTGCTGCGCCAACGGGTACAGGTGCGGGCCATGGAGCAGGCTGGCCTGGCCTATGCCGAGCAGGCCTTGCGTGACCGCGCCTGGCGGCTTAGCCCGCTGTTCTGGCAGGCGCTTCGGGGGCAACCGTTGACCTACGATTTTGGCGCCGGCCAGGCACAACTGCGGGTGTACGACCAGCACACCTGTTTCAACGTCAATGCGCTGCTGGGGGATGACGGTGAACGTGCCGAGCGCCAGCTACGGCGTTTGCTGGGCGACAACATGGCCGCGCAACGTCTGGTCGACGCCTTGGCAGACTGGCTCGACAGCGACAGCGATGCACGCCTGCAAGGCGCCGAAAGTGCCCAGTATCTGCGCCAGCAGCCGCCTCGTCTGGCGGCCAACCAGCCGATGCTGGACACCAGTGAGTTGAACCTGCTGCTCGAAGCGGATGCCTCGCGCCAGCGCCGTTATCCGATGTTGTGTGCTTTGCCGCAGACGACCGGCTGGCGCCTGAATGCCAATGCTGTAGGCCTGGAGCATCTGCCATTGCTGGAGGCGCTTTATGAAGGGCGGTATCCCCGCTCGTTGCTCAGCCGCATCGTCAGTGGTCGGCCGGCGTCGGGCTATGTAGATGCCGCAGCGTTGCGTCAGGCGCTGGGGGCGGTGGATGACGAAACGTTTGAGCGGTTGAGCGAAGGGTTGCTGCTCAACAGTGGGCATTTTCAGTTGCAGCTTTCGTTCGAAGAACAGGGCAGGACGATACGCAGCGCGTTTGAGCTGGAGGCGTTGGGAGTGGTGCAGTGGCATGCGCGGGTGCCGGCGCAGCAGGTGCGGGTGAAGAGTCGGGCGCCAATGGCCTGGTGATCATGTTCAAGGGCTGCCGTGCAGCCCAATCGCCGGCAAACCGGCTCCCATACCTGTAGGAGCCGGCTTGCCGGCGATTGGGCCGCGCAGCGGCCCTGATGCAAAAACGGATCAGACGGTCCCGATCTCCCCGCCATCATCGCGCTGGATCACCACGGTCGAAGCCCTCGGCCGTACCGTGGTCCCCGCCGGGGTCACATCGGTGGCCTTGTCGGTGTAAGGCCAGTTTTCCGGGTGCTGGATATTGACGAACATCGACTTGTTGTCCGGGCTGAAGGCAATCCCGGTCACCTCGCTGCCGTTCGGCCCGACGAAGAAGCGGCGCAAGTCCACCTGGTTCTGGGCATTGACCGGTATTTGGTTGCCAGCGGCATCCACCAGGTTGGTAGGGATCACCGCCAGTAACTGATCGTTGGTGTAATCGGTGACCGTGCTCTCGCCGTTGTCAGTCTCGAACCACAACACGCCACGGCTATCGAAGCTCATGCCGTCGGGGCTGGCGAACTGGTTGAGTTCGGTCAGGCCCGAGCGGTTGATGTCTGCGGTGCCGGCGGCGTTGGCACCGAACACGAAGATATCCCAGGTGAAGCTCACGTGATCGTCGCTGTCGTGCCAGCGGATGATGTGGCCGTGGCGGTTCGGGCCACGCGGGTTGGCCGCATCGACTTTTTCCGGGGTGCGCGCGCTGTTGTTGGTCAGGGTCAGGTAGACGTCGCCATTGAGCGGGTTTACCGCTGTCCATTCCGGGCGGTCCATCGGCGTTGCACCCACTGCATCGCCTGCACCACGGGTGTTGAGGATGATGCCTGCCAGGTCACCGTACAGCGCCCCGAGGGTGCTGCCGGCAGTGGTGGCGGTGGTCACGTCGAGCAGAATCCACTCGCCCGTGCCGTCTGCATTGAAGCGGGCCACGTAAAGCTTGCCCTGGTCCATGTACTTGGCGCCGGTGGCCAGGCGGTCGGCCGGGCTTGCGTCGGCGGCATCCCACACCGCGGTGGAGACGAACTTGTACAGGTACTCGTTGTTGGAGTCGTCGCCCATGTACCAGACCAGCGGTTTACCGGCCACCGGCAGGCCCGGGCAGCAGCCTTCGTGGCGGAAGCGGCCGAGTGCGGTGCGCTTGGTGGCCAGGGTGCTGCTGTTGTACGGGTCGATCTCGACGATGTAGCCATAGGTACTGGCTTCGTTGCGGTAGTCGTCGGTGGCGCTGGCACCTTTGATGGTCACGTCGAAGCGGGCGAACTCATCGTTTTCTTCGGTGCTGTCACCAGCAGCGGTCTCCCACTTGTACTGGCCGCTGGAGGTGCCTACGCCGATGCGTCGCTGGTCCTCCGGACGGGTGTCCTTGTTGACGAAAATGCCAGGCCAGTTCTCTTCGCAGGTCAGGTAAGTGCCCCACGGGGTGTAGCCGTTGCCGCAGTTGTTGTTGGTGCCGCGGCAGTGCGTGCCGTCAGCCGAATACTTGGTCTTGACGTGGTCGGTGCCACGCAGCGGGCCAGTGATTTCCATGCGTGAGGCGGTGGTGAAACGGCGGTTGAGCGGGTCGTTGTCGACCACCTGCCAGCGCCCGTTGAGCTTCTGCAGGCGCACCACGCCGGCACCGTGGGCGTTGATTTCCTTGCGCACTTCTTCGGCCGGGCGATTGCCGCTGGCGTCGGTGGTCGGGCCGTTGGGGTGCAGGGCGGCGGCATCGATGTATTCGAAGTTGATCGCCAGCAGGCCGTCTTCGGAACTGCCATTGATGGGGAAGAAGTGCATGCCGTCATGGTGCATGCCCATGGCATTGGCCTGGTCGCTGGAGGTATTGCTGCCGTCCGGTTTCCAGGGGTTGGCGTTGCTGTTGATCGGCGTGCCCCACGGTGCCAGCACGTAGGCACTGTAGCCGGCGGCGACGACACAGGCGTCGGTGCGTGAACCCGCGATGGACTGGAAGCCCAGCGCCAGTTTCGGTACTTCAGGTTCGGTAACCGGCGGCTCGGTGGCCGGGTCATCGTTGTCGGAATCGCCACCACTGTCGAAGCAGCCGGTCAGGCCGGTACCGGCAATCATGGCGATAGCGGCACCCAGGCTGCCGCGCATCACGCTGCGACGGCTGAGGTAGGCGTCCATGACGCTGGCCATCGGCAGGTTGCCACTGTGGTTGCGGTCCAGGTTGTCGCCGGTTTCTCGACTCATCAGGGTGTCCTTGTATTGGCTGAGTTGGAGGAAACCGCGACTTTAGTGCGCAAAGATGATGATTCTTTGGCAGAAATATTAACGTCGCTTTAAAACATTAAGTTCTTATCGCTGTGCCAGACAGAACAATCTGGAATGGTTGTCGGATTTCTGCCATCAAACTGTAATGCCAACGCCGCAACATCCGGGGCCCAAAGAGAACTCGGATAAGGATGGCGGGCCCGATGGCAAGCAGTGTGTACAGGCGCGAAATGATCAGATGGATGGGTGTCGGTGCCCTGGCACCGTTGCTCGGTGCCTGTTCTGCATTCCCGGGCCAGCGCGGCGGCGATGCCAGCCTGGACCTGTTGTACGTCGCCGACACCCTCGATGCGCGCCAGCCCGGCCAGCCCGTGGTGCCGGCGACCCGCCTGGGCCCGGTCAGCCACCTGGGCCGTGCCCCCTGGATGACCGGCGACAGCGCCAGCGTGGCTTACCCTCAACTCGCGCCTTTGCTCGATGCCAGTCAGGCGGCCGGCGTGCAACTGGGTGGCTATGCCGTGCTCGCGGCCCTGTTGGAACAGCTGCGCGCCGAGGTGGGGCCGGGCAATAGCCTGACCCTCGAGAACGGCCAGGGCTGGAACGGCAGTGGCCTGGCCTATCTGACCCAGGGCGAGAGCGGTGTGCGGGGCAGCCGGCTGTTGGGCAGCGAAGCCCGTGTGAGCAGTGATGAACGCGTGCTTTGGCCACAGCGCAGTGCCGCCCTTTACCACCAGTCTTCAGCGATGACCCTTGCGGCGGGTATTGCCGACGGACAACGCAAAACCTTGGGCCTGGAGCCTCTGCACATTTTCGAGCGCGGCGGTGCACGCATCGCCGTGGTGGGCGTCACCGACCCTTACGCCCAGGACCAGAAAGCCTCGCTCAAACAGTGGTACCAATCGCTGCTGCCGACCTTCGAGCAGGCCCGCCGCGAAGCGGACCTGGTGGTGGCGCTGGCGGATGTCGGCACCGGCCCGGGCCTGTGGCTGGCCGAGCGCGTGGCGCAGATCGACGTGCTGCTCTGCGCACGTGGCCAGGACCTGTGGCCCACACCTGTGCAGGCGACCCAGGCCAGTGGCCGGCGCATCCCGGTGTTGTTTGCCGGTTGCCGGGGCAGTGGTGCGTTTCGCCTGCGTTGCCAACAGGTTGCCGGGCAATGGCAGTTCGATGGGCGCTTCTTTCCTGCATTGGCCCAGCAACTCTCACCCGCAGCGCAGTTGCGCGCCAGCCAGTTGCAGGCCGAGTTGCGCCAGCAGCGCGCAGGCCATGCAGCGTGGCTCGACCAGCCGCTGGCGGTTGCGCCACAGGCGCTGTGGCGTCGCGACACGCGTGGCGGCAGTTGGGACCGTTTGCTGCACCAGGCCCTGGCCGATGACAGCAGCATGCCGGTGCTGTTGCCGGGCCTGCGCTATGACTACCCATTGGCCGCTGGCCAGGCCATCACGCGCGAGCACCTGATCAGCCTCACCGGCGGCTACCCGGCACCGGTGGTCGAGGCGCCGGCCCGGCAGGTCGAGCAGGTGCTGGAAAACGCCGCCGAGCAACTGTTCGGTGACCCCTTGCTGCTGGACAACAGCCAGGACCTGCCACGCTGGCAGGGCCAGGCCTGGCAGGTGAGCTACAGCCCGCAAGGCAAGCGCATCACTGGCCTGGATCCGGTGCAGGGCCTGTGCCGCACCTTTGGTCTGCAATTCGAGCCCCAAGCCGGTGAGCCGTTGTGGCAACGGGTCGAGGCCTGGCTCGGGCGGCAGCAGCCGGGTTGGCAACTGGCGGCCTTGCAAGTGCCGCAGGTGCGCTACGTGCAAGGCCACCCAGGCTGGCACCCACGGCAGCTGATGTCATGACATTCGCCGCTCGCCTGATGACCGGTGGCCTGCTGACGCTGGCCGGGTGGCTTGCCGCCCAATGCGTGCTGCAACTGGCGCGCCAGCCGCAACCGGCCAGCGCCCCGGTTGCCGTCGACGCCCCGCTGCCGGGGTTGCTGGTCGGCCATTGGCAAGCGCCAGGCGACGACGGCTCGATTGCGCTCACCCGGTTGCCATTGCAGTACCTGGGCGGCCTCAAGGCCAAGCCGTTGTCGGCCAGCGTCGTGGTGCTGCGCTACGGCCAGCAGGTGCGCACCTTGGGCCGCGGCCAGCGCCTGGCACCGGGGATCGTGTTGCAGGACATCGACGCCGATGGCCTGATTTTCGACAACCAGGGGCGGCGTGAACGCTTGCCCTGGCCGCCACGCCCCGCCGTGACCGGCTTCAAGCGGCAAGGATGAACAATGCTGGTGAAATATTGCGTGGCCGCTGCCTTGACCCTGGCTCTTGCTGCGGCCTGGGCAGAAGAACCGGAAACCTTCGATGACAACGGCACCCCGCTTTACGAGGTGAACTTCGTCGACACCGAACTGGGCGAATTCATCGACAGCGTGTCGCGCATCACCGGCACCACGTTCATCGTCGACCCGCGGGTCAAAGGCAAGGTCACGGTGCGTACCGTCGACCGCCACGATGCCGATGCCATCTACGACATCTTTCTCGCCCAGCTGCGTGCCCAAGGCTATGCCGCGGTCGATCTGCCCAATGGCAGTGTGAAGATCGTCCCCGACCAGGCCGCGCGCCTGGAGCCGGTGCCAGTTGAAGCCGCCGGCAAGCACAGCGAAGGCAGTGATGGCGTGGCCACCCGCGTATTCAATGTGCGTAACGCCGCCAGCGAGCAGATGCTCGGTATTCTCAAGCCGCTGATCGACCCGCGTGTTGGTGTGATCACCCCTTATCCTGCGGCCAACCTGCTGGTGGTCACCGATTGGCGCAGCAACCTCGAACGCATCGACAGCCTGTTGCGCCAGCTTGACCAGGTCAGTGACGAACCCCTGAAGGTCATGCCCCTGCGCCATGCCAGCGCCGCCGACACCGCGCAGTTGCTGACCCGCCTGTTGGCCCGGGAGCAGGGCGCCGACAGCACCCAGGTGGTGGCTGACCCGCGCAGCAATGCCTTGCTGGTACGTGGCAGCACCGACCGTGTGCGAGCCCTGCTGGGCCAGCTCGATCAGCCCAGTGAGAACCGGCACAGCAGCAACACGCAGGTGATCTACCTGCGCCATGCCAATGCTGGCGAAGTGGTGAAGGTGCTGCGCGGGTTGAGCCAGGAAGGCGGTGTGCCCAGCGAGGGAGCAGGCGAAGGCGAGGCCAAGAACAAGCCGGTGATGGCCGCCGCCAGCGATTCGGGCATCCGCCTGGAGTACGAGGAGGGCACCAACGCCGTGGTCATGGTCGGCCCCGACAGCGAGCTGGCCGCCTACCGCTCCATCGTCGAGCAGCTGGACATCCGCCGCGCCCAGGTAGTGGTCGAGGCCATCATCGCCGAAGTGTCCGACAGCCGTGCCCAGGAGCTTGGCGTGCAGTGGCTGTTCGCCGACGAAAAGTTCGGCGCCGGCATCGTCAACTTCGGCAGCAACGGGGTGAACATCGCCAACATCGCGGGTGCCGCTGCCAGCGGCGACAACGAAGCGCTGGGCGACCTGCTGTCGGCCACCACGGGCGTGACTGCCGGCATCGGTCACTTCGGCGGTGGCTTCAACTTCGCCATGCTGATCAACGCACTGAAGGGCAAGAGCGGCTTCAACCTGCTGTCCACGCCGACCCTGCTGACGCTGGACAATGCCGAGGCATCGATCCTGGTCGGCCAGGAAGTGCCCTTCGTCACCGGCTCCGTGACGCAGAACAACGCCAACCCCTACCAAACCATCGAGCGCAAGGAAGTCGGGGTGAAGCTGCGCATCAAGCCGCAAATCAACATCGACAACAGCGTACGCCTGGACATCGTTCAGGAAGTCTCGTCGATCGCCGACTCCAGCGCCGCCAGCGATGTGATCACCAACAAGCGCGAGATCAAGACCAAGGTCATGGTCGAGGACAATGGCCTGGTGATTCTTGGCGGCCTGATCAGCGATGAGCTGAGCACCAGCGATCAACGCGTACCGTTTCTGGGGGATATTCCGGGGCTGGGCCGGCTGTTCCGTTCCGAGGCCAGCAAGAACACCAAGCAGAACCTGATGGTCTTCATTCGCCCGCGCATCCTGCGTGACGGGCCGAGCCTGGCGGGTTTGAGCGAAGACAAGTACCGCACCCTGCAGCAGACCACGCCGCTCAAGCTGCCAGGCCTTGCGCAGGACGGCCAGCTGCTGCGGGTATTCCCGGCCAGCCGCGCGCGCCTGGACGGGGGCGACTGGTGATGCTGCCCTATCGCCTTGCGCGTCAGGCCGGGCTGGCCATGGCCCCGGCGGATACCGGCTGGCAGTTGTGGCTGCGCCGCGATGCTGACAGTAACCAACTGCAGGAACTGCTGCGTGTGCATGGCCAGCCCGTGGCACTGCACTACCTGGAAGCTGCGCCGTTCGACGAACGCCTCGGCCAGTTGTATCAGGCCGGGGATGCTGCCACCGAAGCACTGATCGAAGGCATCGGCGAACAGGTTGATCTGGACAGCCTGATGAGCGAAATGCCGCGCATCGAGGACCTGCTCGAAAGCGATGATGAGGCCCCGGTGATCCGCCTGATCAACGGCCTGTTCGGCCAGGCCCTGCGCCTGCGCGCTTCGGACATTCATATCGAGACCTTTGAGCAGAGCCTGGTGGTTCGCCTGCGTGTCGATGGCCACCTGCGCGAGGTGTTGCGCCCGCCGCGCGCGTTGTCGGCCATGCTGGTGTCGCGGATCAAGGTCATGGCGCGCCTGGACATCGCCGAGAAGCGCCAGCCCCAGGACGGTCGCATCACCTTGCGCGCCGCCGGGCGTGAGGTGGACGTGCGCGTCTCGACCTTGCCCGGTATCCATGGCGAGCGCGTGGTGATGCGCGTGCTCGACAAGCAGGCCAGCTTGCTGGCGTTGGGCAACCTGGGCATGCCCAACGCAGTGCTGCACGGCCTGCGCAATTGCCTGACAAGGCCCAACGGTATCGTGCTGTCGACCGGGCCGACCGGCTCGGGCAAGACCACCACCCTGTACGCCAGCCTCAACAGCCTCAATGACGGCAGCCGCAACATCCTCACCGTCGAGGACCCGGTGGAATACGCCATCGCCGGCATTGGCCAGACGGCCATCAATCCGCGCGCCGGGCTGACCTTTGCCACAGGCCTGCGCGCCATCCTGCGCCAGGACCCGGACGTGATCATGCTCGGTGAAATCCGCGACCAGGAAACCGCGCAGATCGCCGTGCAGGCCAGCCTCACCGGCCACTTGGTACTGTCGACGTTGCACACCAACAGCGCAGTGGGCGCGGTCACCCGCTTGCGCGACATGGGCGTCGAGCCGTTCCTGATCGCCTCATGCCTGCGTGGCGTGCTGGCCCAGCGCCTGGTGCGACGGCTGTGCCATTGCGCGGTGGCGCAGCCATTGCAGCCGGCCGAACGGGCGCTGTGGCCTGAGCTGGCGGCGCTGGGCAGCAGCTACCACGCGGTGGGCTGCGAGCAATGCCAGGGCACTGGCTATATCGGTCGTTTGGGCCTGTACGAATTCGTCGAACTGGACGCCGGCCTGATCGGCCTGCTGTATGACGGCGCCAGTGAACTGGCCATGCACGACTACCTGGCCGAGCGCCGCCAGAGCCTGGTGGCGATGGCCAGTGATTGCCTGGCCCGCGGCGAGACCAGCCTGGCCGAAGTACTGCGTGTGGTGCAGGGCTGACCCATGCCGACCTTTCGCTACCAGGCCGTTGATCTGGCCGGCAAGACCCACAAAGCCAGCCTGCAGGCCGATACCGAACGCCACGCACGCCAGTTGCTGCGCGAGCAGGGCTTGTTCCCCCGCCAGTTGCAGCGCTTCGAAAGCGGTGCCCGGCAGCCGCGCCGACAACGCCTGAGCCGTGCCCAGCTGTGTGAGCTGACACGCCAGCTGGCGACCTTGACCGGCGCGGGCATCCCGCTGGTCGATGCCTTGGCGACGCTTGAGCGCCAGTTGCGCCAGCCAGCCCTGCACGGGGTGCTGGTGGCTCTGCGTGGCTCGCTCGCCGAGGGCCTGGGCCTGGCCCGTAGCCTGGCCCGCCAGGGCGCGCCGTTCACCGGTCTGTACTGCGCGCTGGTCGAAGCCGGTGAGCGCTCCGGGCGGTTGGCCCAGGTGCTTACCCGGCTGGCAGACCACCTGGAACAGGTGCAGCGCCAGCAGCACAAGGCGCGTACGGCACTGATCTACCCCTGCGTGCTGATGGGCGTGTCACTGGCGGTGGTGATCGGCCTGATGACCTTCGTCGTACCCAAGCTCACCGAACAGTTTGCCCATGCCGGGCAGAGCCTGCCGCTGATCACCTCATTGCTGATCGGCCTGAGCCAAGGCCTGGTGCACGCCGGCCCCTGGCTACTGGGGCTGGCCATCCTCACGTCGCTGCTGGCCAGCTGGTTGCTGCGCAAGCCGCACTGGTGCCTGCGCCGCGACGACCTGCTGTTGCGCCTGCCACGCGTGGGGGGGCTGTTACAGGTGCTGGAGAGTGCCCGCCTGGCGCGCAGCCTGGCGATCCTCACCAGCAGCGGTGTTGCCTTGCTCGAAGCCTTGCAGGTGGCCACTGAAACCGTCGGCAACCGGCGTATCCGCCTGGCCATGGAGCAGGTGCGCCAGCAGGTGCAGGGCGGCACCAGCCTGCACCGGGCGCTGGATGGTTGCCAGCAGTTCCCGCCGTTGCTGGTGAACATGGTCGGCAGTGGCGAGGCCAGCGGCACCCTGGCCGACATGCTCGAGCGCGTGGCCGACGACCAGGAGCGTGGCTTTGCCCGCCAGGTGGATACGGCCATGGCGCTTTTCGAACCCCTGATGATCCTGGTGATGGGCGCCGTAGTGCTGTTCATCGTGCTGGCGGTGCTGCTGCCGATCATGCAGCTCAACCAGGGCCTGTAACTGTAGATGACAAGGAGCAACCCCATGCAGCATCGACGCAAGCGCCAACACGGCTTCACCCTGATGGAAATCATGGTGGTGATTTTCATCATCGGCCTGCTGATCGCCGTGGTCGCGCCCAGCGTGCTCGGCAACCAGGACAAGGCCATGCGGCAGAAGGTCATGGCCGACCTGAGCACGCTCGAGCAGGCGCTGGACATGTACCGGCTGGACAACCTGCGCTTTCCCAGCAATGAGCAAGGCCTGGCTGCGCTGGTGAAAAAACCGACCCAGGAGCCGCTGCCGCGTGCCTGGCGCAGCGATGGTTATGTACGCCGCCTGCCGGAGGACCCGTGGGGCACCCCGTACCAGTACCGCATGCCTGGCGAGCATGGCCGGGTCGATGTGTATTCGTTGGGCGCCGATGGTGTACAGGGCGGCGAAGGCCAGGACGCCGACCTGGGTAACTGGGCGCTGTGAGCGATGCGCCCACAGCGCGGTTTCAGCCTGCTCGAATTGCTGGTGGTGCTGGCCATCGCCGGCCTCATGACCGGGCTTGCGGTGGCCTGGCTGGACAGCGGCAAGGCCAGCGTCGATCAGGCGTTGCAGCGGCTGGCGGCGCACGTCCACACCCAGGCTGCACTGGCCCGGCATGCCGGGCAATTGCGCGGGCTGCGTTGGACCGGCCAACACCCGGAGTTCGTGCGGCGTGAGCGCGAGGGCTGGGTGGCCGAACCGGTCAGCTTTGGGGACTGGCCCAAAGGGCTGCGCCCCGACTGGCCGGCCAGCCTGCAGCCGCATCTGCAGTTCACGCCGCAAGGTTGGGCCCAGCCGGGTTCGGTGCGCTGGCACTGGGCAGGTGGCAGCCAGCGCTGGGCGTGGGGGCGTGACGGCCAGTTGCGAGTGGGGTTGTCACCATGAAGCGCACGCAACAGGGGTTCACCCTGCTGGAGGTGACCGTGGCCCTGGCGATTGCTGCTGTGCTGGCGGTGATCACCAGCCAGGTTCTGCGCCAGCGCCTGGCAGTGCAGGACAGCGTGCAACAGCATCGCCTTGGCGTGCTGTGCGCTCGCGAGCTGCAGGCGCGCTTTGCCGTGGAACGGTACTGGCCGGCCAGCAACCAGCCCAGTGGGGTGTTGAACCAGGGCGGGCAGGCGTGCCACTGGCAGATGCAGCTGCGCCGTACCGGCGTGCGCGACCTGCGTCGCGGCGAGATGCAACTGTATGCCGACCGCGATCAGCGCCTGCCGTTGGGCCAGTACACGGTTTTTCTGGAGCGTCCATGAAGCGGCGCCAGGCAGGCTTGACCCTGATCGAACTGATGGTGGCCATGGCCTTGACCGCGCTGCTGGGGGTCATGCTCGCGGCGCTGGTCAATGGCTGGCTCAAGGTCCGCGAGCGGCTGCAGGTGACCCGCCAGGAGAACAGTGTGCTGGAGTTCTGCCTGGCCCTGGAGCGGCGCTTCGACAGCCCGGTTCTACGCCGGGTGTATGAGCAACGCCTGCCACTGGCCAGCCGCTGGCTCGACTGGCAGCCCGATCGCCAGCAGTTGCTGTGGGTGGCAGCCACGGCTGTGCCAGAGGCCGAGGGTGGCTCACGGTTGCAGCGCCAACGCCTACGTTTCGACCCCCGCGAACAACGCCTGATGCTGGAAACCTCGGCAGACCTGTACGCCGCCAGCGAACCCCGTTGGGTCGTGCGCGAGCAGCTGCAGCAGGTCAGTGCGCTGAATGTTCTTTATCACCAGGGAGGCCGATGGCTGCCCTGGCCTTCCGACCAACCCGCGCACCCCGGCCGTGGTGTGCGCGTGCAACTGCAGCGTGATGGAGCCCCCTATGTCTGCACCTTCACGCTCCCTTGGGGGCGTTCATGAAGCTTGAATGGCGGCGACGTGCGCCGGCGCGGTCTTGGTTGCTGCTGCGCCCGGGCGTGATCTGGGACTGGCTGTTGGTTGAAAACGGTGTGGCCCAACGGGAAGGCCAGGGCGAGCCCCCGGCGAACCTGGACGCACAGGTAGCGCTGATCATCCCGGGCGAGCGGTGCAGCCAGTTCGAGCTGGCTGCACCGCCAGGCCTCAAACGTGATGAGTGGCCCTTGCTGCTGGAAGACCACTTGCTGCAGAACGCCGAACAGGTGCAGTGCGCTTGCCTCGCTCGCCAGGCAGGGCAGTTGCGCCTGCTGGCGGTAGCCCGCCAGGCGCTGGACGAATGGCGTGGCCAGTGCAGCGAATGGGGGCTGCAGATCGAGCGCTGTTGGGCCGAGTTCCAATTGTTGCCCACGCCTGAGCCCGGGACGGGCTGGCAGTGGCAGCGCGCGCCTGGCCTGTGCCTGTACCTGGGGCGCAGCGAAGAGGGGAAAGCCCATTGGCTGGCCTGGCCTGACGCGCTGGGTGAGGTACCGCAGCAGCCCTGGGATAGCCTGCGCAAAGCCACCCAGGTCGGGCGCTGGCCGGGAACGCTGGCGTCGCTCGACACGCTGCCAAGCCTGTTCGAGCGAACCCGTCAGGCCCGCTTGGCGCCCCGTGTGCCGGCCCTGCCGCGCGCGCTGGTTGTCGCCTGCCTGGTGCTGGCCGTGGTGTGGTGCGGGCTATGGGCGGGCCAGCAATGGCGGCAGGTACAAACCTGGCGCACGCAGGTGCTGGCCGTGACCGGCACCCAGGCCAGCCCTCGGCAAGCGGCGCAGGCCCTCAAGCGCCTGCGCGAAAGCGAACTGCAACAGCAACTGCGGGAGCGTCAGCTTCAAGACCTGCAGGCACACCTGCAGGTGTGGCTGCATGAGCACCCAGGTTGGCGTCTGCAAGCGGTGCGCTTCGACGGCCAGCGTTGGCACCTGCGCCTGCAGGGCGAGGGGAGCGAGCCGCCCTGGCAAGAAATGGCAAGCGCCGCCGGAGCGGCGGTGCAGGTACTGAGCGCTGCGCCAGCGGCGCACGTGGTTTTCGATCTGGGAGCGCCAACATGACCCGAGCGTGGTTTCAGCGTCATCGATTGTTGCTCGCCTGGTGCCTGATCGGCTTTCTGCTGGCGTTGCTGGCACTGCGCCAAGGCGTGTCGCAATGGCGCGAGCTCAGCCAGTGGCATGGGCTGGCAGTGCAGGCCGCCGCCTTCCCCAGCGGGCCAGGCGTGAGCCTGGAGCGGCTGCGTCAGTCTGCCCAGGCGCGGCGGGTCGAAGTTGCCGAGGTCGAGGTCCAAGGCAAGGTGTGGCAACTGCGCGGCCAGGTGGCCGATGAGCAGGTTTTGCAGCGCTGGCTGCAGGCCTTGCGCGCAGAGGGTGCGCAACCGCTGCAGTGGGCCCTGGAGCAGGATGCCAAGGGCCTGCGTTTCGACCTGGTGGTGCAGCCATGAGCCGCCGTGGGCTGCTGTGGGCCGGGCTGGTGTTCAGCCTGACTTTGCTGGTGCAGTTGCCGGCAACCTGGGTTGCAAAGGGCTTGGGCCTGCCGATGCATGCGGTCAGCGGCAGCCTGTGGCAGGGGCAGGCGCAGCAGTTCGGGCCTGCCGGCCCCGTACGCTGGGCCTTGCAGCCTTGGCGCTTGCAGGCCAACGCACTGCTGGGCTTTCAGGGCCAGGGCTGGCAGTTGCATGCCGAAGGCTGGCCATGGCGCTGGCGGTTGGACGTCACTGCACAGGCTCCCCAGGCGAGTGTGCAGACGGCCTATCGGCTGGCCGGGCAGTGGCAGGGCACGCTGCGCCTGCAAGGCGCGGGGGAGCAGTGCCGCACCAGTGAAGGCCGCATCACGGTCACCGACCTCGCCTTGAGTGAACCTTGGTCGCTGGGGTTGGGGCAGGGCTGGGTAGAAATGGATTGCCGCACAGGCTGGCGTCTGCATGGGCAACTGATACAACAGGGCGAGCATCAGTTGGCGCTGGATGCAGACCTTCTGGGGCGCCACGCAGTGGTGGCGGCCGAACTGCAGCCGGACGCGGCCCTTACACCGCTGCTGCGCGCTGCTCGGTTGCTGGGGCCACAGGCATTGACGGGGCAGAGGGAGTGGCGTTGGTAAGCAGCGGTTGACGTGACGTTCATGGCCCTATCGCCGGTTTGCCGACGACAGGGCCTGTGGATCAGTTGGCTTTCCCTTCAATCCCCGATGCCCACTGCTCACTGCGGCTATGCCCACTGGTGCGCAGCAAGCCAAGGTCCAATGCATTCTCGCCGTCTGCGGCACCTTTGCCTTTGCTGATCTGGGCAATGGCGGTACCCAGGTCTACCGGCGAGTTCGACGCATCGATCGACACATCCCGGCGGTAATCATTGCCGCTCAGCGTCTCCTTGGTCACCGCGTTGGCGGTGAGTTTTACCTCACCCTTGGCCGATTGCAGGCGGGCGCCTGTCAGGTGAGCGTCACCGCCAACCGTCAGGTCTACCCCATCGCTGCCCTTGAGCGCCGTCTGCTGGGCTACGCCATCACGCTGAACATGCGACACATCGAGCCTGAAGGTTGGCGAAACGCCCGGGTCGGCCTTGGCCAGGGCGGAACCTGCTTTTTCGCTGACCTTGCTTCCCAGCGGCCCTGCGACGGCCGTGGCAGCGTTCACATAGCCTTGCGGGTTTTTCTCTTTGCTCAGCCGTGCATCACCTTTTACGGTCAGGGTATCGACGCTGTCCTTGCGGCTGGCGATGCGCAGGTCGCCGTCGATTGCGCCGCTGATGCGCCCGGCTTCCAGGCTTACGCCTTCGATGCGGGTGTCGCCGCGGCTTTGCAGGTCGATACGCTCGGCGCGCAGGTTGCCGGCGTTCCAGATGAGGTTGTCGCGCTTGTCGAGGTTGACTTGAACACGGCCGTGCAGCCCAAGGGTGTCGGTGCCGCCCTTGGATGTGTTGAAGCCGGCGCCGGCGGTAATGTCCAGGTTGTCGCGCCGCTCGACGTTGGATGACGCTTCGATCAGCATGCCGCCCTTGGCGGCATTGATGCCGATGTGCTCGGCCGATGCCTGCAGGCCCTGCAGATGCACGGCGAGGTCCTCGCGAGCGCGGCTGTCGAGGGTCAGTTTGCCTGCGCTTTGGAACTGCGCATCGATTGCCTGGCGGGCGTCCTCGTTCTTCTTGCCATGGTTGAAATGGCCCCCGATGGCGCCACCTTGGGTGGTGCCGGTCTTCACGGCCAACTCCAGGCCGCCGCCCAGGTTCCCGCCAGTGGCCTGCCGGGTATTGCTCGCAGCTTTGACCTGCAGGCGGCCATCGCTTTGCAGGAGCGTATCGCCGACCTTGGCCTCGCGGCTGCCAATACGCGTGCCTTCGAGCAGCATGTCGCCCCCGCTGGTCAGGCGCACTTGGCCTTTGGCGTCGACCTGCGCCACCTGGGCATTGGTTTGCGTAGCCTGCTGCTGGGCATGGTCGAGATAGCCTCGGCCGTCGACGCCGGTGCTGCCCGGGCGGTTGCCGACCTTGGCCCAGGCGTTGCCATCGAGCTGGCGAGCGCGCTGTTGAGCGTGGTCGGTGGCCTGGGCCAGCGACAGTGTAGTGCCACTCTGGATCACTACGTCGCCTTCACCGCCATCGATGCGCGTGCCTTCGTAGCGGCCGTCGCTACCCAACTGCACCTGAATGCCCTGTTGCCCATAAAGGCTGCCCGGCACTGCGGTGCTGGCGGTATCCTGCTTGCCCTGCGAGCCGCCCTTGCCGGAAGCGCGGACGTTCAGGTCGCTCCCCGAACTGGTATCCACGCGCAGGTCACCGCCGTAGGCCAGGCGCTGCACGTTATCTTCCCGGGTGTTTTCGGCTGCGCGCAGGTGGTGCTGCTGCGCGTCGACCTGCAGGGCGCCGGCGTTGGCACGCCAGGTGGTGCCCTGGTCATCGAGGGTATCGGTCTTGACCTTCACGTGCCCCCCTGCCAGTTCGCTCACCTGGGCAAAGCCGCGGCGCTGGTTTTCCAAGCGTTTGAGGTGGTCCAGGGTCATGTCGCCGCCAACGCTCGGTGCCACCATTGCGTCTTCGGGCGAGGCTTGCTGGAAGCGCGCCGCTTCTTCGCCCTGTACCAAGCGTTCGATCGGCCGGGTCACGTCACGGTACTCCAGGCTGGCGCCGATGCTGCCTGACCAGTCATTGCGCTGCACTTCACGTTCATGGGTGTCCTGCACGGCACGGTTCTCGATGCGCTTGGCAGTTACCTGAAGGGTGTCGCCTGCGTTGACGCGTGCAGCTTCGGTGATCAACTCGTCGGCGCTGAGTTTCAGGTCGCCGCTGGCCTGCAGCCCGGTGCGTTGCGTCTTGCTGTCGCGTTCGGTGGTGACTTCGTTGTTGCGATGGCCTTCGAACAGGCTGCCCAGCCGATCCATACCGCCGGTCACCGTCAGGCCACCACCGCTTTGGGTAGAGCTTCCGGACGACACGCGCTCGTTGCGTGTGGCGCCAAGGCTCACCTGTTTGGCCTGCACGTTCAGGTCGCCCGCATTGGCCTGTACGCTGGAGCCGTTGACCTGTAGCTGCGCGCCGCTGTCCAGGCCAACCGTAGCGCCCGTCAATTCGCTGGCCACCTGCGACGTTTCGCGTTGTTGGCCTGTGCTGGTGACCACCTCGTAAGCAACGCCGGCGGCGTACTGGCGCGACTCGGGCTTGCCGTCTTCGGCTTCTTGGGTCTGTTTGGCGCTGGCCGTGAAACCGCGCTGCTGGCTGCGTGTTTCGCTCTCGTCGCTTGACTGTGTGCTACCGATCAACAGGTCGCCCTTGGCCTCGACCTGCAGATGCCCGCCGGCCTTCACCTTCGAACCCTGGATGCGCAATTCTTCAGCACTGGCCAACCGCAGGTTGCTGGCAGAACTGACGTCACTGCTCAGCACCTGCTGCTTGCGCTGCGTGCGCTCGCGATCGTTGCCGATCAGGCCGAACAACTTGCTGCTGCTGTCGCGGTCGGTGGCAACAGTGCTGGCGTGGTCTGCCTCGATCGCCAGGGCGCCTTTTTCGCTGTACATCACCGCGTCTTGGGCGCCGTGGACGGTGCTGCCCTTGATGCCCACCTGTTCGGCCGCAACGTTCAGCTTGCCATCGGCTGTGACAGCGCTGCCGGCTACGCTCTGCCCTTGGGTATCGTTGCCTTTGCGGTCACCAAAAAAGGTGCCCGATACCAGGTCGCCACGGTAGTTGCGGCGTGTGCCCTGTTCCTGCAGCGCCGTTGTGCCGATTTCGACGTTGCTGGCGTTGATGTCCAGGCCGGCGCGGCTGTGCAGCTTGCTGCCTTGCACGGTGAGCGTGTCATTGGCCTTGACCGTCATGCGCGCGGCATTGAGCGTGCTGCCTTGTGCTGATTCCTTGTACTGGTTGGTATCGCTGTCGCCGCGCCACAGGTCTTTGCGGTGGCGTACCTGCTCCTCGATACGTTGGCTGTTGGTGCCTGCACTGATATCCAGGTTGGCAGCGCTGTCGAGTGTCAGGTCGCCGCCCGCATCCACATTGGCTGCCAACAGGCGCATGTCGGCGCCGGACTGCAACAGCACGCTGTCACTGGCTTGCAGCTGCGCCCCGCGCAGTTGGTCGGCGGTGGTGGTACGTTCGCGCTGGTAGGTCTCGCGGGTAACGAAGAGGAACTTTTTGTTCCAGCTTTCCTGCTCGCGGGCGATGCTCTGGCGGCTTTCGGCATCCAGAGTGAGCTTCTTTCCAGCCTTTATCTCGATACGCTCGGCTTTGCCGTCGACGGCGCCAAGGCGCAGGTCATCGGCAGCGGTGAGTTGCAATGCGCCGTGTTCGCTGAGCAGTTCCCCGGGCCGGTTTTCATGCCCGCTGACCTGCAGTGCGCCGGCAGATTCAAGGGTGATGCCCTGGTCGGCCTTGATCTGCACCGGCCCCACCCGCACCCCTGCGCCCTCGGCAGTGCTGACCACACGAATGCGCCCGGCACGCATGGCGCCGAACAGGTTGGCGTCGATGCTGGACGGCGTGCCCGGCAGATGCTCGATGACCTGCCCGTCGTCCTGACGCATGCGGTTGCGGCCAACGGTCACGGTGAGATCGCCACTGGCCGAGAGCACGCCCTTGCTGTCGAGCTTCGGCGCGATCAGGTCCAGCGCGCCCTCGGCATTGTGCTGGCCGCCTGTGAGCACTTGCAGGGTGCCACTGGCATTGAGGGTGTTGAGGTATTTGAGCTGTTCGTCCTGCAGCTCCGGTGTACCTACCAGGAAACCGGCCCGGGTGGTGTTGATGAAGGTCCCGCCATTGAGGGTGATGCCGTTCGGGTTGGCCAGGATGTAGTCGGCCGGGCGGCCGAAGATTTCCTGTGGGCCTTCGATCAGCGAGGCGTTGCGGCTGATCACCTCGTTGAGGATGGTCGAGGCCGCCTGGCCCTGGAACTGGGGGTTGGCCGCCAGCGCGCCGGCCAGTTGCGACTGCCCGGCCTGGAGGGCGTTGTTCAGTACCACGCCGGGGCGGGCGACGTTGTAGTCCAGGAACTGGTTGTGCGACAGGCCGCTGGCGTTGGGCGCGACGATGTCGATAACAGGTACGCCATGATTGTTGCTGATGAGCGGCGTACCCCCAGGGCCGGTTGCCGCCTCCAGGCCGTGTTCGGCCAGCGCGCTGGTGGAGGCGAGCAGGGCGAGGAAAATGGCCCAGCGCAAGGTATCGGGGCGGATTGCGGGTATCTGCGAGAGTGTCTGCATGTTCTCGTTCTCTTTGTTGTGGGTGAATCAGATGTTCAGGGCCCATTCAAGTACCCAGAATCCGGGTTCGAGCAGCGGGCGCTGCAGGTCACTGGCGTAGAGGGCGCGCTGATAGTCCAGGCGCAGGCGGCTGTGCGGCAGGTTCACTTCGATACCCGCCGTGGCACCTGCCAGCCGGCGCGGCGAAGCGCCTTGCGCCAGCCGCTCCCAGCCCAGGTCCAGGCCCAGGTAGGGGCGCACCGTAGCCGGTGTGGTCCAGGGCAATGCCAGCGGTTGGCTGAAGGTATTGCGCCAGGTGGCGGCGCTGGCGCCACTGTAGGTACGCAGGCGAAAGCCACGCACCGCCGAATCGTCGCTCAACAACATTTGCTCGACGGCCGGCAAGACATCGGTGCTGTACTGCAGGCCAAGTTCGCTTTGCCAGCGCCACGGCCAGTTCGCTGGCCCTTGGCGCAGGTGCAGCAGGCTGGCGCGGTATTTTCTAAAGTCGAGCTGCGGCGCAGCTGCGTGCTGGGCGGGTTGCTCGGCGCCCAGCCAGTGAGTGCCCTGGGCGACGCCGATGTAGGCGTTCCACAGGCCGTGGTCCAGCCAGAGCAGGTTGAGCCCGGCCTCCACGCTGGTCAGGGTGGGGCTCTGCAGGCCGATGACTGCAGAGCCGGCGCGGTTGATCAGTTGTTTGCGGTCCAGCCGGGCGCTGGCGCTGAGCATGCCGTACTGGTTGCGCCAGAGCATGCGCTCGGCGCTGACGCTCTGGTAGCTGCTGTTGCCGTTGCTGTCGTACCGCCCTTGCGGAATCGGCGCGTTGTAGCGCAGTTGGCCGACATTGAGCGTGAAACTCCATGGGCCGTAGGGGATGCTGTAGTACAGGGTGACGCCCTGGCTGCGCCCCGGAGCATCGATGACCGTTGTCGACAGTGACAGGCGCAGGTCGTCGTTCAGGCCCAAGGGGCTGTCCACGCCGATGCCGAGGTTCAGGCGGTGACGCCCGGTCAGCGGGCTGCCCCGGTTATCGAAGCGGCTGTCCAGGTGCCAGCGTGAAGCCACTTGGCGAGGCTGCAGCAGCACCCGGGTGCCACCCTGCAGTTCGCCCGGCAACAGGTCGGCACTGAGCTCGTAGGCCCGCAGGCGGTTGAGCTGGTCCAGCCCCTGCTCAAGGTCTGGCAGGTACAGGGGGTTGCCCAGCAGATGGGGGAATGCGCTGTTCAGGGAGAGCGGCAGCTCGGCAGCCAGCTCGATCGACTCGACGAAGCCTTCGATGATGACGATGTCCAACGGCGTGTCATGCGCTGGCGCTTGGCGCAGATAGGGGCGGCTGGCCGGGTAACCGGCGTGCACGTAGCGCTGGGTGATGGCCTTGAGCAGGTGGTTGATGTCAGCGATGCCCATGCAGGGCTTTATCAGCGCCTGGATGGCCGGCTCGAGCGCCTGTGCCGAAAGCTGCCGGTTGCCGGCCAGGCGAACGCCGGCTATCTCCCAGCAGCGGCTGTCGCTGGGTGGGTTCGGTGCGAGGGCGTCGCTGTGTTGCGCCGCTGGAGGGCGCTGCCAGCGCTGCAGCCGCTGTTGCTGCTCGAGCTGGCGCAAGGTTCGCTGTTGATCACGCAGTTGCTGGCTGGCAGGGTCGTCCGCCCATACCTGCGGCATGGCCAGCAAGCTCGTCATGCAGCAGGCAAGCAGCCTGCTGGCGATGTGGCGGTATCGGGCTGGCATGGAAGAACCCCGCAAATGGCGTACGGCCTGCGTACTCGTTTGCGTGGATGCTAAAAACTTTGCCAGTCGATTGGATGCAGTCTGCTGCCTACACGGCAGTAGGGCAAATGTTTAATTGAAGTGGGAAGGCTCCTACAGCCTCAATTGGAATGCCGGACTATCAGGGCCGAATCTCGATCAATGTGCCGTCCGGCACCAGGTCCCAGACCTCGCGCATGTCCGAGTTGCGCATGGCGATACAGCCGTCGGTCCAGTCAAGCGTATGGAAATACCATTCGGGATACTCGTCGTTGATCGGGGTGCCGTGGATCATGATCATGCTGCCGGCACTCCAGCCCTCGCGTGTGGCCCGGGCTGCATCGCTGATGTTCGGGTAGGTGATGTGCATGGACAGGTTGAAACGGTCGCTTTGCTTGCGCCAGTCCAGCCAGTACAGGCCCTCGGGGGTCTTCTTGTCGCCTTCGCGCTGCTTGGCGCCCTTGGGCTGCTTGCCCAGCGAGATGCGGTAGGTTTTCAGCGGTTCGCCACGGCTGATCAACTGCAGGCGGCGCTCGGACTTGATCACCAGCACCTTGTCGATCAGTGGCTGCATGGCCGCCTGCGATTGCGATTGTGCCGGCAAAGGCGGCTGTGGCTTGCGAATGATGGTCTCGGTGAAGGCCGCCTGGGACACCGAGGTAACGCAAAGGCAGAAGAGGGCGAACAACCAGCGCATGAAGCGGTACCTGCAAACTTAAGTGGTGGGCGAAACGCTCATCGGTGGCAGGTACTCATGGCCTATGGGGTAATGCTGCCCGATGCGGTCGCGATAATAGCATTCTAGTGTGCGTGTGACGGTCCGGAAAGCCAGCTCGCCCCACGGTATCTCGTGTTCGTCGAACAGCCGCACCTCCAGGCTCTCGACGCCGATGTCGAAGTCCAGGTCGGCCAGTTCGGCGCGGAAGAACACATGCACCTGGTTGATGTGCGGCAGGTCGAACAACTGGTACAGGGCCATCGTGCCGACCCGGGCGCAGGCTTCTTCGACAGTTTCACGGCGGGCGGCCTGGTCCAGTGTTTCGCCGTTCTCCATGAAGCCGGCGGGCAAGGTCCAGAAGCCGCGGCGAGGCTCGATGGCTCGCCGGCACAGCAGCACCTGGCTGCCCCAGACCGGCAGCACCCCGGCAACGATGTTCGGGTTCTGGTAGTGAATGGTCTGGCAATGATTGCAGACATACCGCAGGCGGCTGTCGCCTTCGGGTATCCGCTGAATGACCGGCTGGCCGCACGCGCTGCAGAATTTCATGCTGTTCTTCCCTTGAGCCCACGCTATCTTGGCGTGCCAGGCAGGTCTGCCGCAAGCGTGCAGGGCTTGGGTGCTTCGCGGCTTTGGTGCATCATGCAGGGCAGGCCTTGGAAACGAGAGTGCGCAATGCTGGACGAGCTACTTCGCCGAATGAGCAACCACCAACCAGCTTCACTGGAAACCGACCGACGGTTCCCCGAGGCGGCGGTACTTTTGCCCATTACTCGCAGCGAAGCGCCCGAACTGGTCTTGACCCTGCGTGCCAAAGGGCTTTCCACCCATGGCGGTGAAGTCGCCTTCCCCGGTGGCAGGCGCGACCCGGAAGACCCCGACCTGATATTCACCGCGCTGCGCGAGGCCGAAGAAGAAATCGGCCTGCCGCCAGGCCTGGTGGAAGTGCTCGGCCCGCTGAGCCCGCTGATTTCCCTGCATGGGCTGAAAGTGACGCCATTCGTCGGGGTGATCCCTGATTTCGTCGAATACCGCGCCAATGATGCGGAGATCGCGGCAGTATTCAGCGTGCCGCTCGAATTTTTCCGCCAGGACCCGCGCGACCACACCCACCGTATCGATTACCAGGGCCGGAGTTGGTATGTGCCCAGCTATCGTTATGGCGAATACAAGATCTGGGGGCTGTCGGCGATCATGATCGTCGAACTGGTCAACTTGCTGTACGACGCAGGCATCAGCCTGCATCAGCCCCCCGAGCGTTATATAGAGATCTGAACGGGGCACACCCCGTCGCCGCTGATACCTGAGGAGCGAGAATGAAATACCGCTTGGGCGACCTGCGGGTCGAGAGCCATGCCACCAGTTGGGCCGCACCCAATGCCATGCTGATTGGCAAGGTACGCCTGCAGGCGCGCGCCAGTGTGTGGTTCGGCGCGGTGCTGCGCGGCGACAACGAGCTGATCGATATCGGCGAGGACAGCAATGTCCAGGACGGTACCGTGATGCATACCGACATGGGTTCGCCGCTGACATTGGGCAAAGGCGTGACCGTGGGCCACAACGCCATGCTGCACGGTTGCACGGTTGGCGATTACAGCCTGGTCGGCATCAATGCGGTGATCCTCAACGGTGCGCGCATCGGCAAACACTGCATCATCGGCGCCAATGCACTGATCCCCGAAGGCAAGGAAATTCCCGACGGTTCGCTGGTAATGGGGTCGCCCGGCAAGGTGGTGCGTGAGCTGACCGAGCAGCAGAAGCGCATGCTCGAGGCCAGCGCCGCGCACTATGTTCACAACGCCCAGCGTTATGCGCGGGACCTGGTGGTGGACGATGAGTGAGGTGATCGCTACCGAACGCCCGGTCGCTTCGCCCTGCGTGAGCATCTGCGCGCTGGACGAGCAGGATGTCTGCACCGGGTGCCAGCGCACCGTAGCGGAGATCGGCCGTTGGGGGCGGATGGACAATACCGAACGCCGTGCGGTGCTCAAGCTGTGCCATGAGCGGGCGGTGGCGGCCGGATTGATCTTGTAAGCGCTGCGGTTGACTCGAAAATCAGGTAATCTGTGCCGCTTGTCGGACGGTCACTGCCCATGTTCTTTCTAATCGCTTACATCAGCAGCGTTGTACTGATCAACTTTGCCTTTTCCAGCGCCCCGCATCTGGACGTGATCTGGTCGGCCTGGGGTGGGCTGGTGTTCATCTTGCGTGACATGGTGCAGACCCGCTACGGCCATGGCGCGCTGATCGCCATGCTGATGGCGCTGGTGCTGTCGTATGTCACTTCCGAGCCGGCCATTGCCCTGGCCAGTGCCACGGCGTTCTTCGTTTCCGAGCTGATCGACTGGCTGGTGTTCAGCATCACCCGGCGCCCCTTGCATGACCGCTTGTGGTTGAGCTCGGCACTGAGCATCCCGGTGGACACCTTCATTTTCTTCGGCATGATCGGTGCCCTGACCCCCGCCGTGATCGGCACCGCGATGGCCTCCAAGTTCGCAGGCGTGACTGCGGTGTGGCTGGCCATGGCATTTCGTGCGCGGCGGGCTGCCGTGGCTGGCTGATGGTGTAGAATACGGGTCCTTTTTCAGCGGGCGGCGCTAAGACTGGCGCGGCCCCGGACGCCTTCGAGGACCTGAAATGACCCGTATCGGAACCCCATTGTCGCCTACCGCGACCCGTGTACTGCTCTGCGGCTGTGGCGAGCTGGGCAAGGAAGTGGTGATCGAGCTGCAGCGCCTGGGCGTCGAAGTGATCGCCGTGGACCGCTACGCCAATGCGCCGGCCATGCAGGTCGCGCACCGCAGCCACGTGGTCAACATGCTCGATGGTGTCGCCCTGCGCGCGGTGATCGAGGCTGAAAAACCGCATTACATCGTCCCCGAAATCGAAGCCATCGCCACCGCTACGCTGGTCGAGCTGGAGAACGAAGGTTTCACCGTCGTGCCGACCGCCCGCGCCACGCAGCTGACCATGAACCGCGAGGGCATTCGCCGCCTGGCGGCCGAAGAGCTGGACCTGCCGACCTCGCCGTACCACTTCGCCGATACCTTTGAAGACTATGCAAAGGCTGTGGCCGATGTCGGTTACCCGTGCGTGGTCAAACCGGTGATGAGCTCGTCCGGCAAGGGCCAGAGCCTGCTGCGCAGCGATGCCGACCTGCAGAAGTCGTGGGACTACGCCCAGGAGGGTGGCCGCGCCGGCAAGGGCCGGGTGATCATCGAAGGCTTCATCGATTTCGACTACGAGATCACCTTGCTGACCGTGCGCCATGTTGGCGGCACCACGTATCTGGAGCCGGTCGGTCACCGCCAGGAGAAAGGCGACTACCAGGAGTCGTGGCAGCCCCAGGCGATGAGCCCGAAAGCCTTGGCCGAGTCGCAGCGTGTGGCGAAGGCTGTCACCGATGTACTGGGCGGCCGTGGTTTGTTCGGCGTCGAGTTGTTCGTCAAGGGCGATCAGGTGTGGTTCAGCGAAGTCTCGCCGCGCCCGCACGATACCGGCCTGGTCACGCTGATTTCCCAGGACCTGTCGCAGTTCGCGCTGCATGCCCGTGCCATTCTGGGCCTGCCGATCCCGGTGGTGCGCCAGTTCGGCCCGTCTGCGTCGGCGGTGATCCTGCCTGAAGGCCAGTCGCAGCAGACCAGCTTCGCCAACCTCGGCGCAGCGTTGAGCGAGCCGGATACCGCGATCCGCCTGTTCGGCAAACCGGAAATCAACGGCCAGCGCCGCATGGGCGTGTGCCTGGCACGTGATGAATCGATCGAAGCGGCGCGGGCCAAGGCGACCCGTGCGGCGCAGGCGGTCAAGGTCGAGTTCTAAGCTCAAGCTACAAGCTACAAGCTGCTAAGGGATGCCTTTTCTTGCAGCTTGAAGCTTGCAGCTCAAAGGTCACAGCTCTGTATTGCGGGTCTCTTTCAGGCACAGCACAGCAATCAGGCTGATCACCGCCGCCACCGATACATACCCACCCACCCAGCTCAAACCGCCCATGCTCACCAGTTTCTGGGCAAAGAACGGCGCCGCCGAAGCCCCGACGATGCCGCCCAGGTTATACGCCGCAGACGCCCCGGTATAACGCACGTGAGTAGGGAACAGCTCTGGCAGCAGCGCGCCCATCGGTGCGAAAGTCACGCCCATCAAAAACAGCTCGATGGCCAGGAACAACGCAACACCCGTGGTCGAGCCGGAGGTCAGCAAAGGCTCCATGGTGAAGCCCGAGGCCACCGCCAGCAGGCCGCCGACGATCAGCACCGGCTTGCGCCCGTAACGGTCGCTGAGCCAGGCCGATAGCGGCGTGGCCAGGGCCATGAAGACCACGGCGAAGCACAGCAGGCCAAGGAAGGTTTCGCGGCTGTAGCCCAACGTAGTGACACCGTAGCTCAGCGAGAACACCGTCGAGATGTAGAACAGCGCATAGCACACCACCATGGCGGCCGCGCCCAGCAGGGTCGGCAGCCAGTATTTGCTGAACAGGTCGACCACCGGCATTTTCACCCGCTCGTGGCGGGCCACGGCCTTGGCGAACACGGGGCTTTCTTCAAGCTTCAGGCGTACGTACAGGCCTACCAGCACCAGCGCGGCACTGAGCAGGAACGGAATGCGCCAGCCCCACTCCCGGAACTGCTCGTCGCTGAGCAGCAGGGCCAGGGTCAGGAACAGGCCGTTGGCCGCCAGGAAGCCGATCGAAGGGCCTAGCTGCGGGAACATCCCGAACCAGGCACGCTTGCCCGCCGGGGCGTTCTCGGTGGCCAGCAACGCCGCGCCACCCCATTCACCGCCCAGGCCCAGGCCCTGGCCGAAGCGCAGCAGGCAAAGAATGATCGGTGCCCACACGCCGATGCTGTCGTAGCCTGGCAATACACCGATCAGCGTGGTCGACACCCCCATCAGCAGCAGCGAGGCAACCAGCGTCGACTTGCGCCCGATACGGTCACCGAAGTGTCCGAACAGTGCTGAACCCAGCGGGCGGGCGAGGAAGGCGATGCCGAAGGTAAGGAAGGCCGCCAGCATCTGCGCGGTGCCTGACCCTGAAGGGAAGAATACGGGGCCGATCACCAGCGCGGCGGCAGTGGCATACACGTAGAAATCGTAGAACTCGATGGCCGTGCCGATGAAGCTGGCGGTGGCCACCCGCGCGGGCGAGTTGACCGGCGCGGCAGGCGCTTGGGCATAAGTGCTGCTGGTTGTCATTAAGTAGGTCCCTAACAGTCTGGTCGTGCTCCATGGGCTTGGCCCGCGACGGTATGCACTGGCCAGCGAAGGGCAGGTACGGTTCGCGGACGCCGGAGCGTATTGTTCTTTTGTTCGCCCGACTGACGATAGCCCAAGGGGGATAGGGGCGGGAGCGGGCACTGTTCGGGGTGTTGAAACAGGACCGCAGGGCGCGTCAGTGGAGCGCGCTGGCCGTGTGGCGCCGGGTGCGGATAGCGGGCGGGACGGCAGGGCTGGGTAAGCGTGACCGGAGTATAGCTAGCGGGTCACGGTCCACACCAGTACCTTGCTGGCGCAATTGTCTTCTGTTTCGAGGATTTCCAGGCGATAGCGGCCGATCTTCAGGCAAACAGCGCTTTCCGGGATGCTTTCAAGGGCCTCGGTGACCAGCCCGTTCAGGGTCTTCGGCCCGCCGTCGCTGGGCAGGTGCCAGCCGAGGGTGCGGTTGATTTCGCGCAGGGAAGCGGCGCCATCGATGACGAAGGTGCCGTCGGACTGGGGGTGTACATGGGGGTTGTCGAGGCTGTGCTCTTCCTCGAACTCGCCGACGATCTCCTCGAGTATGTCCTCCAGCGTGACGATGCCCAGTACCTCACCGTATTCGTCCACCACCACGCCCAGCCGGCGCTGCTGCTTGTGGAAGTTCAGCAGTTGCAATTGCAGTGGGGTGCTTTCGGGGACGAAGTAAGGCTCGTAGCAGGCGCTGTGGAGCTTCTCCAGCGTCAGCTCGGCCTTGGGCAGCAGGTGGCTGATCAGCTTGGTGTTGAGGATGGCTTCTACCTGGTTGATGTCGTTGTGGTAGACCGGCAGGCGCGTGTGGCGGCTGAGGATCAGCTGCTCGATGATGCGCTCGATCGGCTCATCCAGGTTGATGCCATCGACCTCGTTGCGCGGCACCAGAATGTCGTTGACGGTGACCTTGTCCAGCGAGTGCAGGCCATCGAGCAGGCCGTGGCGCGGCATGTCGTGGTCTTCATCCTCGGTAAAGTCGTCATCTGCCTGCGGGTGCAGGGCCACTGCGGTGGGCGGTACGCGAAACGGCCGCAACATCAGCTTGGCGCAGCCGTCCAGCAGGCAAGCCAAGGGTTGCACCAGTGCCAATGGGAGCTTCAGCAGGCTGGCGCCCAGGCTGATGAAGGCCAGCGGGTTGCGCCGAGCCAGGCGCCGCGGCAGGTATTCGGCGAACACCAGCAGGCCAGAGGTGGCGGCCAGGCCGGCCAGCCAGAAACCGTGCTCGCCGTTGAGGCGTTGGCCGATCAGGCAGGCCAGGCCCAATACCAGAAGCTTGCCCAGGCTGGCGCACAGCACCAGGGCCTGGGCTGGCAGTACCGGTTGCCCGTCATCGCCGGGGCGCAACGAGCCGTTGAGTTGCAGGCGGGCGGCATCCACCGCGGTGAACAGCGCCGACCAGAGCAGCGCCAGTGCCAAAGTGCCGAGTAGCGGAGCGTACGGCAGGGTGTCCATGGGCGACCGTCAGATATGCAGGATGAATTCGCGGACCAGCTTGCTGCCGAAATAGGCCAGCATCAGCAGGCAGAAACCGGCCAGTGTCCAGCGGATCGCCTTGTGCCCACGCCAGCCCAGGCGGGTGCGGCCCCACAGCAGTACGCTGAAGACGATCCAGGCCACGCAGGCCAGCAGGGTTTTGTGTACCAGGTGCTGGGCAAACAGGTTGTCCAGGAACAGCCAGCCAGAGATCAGCGACAGCGACAACAGGCACCAGCCCGCCCAAAGGAAGCCGAACAGCAGGCTTTCCATGGTCTGCAACGGTGGGAAGTTGCGGATCAGCCCGGAAGGGTGCTTGTTTTTCAGCTGGTGGTCCTGCAGTAGCAGGAGCAGCGACTGGAACACCGCAATGGTGAACAGCCCATAGGCCAGGATCGATAGCAGGATATGAGCGAGGATCCCCGGCTCTTCATCGATCAGCGGAACGGTGCCGGGTGGGGCGAACTGGGCCAGCAGGGCCGTGATGGCGCCGAGCGGGAACAGCAGCACCAGCAGGTTTTCCACCGGTATGCGCAGGCAGGCCAGCAGGGTCAGGGTGATCACCGCCACGGCGATCAGGCTGGCGGCGCTGAAGAAGTCCAGGCTCAGGCCCAGCGGGGTGATCAGCTGAAAGAACAGCGCGCCGCTCTGGGCGATCACGGCGAGGGCGCCGAGCAGGCCGAGCAGCCGTTTGTCGGCTTTGCTCGACTGGGCCAGGCGCGAACCCTGATAAACGGTCGCCGCTATATATAGGCCGGCGGCGATCAGGTTGGGGATGAGGCTGGGTGAGGAGACCATAAGTCCTGGTGGGCAAGCCTTAAAGAGACGGAGTTTGGCATAGATCGCGCTGGGGGGGCTAGTGAGCTGCAAGCTTCAGGCTGCAAGCTGCAAGCGAAGGCAGATTCGTACGGGGGGGCGGGATTTTCTGATGGTTTTCGGCTTGAGGCTTGCAGCTTGAAAGTTGCCACCGGGAAGCCGAGGTGTGCGCCGCCGCCGCTCTTCGCTATAATCGCCGCCTTGCTGTGCCCAGCGCGTGTGCATATTCACCTGGGCGCCTGACAAACCTCGGCTTTTACTTGGCCTGAAAGGATCACCATGTTCGAAAACCTGACCGACCGCCTGTCACAGACGCTGCGCCATGTCACCGGCAAGGCCAAGCTGACTGAAGACAACATCAAGGATACGTTGCGCGAAGTGCGCATGGCCCTGCTCGAGGCCGACGTTGCCCTGCCGGTGGTCAAGGATTTCGTCAACAGCGTCAAGGAGCGTGCGGTCGGCACCGAGGTGTCGCGCAGCCTGACCCCGGGCCAGGCGTTCGTGAAGATCGTCCAGGCCGAGCTGGAAAGCCTGATGGGTGCGGCCAACGAAGACCTCGCGCTCAATGCCGCCCCGCCTGCCGTGGTGCTGATGGCCGGTTTGCAGGGCGCGGGCAAGACCACCACCGCCGGTAAGCTGGCGCGCTTCCTCAAGGAGCGCAAGAAGAAGAGCGTGATGGTGGTTTCGGCCGACGTCTACCGCCCGGCTGCGATCAAGCAGCTGGAAACGCTGGCCAACGACATTGGCGTGACCTTCTTCCCGTCCGATATCAGCCAGAAGCCTGTGGCCATTGCCGAAGCGGCGATTCGCGAGGCCAAGCTCAAGTTCATCGACGTGGTCATTGTCGACACCGCCGGCCGTCTGCACATCGACGCCGACATGATGGACGAAATCAAGGCGCTGCATGCCGCGGTCAAGCCGGTTGAAACCCTGTTCGTGGTCGATGCCATGACCGGCCAGGACGCCGCCAATACCGCCAAGGCCTTCGGTGAAGCCCTGCCGCTGACCGGCGTGGTGCTGACCAAGGTCGACGGTGATGCCCGTGGCGGTGCCGCGCTTTCGGTACGTGCCATCACCGGCAAGCCGATCAAGTTCATCGGTATGGGTGAGAAAACCGAGGCTCTCGAGCCCTTCCACCCGGACCGTGTGGCGTCGCGCATCCTCGGCATGGGCGACGTGCTCAGCCTGATCGAGCAGGCCGAACAGACCATCGACAAGGCCAAAGCCGACAAGCTGGCCAAGAAGCTGAAGAAGGGCAAGGGCTTCGATCTCGAGGACTTCCGCGACCAGCTGCAACAGATGAAGAACATGGGTGGCCTGGGCGGCCTGATGGACAAGCTGCCGAGCATCGGCGGGGTCAACCTGTCGCAGATGGGCAATGCCCAGGGCGCAGCCGAGAAACAGTTCAAGCAGATGGAGGCGATCATCAACTCCATGACCCCGGCCGAGCGTCGCGATCCTGACCTGATCAGCGGTTCGCGCAAGCGCCGGATCGCCCTGGGTTCCGGTACCCAGGTGCAGGACATCGGGCGGCTGATCAAGCAGCACAAGCAGATGCAGAAGATGATGAAGAAATTCTCCGCCAAGGGCGGCATGGCCAAGATGATGCGCGGCCTGGGCGGGATGTTGCCTGGCGGCGGCATGCCGAAGCTGTAACCCTTATTCCGGGCGCTTGTCTTTTGAAGAATGAGCGCTCAGAACCCCCGCTGCGGCGGGGCAATGGCCACGCAATCCGTGGCTCAACCGGCAAATCTGGATGGCAGGGCGAGGCCTTGTCGAAAAAGTCATTTGCAAATGTCCGTGTATTCCCCGAGAATATGCGGCCTTTTGGGCACCCGTGTGCCTATTTGGCATTCAGATTTGCAGCACCGACTATAGGAACGATGTTCACATGGTAACCATCCGTCTTGCCCGTGGCGGCTCGAAAAAGCGCCCTTTCTACCACCTGACCGTGACCAACTCGCGTAACGCCCGTGACGGCCGTTTCGTTGAGCGCGTAGGTTTCTTCAACCCGATCGCTGCTGGCGCTGAAGTCAAGCTGTCGGTCAACCAGGAGCGCGTCAGCTACTGGCTGAGCCAAGGCGCACAGCCGTCTGAGCGTGTTGCTCAGCTGCTGAAGGACGCTGCCAAGGCCGCTGCCTGAGCAATATGAACGCGACGCCAGAAAAGGCTGACGACCTCATCGTCGTTGGCAAGATTTTTTCGGTTCACGGCGTTCGCGGCGAGGTGAAGGTGTATTCCTTTACCGATCCGATTGAAAACCTGTTGGATTATCCACGCTGGACGCTTCGGCACGAAGGCAAGGTAAAGCAGGTCGAGCTGGTCAGCGGTCGTGGCTCCCAAAAGGGCCTGGTCGTTAAACTGAAAGGCCTCGATGATCGTGATGAAGCGCGTCTTCTGAGCGGCTTCGAAATCTGCATCCCGCGGAGCCTTTTGCCCAACCTGGCCGCAGACGAGTACTACTGGTACCAACTGCAGGGCCTGAAGGTCATCAACCAGGACGAACAGCTGTTCGGCAAGGTCGATCACCTGTTGGAGACCGGTGCGAACGATGTAATGGTGGTCAAGCCCTGCGCAGGCAGCCTGGATGATCGCGAGCGTCTGTTGCCCTATACGGCGCAATGTGTGCTGGCAATCGACCTGGAAGCAGGCGTGATGCGGGTTGAATGGGACGCGGACTTCTAAACGATGGGTAACCTTCGCGTAGACGTCATCACGTTGTTCCCCGAGATGTTCTCGGCCATCACTGAGTACGGCATTACCAGCCGCGCGGTAAAACAGGGGTTGCTTCAGGTGACCTGCTGGAATCCGCGGGACTACACCACAGATCGCCACCACACAGTGGATGATCGGCCGTTTGGCGGTGGCCCGGGCATGGTGATGAAAATCAAGCCTCTGGAAGACGCCCTGGTTAGCGCCAGGCAAGCGACCGGAGCATCGGCAAAGGTGATCTACCTTTCGCCGCAAGGCCGCAAGCTGACTCAGCAAGCGGTCAAAGGCCTGGCCGAACAGGAATCGCTGATCCTGATCGCCGGTCGTTATGAAGGCATCGACGAGCGCTTTATCGAGGCTCATGTCGATGAGGAGTGGTCGATTGGCGACTATGTGCTTTCCGGTGGCGAGCTGCCGGCCATGGTACTGATCGATGCGGTTACACGGCTGCTGCCCGGAGCTTTAGGGCATGTGGACTCGGCGGAGGAAGACTCCTTCACCGACGGTCTGCTCGATTGCCCGCACTACACCCGACCTGAGGTGTATGCGGATCAGCGTGTTCCCGACGTGTTGCTAAGTGGCAACCATGCACACATCCGGCGTTGGAGAATGAAGCAGTCCCTTGGTAGGACCTTCGAACGACGCGCCGATCTTCTGGAAAGTCGCTCGCTTTCTGGAGAAGAGAAGAAGCTGCTCGAGGAATATCTCCGCGAGCGGGACGATAGTTAAACGTATCGATGGTGGATCACGTATCCATCTTAGGAGCACAGCATGACCAACAAGATCATCCAGCAGCTCGAAGCCGAGCAGATGAGCAAGGAAATCCCGACCTTCGCACCAGGCGACACCATCGTCGTTCAGGTTAAAGTGAAGGAAGGTGAGCGTTCCCGTCTGCAGGCGTTCGAAGGCGTTGTTATCGCCAAGCGTAACCGCGGCCTGAACAGCGCTTTCACCGTGCGCAAAATCTCCAGCGGCGTTGGCGTTGAGCGTACCTTCCAGACCTACAGCCCGCAGATCGACAGCCTGGCCGTGAAACGTCGTGGTGACGTGCGTAAAGCCAAGCTGTACTACCTGCGCGACCTGTCCGGCAAAGCCGCTCGCATCAAGGAAAAACTGTCCTGAGTACAGTTTGCCCGGTGGCCCTGGCCGCCTAGCGAGAAAAAAGCAGCCTTCGGGCTGCTTTTTTGCGTTTTGAAACCCGAAAGAAGTGACGGACATGACCAGCCGAGACCAGGAAATTCAGCTCCGCACCGAGTTTTCGGTGACCCGCGTGACCAAAGCGGTGTTCCCCAACACCACCAACCACCACAACACCTTGTTCGGCGGCACTGCGCTGGCCTGGATGGACGAAGTGTCGTTCATCGCCGCTACGCGCTTCTGCCGGCTGCCGCTGGTGACCGTGTCCACAGACCGTATCGATTTCAAACACCCGATCCCGGCAGGCTCGATCGTCGAGCTGGTGGGAACGGTGATCAAGGTCGGCAACACCAGTTTGCAGGTTCAAGTGGACGTATTCGTCGAGAACATGTACCTGGATGGGCGCGAGCGGGCAATCCATGGTGTGTTCAGCTTTGTCGCCATCGACGAGGACAAGCGCCCGGTGCCGGTGTTGCCACAAGCCTGAAGGCTCAACCCGGCGCGGCAGTCGTCTCGGTGATGGGGGCCGGTTCCACCAACGCCACCAGGGTCCAGCCAGGTTGCGGCGCAAGCGGGTTCTCGGGGCTTGATACATGCACCCAGCCCTGGGCATCCCGGGCAAACAACAGATGTGCGCGCTCGCCATGCAATGCCTGGTAATTGTCCCAGTCGAAGCCCTCGGTAAGGTTGGTGCTGTACAGTTCCGCGCCATGATGCAGGCGATTGGCCATTTGCTGGTAGGTCATCGGGCTTGAGCCCAGCAGTTGGCCACGGTGCTCTTCGCTGGCCCGGTGCTTGTCGCTGCGCTGCTTCTCCAGGCCGCTGGCCAGCACATACAGGCGGCCGTGGCCGAAGTCATGACGAAAGCGCGCACAGGCCAAGGCGTTGATCTCCCCGGCAGGCGACAGCCCCAGCAGGTGGCCGAGGCCTACCAGGTCCAGGTGTGCGTCGGCATGCTGCGAAGCCGGGTTGCCAAAGTAGGTCGGCAGCCCCTCCATGCGTGCCGCACGAATGTTTTCCCAGCTCGAATCGGTCAGCAACACACGGCAGCCCAGTTGCTGCAGGGCCTTGCCGATGGCGCGTGCGGGTTGGTTGGCGCCGACGATGAGAAAGCCGCTGGGCGCCGGCTCCGCCACCTTGAGCAGGCGCGCCAGGGGGCGCGCCGTAGCGCTCTGCAGCACGACGGTGCCGATGATCACGGCAAAGGTGAGCGGCACCAGCAGCAGTGCGTCCTGATGCCCGGCCTCATGCAGGCGGATGGCGAATATCGCCGACACTGCGGCGGCAACGATACCGCGTGGTGCGATCCAGGCCAGCAGGGCCCGTTCCCGCCAGTTCAGCGAGGACCCCAGCGTTGACAGCAAGACATTCAGCGGCCGCGCCACCAGCTGGATCACCAGCAGCAGTGCCAGTACGGCCGGGCCCAACCCCAGCAGGGCATGCAGATCGAGCCGCGCGGCAAGCAGGATGAACAGGCCGGAGATCAGCAGTACGCTGAGGTTCTCCTTGAAGTGCAGGATCTGCCGTACATCGACGCCACGCATGTTGGCCAGCCACATGCCCATTACCGTCACCGCCAGCAGCCCGGACTCGTGAACGATCTGGTTGGCGGCGATGAAAATACCCAGTACGGCGGCCAGTGACGCCAGGTTGTGCAGGTATTCCGGCAGCCATTGCTCGCGCATGATCTGCCCCAGTAACCAGCCACCGGCGGCGCCCAGGGCGCTGCCGCAGAAGATCACCCCGGCAAAGGTCCCCAGGCTCTGGCTCAGGCCATCGCCATCGGCGCTGGCGATGATGAAGCTGTACACCACGACGGCGAGCAGGGCACCGATCGGGTCGATGACGATGCCTTCCCAGCGCAGGATGTTGGCAATGGTCGCCTTCGGCCGTACCACGCGCAGCATGGGCACGATGACCGTAGGGCCTGTCACCAGGGTCAAGGTGCCGAACAGGATCGCCAGCGGCCAGTCGAAACCCAGCAGCCAGTGTGTCGCCAGGGCGATCACCAGCCAGGTCGACAGAGCGCCGACGGTGACCAGGCGGTGCACCACGCTGCCGATGTCCCGCCATTGCGAGAGGTGCAGGGTCAGGCTGCCTTCGAACAGGATCAGTGCCACCGCCAGTGACACCAGCGGCATCAGCAGCGGGCCGAACAGCGCTTGCGGGTCGAGCCAGCCGAGCAACGGGCCGACCATTATCCCGGCCAGCAGCAGGAAGAGAATCGCTGGCAGCTTCAGGCGCCAGGCCAGCCACTGGCAGGCGAGGGCGGCGGCACCGATACCGCCCACACTGAGTAGGATCTGCTGTTCGTTCATGCGGGCTCCCTATGCCGGCGTTGTTATGAAAGACTAAGCGTCATTTCGTCGTTTGCCACCGAGTTTTCATGCCAGCCCTTGACCACCCCTTGATCGACCAGTTCCTTGATGCCCTGTGGCTGGAAAAAGGCCTTTCAGACAACACTCGCGTCTCTTATCGCAGTGACCTGGCGCTGTTCAATGGCTGGCTGCAGGATCACGGCCTGGCCTTGCCTGCCGCCGGCCGAGAGCTGATCCTCGATCACCTGGCCTGGCGTCTGGATCAAGGCTACAAACCGCGTTCCACTGCGCGTTTTCTCTCAGGTCTGCGTGGCTTCTTTCGCTACTTGCTGCGGGAAAAGCTCATTGCCGTCGATCCAACCCTGCAAATAGAGATGCCTCAGCTGGGCAAACCCTTGCCCAAGTCGTTGTCGGAAGCCGACGTCGAGGCCCTGTTGCAGGCCCCGGACCTTGGCGAAGCCATTGGCCAGCGCGACCGTGCCATGCTTGAAGTCCTGTACGCCTGTGGTCTGCGCGTTACCGAACTGGTCAGCCTTGCCCTGGACCAGGTGAACCTGCGCCAGGGCGTGCTGCGGGTGATGGGCAAGGGCAGCAAGGAGCGCTTGGTGCCGATGGGCGAAGAGGCGGTGCTGTGGCTGGAGCGCTACCTGCGCGACGGCCGCGCCGAACTGCTCAGCGGGCGCCCGAGCGATGTGTTGTTCCCCAGCCTGCGCGGTGAGCAGATGACCCGCCAGACGTTCTGGCACCGCATCAAGCATCACGCGCGAGTTGCCGGCATCGACAAGCCGCTGTCACCGCACACCCTGCGGCACGCCTTCGCCACCCATCTGCTCAATCATGGTGCCGACCTGCGCGTGGTGCAGATGCTGCTGGGGCACAGCGACCTGTCGACCACACAAATCTATACCCATGTGGCCAAGGCCCGCCTGCAGCAACTGCACGCACAGCACCACCCGCGTGGATGAATGATTTTCATGTTCCGCCGGCCGGTACTCGCAGACCCCTCCACCGGTAGCGTGTTGTGGTAGGCTTGGGCGGTTTGCACCAAGGGCCGCACGGTCGCCGCGTTTTTGCGCAGGTGACGCCCTCCGGCCCCTGTCCGCCCTCAGGAGTTCCCATGCGCGTGACCCAGATTTTCGCCGCCGCCGCGTTGGCGCTGGCCAGTACCTTTGCCGTTGCCGCGGCGACCGACAGCAATACCGCTGCCGAGCAGGCGATTCGCAAGTCGTTGCAGAACCTTGAGCTGGAAGTGCCGGTCGAGAGCGTGGCCAGCAGCCCGCTCAACGGCCTGTATGAAGTCAAGCTGCAGGGCGGCCGTGTGCTGTACGCCAGCGCCGATGGCCAGTTCGTCATGCAGGGCTACCTGTACCAGATCCAGGACGGCAAGCCGGTCAACCTGACCGAGAAAACCGAGCGCCAAGGCGTAGCCAAGCTCATCAATGGCATTCCAGCTGCCGAGATGGTGGTTTATCCTGCCAAGGGCCAGACCAAGTCGCACATCACCGTGTTCACCGACACCACCTGCCCGTATTGCCACAAGCTGCACGCCGAAGTGCCGGAGCTCAACCGTCGCGGTATCGAAGTGCGCTATGTCGCCTTCCCGCGCCAGGGCCTCGGCTCGCCGGGTGACGAGCAGTTGCAGGCCGTGTGGTGCTCCAGTGACCGCCGCGCAGCGCTGGACAAGATGATCGACGGCAAGGAAATCAAGGCTGCCAAATGCGCCAACCCGGTCGGCAAGCAGTTCCAGCTGGGCCAGTCGATCGGCGTCAACGGCACGCCGGCGATCGTGCTCGAAAACGGCCAGGTGATTCCAGGTTATCAACCGGCACCGCAAGTGGCCAAACTGGCCCTGGCCGGCCAGCAGCAGGCCGCCAAGTAAATCATTCAGTACGCCGTCGTCATGGGGTGACGGCATGTTTCACGGTCGGCGCAGGTGCCGGCCGTTCAATGGGGAGTTCACAGTGAAACCGGTCAAAGTAGGCATCTGTGGGTTGGGGACCGTCGGTGGCGGAACCTTCAATGTACTTCAGCGCAACGCCGAGGAGATTGCCCGCCGTGCCGGGCGCGGTATTGAAGTGGCACAGATCGCCATGCGCTCGCCGAACCCGAACTGCCAGATTACCGGTACCCCCATTACCGCTGATGTGTTCGACGTTGCGAGCAACCCGGAGATCGACGTTGTCATCGAGCTGATCGGTGGCTACACCATCGCCCGCGACCTGGTGCTCAAGGCCATCGAAAACGGCAAGCACGTGGTGACTGCCAACAAGGCGCTGATCGCCGTTCACGGCAACGAAATTTTCGCCAAGGCCCGTGAGAAGGGCGTGATCGTTGCGTTCGAAGCCGCAGTGGCCGGTGGCATCCCGGTGATCAAGGCGATCCGCGAAGGCCTGTCGGCCAACCGCATCAACTGGCTGGCCGGGATCATCAACGGCACCGGCAACTTCATCCTCACCGAGATGCGTGAAAAAGGCCGCGCCTTCCCCGACGTGCTGGCCGAAGCGCAGGCGCTGGGTTATGCCGAAGCCGACCCGACCTTCGACGTCGAAGGTATCGATGCTGCGCACAAGCTGACCATCCTGGCGTCCATCGCCTTTGGCATCCCGCTGCAGTTCGACAAGGCCTACACCGAAGGCATCACCCAGCTGACCACTGCCGACGTGAACTACGCCGAAGCCCTGGGCTACCGCATCAAGCACCTGGGTGTAGCCCGCCGCACTGCCGAAGGCATCGAGCTGCGCGTGCACCCGACGCTGATCCCGAGCGATCGCCTGATCGCCAACGTAAACGGCGTGATGAACGCCGTGATGGTCAATGGCGATGCGGCCGGCTCGACCTTGTATTACGGTGCCGGCGCCGGCATGGAGCCCACGGCTTCCTCGGTGGTCGCCGACCTGGTTGACGTGGTCCGCGCCATGACCTGCGACCCGGAAAACCGCGTGCCGCACCTGGCCTTCCAGCCGGACTCGCTGTCGGCGCACCCGATTCTGCCGATCGAAGCTTGCCAGAGCGCCTACTACCTGCGCATCCATGCCAAGGACCACCCGGGCGTGCTGGCTCAGGTGGCGAGCATCCTGTCGGAGCGCGGCATCAACATCGAGTCGATCATGCAGAAAGAAGTCGAGGAACAGGACGGCCTGGTGCCGATGATCCTGCTGACCCACCGTGTGGTCGAGCAGAGCATCAACGACGCCATCGTTGCTCTGGAAGCCTTGCAGGACGTGGTCGGCAAGGTCGTGCGCATCCGCGTCGAACAGCTCAACTAAGCGGCAAGCTTCAAGCTGCAAGCTGCAAGAAAAAGCAGTTCGGTGTTGGGGCTTCTAACAGTTTAAATTTGCGGCAAGGGCAGTGCAGCGCGTAAGAAAAATGCCGAACAGCTTTTTCTTGGCGCTTGCAGCTTGCAACTTGCCGCTCGAACCGAAGGTTTGCATATGCGCTATATCAGCACCCGCGGCCAGGCACCGGCCCTGAATTTCGAAGACGTCCTGCTGGCTGGCCTGGCCAGCGATGGCGGCCTGTACGTGCCAGAGAACCTCCCACGCTTCACCCAGGAAGAAATCGCTTCCTGGGCTGGCCTGCCGTATCACGAACTGGCCTTCCGTGTGATGCGCCCGTTCGTCGAGGGCAGCATTGCCGACGCCGATTTCAAGAAGATCCTGGAAGAGACCTACGGCGAGTTCGCCCACGCTGCGGTCGCTCCGCTGCGCCAGCTGAACAGCAACGAGTGGGTTCTTGAGCTGTTCCACGGCCCGACGCTGGCCTTCAAGGACTTCGCCCTGCAGCTGCTCGGGCGTCTGCTCGACCACGTACTGGCCAAGCGCAACGAGCGCGTGGTGATCATTGGCGCCACCAGTGGCGACACCGGCTCGGCCGCCATCGAAGGCTGCCGTCGCTGCGACAACGTCGACATCTTCATCCTTCATCCGCATCAGCGTGTGTCGGAAGTTCAGCGCCGTCAGATGACCACCATCTTCGGCGACAACATCCACAACATCGCCATCGAAGGCAACTTCGATGACTGCCAGGAGATGGTCAAGGCCAGCTTCGCCGACCAGTCGTTCCTCAAAGGCACCCGCCTGGTCGCAGTCAACTCGATCAACTGGGCGCGGATCATGGCCCAGATCGTCTACTACTTCCACGCTGCCCTGCAGCTCGGTGGCCCGGCGCGTTCGGTGGCGTTCTCGGTGCCGACCGGCAACTTTGGCGACATCTTCGCCGGCTACCTGGCACGCAACATGGGCCTGCCGGTCAGCCAGCTGGTGGTTGCCACCAACCGCAACGACATCCTGCACCGCTTCATGAGCGGCAACCAGTACGTCAAGGAAACCCTGCACGCGACCTTGTCGCCGTCGATGGACATCATGGTTTCGTCCAACTTCGAGCGCTTGTTGTTCGACCTCCACGGTCGCAACGGTGCCGCTATCGGCGAACTGATGGCCAACTTCAAGCAGGGCGGCGGTTTCAGCGTCGACCAGGACCGCTGGACAGAGGCGCGCAAGCTGTTCGACTCGCTGGCAGTGAGCGACGAGCAGACTTGCGAGACCATCGCCGAGGTCTTCGCCAGCACAGGTGAAGTGCTCGACCCGCATACCGCGATTGGCGTAAAGGCCGCGCGCGAATGCCGTCGCAGCCTGGATACCCCTATGGTGGTGCTGGGCACTGCGCACCCGGTCAAGTTCCCGGAGGCTGTGGAGAAAGCGGGCGTCGGCAAGGCGCTGGAGCTGCCTGCGCACCTGAGCGACCTGTTCGGCCGTGAGGAGCGCTGCACGGTGCTGGCCAACGACCTCAAGGCAGTCCAGGCCTTCGTCAGCCAGCACGGTAATCGCGGCAAGCCGCTTTAATCGTGATGAGAGGGGCCGCTGCGCGGCCCCTTTTTTAGATTTTTCCCCGGTTTCATTCAGACTTTTCCTATGTAAAACGCGTTGAGCGCTGCATACAGTGGCCCGTCCTTCCCTCAGGAGCGGCTCATGCATCAGCCCTACGTGTTGATTCACCAGGCTCGGCCTTCCCACCAGATTCTCCTGCATCAGGCGTGCAATGCCCTGGGCGTTTTCGATGTGCGCATCACCCATGATCTGGTTGACCTCAATGCCTGCCTGGCACGCAAGCGCGGTGCCGATCTGCTGATCCTCGACCATGCGATGAAAGGCGGCCAGGCCCTGCTCGAACGCCTGGAGCGCAACCGCTGTTCACGCGCTTTGCTTTTCGTCGGCTGTGCCAGCAAGCACCGGCCCAACCTTGCCGAGCAAGCTCGCGAGCGTGGCCTCTGGGTGCTGGCCGACCTGCCCTGGCCGCTACCGGTGCGGCGTTGGCAGCAGGCCTTGCAGCGTATTCAAACGGTCACATCACCCACGCATGCTCACTGAAACAGCTGCAGCGCAACGAACTTTCCGCTGCGCTTGCTGGTCAGTTCCTTCATATACCACCACGCAGCGAGTGATCCGGATGGAAAGAATCTGCAGACTGCTTAATGACGCCCTGAGCCCCTATCAGACCCAGCTAGGCACCGCCGATGCCATTGGCAACCGGCAACTCACCGTTTTCGACAGTCTCGGTGGCATTACCTTGCGCCGAACGGTCAGCCAGCGCCAGTTGCAGGAGCAAAGCCTGCTGATCGACCTGGTCGATGGCCTTCACCGTGACCTGCAGATAGCCGAGGGGCGCCTGCAACCCTGTGTCATCGCCGCGTTGCAGCAACGTCAGCATCCTCAAGGAACCTTTGCCTGAGTGGCGCATCAGAGACAGTAGGGCAGCCAGCCAGCACACAGCTCCGGTGATGGCGGGTTGTCGCGGGAAGTCCATGAGGACTTTCGATTGGCCCCGGGCGTCCTCCCCAGCGTCCCGGGGTTTCTTTTTTATCGCGCTTCGAAAAAATGCCTGCTCTGTTCCAGATATTCTTCTTGCAGCTCCGGATCCAGCCATTTGGCGTAAAGTGCGGGCAGGGTGTCCCGGCGTAGCGGGGGCAACAATTGGTCTATATGCGCGACCGCTGCGTGCCCCAAGGGGGAATCGGAGCAGCCCACATGCAAGAACTGGTAGCGGTTCACCCCTTGTATCGGGTGAAACTGGTACTCATCGAGCGAGCCGCCTTGCTGCTGGATCAGGTAGCGCACTTCCGGCCAGTAGCCGAGCACCAGTTGCAGGCGCCCCAGGCGCTGCATCTGCAGCAGATTGGCAGTGGCATCGTTACCATAGTGGCGGCTGAGGACTGCGTCGGGGAGCTGGTGCAGGATCTCGTCGATCTGTGTGTTGTAGCTGCGTCCGGCGACGATGCCAAGCTGCAGTTGCGTGTCGCTCAACAAGCGTTTGAGGTCAACCTGCGCACCATCCAGAAACGGTGCCAGCAGAGATCCGGCTTGCTTGCGTACGACCAGGCCACCGCTCATCGCCCCCAGCACCGGTTCGGAGAAATGCACGAACTTCGCACGCTCCGGTGTCCACAGCATGGTCGGATCGCAGGTGAAGCTGGTAGGGTCCTGCAGCATCTGTATGCCGCGCGCCCGAGTGACCCGTACGATGTCGTGGTCGTACTCGGGCATCTGTTCGATCAGCAGCGCCAGCATCCGGTCGATCGCACCTTGGCCCTTGGCCGCACCCTCCAGGATGGTGAAGGGCGGCAGGTCGCGGACCAGCCATATCAGGCGTTCCTTGGCCTGCACTGGCGCGATGGCCATGGCGAGCAGCAGCCCGCACAGCAGGGACAGGAACGCGCGCACGGGCGGGGGCGACCTCAGACCGTGCCTGCCTGGCGCAAGCTGGCGATGGCGGCGGCGTCATAACCCAGGGTGCCAAGCAGGGCATCGGTGTGCTCGCCCAGCGCCGGGCCTACCCACTCGGCCGAGCCGGGTGTTTCGGACAGCTTGGGTACAATGCCTGGCATCTTGAACGCTTTACCGTCCGGCAGGCGGGCCTGCAGGAACATCTCGCGGGCCAGGTACTGCGGGTCGTTGAACATGTCTTCTGCCGAGTAGATTCGGCTTGCCGGCACTTCGGCGGCTGTCAGTACCTGCATCACCTGCTCCAGGGGCAGGCTGTTGGCCCAGCGGTCGATCACCCCGTACAGTTCGTCACGCCGCGCATCGCGGCCATCATTGCTGGCCAGCGTCGGGTCGTCGGCCAGGTCGTTACGGCCGATGGCCTGCATGAAACGTTTGAATATCGCATCGCCATTGGCACCGATCTGCACGTGCTTGCCGTCGGCGCTGGTGTGGATGGAAGAGGGCGTGATGCCCGGCATGATGTTGCCGGTGCGTTCGCGAATGAAGCCAAACACATCGAACTCGGGAACCATGCTTTCCATCATGGCGAAGATTGCCTCGTACAGCGCCACGTCCACCACCTGGCCCTGGCCGCCGTTGACTTCGCGGTGGCGCAGCGCCATCAGTGCGCCGATCACGCCCCACAATGCAGCGATCGAGTCGCCGATGGAGATGCCGGTGCGCACCGGTGGGCGGTCGTCGAAGCCGGTGATATAGCGCAGGCCACCCATCGACTCGCCCACGGCACCGAAACCTGGCTGATCCTTCATCGGCCCGGTCTGGCCGAAGCCTGACAGGCGCACCATCACCAGTTTCGGGTTGAGCTCGTGCAGCACATCCCAGCCCAGGCCGAGCTTTTCCAGCACGCCTGGGCGAAAGTTCTCGATGAGAATGTCGGCCTCGGCCAGCAGCCGCTTGAGGATCTCGCGACCATCGGGATGCTTGAGGTTCAGCGTCAGTGACTGCTTGTTGCGCGCCTGCACGAACCACCACAGCGAAGTACCCTCGTACAGCTTGCGCCATTTGCGCAGCGGGTCACCGCCGTCGGGCGACTCGACCTTGATCACCTCGGCGCCGAACTCGGCGCAGATGCGCGAAGCGAACGGGCCAGCGATCAGGGTGCCAAGCTCGATGACTTTCAGGCCGGCGAGGGGTTTGCTGGGCGTAGGCATGGGGCATCCGTGGCAATTGGGCAGAACCGTGGTTTTATCATAGGTCGGTAGCGGCAGATACTGCTGCGGCGCAACGAAGATCAGGATCGGGTAGACTGTGTGACTTTTCTTTGCGCAAGTAGCCCTTCGACCATGGCCCAGCCGTCCACCACCTACAAATTCGAACTGAATCTGACCGATCTCGATCGCGGCGTGTACGAAAGCGTCAAGCAGACCATCGCCCGTCATCCTTCGGAAACCGAAGAGCGCATGGCCGTGCGGCTGTTGGCCTACGCACTCTGGTACAACGAGAATCTGTCGTTCGGCCGCGGCCTGTCGGATGTCGACGAGCCTGCCCTGTGGGAAAAGAGCCTGGACGACCGCGTACTGCACTGGATCGAAGTGGGGCAGCCGGACGCTGATCGCCTGACCTGGTGTTCGCGCCGTACCGAGCGCACCAGCCTGCTGGCCTACGGCAGCCTGCGTGTATGGGAGAGCAAGGTGGTTGGCGCGGTCAAGAACCTGAAGAACCTGAACATCGCCGCTGTGCCGCAAGAGGTGCTCGAGGTGCTTGCCACGGACATGCCGCGCAGCATCAAGTGGGACGTGATGATCAGTGAAGGCACAGTGTTCGTCACTGATGACCGTGGCCAGCACGAAGTGCAGCTGCAGTGGCTGCTCGGTGAGCGTGGCTGAGCCAACCGACCCATGCGTATCGAACCCCGCCCGCTGCCGCCGACCCTGCCGTTTCTCGGTAACCTGCCACCCTTGCTGACCCGCTTGTATGCCGCCCGCGGCGTGCAGTCCGAGGCCGAGCTGGACAAGAGCCTGGCGCGGCTGTTGCCCTACCAGCAGCTCAAGGGCATCGATGCCGCTGTAGACTTGCTGGTCGAAGCGCTCGACCAGCGCCAGCGCATCATCATCGTCGGCGACTTCGATGCCGACGGCGCCACCGCCAGTACTGTCGGCGTGCTCGGCCTGCGCCTGCTGGGCGCGGCCCATGTCGACTACCTGGTGCCCAACCGTTTCGAATATGGCTATGGCCTGACCCCGGAGATCGTCGAGGTGGCGCTGCAGCGCCAGCCGCAATTGCTGATCACGGTCGACAACGGCATTTCCAGTGTCGAGGGTGTGGCGGCAGCCAAAGCGGCTGGGCTCAAAGTGCTGGTCACCGACCACCACCTGCCGGGCCAGCAATTGCCGGACGCCGACGCTATCGTCAACCCGAACCAGCCAGGTTGCGACTTCCCAAGCAAATCGCTGGCCGGCGTCGGGGTGATCTTCTACGTGCTGATGGCCTTGCGCGCGCGCCTGCGCAGCCTGGGGCGCTACCAGACGCAAGCACAACCGAACATCGGTGAGCTGCTCGACCTGGTCGCGCTGGGCAGCGTAGCCGACGTGGTGCCGCTGGATGCCAACAACCGCATCCTCGTGCATCAGGGCCTGGAGCGCATCCGTGCCGGCCGGGCGCGGCCGGGGCTGAAGGCGATTCTGGAGGTGGCACGTCGCGATCACCGGCGTATCACCTCCACTGACCTGGGCTTCATTCTAGGCCCGCGGCTCAATGCCGCCGGGCGCCTGGACGACATGAGCCTGGGTATCGAGTGCCTGTTGTGCGAGGACGAGGCGCTGGCCCTGGACATGGCACAGCAGCTCGACGGCCTGAACCAGGACCGCAAGTCGATCGAGCAGGGCATGCAGCGCGAAGCCTTGGCCCAGCTCAAGGATTTGCCGGTCGAGTCCATGCCTTACGGCCTATGCCTGTTCGATGCCGAATGGCACCAAGGTGTGATCGGGATCCTCGCCTCACGCCTGAAAGAGCGTTACCACCGGCCTACTATCGCCTTCGCCGATGCCGGTGACGGCATGCTCAAGGGCTCGGCGCGGTCGGTACCGGGCTTTCACATCCGTGATGCGCTGGATGCAGTGGCAGCGCGCCAGCCTGAACTGATCAGCAAGTTCGGTGGGCATGCCATGGCTGCGGGCCTGTCGTTGCCCGAAAGTCATTTCCCGGCGTTCGCCGAAGCGTTCGATGAAGAAGTCCGTCGCCAGTTGCGCGAAGAGGATTTGACCGGCCGTCTGCTTTCGGATGGCAGCCTGGCGGTGGAGGAATTTCACCTGGACCTGGCCAAGGCCCTGCGTAACGCCGGGCCTTGGGGGCAACACTTCCCCGAACCGCTGTTCCATGGTGTGTTCCAGCTGGTCGAGCAGCGCGTGGTCGGCGAGCGCCATCTTAAAGTGGTGCTCAAGAGTGAGTGTGGCTCGGTGCGGTTGGATGGCATTGCCTTCGGCATCGACCGCGAGGTGTGGCCGAACCCGACCGTGCGTTGGGTGGAGCTGGCGTACAAGCTGGATGTGAATGAGTTTCGAGGTAATGAAAGTGTGCAGCTGATGATTGCGCATATGGAGCCGCGCTGAGGAGCACTACAAGTGCCTGCCTTGGTTTTGCGGGGTTGTGGAAGTTGAGCGCCGCCCTGACTCTGCAACGTCCATGTGCATTTTGGCTACTCGCGCAGCGAAGCCGAGAAATCCTGCTATGTTTCGACCGCACGCTGTTGCTTCTTATTTCGCAGGTTTTGCCAGTGAATCACTGCGGCCCCTGCAAATGAGAGGAGGCTGAACGTGCAGACGAACACGATCCCTTCTACAGCTTTCCGATCACTCGTTTCGTTTACACGCTGCCTGAGTGAAGGGTCGGATAATATTTCATCTTTAGTCGATAAAGTCCTCGCGATAGGGCCGGAAAGGGTGTTTTCGACTTCTATGAATAGAGGTGTTGTTTTGCTGACGTTGGCGTTGTCGTAGCGGGACCTGTCCACGTACATCCATGTTTTAACCCGTTGGCCATTAGGCGCATTGTAACGAACACCTAAGCCATATATGGATTTGTCGTACTCCCAAATCTCAGGGTTTGAAGTCAGCGACGCGGGTATGCGAACCCATGGAGCGGTAGCGGGCTCGATTTTCTCTCCGAAGTCATAGAGAAATATGGGTAGTAAAAAGAGGAATGCGATCCCCGTCAATATCAGGCACTTCACACGGTCATGCGCAGGCATGCTGCGCATCAGTTTGATCCAAGCTCCCCAAGTTAGCATTGGTGTCTCTCTCTTAGAGGTGATTGCCGGTCAGCGATATTTGTCTTGCTGCGGTGCATTGCAGCAAGCATATTTATCTTGCCCTGCGCCAAACCCAACGGTAATTGATGGCGTCGGCCCTGCCGGAGGCTGCCCGGTTAAGCTTTCAATTCCTATGGTCAGTGTTGCGCCTCCTGAGTGCTCAGGCGCAGATGGCGTAACGGGTAGATTATTGCCTCCATGGGGGATGGGGCGAGTACTTGCGTTGGTTTTGAATTCCTCAAGTATTCGGGTGTCTAACTTGATGTCGTGAGTAGTAGGGTTCCATGTAATGACCGTGATCAATCCGCCGAAATGAGCGGCTATCGACGCTGGGTCTGTTACTGTTAGGTTTGGTGCAATGAGGGGTGTAGAGGGTTCTTGTGTCACATCATGGGTTTTCAATGCATTGATGATGGCGTCCGTAGCGGTTTTTTGGATTCTCCGGGCTAGCTCTGAATTATATGTCCCTATCAGACTTGCTGCTAGTGATACGGCGGTGAAGGAACCGGCGGTCAAAGGTCCTCCTAGCAATAGTGCAAAACCCGCGACGACACCGGCGACGTTACCCACCAGGCTGACTACGTCGCCATAGTTTAGCTTTTGATTGTCTCGGTATTCGGCAACAATCTTTAAGAAAGTAACCGTTCCTGCGAGGGAGTTGGTGGCGATATTGATAAATGGTACTGCCCCCGCCGTCATCTGGGTGACTGAAAGTACAGAGGCGACTGCGGTGCTGGTTTGAGCACCTTGTACTATCAGTGAAAATCCCTTTTTATCGGTATTGAACTGATCATGTACGGCCGAAGCTGCTCCAGCCTGGAATCCAGGTTTTCCCACACGGTCTACCATGGCAACAAATATTTCCACGCGATTACTCATGCGACTTGCTCCTGATTGTTTTGAACGCAAGTGTCACTCGCAAACGATCGCATTCAATTGCTGGCGATTTTGCTCGGTGTGGAATTTCGCCGTTGAACACTACGATGCGTTTAGGTTTTGGAAGAACGGCAGCGATAATGTCGTTTTTTATGTCATTGCAAAACATGAGTTCGCCTCCCCAAGTCGTGGCCCAATAATCGTTGCAGAAAATCACTGCTGTCTGGCCGGGTTCGCTTGGTAGGTTGTCTCGATGAATCGGGCTGTCCTGCCCTGCTGTCTGTCCGTTTGCGTATACGCCAAGTAGTCTGGAGTTTTTAATGTGGGTCGCTTTCAATCGATGCCAGATATGAGCCAGAAAACCCCAGCGTTTATCATTTTCCAGCTCTTCCTCACAGCATTCGAGGGATTCGCGGCGGCTTCCTGCAATGAAAAAATGCCAGCAGGGACGAGAGAAGGGTGTTGAGTTTACCGGCCAGTCATATCTCCATAGGGCATCAGAAAATGCCTTGGTAAGCAGAAGCTGTTCGTGGTCGGTAATGGCGTTATCGAGCGTGCTTATATCTTGTGTGGAGAAAAATTTGTCCATTAATCTTATTGTCAGGTCAGTGGGTGTTTTCTTCGATTTACGAAGATTTTTCGCATGTCGAGGGCGATAATGACGATAGTTTTATTTGTGTCGGGTGGCGATAGGGCACAGCACTCGCTTATTGAGAAGAATTTCTTACCGGGCCGTAGGATTATTAAAGTTGTCTTGTAGGCTATTTCTACATAGGCCAGTCGACCGGCATCAGATCGCTCTGGAGGGTGGTACCACCCATGGCATCAGAGCAGTCAACAATCCCATCGAACCTCCCTCCCACCAATCTGGTCTAGTCTGATTAATGACCGGCACCGGGCCAGGGATGTGCACTTGAATGCCCGGGCCGGATCACCATTGGAGTCCTTGGGAGGTGCCCTCATGAGCCTGCTGCTCGAGCCTTACACCCTGCGTCAGCTGACGTTGCCCAACCGCATCGCCGTCTCGCCGATGTGCCAGTATTCCGCTGTCGATGGCCTGGCCAACGACTGGCACCTTGTCCATTTGGGTAGCCGCGCCGTCGGTGGTGCCGGGCTGGTCATCACCGAAGCGGTCGCTGTGACCGCCGATGGCCGGATCACTGCCGAGGACCTTGGTCTGTGGAACGATGAACAGATCGTCCCACTGCAACGCATCACCCGCTTCATCACCGCGCAGGGCGCTGTGCCGGGCATCCAGCTGGCCCACGCCGGGCGCAAGGCCAGCACCTATCGCCCGTGGCTGGGCAAGCATGGCAGCGTCAAGATCGAGGAAGGTGGCTGGCAGCCGGTGGGGCCGTCGAAGATTGCCTTCGACCCTGAACACACGGCGCCGCGTGAGTTGAGCAAAGACGAGATCCAGGATGTTGTAGCCGAGTTTGTCAAAGCCACCGAACGAGCATTGCAAGCGGGCTTCAAGGTAGTCGAGATCCACGCCGCCCATGGCTACCTGCTGCACCAGTTCCTCTCGCCGCTGAGCAATCAGCGCCGCGATGAATATGGCAGTTGCTTCGAAAACCGCATCCGCCTGACGCTGCAGGTGACCGAGGCGGTGCGTAAGGTCTGGCCGAAGGAACTGCCGCTGTTCGTTCGCGTGTCGGCGACCGATTGGGTGGAAGACGGCTGGAACCCCGACGAAACAGTAGAACTGGCCCGTCGCCTGCGAGCGCTCGGTGTCGACTTGATCGATGTGTCCTCCGGCGGTACTTCGATGAATGCCGAAATCCCCACCGGCCCCGGCTACCAGACCCGCTTCGCCGAGCGTGTACGCAAGGAATCGGAAATCGCCACCGGTACGGTGGGCATGATCACCGAACCGGCCCAGGCCGAACACATCCTGCGCACCGGGCAGGCCGACCTGATCTTCCTGGCTCGCGAGCTGCTGCGCGACCCTTACTGGCCGTTGCATGCCGATGATGACCTGGGCGGTAACAGGGCTACGTGGCCGGCGCAGTATCAACGGGCTACCAGCCGGGCGAATCCGATACATGAGTCGGATCTGCGGGACTGATTGACCACCTCAGCTGTAAGCGGCCTTGCTCAGAATATCGCTGACCCACTGATTGATGTTTTTTTCCGCCAGCTCGGCCTTTGCGGCCACGCTGGCGTGAAGGGTGGGCTCAAGGCGCAGACTCAGCTTCCCCGAATAGGTCTTTTGCGGCTCACGGCCAAGGCGTTTACAGGTTTCGAGATAGTCATCAACGGCCTCCTCGAATGCTTGTCGCAATTCACTGATCGACTCGCCGTGAAAACCAATCACGTCACGTATGCCCGCAACGTGTCCAATCAGCAACTGGTCCTCGTCACTGCATTCGATTCTTGCGGTATAGCTGCGGTAGGTCATGACATTCATGGTGTTACTCCGGCCTGCTCAAGGAACTGGCGGGCGTCGCCTGAAAATGGCTTCAAGGGTCCATCTAAAGAAAGGTCCTAGGTATTCATGCGAAGACGATCGCCACTTTGTACCGGCCTCCTTGCTGACTTGTCTCAGGAGAGGCCGGTAGCTTCACATCACGCTCAATGCTTGATCATCACATGCCGCACGCAGGTGTAATCCTCCAGCCCATACATCGACATGTCCTTCCCATACCCCGAATGCTTCTGCCCGCCATGGGGCATTTCGCTGACCAGCATGAAGTGGGTATTGACCCAGGTGCAGCCATATTGCAACCGGGCCGCCAGGCGGTGGGCGCGGCCCGTGTCGCGGGTCCACACCGATGAAGCCAGGCCGTACTCCGAGTCGTTGGCCCATTCCAGCGCCTGCGCTTCGTCAGTGAAGCGTGTCACCGACACCACCGGGCCAAACACCTCGTGGCGCACGATCTCGTCATCCTGCAGCGCATCAGCCAGCACCGTTGGCTCGAAGAAGAAGCCATCCCCCGGTAGTGCCTTGCCCCCGGTGACCAGGCGAATGTGCGGCTGGGCGATGGCGCGCCCGACCAGGCCGGCCACCTTGTCACGGTGCTGGGCGCTGATCAGCGGGCCGAGTTCGGTGTCTTCGGCATCCTGCAGGCCGGTTTTAAGGCTGGCCACGGCTTTGCCGAGGCGTTCGACGAAGCGTTCGTAGATGCCGGCCTGCACATACAGGCGGCAGGCTGCGGTGCAGTCCTGGCCTGCGTTGTAGAAACCGAAGGTGCGGATGCCGTCGATGGCGGCATCGATGTCGGCATCGTCGAACACCAGCACAGGCGCCTTGCCGCCCAGTTCCATGTGCATGCGCTTAACGCTGCCCGCCGTGGCGCCGATGATGTGCGCGCCGGTAGGGATCGAGCCAGTCAGCGAGACCATACGCACCTTGGGGTGGGTAACCAGTGGGTTGCCGACCGTCTGGCCGTGGCCGAAGAGGATGTTGAGCACGCCGGCAGGCAGTACGTCCTTGGCCAGTTCGCCGAGGCGCAGGGCGGTCAGCGGGGTCAGCTCGGACGGTTTTATGACCACGGTATTGCCAGCGGCCAAGGCTGGGGCGATCTTCCACGCCAGCATCATCAGTGGATAGTTCCAGGGTGCGATCGAGGCCACTACGCCCAGCGGGTCGCGGCGGATCATCGAGGTGTGCCCTGGCAGGTATTCACCGGCCGCCGAGCCACCGAGGCAGCGGGCGGCGCCGGCAAAATAGCGCAGCACATCGGCGATGGCCGGTATTTCGTCGTTCAGGGCCGCAGCGAAGGGTTTGCCACAATTTTGCGACTCCAGCCTGGCCAGTTCATCGGCATGCGCCTCAATCGTGTCGGCCAGCGCCAGCAGGGCCAGCGAGCGCTCTTTAGGGCTGGTCTGCGACCAGCTGTCGAAGGCATGGTCGGCGCCACGCACCGCCGTATCGACCTGGGCCTCGGTGGCTTCGTTGATCTGTGCCAAGGCACTGCCTTCAGCGGGGTTGAGCACAGTCCAGGCCGGGCCATCGCCTGCGACCAGGCGACCGTTGATCAGCATGTTGGTTTGCATCGGGGGCTCCTGTTGTGTCTGCGGCCGGCGCCTGGGCGGCTGCGTTTGGGGGCGTGGTCGGGCAGTCATCCAGACCGCAGTGTTGCGATTGCTACCAGCCTGGGGTGCTTGTGACGATCTCGAGTCTAGTTGGCTTTTTGCCTGCCAATGCAACATCCGGAAGCAAATCCACGGGTGGCCCTTGGCCTTGCAAGCCTTACTCTGGACGTTACTTTCCGCTGCGTGGAGACATGCGAATGAATACTCGGGGTCTGCTCGATCAACTGCTCAAATCCGGCCAGGAACTGTTGAACAAACAGTCCGGCGCAGGCAAGCCGGCCACAGGCTCAGGAGGCTTGGGCAGCCTGCTTTCCGGCGCCGGGGGCGGGGCGCTTGGGGCTGGCGCCCTGGGCTTGCTGTTGGGCAGCAAGAAGGCGCGCAAGTACGGGGGCAAAGTGATCACCTACGGCGGCCTCGCCGCGCTCGGCGTGCTGGCCTACAAGGCCTATGGCAACTGGCAGGCCCGCCAGGGCGCAGGGCAGGGGACCGAACCGCAAACCCTCGATCGCCTGCCGCCGGCCCAGGTCGAGCAGCATAGCCAGGCGGTATTGCGGGCGTTGGTGGCGGCGGCCAAATCCGATGGCCACATCGACGAGCGCGAGCGCGCGCTGATCGAAGGCGAATTCACCCGCCTGGACAACGACCGCGAACTGCAGCACTGGTTGCACGCCGAGCTGAACAAGCCACTGGACCCGGCCGAAGTCGCGCGCGCCGCACAAACGCCGGAGATGGCCGCCGAGATGTACCTGGCCAGCCTGATGATGGTCGATCAGGAGAACTTCATGGAGCGTGCATACCTGGACGAACTGGCCCGCCAGCTTCGCCTGGACCCGGCGTTGCGCCAGGAACTGGAGAGCCAGGCCCGACTTGCCGCAGGTCAATGACGGGTAAATGGCCTGGCCATCAGGCAGGGATGCCTGGTTAACCCCGCATATTCAGCCGCATAAGCGTAGGAAGCCTGGGCTATACTTCGGCGATTTTTCCCGCTCGTTGTGAATTCCTGAGGGCTGAATGTGAAGAACTGGACCTTGCGCCAACGGATCCTGGCAAGTTTCGCCGTGATCATCGCCATCATGTTGCTGATGGTCGTAGCTGCTTACTCGCGGCTGGTGGCGATCGAAAGTGCCGAGGAGGCAGTAGGTACCGACAGCATTCCGGGGGTCTACTACAGTTCGATGATCCGCAGTGCCTGGGTCGACAGCTACGTCACCAGCCAGCAGCTGGTGGGGTTGTCCGACCACCGCGAGATCACGGCAGCCGACATGGAGCTGTTCAAAAGCTTCGACGAACGCCTCAAGCAACACCTGGCCAGCTACCAAGGCACCATTCACGACAAGGACGACCAGGCCCATTTCGACACCTTTCTCCAGATGGAGGCAAACTACACCCATGTCATCGGCCAGGTGATGGAAGCCTATCGACGGCAGGATTATGCCGAGGCAGAGCGGTTGATCAAGGACGTTCTGACACCGGTCTGGTCGCAGGGCCGCAATCATCTCAACACGATGATCGAGTACAACCGCGAAGCCGCCGACGCCGCTAACCACGAGATCGTCGGTGCCGTGAGCACCGCCAAAGGCAGCATGATCGTTTCGCTGTTGTTGGCAATCGTCGCGGCGGGTATCTGCGGCCTGCTGCTGATGCGCGCCATCACCGCCCCCGTACAGCGCGTGGTGCATGCCCTCGACAAGCTGCGCTCGGGCGACTTGAGCATGCGCCTGAGCCTGGACCGCAAGGACGAGTTCGGCGCCATTGAAAGCGGCTTCAACGAGATGGCCGAGGCGCTGGCCAAGCTGGTGTCCCAGGCCCAACGCTCTTCGGTACAGGTGACCACATCGGTCACTGAAATTGCGGCCACCTCCAAGCAACAGCAGGCCACCGCCACCGAAACCGCTGCGACCACCACCGAGATTGGTGCCACCTCGCGTGAGATTGCCGCGACCTCGCGCGACCTGGTGCGCACCATGACCGAAGTCACCAGTGCCGCCGACCAGGCTTCGAGCCTGGCAGGTTCCGGCCAGCAGGGCCTGGCGCGCATGGAGGACACCATGCACCAGGTCATGGGCGCAGCCGACCTGGTCAATGCCAAGCTGGCGATCCTCAACGAAAAGGCCAGCAACATCACGCAGATGGTGGTGACCATCGTCAAGGTCGCCGACCAGACCAACCTGCTGTCGCTCAATGCCGCCATCGAAGCGGAAAAGGCCGGTGAGTACGGGCGCGGCTTTGCCGTCGTGGCCACCGAGGTGCGGCGCCTGGCGGACCAGACGGCCGTGGCCACCTACGACATCGAGCAGATGGTTCGGGAAATCCAGTCGGCGGTATCGGCAGGGGTCATGGGCATGGACAAGTTTTCCGAAGAAGTGCGCCGTGGCATGTTCGAAGTGCAGCAGGTGGGCGAACAACTGAGCCAGATCATCCATCAGGTACAGGCGCTGGCGCCGCGGGTGTTGATGGTCAACGAAGGCATGCAGGCCCAGGCTACCGGTGCCGAGCAGATCAACCAGGCACTTGCCCAGCTCAGCGATGCCAGCACGCAGACGGTGGAATCGCTGCGCCAGGCCAGCTTCGCCATCGACGAGTTGAGCCAGGTGGCCGCGGGCCTGCGCGGTGGTGTATCGCGCTTCAAAGTCTGACCGCCATGACTGACCTGCACACGCATGCGGCAGCAGCGGCCAGCGCCAAGGGCAAGCTGTACCTGCTATTTCGTCTCAACGACCAACGTTTCGCCCTAGATGTGCGCCAGGTGGTCGAAGTGCTACCTCGCCTGCCACTCAAGCCGATCGCCCAGGCGCCGGCCTGGGTTGCCGGCATCGTTGCCCATCGTGGTGTGCTGGTGCCGGTGGTCGACCTGTCGGCCCTGAGCTTTGGCCAGCCTGCCACTGCGCGCACCAGCACACGGCTGGTGCTGGTGCGCTATCGCGGCGAGCATCAGTTGGGGATGATCCTCGAACAGGCTACCGAGACCTTGCGCTGCCTCGCTGAGGAGTTTCAGCCGTATGGGCTGGACAACCCCGAAGCGCGTTACCTGGGCCCGGTTCGCCAGGACGCCAACGGCCTGCTACAGCGTATCGAGGTCGATGACTTGCTGTCTGATACTGTGCGCGAACTGCTGTTCCCACAACAGTCGGGGCAGGTGTCGGCATGAGCGAGCAACGGTTTTTCCGCTTTCTGCAAGCGCGCATTGGCCTGGATGTCGAATCGGTCGGCGCGCCCATGGTCGAGCGTGCCTTGCAGCAGCGCCGTGTCGCGGTCAATGCCCAAGACCTTCACGACTATTGGCTGTGCTTGCAGCAATCGGCAGATGAGCAGCAGGCGCTTATCGAAGCGGTGATCGTCCCGGAAACCTGGTTCTTCCGCTACCCAGAGTCGTTTACTGCGCTGGTCGGGCTGGCCCACAAACGCCTGGCCGAACTCGCCGGCGAGCGGCCGCTACGCTTGCTGAGCCTGCCGTGCTCCACGGGTGAAGAACCTTATTCCCTGGCCATGGCACTGCTCGATTCGGGCATGAACCCGGCTGCGTTTCGCATCGACGGTATCGACATCAGCCCCAATTCGGTGGCCAAGGGCGTGCAGGCGGTCTACGGTCGCAACTCGTTCCGCGGCGTTGATCTGGCCTTTCGCGAGCGCCACTTCCACGCGCTCGCCGAAGGCCATGAGCTGAATGAGCGGGTGCGTGCACAGGTGAACCTGGCCGTGGGCAACGTGCTCGACCCGGCGCTGGGCAGCCGTGACGGTTATTACGACTTCGTGTTCTGCCGCAATTTGCTGATCTACTTCGACGTGGCGACCCAGCAGCGCGTGTTCGAGGTGCTCAAGCGCCTTACCCACGAGCACGGCGTACTGTTTATCGGGCCGGCCGAGGGCAGCCTTCTGGCAAGGCTGGGTATGCGGCCGCTGGGCATTGCCCAGTCGTTCGCCTACGTTCGCCAGCCGTTGGATGCGCCAGCACAGCCTCGGCTCATCCCGCCGGCGCCACTCGCACCGAGCCGCCCCGTGCCTGCCCCTGCGCCCATTTCGCGGCCCTTGCGCTCGGTTGCGGTTGCCCCGCCCGCAGTGGTGCAGCGCGAGAGCGAAAGTGAGTTGCTGGCCCTCATCGCGAGGCAGGCCAACGCGGGTGAGGGCACGCAAGCGCGTGCCAATTGCCAGCGCTACCTGCAGCAGTTCGAGCCCAAGGCTCAGGTGTATTACTGGCTGGGACTGCTCAGCGATACCGAAGGCGATGCCCGGCAAGCCCAGACGCTCTACCGCAAAGCCCTGTACCTGGAGCCGCAGCACCCTGAGGCGTTGCTGCACCTGGCCATGTTGCTGGCGGCCCAAGGCGACGAAGCCGGCGCTCGCCGCTTGCACGAACGCGCGGCACGCGCTGGCAGGGGGGCTGAACGATGAGCGTGGAACACGCAATTGCGCTGATCGCCCAGGACGATGAGCGTATCGACGATTGCTGGAACCGGATCGGCGTGCACGGCGACAAGCAATGCCCGCTGCTGCAAAGGCATATCCATTGTCGCAACTGTGAAGTCTATGCTGCGGCCGCTACCCGTCTGTTGGACCGCTATGCACTGGCTCAGGACGATCAGTTGCACGAGGCGGCGCAGGTCGAGTCCAGCGTCGGGCGCTCGCTGCTGCTGTTTCGTCTGGGTGAGGAGTGGCTGGCCCTGGCGACCGCCTGCCTGGCCGAGATCGCCCCGGTGCAGCCGGTACATTCATTGCCGCATCAGCGTTCCAGAGTGCTGCAAGGGGTGGTCAATGTGCGTGGCGCACTGGTGCCGTGCCTGTCGCTGAGCGAAATGCTGGGGCTGGCGCGCTTGCCGGAGCCTGCGCGCAGCAGCCGGGCGATGCCGCGCATGTTGATTCTGGCGGCGGCAGGCGGGCCAGTGGTGCTGGCGGTGGACGAGATCGACGGTATTCATCGCCTGGAGTTCACACTACCGGGCGCCACTGAAGATACTGCACCGTTCACCGCCGCCGTGCTGCAGTGGCGCGGGCGCAGCGTGCGTGTGCTGGACGAACAACAACTACTGTCTGCCGTGCAGCGGAGCCTGTCATGACCCCTGAGCAAATGCGCGATGCATCGTTGCTCGAGCTGTTCAGTCTGGAAGCCGAAGCTCAGACCCAGGTGCTCATCACAGGGCTGATGGCGCTGGAGCGCAACCCGACCCAGGCCGCTCAATTGGAAGCCTGCATGCGTGCTGCGCACTCTTTGAAGGGTGCTGCACGCATCGTGGGCATCGACGCCGGGGTCAGCGTGGCCCATGTGATGGAAGATTGCCTGGTAGCGGCCCAGGAAGGCCGGCTGCTGCTGCGCGCTGAACATATCGATGCCTTGCTGCGCGGTACCGACCTGCTGCTGCATGTCGCAACGCCCGGGGACCCTGCCGGTGAGGGGGCGGTACCCGGTTTTCTGGCCCAGATGGCTGGCTTGCTGGCCCCTCCCGGTGCACCCGTGCCTTCCAGCGTGCCGGCCCAGACACCATTGCCCACGGTCGAGCTGGTTACCCCCGAGCTTGAGCCCGAAGCAGAGCCTCCCGTGCCGCGCAGGGCATCCAAGCGCGGCGCGCAAGGTGGCGAGCGGGTGTTGCGGGTAACTGCCGATCGGCTCAACAGCCTGCTCGACTTGTCGAGCAAGTCGCTGGTCGAGACCCAGCGCCTCAAACCCTATCTGGCCACCCTGCAGCGCCTCAAGCGCATGCACGGCCAAGGCATGCGCGCCCTCGATGGCCTGAAAGCCCAGTTGGAAGGCAGCGGCCAGAGCCTGCCGGTGTTGGAAGCACTGGCCCAGGCGCAACGGCTGCTGATGGAAACCCAGCACATCCTGCAACAGCAGACCGCCGACCTTGACGAATTCGGCTGGCAGGCCAGCCAGCGGGCGCAGTTGCTGTACGACACAGCCCTGGCCTGCCGCATGCGCCCGTTTGCCGATGTGCTTACCGGCCAGAGCCGTATGGTGCGAGACCTGGGCCGCTCGCTGGGCAAGCAGGTGCGTCTGCAGATAGACGGTGAAAAGACCCAGGTCGACCGCGATGTGCTGGAAAAGCTCGAAGCGCCGTTGACCCATCTGCTGCGCAATGCAGTCGACCATGGTATTGAACTGCCCGAGCAGCGGCTGTTGGCGGGCAAACCGGAAGAAGGTGCAATACGCCTGCGAGCCTCCCATCAGGCCGGCCTGTTGATCCTTGAACTGAGCGATGACGGCGCCGGCATCGACCTGCAACGGCTGCAGCGCAGTATCGTTCAGCGCGGCTTGTCCCCGGCGGACACCGTGGCGCAGATGAGCGAGGCGGAGCTGCTGACCTTCTTGTTCCTGCCGGGCTTCAGCATGCGCGACAAAGTGACCGAAGTCTCCGGCCGCGGTGTTGGCCTGGACGCGGTGCAGCATCTGGTGCGGGACCTGCGCGGCTCGATCGAGCTGACCCAGCAGGCCGGCCAGGGCTGCCGCTTCCATCTGGAAGTGCCGTTGACCCTTTCGGTGGTACGCAGCCTCGTGGTGGAAGTCGGCGGGGAGGCTTATGCGTTCCCGCTGGCGCATATCGAGCGCACCGTGGAGGTGACGGCCGAGCAGATCGTGCAAATCGAGGGGCGTCAGCATTTTTGGCACGAGGGCCGGCATATCGGTCTGGTGGCGGCCAGCCAGTTGCTCAACCGGCCCGCCGCGCAAGGTGATGAAAGCGCTTTGCGGGTCGTGGTGATCCGCGAACGTGAACAGCTTTACGGTGTGGCCGTGGAGCGGCTGATCGGTGAGCGGGTGCTGGTCGTGATGCCGCTCGATGCACGGCTGGGCAAGGTCCAGGACATTTCCGCGGGGGCGCTGCTGGACGACGGTTCGGTGGTGTTGATCGTCGATGTCGAAGACTTGCTGCGCTCGGTCGAGAAACTGCTCAGCACCGGCCGCCTGGAGCGCATCGAGCGCGGCGTGCAGGCAGGCCGTGGCGCCAGCCGCAAGCGCATTCTGGTTGTCGACGACTCGCTCACCGTACGCGAGCTGCAACGCAAGCTGCTGAGCAACCGCGGTTTCGAGGTGGCCGTGGCAGTCGATGGCATGGACGGTTGGAATGCACTGCGTAGCGAGGATTTCGACCTGCTGATCACCGACATCGACATGCCGCGAATGGACGGTATCGAGCTGGTCACCTTGGTGCGCCGCGACCAGCGCCTGCAGTCTCTGCCTGTGATGGTGGTGTCGTACAAGGACCGCGAAGAAGATCGACGGCGAGGCCTGGACGCTGGCGCCGACTACTATTTGGCAAAAGCCAGCTTCCACGACGATGCGTTGCTCGACGCCGTGGTTGAACTGATCGGAGGTGCTCAAGGATGAAGATCGCCATCGTCAACGATATGCCCATGGCGGTAGAGGCGTTGCGCCGGGCCCTGGCCCTGGAGCCTGCGCATGAGGTGATCTGGGTGGCCAGCAATGGCGCCGAGGCCGTGCGCCAGTGTGCCCAGGCAACGCCCGACCTGATTCTCATGGACCTCATCATGCCGGTGATGGATGGTGTGGAGGCGACCCGGCGGATCATGGCCGAGACGCCGTGTGCCATCGTCATCGTCACCGTCGACCGCAAGCAGAACGTGCACCGCGTGTTCGAGGCCATGGGCCATGGGGCCCTGGATGTGGTCGACACCCCGGCGCTGGGCGCGGGTGATGCGCGGGAAGCGGCGGCGCCGTTGCTGCGCAAGATCCTCAACATCAGCTGGTTGATCGGCCAACAGCGGCCCAGCGCGACCAAACCGGTCGCCGCGCCGTTACGCGATGCCGCCCAGCGCCGCGGCCTGGTGGCGATCGGCTCATCGGCCGGCGGGCCTGCGGCCCTCGAGGTGCTGCTAAAGGGCTTGCCCAAAGCGTTCCCGGCCTCCATCGTGCTGGTTCAGCATGTTGACCAGGTGTTCGCTGCCGGCATGGCAGAATGGCTTGGCAGTGCCTGCGGCATGCCGGTGCGCCTGGCCCGTGAAGGGGAGCCGCCGCAGCCTGGGCAGGTCCTGCTGGCGGGCACCAATCACCATATACGCCTGCTGCACAACGGCCAGTTGGCCTACACTGCCGAACCTGTCAACGAAATCTACCGGCCCTCGATCGATGTGTTCTTCGAAAGTGTGGCGCGCTATTGGCGCGGGCAGGCGGTGGGCGTGCTGCTCACCGGCATGGGCCGCGATGGTGCCCAGGGCCTGAAACTGATGCGCCAGCAAGGCTTCCTGACCATTGCTCAGGACCAGTCCAGCAGCGCAGTCTACGGTATGCCCAAAGCCGCCGCGGCAATCGATGCAGCGGTGGAAATCCGTCCGCTGGAGCGAATCGCCGGGCGCCTGATGGAAATCTTTGCACAATGACGATATGTATTGAATCACACCGCCCCTGCGGCCGTGATCAGGTGAATAGGGATGATTGATCTACCGATCGAAGGGTTTGCGACCGCCAATGAAAATTCGGCGATGGTCTTGCTGGTCGACGATCAGGCGATGATCGGCGAAGCGGTGCGCCGTGGCCTGGCCCATGAGGAAAACATCGATTTCCATTTCTGCGCCGACCCCCATCAGGCGGTGGCTCAGGCCATGCGCATCAAACCTACGGTGATCCTCCAGGACCTGATCATGCCGGGCCTCGACGGCCTGACCCTGGTGCGCGAATACCGTAACAATCCGGCTACCCGGGACATCCCGATCATCGTTCTGTCGACCAAGGAAGACCCTTTGGTCAAAAGTGCGGCCTTCGCTGCCGGGGCCAACGACTACCTGGTCAAGCTGCCGGATACCATCGAACTGGTGGCTCGCATCCGCTACCACTCCCGCTCGTACCTGACCCTGCTGCAGCGTGACGAGGCCTACCGGGCGCTGCGCGTGAGCCAGCAGCAACTGCTCGACACCAACCTGATGCTGCAGCGGCTGATGAACTCCGATGGCCTCACCGGTCTGTCCAACCGCCGCCATTTCGATGAGTACCTGGAACTGGAATGGCGCAGGGCCATGCGTGAGCAGCAGCAGTTGTCGCTGCTGATGATCGATGTCGACTACTTCAAGGTCTACAACGACAGCTTCGGCCACCTGGCAGGTGATGAAGCGCTGCGCCAGGTTGCAGAGGCCATCCGCGGCTCCTGCTCACGGCCTACCGACCTGCCGGCGCGCTACGGGGGCGAGGAGTTCGCGCTGGTATTGCCCAACACCTCCCCGGGCGGTGCGCGGCTGGTGGCGGAGAAGCTGCGCCAGACCGTACATGGCCTGAATATCCCGCATACGGCATCGCAAGACGATTCGCGCCTGACCGTGAGCATCGGCCTGGCGACCCAGACGCCGGCGATCGGCAGCCATTGTCGGCAATTGATCTCGGCAGCCGACAAGGGGTTGTACCAGGCCAAGAACAGCGGGCGTAACCAGGTCGGTATCGCCTGAGGTTCAAGCGGCTGCCCAACGGGCTGCCGCAGCTCCCTGGATCGGTTATACTCGCGGGCTTTTCACCGAATTCGTACGAGAGCCGCGCGCCATGGAAATCCAACCGATCCTGAACACCATCAAGGACCTCACCGAGCGTTCCCAGTCCATTCGGGGGTATCTTTGACTACGATCAAAAAGCTGACCGCCTGATCGAAGTCAACCGCGAGCTGGAAGACCCGGCCGTCTGGAACAAGCCCGAGTACGCCCAGGCCCTGGGCCGCGAGCGTGCCATGCTGGCGCAGGTCGTCGAGACCCTGGACAAGATGTCCGGCGGCCTGGCCGACTGCCAGGATCTGCTCGACATGGCCGTCGAGGAAAATGACGAAAGCGCCGTGAGCGACGTCGTGACCGAGCTGCAAGGCCTGGAAGAAAAACTGGCCCAGCTTGAGTTCCGTCGCATGTTCAGCGGCGAGATGGACATGAACAACGCCTACCTGGACATCCAGGCCGGCTCTGGCGGTACCGAAGCGCAGGACTGGGCCAACATCCTGCTGCGCATGTACCTGCGCTGGGCCGACAAGCGCGGTTTCGACGCCACCATCATCGAGCTTTCCGAGGGCGAAGTCGCCGGCATCAAGGGCGCCACCGTGCACATCAAGGGCGAGTACGCCTTCGGCTGGCTGCGCACCGAAATCGGCGTGCACCGCCTGGTACGCAAGAGCCCGTTCGACTCCGGTGCCCGTCGCCACACCTCGTTCTCGGCGGTGTTCGTGTCGCCCGAGATCGACGACAAGGTCGAGATCGACATCAACCCGTCCGACCTGCGCATCGACACTTACCGTTCCTCCGGTGCCGGTGGTCAGCACGTGAACACCACCGACTCGGCGGTACGTATCACCCACGTGCCGACCAACACCGTGGTGGCGTGCCAGAACGAACGCTCCCAGCATGCCAACAAGGACACCGCCATGAAAATGCTGCGGGCCAAGTTGTACGAGCTGGAAATGCAAAAGCGCAACGCCGCCTCCCAGGCGCTGGAAGACAGCAAGTCGGACATCGGCTGGGGCCACCAGATCCGCTCCTACGTGCTGGATGACTCGCGTATCAAGGACCTGCGTACCGGCGTCGAGCGCAGCGACTGCAACAAGGTGCTGGATGGCGACATCGACCAGTATCTGGAAGCGAGCCTCAAGCAGGGGCTGTAAGCCGCACACCACCGCCGCGATGCCCGCACGCCGGCATCGCGTGCCCTGCCCCAAAAGGGCAACGAATACCTGATGGAAAGAATGACGACATGAGCGACCTCAAGACCGAATCGCAAGACCTGCAACAGGAAGAAAACACCCTGATCGCCCTGCGCAAGGAAAAGCTTGCCGCCGAGCGCGAGAAGGGTCAGGCCTTCCCCAACGACTTCCGCCGCGACAGCTACTGCAACGACCTGCAGAAGCAATACGTCGACAAGACCAAGGAAGAGCTGGAAGCTGCAGCGATCCCGGTCAAGGTAGCCGGTCGCATCATGCTCAACCGTGGCTCGTTCATGGTGATCCAGGACATGACCGGGCGCATCCAGGTCTACGTCAACCGCAAGACCCTGCCGGAAGAAACCCTGGCCGCGGTCAAGACCTGGGACCTGGGCGACATCATCGCCGCCGAAGGCACCCTGGCCCGCTCCGGCAAGGGCGACCTGTACGTTGAAATGACCAACGTACGCCTGCTGACCAAGTCGCTGCGCCCGCTGCCGGACAAGCACCACGGCCTGACCGATACCGAGCAGCGCTACCGCCAGCGTTATGTCGACCTGATGGTCAACGAAGAAACCCGCCACACCTTCCGTGTGCGTTCGCAGGTGATCTCGCATATCCGCAAGTTCCTCATCGACCGCGACTTCCTGGAAGTCGAAACGCCGATGCTGCAGACCATTCCTGGCGGTGCCGCGGCCAAACCGTTCGAAACCCACCACAACGCCCTGGACATGGCCATGTTCCTGCGTATCGCGCCGGAGCTGTACCTCAAGCGCCTGGTGGTCGGTGGTTTCGAGAAAGTGTTCGAGATCAACCGCAACTTCCGTAACGAAGGCGTTTCGACCCGGCACAACCCCGAGTTCACCATGCTCGAGTTCTACCAGGCCTACGCTGACTACCGTGACAACATGGACCTCACCGAGGAACTGTTCCGCGAGCTAGCCCAGCTGGTCCTGGGCAGCACCGATGTACCGTATGGCGACAAGGTGTTCCACTTTGGTGAGCCGTTCGTGCGCCTGTCGGTGTTCGACTCGATCCTCAAGTACAACCCTGAACTGACTGCGGCCGACCTGCAGGATGTCGAGCGTGCCCGTGACATCGCCAAGAAAGCCGGTGCCAAGGTGCTGGGCCACGAGGGCCTGGGCAAGCTGCAGGTGATGATTTTCGAAGAGCTGGTCGAGCACAAGCTGGAGCAGCCGCACTTCATTACCGAATACCCGTTCGAAGTTTCGCCGCTGGCCCGCCGCAACGACGACAACCCGGCCGTGACCGACCGCTTCGAGCTGTTCATCGGTGGCCGCGAGATCGCCAACGCCTACTCCGAGCTCAACGACGCCGAAGACCAGGCAGAGCGCTTCCTGGCCCAGGTGGCCGAGAAGGACGCCGGTGACGACGAGGCCATGCACTACGATGCCGACTTCGTTCGCGCCCTGGAGTACGGCATGCCACCGACTGCTGGTGAAGGCATCGGCATCGACCGCCTGGTGATGCTGCTGACCAACTCGCCGTCGATTCGCGACGTGATCCTGTTCCCGCACATGCGCCCACAGGCCTGAGTGAATTGAACAAGCCGCCTTTCGGGGCGGCTTTTTCTTGCCTGAAGCCTTATGTTGTTTGTCAGGGCCCTATCGCCGGCAAGCCGGCGATAGGGCCGGTGCAGTCACCCCAAGATCAATGAGGTACACCCGTGACACCCGCAATGGCCCAGCAAGGCGCCGCCGGCATTGCCACCGCCGTCGCCGAAAGCGTGCAATACCAGGGTCGCAAGACCGCCCGCCAAGGCAGCGAACAGCGCCGCCAGTTGATCCTCGACGCTGCCATGCGCATTGTCGTGCGTGATGGCGTGCGTGGCGTGCGCCACCGTGCGGTCGCCGCCGAGGCCGGTGTGCCGCTGTCGGCCACGACCTACTACTTCAAGGATATCGAGGACCTGCTCACCGATACCTTCGCCCAATACGTCGAACGCAGCGCCGCCTACATGGCCAAGCTGTGGGCCAATACCGAAGTGGTGCTGCGCCAGCTGCTTGCCCAGGGTGATGGCAGTGCGCAATCAAGGGCGCGTCTGGCTGACGAAGTGGCGCAGATGACTGCCGACTACGTTTCCCGTCAGTTGGTCAACCGCCGCGACTTCCTGATGGCCGAGCAAGCCTTCCGCCAGGAAGCGCTGCTGTGCCCGCGCCTGGCCGAACTGGTGTGCGCCCACGAGCAGATTCTGCTGCATGGCACGCGCCAGCTGTTGCAGGTGGTCGGCTCGCAGCAACCGGAACAGGACGCCCAGATGTTGACGGCGATTATCGAGCAGATGGAATATCAGGGCCTGCTCAAGGATGCCGATGCGCAAGCCGATGGGCAGATGCTCGCTATGCTTACCCGTTACCTGCACCTGGTGTTGGCATCGGCCTGAGCCGAGAACGAACTTTCAAGGAGAGCCTGATGAAAGCCTGGCGTGTGGTGTTGTTGACGTTGTCATTCTTCCTGCTGGGCGGTTGTCTGGTGACCTTCCATGAGCCGTTGCCGAGCAATCAGGCGGCGCCCAAGGCCCTGCTGGGCATGTGGAGCAGCAAGGACGCCTGGGGCGAGCCACTGAAGCTGGCCATCAGCCGCAGCGGCGCCGATGCCTACAAGGCCGTGGCCACGGCCAAGGGCAAGAAGCCCGAAGAGTACGTATTCACCGTGTCACGCCACGGCAACCGCTGGTACCTCTCTGCCGGTGTACCCAAGCGCCTGGGCGGCCATTTCCTGATTGGCGGTTTCGATATCGTCGATGGCAAGGAACTGGTGATCTACAACCTTGATGTGGAACAGGTGCAGCAGGCGGTCGAGAAAAAAGAGCTGACCGGGCGCAACACCGAGGTACCGGAGGACAACGGTGAGGGCGTGCTGATCGACAGCCCGTCGGAGCGGGTGCTGGCCTATCTGGATGACCCGGCCAACTCCGACCTGTTCGTCGAGGTGGCGCGCTTCCAGCGCAGCGGCAAATGACCGTACAGGCCCCTCGCCGGCTTGCCGGCGAGGGGCCTGTACAGGTGCCTTGTTCTAGAAAGGAGTTCCCGGTGGACGAGTACCAGCAGACCATACGCGCACTGTCCGATCGCATCGTCACCGCGCAAACCCCTATACGTGTGCTCGATGCGGTCAAGTGGGATGACAACATCCGCCAGGGCTTTCTGAAGGCCAAGGGCAAAGAGCCGCCTGCAGTGGACCGCGCCTATTACCAGTCGCGGCCGCTGTCGTTCGACTCAAGTGCGGTCAAGGCCGAGTTCCAGAGCATCGAGCGCGACATCACCCGACAATTGGGGCAGTTCAACCCGGTGGGGCAGATCATGCGGCGCATGTGCAAGGAGTACCGCATGGTGGTGCGTATGCTCGAAGCACGCGGCACCGAGGATTTCGGCCTGATCTCCCAGGAACTCTATGGCGCGGCGTCCGATGCATTCCACGCTGGCGACCCGACGCTGGCCGACCTTGGCCTGATGCTTTCCGATTACCTGAACAACATCGACGGCCGTGGTGACCTCAAGGACGAGCCGAAAAACCTGACTGCCAAAGAGGCCGTGGACATCCTCCAGCGCCGCCTGAACAAGGTGTTCGGCGAGGCCGAGGAAACCATCCGGGTGTTCGAGTCCGACGGCATCGTCGCCGATGCGGCGGCAGGGGCCGACTACATCAAGGTGCGCGCTGACGCCATGTTCAACAGCCGTGATGTGCGCGCGCTGGAAGTGCACGAGGGGCTGGTGCATGTGGGCACCACGCTCAACGGCCTCAACCAGCCGATCTGCACCTTCCTGTCGAAGGGCCCGCCTTCGTCGACGGTGACTCAGGAGGGTTTGGCGATTCTCATGGAGGTGATCGCCTTCGCCTCTTACCCCAGCCGTCTGCGCAAGCTCACCAACCGCACGCGCGCCATCCATATGGTCGAGGAGGGCGCCGATTTCCTCCAGGTGTTCGAGTTTTTCCGCGCCCAGGGCTTTGAAATGGCGCAGAGCTACAGCAATGCAAGCCGGGTGTTCCGCGGCTCGGTGCCCAATGGTCTGCCATTTACCAAGGATTTGTCCTACCTCAAGGGTTTCATCATGGTTTACAACTACATTCAGTTGGCCGTGAGAAAGGGCAAACTCGAGCAGATTCCACTGCTGTTCTGCGGCAAGACTACCCTCGAAGACATGCGTACCTTGCGTCAGCTGGTCGAAGAAGGCCTGGTGGAACCGCCCAAGTACCTGCCGGAGCAGTTTCGCGACCTCAATGCGCTGTCGGCCTGGATGTGCTTCTCCAACTTCCTCAACCACCTGAGCCTTGATCGCATTGAAGCCGACTACGCGAACATTCTTTGAGCGCTGCCGCTGCCTGGTCCTGGGTTTGGCGCTGTTGGGCCTGGGCGGGTGCAGTAGCCTGTTGTTCTACCCGGAACCGGGCCAGCCGTTCACGCCCGAGCGTGCCAAGCTGCAGTACCGCGATGTCACCCTGACCACCGCCGACGGCGTCCGCCTGCATGGCTGGTGGCTGCCGGCCAAGGCGGGTGTCGAGGTCAAGGGCACGGTGCTGCACTTGCACGGCAATGGCGGCAATCTGGCTGGGCACCTGGGCGGTAGCTACTGGCTGCCGGAGCAGGGCTATCAGGTGCTGATGATCGATTACCGGGGCTATGGCCTGTCCCAGGGCAAGCCCGGCTTGCCACAGGTCTACAATGACATCGCAGCGGCCATGGCATGGCTCGACCAGGCCCCCGAGGTCAAGGGCAAACCCTTGGTATTGCTGGGGCAGAGCCTGGGCGGGGCAATGGCCATCCACTACCTGGCAGCCCACCCCGAGCAATGCCTGCGCTTCAGCGCACTGGTGTTCGATGGCGTGCCAGCCAGTTACCGCGATGTCGGGCGCTTTGCGCTGAGCACATCGTGGTTGACCTGGCCCTTGCAGGTGCCGTTGTCCTGGCTGGTACCCGATGGTGACAGCGCGATCCGTTCGGTCGAGCGCCTGAGCAGCCCACCCAAGCTGTTCTTCCATAGCATCGACGACAACCTGGTGCCGATGAACAACGGCATTCGCCTGTACCAGCACGCACCGCCACCACGGGTGCTGCAACTGACCCGCGGCGGCCATGTACAGACCTTTGCCGACCCGGTCTGGCGCCAGGTGATGCTGCGTTTTCTTGATGACCCCCGCCATTTCAACGGCCTGCGGCGGCTGGCCGAAGTGCCCAACTATCCTGACGAGAAGAACAAGCAATGAGTGAAGAACGCAACGCCATCCCGCTGATCCTGACCGGTGTCGGCAGCATCATCGTGACGGTGGGGGCTCTGTGGTATTACGGCTACCTGCATTTCGCCAAGCCGGAGGATGCGTTGTTGCTGCAGGATTTCACCATGCTCAAGACCGTGCCTGGTGAGGACTACAAGGTTTCCCTCGACCCAGCGCCGCAGGTGGCGCAGTGTGTGGACGGTGTGCTGGTGCTGTTCGACACAGCGCAAAAGGGCCTTACCGGGGTACTGGTCGACAACCGCAAGCGTGCGGTGCGTTGCATGGGTGAGCAGACCCCGCAAAAAATGCAATGACCCGCTCGAACCAACGATGAAAAATGAAGAACCCCGCCATGAAGGCGGGGTTCTTATATCGACTTGTGAGCCTTACTGCACCTGGCTCACCGAACGCGGCGCTACCGGCTGGTTGTCGTTGGAGATGGTCACCTCCACCCGGCGGTTTTGCGCACGGCCCGAGTTGCTGCTGTTGTCAGCAACCGGGTATTCCTTGCCGTAGCCTTGAGCGACGATGCGCACAGGGTCTACGCCTGCACGTACCAGCGCCATGCGCACGGCACCGGCGCGACGCTCGGACAGGGTCTGGTTGTAGTTGGCCGAACCGACGCTGTCGGTGTAGCCCTCTACGATGACCTTGCGCTCAGGGTTTTCCTGGAGGAACTGGGCCAGCTTGGTCACGTTGGGCAAGGCGCTGCTTTTGAGTTCGGCCTTGTTGAAGTCGAACAGTACATCGCCGAAGGTCACCAGCGTACCGCGGTCGGTCTGCTTGGCGTTCAGGCTGTCCTGAAGCTTGGCGATCTGCGCGTCACGGGCATCGAGCTTGGCCTGGGCACGTTGCGCCGAGGCGTTTTTCAGCTCGTTTTCGGCCGAGCGCAGGGCAATGGTCTGCTTGGCCACTTCAACGCGCTGGTTGGTCAGGTAGGCCAACTGGTCGACTTTCTTGCTGTCCTCACGCTCCATGTAGGCCTTGTCGGCCTTGTTCAGCCAGTCTTGTGCGTCCTTGGTTTCAAGGGCTGCGATTTTGCTCGCTTGCGGGTCGCTCTGCAGCGACGAGAAGTTGGTGCGGGCCGACTCCAGGTTGGCGTTCGGGTCGTGCGAGCAGGCAGCGAGACCGACGCTCAGGGCCAGCAGGGCGGGAATCATGACGTGTTTGCGCATAGTGTTCATCCTTTGATCGAGTGCGAAGGCTAAGGCAGGCTGGGCGGCGCTCACTGAGCGCTACGCAGGCCTTCCTGACGTACGTCCTGAACGCCCTGGCGGGCGTCCTGCACGGCCTTCTGGGCCTTGGCCGCCTGGGCCTTGCGTTCGGCGAGGCGAGCGTCCCATTCGGCCTGCTCGGCCAGACGCTTGGCGTCCTCGTAGTTCTTGTCGTGCATGGCGATTTCGGCCTGCTTGAACTTGTCCTGCGCCGCTTTCATTTCAACGGCGGCGAACTCGGTACCGCCAGCGCTGACGGCGGAGTTCACGGCGGACTGGGTGACGGCATACTGCTCGGTGGGCGGGTTGCCCGCACAGCCGGCCAGGACCAGGCTACTGCCCAGGGCCAGCGCGGCCAGCTTGAACCCGCGCACATGAGTGGAGGAAAGTTTCGAAGTGCGGGTCTTCATGGTGGTCAGCTCCATTGGATCACTCCTGATAACGACGATGTCCGTAGCAGTCCATCCCATCGCTCAATCCCTGGCATCGCCGTGTGCTTCAGCTCAACGGTGCACGACGACAGTGTGCAGGGTTTTAGCGTGATGGCTATTGGCTGTGACTGGGTCGTTTTTTGAATAGTTCAGAAAAAAATGCCAACTATTTCTGACTGATCGGTCAGTGGTGTGTGAGCGGAACTTCCACTGTCAGAAGCGGTATTCCGGGCTGGAGGGCAGCCCGGAACGGGAGGCAGGCGCGTCAGTTTCCGCTGCCGTCGCCGGGGTTGCTGAGGGTGTGCAGATGGCGCCTTGAAAGCGCCAGAAAGCGCGGTGTAGAGCCTATGTCTTCGTACAGCGGATCGCCTTCTTCATCGGTGGAAATGACCTTGTGGCCCTGCACGTAGGGGAAGCTGGCTTCAAGCTCCTCGAGCGCGGCTGCGACCAGCTCACCGAGCAGTTCCTCGGCGGTGCGCTTGGGGTACATGTCGATGAGCGCCGCCAGGCGCGCCTCCGACTCCAGGTCCAGGTGCAAGGTATGGCCGGTCGGGCTCAGGGTGCCTGCGGCGTTCTGTTCCCAGTGCTGGGCGAGTTCGCGGATTTTCATGATGACCTCTGTAAACGCCTCGGAAAGGCTGCATTGCATCGGACTGCTGCACTTTTACTTTAGTTTGCTTTACCGGTCGTGGCTTGCCATGGCGGCCCCGCTGTGGGCACTCTTGGGCCAGTGCTGTTTCCTGAGCAGAGCGCGGGCGAGCCGCGCCGAAGAGAGGGCCAATGACTGATATCGATGTGCGCTTGCGTGAAGATGTCCATGTGTTGGGGGAGTTGCTTGGCGAAACCATCCGCCAGCAGCACGGTGACGCGTTCCTGCAGAAAATCGAGGACATTCGCCATAGCGCCAAGGCGGACCGGCGCAGCGCCGGCGAACAGCTGAGTTCCACCTTGGCGAACCTGGCTGAAGAAGACTTGTTGCCGGTGGCACGTGCCTTCAACCAGTTCCTCAACCTGGCCAACATGGCCGAGCAGTACCAGTTGATCCGGCGCCGTGATGCCGAGCAGCCAGAGCCTTTCGAGGCGCGGGTGCTGCCTGAGCTGCTGGCGCGTCTGAAGCAGGCCGGGCACAAGGATGATGCTTTGGCCAGGCAATTGGCCAAGCTCGATATCCAGCTGGTGCTCACCGCGCATCCCACCGAAGTGGCACGCCGCACATTGATCCAGAAGTACGATGCCATTGCTGGCCAGTTGGCCGTGCAAGACCATCGTGATTTGACCCCGGTCGAGCGCCAGCAAGTGCGCGAGCGCCTGCGCCGGTTGATCGCTGAGGCCTGGCACACAGAAGAAATCCGGCGCACCCGGCCAACGCCTGTAGACGAAGCCAAATGGGGCTTCGCGGTGATCGAGCATTCCCTGTGGCATGCCATCCCCAGCCACCTGCGCAAGGTGGACAAGGCGCTGTTCGACGCCACTGGCCTGCGCCTGCCGCTGGAAGCGGCACCTGTGCGCTTTGCCTCGTGGATGGGCGGCGATCGTGATGGCAACCCCAACGTGACCGCCGCGGTGACCCGCGAAGTGTTGCTGCTGGCACGCTGGATGGCGGCCGACCTGTTTTTGCGCGATGTCGACGCGCTGGCGGCAGAGTTGTCGATGCAGCAGGCCAACAGCGCTGTGCGCGAGCGGGTGGGGGACACCCCAGAGCCCTACCGCGCCGTGCTCAAGCAATTGCGTGACCGCTTGCGGGCGACGCGCGCCTGGGCCCATGCGTCGCTCACCGCTACCCAGCCGGCCAGTGCCGATGTGCTGGTGGACAACCGTGACCTGATCGCGCCGCTGGAGCTGTGCTACCAGTCCCTGCACGAATGTGGCATGGGCGTGATTGCCGATGGGCCATTGCTCGACAGTCTGCGCCGTGCGGTGACTTTTGGCCTGTTTCTGGGGCGCCTGGACGTGCGCCAGGATGCCGCCCGACACCGTGACGCGCTGTCGGAGATCACCGATTATCTGGGCATGGGCAGCTATGCGCACTGGGATGAAGACAAGCGTATCGCGTTCCTGCAGGCCGAATTGAAAAACCGCCGGCCATTGCTGCCGGCTCACTTCATGCCCCAGGCGGACACTGCCGAAGTGCTTGCCACCTGTCGCGAGATCGCTGCGGCGCCGGGCGCATCGCTCGGTTCGTATGTCATCTCCATGGCGGGCGCTGCATCGGACGTACTGGCTGTGCAGTTGCTGCTCAAGGAAGCCGGCCTGACCAGGCCGATGCGCGTGGTGCCGCTGTTCGAAACCCTGGCCGATCTGGACAACGCGGGCCCTGTGATGGAGCGGCTGCTCGGCCTGCCAGGCTATCGTGCGGGCTTGCGCGGGCCGCAGGAAGTGATGATCGGCTACTCCGATTCGGCCAAGGATGCCGGGACCACCGCCGCGGCCTGGGCCCAATATCGGGCGCAGGAAAATCTGGTACGCATCTGCCGTGAGCATCAGGTCGAGCTGCTGCTGTTCCATGGCCGTGGCGGCACTGTCGGCCGCGGCGGTGGCCCGGCCCACGCGGCGATCCTCTCGCAACCACCGGGGTCAGTGGCAGGGCGGTTCCGCACCACCGAGCAAGGCGAGATGATCCGCTTCAAGTTTGGTTTGCCAGGTATCGCCGAGCAGAACCTCAACCTGTACCTGGCGGCGGTGCTGGAAGCCACCTTGCTGCCGCCGCCACCCCCTGAGCCGGCCTGGCGCGCCTTGATGGACCAACTGGCCGCCGATGGCGTCAAGGCTTACCGTAGCGTGGTGCGGGAGAACCCGGATTTCGTCGAGTATTTCCGCCAGTCCACACCCGAACAGGAGCTGGGGCGCCTGCCGCTGGGCAGCCGCCCGGCCAAGCGTCGTGCCGGTGGCATCGAAAGCCTGCGGGCCATTCCATGGATCTTCGGCTGGACCCAGACGCGCCTGATGCTGCCGGCCTGGTTGGGGTGGGAGACCGCGCTGAGCAATGCACTGGCACGGGGGCAGGGTGAGTTGCTGGCGCAGATGCGTGAGCAGTGGCCGTTCTTCCGTACCCGCATCGACATGCTGGAGATGGTCCTGGCCAAAGCTGATGCGCAGATTGCCGAGGCCTACGACGAACGTCTGGTGCAACCGCAGTTGCTTCCTTTAGGTGCACATCTGCGCGACCTATTGTCGCAGTCCTGTCAGGTGGTATTGGGCCTGACCGGGCAGCAGGTGCTACTGGCGCACAGCCCGGAAACGCTGGAATTCATCAGCCTGCGCAACACCTACCTGGACCCGCTGCATCAGCTTCAGGCCGAGCTGCTGGCGCGCTCCCGCAGCCGTGAAGCCGCTCTGGACAGCCCGCTGGAGCAGGCCCTGCTGGTGACAGTGGCAGGGATTGCCGCAGGCCTGCGCAACACAGGCTGAGGCCACGGCTGGCTGCCCGCGCGCAGGGCCGCCCTGCGGGCCAAACCAGGGCAGGGAAGGTGGTTGCGCTGGGCGCAACCGCCTGCAGCCTTGGCTACAGATGGCCCATTCCTGCAACTTTGGGAAGCTTGTCTGGCTGACGGGCGCTGTGTATCTTGAGCAGCCTTCTGACCGATTTATGGTCATACCCGATTTTCCGGACTTGGCCCTGGTTGCCGAATCCATTGAATTTCATAAAAAAATTTGAGGAGCACGAGATGCGCGTAATTCTGCTGGGAGCTCCCGGGGCCGGTAAAGGTACTCAGGCAAAATTCATCACCGAGAAGTTCGGTATCCCACAGATCTCCACCGGTGACATGCTGCGTGCTGCCGTCAAGGCCGGTACCCCGCTGGGCCTGGAGCTCAAGAAAGTCATGGATGCCGGCCAGCTGGTCTCCGACGAGCTGATCATCAGCCTGGTCAAGGAGCGCATCGCCCAGCCAGACTGCGCCAACGGCTGCCTGTTCGACGGTTTCCCACGCACCATTCCGCAGGCTGAAGCCATGGTCGCTGCCGGTGTCGACATCGATGCAGTGGTCGAGATCGCCGTCGACGACGAAGAGATCGTCGGCCGCATGGCGGGCCGCCGCGTGCACCTGGCCTCGGGCCGTACCTACCACATTCAGTACAACCCGCCGAAAGTGGAAGGCAAGGACGACGTTACCGGCGAAGACCTGATTCAGCGCGACGACGACAAGGAAGAAACCGTGCGTCATCGCCTGTCGGTCTACCACACCCAGACCAAGCCGCTGGTGGACTTCTACCAGAAGCTGTCGGCCGCCAACGCTGGCAAGCCGAAGTACAGCCACATCGAAGGCGTGGGGTCGGTAGATGCAATCACCGCCAAAGTGCTGGCAGCCCTGAGCTGATCCATCACCGTGCGTCACGACGGCCCGCTTGCGGGCCGTTGTCGTTTATACTGCCGCTCTTTTCACTTGTTCCTGGATACCCGTTCGATGACCACCCTGCTGGCCCTGGATACCGCCACCGAAGCCTGTTCCGTCGCGCTGCTGCATGATGGCAAGGTAACCAGCCATTACGAGGTGATCCCGCGCATGCATGCGCAGAAGCTGCTGCCGATGATCAAGCAGCTGCTGGGCGACTCCGGCGTGGCGCTCAATGCCCTCGATGCCATTGCCTTCGGCCGTGGCCCCGGCGCCTTCACCGGCGTGCGCATCGCCATCGGCGTGGTGCAAGGCCTGGCTTTCGCCCTGGAGCGCCCGGTACTGCCAGTGTCCAACCTGGCCGCGCTGGCCCAGGGTGCGTTGCGCGAGCATGGCGCGCAGCAGGTAGCGGCTGCCATCGATGCACGCATGGACGAGGTGTACTGGGGTTGCTACAAGGCGGTGGAGGGCGAAATGCGCCTGCAAGGCCTGGAAGCGGTGCTGCCACCGGAGCGCGTGGCGTTGCCTGATGGCAGCAGCGGCGATTGGTACGGGGCCGGCACCGGCTGGGGCTACGCCGAGCGTCTGGCCGTGCAGGCCAGTGCCAGCAACCCTGCGGCGCTGCCCAATGCACTGGACATCCTCAGCTTGGCCAGCTTCGCCTGGGCGCGCGGCGAGGCAATCGTTGCCGATCAGGCGCAACCGGTTTACCTGCGCGATAACGTAGCTACGCCCAAAGCCCGCTGACGGCTGTTCGTCGGTTATCGCGGCTGTCGATAAAACCTTTGTCGCAAACTGTGGTCCAGTTATCACTAGAGCATTAGCGATGGAACCCTGATGCTGCTAAATTGCCATCATTGGTCCTGAGTGCTCATCATGCGTATCGACGGTTTCTCACCGCAGTCCTATCCGGTAAAGCGCGCGCCGCGCAAAGCGGCGGTGCGCGATGAGAGCATCGACGATGCCGAGCTCGTCGAAGAGGGCGACGCTGCTCCGGAAGCGGCGCCGCGCCGCCGTCCCGGTGGCTTGCCGGCCCGCCAGCAGGACATGGTTTTCCCACGTGCCCGTGACCGCCGCACGGCCACTGCGCTGGCCAGCTACCTCAGTACTGCCGGTTTTACCGATTGGGACATGGAAGTGCTGGGGCTGGACCTGTACATTTGAGGGATGAGTTCATCCCACCTGCCTTATTTCCTGGGTTGCCCGTCATGGAGCGAAAGCGCCTGGCGCGACTACCTGTATCCCGCTGACGCCCGCACCGGCGAATTTCTTGGCCTTTACAGCCAGGTGCTGAATGCAGTCGAGGGCAACACCACCTTCTATGCCCGCCCGGCGCCGAGCACTGTCGAGCGGTGGGCGCAGGTCATGCCTGCGCACTTTCGTTTTACTGCCAAGTTCCCCCGTGATGTCAGCCATGAAGGCGACCTGCGCGAGCGGCTGGAAGCCGCGCTGGACTTCACCCGGCTGATGGCGCCCCTTGGCCAGCGGGTGTCACCGTACTGGTTGCAATTGTCGGCTCAGTTCGGCCCGGCTCGCCTGGCTGAGCTGGGGCATTTTCTCGATGAAATCGGTGTGCCTGTGGCGGTGGAAGTGCGTAACCAGGCTTTTTTCACCAAGGGTGAGGAGGAGCGCCTGCTCAACCGTTTGCTGCACGAGCGCGGTGTTGAACGTATCTGCCTGGACTCGCGTGCATTGTTCAGCTGTACCTCGCGTGAGGCCGCCGTGCTCGACGCGCAAGCCAAGAAGCCCAGGGTTGCGCCGCGCCCCGCAGCTTTCAGCCAGCACCCCCAGGTCCGTTTTATCGGCCATCCCGAGCTCGACGCCAACGAAGCGTTTCTTTCGCCGTGGGTTGAAAAGGTCGCCAGCTGGATCGAGGAAGGCCGTAGCCCGTACATCTTCCTGCACACCTCGGACAACCGCCTGGCCGCCGCGTTGGCTCAGCGTTTTCATCAGCGGCTGATGGCGCGCTTGCCGGGGTTGGCAGCTTTGCCGGAATTGCCACGCGCCCCTGAGGTCGAACAACTGGGGCTACTTTGACCCTTACCGACCAGCCGGAGGTTGTGATCATGGATGTACAAACCCTACGTGCCGAAGCCTTCAAAGCCCTGCACGAGCGCGATGGCGCGTTCGTCATCCCCAACCCGTGGGATGCCGGCTCCGCCAAGCTCCTGGCAAGCCTCGGCTTCGAGGCGCTGGCTACCACCAGTGCAGGCCTTGCCTTCAGCCTTGGGCGAGCGGATGCCGAAGCGGCGCTGAGCCTGGACGAGACACTCGACAACGCCGGGATGATCGTCGATGCCACTGCCTTGCCCGTTGCCGCCGACCTGGAAAATGGTTTTGGTGACCTGCCTGAAGACTGTGCTCACGCCATCCTGCGTGCCGCTGAAGCAGGGTTGGTCGGCGGCTCGATCGAAGATGCCAGTGGGCGCAGCGACGCGCCGATCTATGACCTGGGCCTGGCCGTAGAGCGGGTGAGGGCTGCAGTGCAGGCAGCGCGCAGCCTGCCATTTCCCTTCATGCTCTGCGCCCGCGCGGAAAACGTGCTGCACGGGCAAATGGACCTGGATGACACCATCCTGCGTCTGCAGGCTTATGCCGAAGCGGGCGCCGACGTGCTCTATGCGCCGGGTTTGCGCACTGTCGAAGAGATCCGCGCGGTGGTACAGGCGGTGGCGCCTAAACCTGTCAATGTGCTGATGGGGCTGGCGGGTGTGCCATTGAGCGTCAATCAGTTGCAGGACTTGGGCGTACGCCGCATCAGCGTGGGCTCTTCACTGGCCCGTGCGGCGCTAGGTGCGTTTCAGCGCGCGGCATTGGAAGTTCGTGACCAGGGTACGTTCAGCTATGGTGAGCAGGCGTTGCCGTTCGCCCAGCTCAACGACCTGTTCCGGCGCTGAAGCGCGGTGCGCGCATTGGTGCTGCTGTGCGGGCTGCTGCTGGTAGCAGGCCTTTTATGGCAGTGGGGTTGGCGCCTGCCGCAGGCCTGGGATCCGTGGGCAGCACTGGACGTTCGTCAGCCGCCGAACCTGCTGACGCCCTATAAGCTTTCGCGTCTGCGTGATGACCCGCAGTTGTGCCGCCAAGCGTTGGCGACCACCAGCCTGCGCTATCGGGCGCAGGCCGATAGCCCGGCATCGGCCAATTGCCCGTTGCAAAATGTCTGGCGTATAGAACAAGGCCAGGCGCGGTTGAGTAGCAGCTTCCTGGCCAGTTGCCCGTTGGCGGTGGCCTATGCGCTGTTCGAAAAGCATGGCTTGCAACCTGCAGCGCAGCAGGTGTTTGGCCAGCCGGTGGCGCAGGTTGATCATCTGGGCAGCTTCGCCTGCCGCAACGTCTATAACCGCAAGCAGGGCCGGCTCAGTCAGCATGCCACCGCCAATGCGCTGGATATCAGCGGCTTTCGCCTGCAGGACGGGCAGCGGATCGTGCTGGCGCGAGACTGGCAGGCAGGCGGGCAAAAGGCGGCATTCCTGCGGCAAGTGCAGCAAGCAGCCTGTAAGAGCTTCAGTACGGTGCTGGGGCCGGAATACAATGCCGCCCACCGCAATCACTTTCACCTGGACATGGGGCTGTGGCAGATCTGCCGTTAAGCTCAGGCGTGGATGCGAACGTTGTTCAGCACTACCGGGCGCGCCCAGTGGATGTCGAATTCCAGATCGTTCTGCTGCTTGGCCATGGTCGCTGCGTCGAATGGCTCCGGCGCGGGGTCGAGCAGGCCCGTCTCGAACTCGGCGATAGGCAGGTGCAGCGGGCGCGGCGAGGGCGCAGGGCCTGGCTCGGCAAGCGGCTGACCCTGGCTCATGACTACCGGGCGCAGCCAACTGTTGCTGATGTCCAGTTGGCGCTGCTGCTGAATCATCTCGGCGGCGCTGAATGGCTCCGGCGCTGGCTCCAGCAGGTTGGCTTCCAGTTCGGCCTTGGGCAGGAACAGGGGCTCGGGTGGTGCAACGATGGTGTCGTGCACGGGGCAGGCGCGTTGGGCATCGATCAGTGCCAGGGCCCTGGCCCCGCCAATCGGCTCGCCGCTGATTTTGTCGTACTGCGCCAGCGCCTGATGGGTGCTGTCTGCCTCATCCCCTTGCTGCTCGGCCATGGCGCGGGCAAAGAAATCCTGCCACAGGTGGCTGACGCCCCCCAGTGCCTGGGTATTCTGCCGACCGTAGTTGCCGACGGGCGACAGGTAGGTCAAGCCGATGGGAAGAGTATCTGTCATGGCAGTCGTGCGCGTTGTGCTCTGGCAGAATAGCGGGATATTGCCTGTATCGGCCGATGGTGCCGATTCATTAAGGGCTTGGTTCGAATTTTCAGGTGTGGATGATGGAAGAGCAAGGCACGGGTATCAGAGTCGAAGCGATGTCGGCTGAATATGCGCAACAGGCTACGGCCTGGGCCGAGCGCCTGGGCCTGCCGCTGCAGGACGATGCAGCCGGTTTCGCTGTGCAGGTGGGCGCCGATGGCTTGCAGATCCAGCAGTTGGGCCCGCAGGCACCCGGGCCAGTGCGAGTGGACTTCGTCGAAGGCCAGGCAGCGCATCGGCGCCAGTTTGGCGGTGGCAACGGGCAGATGATCGCCAAGGCCGTGGGCATCGCCCAAGGCGTGCGGCCACAAGTGCTAGATGCCACGGCGGGTTTGGGCAAGGACGCGTTCGTGCTGGCCAGCCTGGGTTGCCAGATGACCCTGATCGAGCGCCAGCCGCTGATAGCCGCCTTGCTGGAAGACGGCCTGACGCGAGCCCGGTCGGATGACGAGGTAGGGCCTATCGTCGGCCGCATGCGGTTGCTGACAGGCAACGCCATCGAGCGTATGCGCAACTGGGAAGGGGAGGCGCCGCAGGTGATCTACCTTGACCCCATGTTCCCGCACCGGGACAAGAGCGCCCTGGTGAAAAAGGAAATGCGCGTATTCCGGCCTTTGGTCGGCGATGACCTGGATGCCCCGGCTTTGCTCGAAGCCGCGCTGGCGCTGGCCAGCCACCGGGTGGTGGTGAAGCGGCCGCGCAAGGCGCCGATCATTGATGGACCAAAGCCGAGCCATAGCCTGGAAGGCAAGTCGAGCCGGTATGACATTTATCCGAAGAAGACGTTAAAAGTTTGATCGCAACTGCGAAACCATCTTGTCAGTCTTGCCTCAAGGCTAACTCACGATATTGCGGAGTCTATCTACTTCCTTGTCGACGTAATTACCGGTGAAATCAAGGAAATTTTGCGATGCTGGCCTGATTCGCGGCCACGTATTCGACGGCTGACCTGGCATGCTGGAGAGAGTAGCTGAGGTAGGAGCAACGTCGCTCCTGCTTGCAGCTTTGATTTTTTCAAACCTGTTTTCTATACCTTCCCAGGATGTTGATTTTATCGAGGCGATTGACTCCCTGTGGCTTGCCGGGCGGATGTATCGAGTTCTGCCCTTGATTGTTACAGGCGTAAGACTCATTAATATGGATTCTTGGAGGGTGGCGTTGAGGATTCTTTGCTCACCTTTTTTTCCAAATTCGCTCTGGTGGGCTTTTGTCTCCTTCATCCCTTTCTCTTTTTGGCTCGCAATGCGTTTTTCAAGTATTTTGTATTCTCGGCGTGTGAGGTTGGGGTTTTGCTGATTCAGGCGACGAGAGATTTTATTTGCGCTGTATCCTCCGGTCATGAATTTTACTATCGAAAACATGCCGCTAGGATCCGATCTGTTAATAGGATCATTCATGCAGTAAGCGTAAGCATTGATCCCCCCTCTTTCAAATGGCGACAAGCTATCTGCACTGTGAAAGCGCATCAGTCCTGGATTGAAAAGGCGGTGACCATTACCCAGCATGTAGCCTATGGCAGAGGGCAACCAGCTCTGGCCTGTGAATCGAGATAACAATGGGCTGGCAGACGGGCGACTGTCATTACCGTAGGGAGCGTAGGCGATGGTCGTCTGGCTTTCTGAGAGAATGTTGACTGTTGACTCTTGTGCATCAGTGGCCAAGAGGCTTGTTTGCGAAGGCAGGCCTGTCGTTTCGCATAGGTTCTGGTCATTGGCGCTGAGCACTGTCTGGTGAGCACTGCTTGTATATAAAGTCGAAAGCTTATTGCCTTTGTAAAAAATCTTCAGTTTTGGCGCTGTCATGGGGTGAGCTCATATTCGCAGATTCAATACGAGCTTGCTGAAGAATTGCATGGTTGACTACTGACAAAAATGCCAGGTAGTCATGTTGGTTAAACAGGCTCTGGCGGATTTGTTTAGAGTTGGAACGCCCGCAAGAACACCCCCACCACCTCGCGCACATGCGCCTCGGCCTCATCTCCCTCCAATGGCCCTGCACACCCCAGCAGCAACCGGTAATCGGGCGCTCCTTTGACCAGGCAGAAGAAGTGCTCGGCCGCGTGCAACGGGTTGTCGATGCGCAACAGGCCGCGCTCGGCGACTCCACGCAACAGCCCTTCCATGCCCGCCAGCACCCGTTTCGGCCCGGCTTCGTAAAAGAACTCGCCAAAGCTTGGGTCCTGACTGCCCTGGGCCATGATCAGGCGGCTCAACTTGACCGCCTCATCACTGCTGATCAACGCCTGGAAGCCCCGGGCAATGTTCAGCAACACCTGTTCGACGGCCGCGCCCTCGGGGTACTCGAACATCAGGTCGGGTAGCTGATTCTGGCAGGTAGCCATGACCGCAGAGCCAAACAGCGTCTGCTTGTCGTTGAAGTGGCTATAGACCGTCAGTTTTGAAACACCTGCCGCCGCAGCGACCGCATCCATGCTGGTGTTGGCATAGCCGAGGCTGAGGAACAGCGTCTTGGCCGCTTCGAGGATCGCCTCGCGCTTGGCCAGGTCCTTGGGGCGACCTGGGCCGATGGGTGCGTCGTTGGGCATTGGAATCCGTGTCTGGTTGAAGGGGCCCCCATCTTACCGGCTCGGTTGCCTTCCGGCTTCAGGGAATGGCCCATCGTTAACGTTGATTTTCTTTCCGACGCTGGCTTCCCGGCTTCGGTTCCCTGATTTAATATACTCGACAGTATAAATATTCGATGCGCTCGTCGCGAAAGGATTCATCATGTTGCGTCATGCCTTGTGCCTCGCTCTGCCTGCCGCTGCCGCCTTGTTGCTGGCGGCCTGCGGGCAGGAAGCCGCCCCGCCCACTGCTCCGCGCCCGGCGCTGGTGGTCCAGCCGCAACCGGCCCAAGCCTCAGCCGACAGCTACCCTGGCGAGGTGCGAGCGCGTTTCGAGCCGGAGCTGGCGTTCCGCATCGCTGGCAAGGTCAGCAAACGCCTGGTCGAGGAGGGGCAGCGGGTCCAGGCCGATCAGCCACTGGCAGAGCTCGACCCCCAGGACGTGCGCCTGCAACTCGAGGCCAACCGCGCCCAATTGGCGGCCGCCGAGGCCAACCTGGCGCTGGTGCGCGCCGAGCGTGACCGCTACCGCAAGCTGCTGGATCGGCAGATGGTCAGCCACTCTCTGTACGACAATGCCGAAAATCTCTACCGGGCCGGGCTCGCGCGCCTCAAGCAGGCCAAAGCCGAGTTCGACGTGGCTGGCAACCAGGCCGGTTACGCCGTGTTGCGTGCGCCCCAGGCCGGCGTGATCGCCAAGCGTCAGGTCGAGGTCGGCCAGGTGGTGGCTGCCGGGCAGACGGTGTTCACGCTGGCGGCCGACGGTGAACGCGAAGTCGTCATCGGCCTGCCGGAGCAGCAGTTCGCCCGCTTCGCCGTTGGCCAGCAGGTCAGTGTCGAGCTGTGGTCGCGGCGCAATGAGCGCTTCCAGGGCCGTATCCGTGAGTTGTCGCCCGCAGCCGACCCCCGTTCCCGTACCTTCGCCGCACGCATCGCATTCAACTCGGCCAAGGTGCCCGCCGATCTTGGGCAGAGCGCTCGGGTATTCATCGCCCATGACGGGCTGATCCCGCTGGCTGTACCTCTCTCGGCGATTACCGCTGAAAACGGCCAGGCGTACGTCTGGCGAGTCAACCAGGACCGTCGACTGGAGCGTGCCGTCGTGCGCCTGGGGCCTTATGGCAGTGACACTGTCCCCGTACTTGAGGGCCTGAACCCTGGCGACTGGGTGGTTGCCGCCGGCGGCCACGTGCTGCGCGAAGGGCAGGAGGTGCGGCCGGTGGACCGTACCAACCGTGTGGTGAACCTGACGGCCAAGGAGTAAGTCCCGATGGGTTTCAACCTTTCCGCCTGGGCGCTGCGCAATCGCCAGATCGTACTGTTCCTGATGATCCTGCTGGCTGCCATTGGCGCCATGTCCTACACCAAGCTGGGGCAGAGCGAGGATCCACCCTTTACCTTCAAGGCCATGGTCATCCGTACCCTGTGGCCGGGGGCCACGGCCGAGGAAGTGTCGCGCCAGGTCACCGAGCGCATCGAGAAGAAGCTGATGGAAACCGGCGAGTACGAGAAAATCGTCTCGTTCTCGCGCCCCGGCGAATCGCAGGTGACCTTCATGGCCCGGGACTCGCTGCATTCCAAGGACATCCCCGAGCTGTGGTACCAGATCCGCAAGAAGGTCGCGGATATCCGCCACACCCTGCCCCCGGAAATCCAGGGGCCGTTCTTCAATGATGAGTTCGGCACCACCTTCGGCAACATTTATGCGCTCACCGGCACCGGCTTCGACTATGCGGTGCTGAAGGACTACGCCGACCGCATCCAGATCCAGCTGCAACGGGTCAAGGACGTGGGCAAGGTCGAACTGATCGGCCTGCAGGACGAAAAAATCTGGATCGAGCTGTCCAACCTCAAGCTGGCCACCCTGGGCGTGCCGCTGGAGGCCGTGCAGCAAGCGCTGCGGGAGCAGAACGCGGTGAGTACCGCCGGCTTTTTCGAAACCCCCAGCGAGCGCTTGCAACTGCGCGTCAGCGGGCAGTTCGACAGTGTCGAGCAGATTCGTCAGTTTCCCATTCGGGTAGGGGACCGTACCTTCCGTATCGGCGATGTCGCCGAGGTCTACCGTGGCTTCAATGACCCGCCTGCGCCGCGCATGCGCTTCATGGGCGAAGACGCGATCGGCCTGGCCGTGTCGATGAAAGATGGCGGCGACATCCTGGTGCTGGGCAAGGCACTGGAAGGTGAGTTCGAACGCTTGGCGCGCAACCTGCCGGCCGGCATGCAGCTGCGCAAGGTCTCCGACCAGCCGGCGGCGGTCAAGGCGGGCGTGGGTGAGTTCGTCCAGGTGCTGGTCGAGGCGCTGGTCATCGTGCTGTTGGTGAGCTTCTTCTCACTTGGCCTGCGTACCGGTCTGGTGGTGGCCCTGGCGATACCCCTGGTACTGGCGATGACCTTTGCCGCCATGCACTATTTCGGCATCGGCCTGCACAAGATCTCGCTGGGCGCGCTGGTATTGGCCTTGGGCCTGCTGGTGGACGACGCGATCATTGCCGTGGAAATGATGGCGATCAAGATGGAGCAGGGCTTCGATCGGTTCAAGGCTGCCAGTTACGCCTGGACCAGTACGGCCTTCCCGATGCTGACCGGTACGCTGATTACCGCTGCCGGCTTCCTGCCGATTGCCACGGCAGCGTCGAGTACGGGTGAGTACACCCGCTCGATCTTCCAGGTGGTGACCATCGCGCTGATCACCTCATGGGTGGTGGCCGTGGTGTTCGTACCTTACCTGGGTGAACGGTTGCTGCCGGACCTGGCCAAGCTGCATGCCGCCCGCCATGACGGCAATGGGCATGCACCAGACCCCTATGCCACACCTTTCTACCAGCGTGTGCGACGTGTGGTGGAGTGGTGCGTGCGGCGGCGCAAGACGGTCATCCTGCTGACCATCGCAGCTTTTGTCGGCAGCATTGCGTTGTTCCGCTTCGTGCCGCAGCAGTTCTTCCCGGCGTCCGGCCGCCCAGAGCTGATGGTCGACCTGAAACTGGCCGAGGGTGCGTCGCTGGGCAATACCACCGAGCGGGTCAAGCAACTGGAGGCCCTGCTCAAGCAGCAGGATGGCATCGACAACTATGTGGCCTACGTGGGCACGGGGTCGCCGCGTTTCTATCTGCCATTGGACCAGCAACTGCCCGCCGCCAGCTTTGCCCAGTTCGTCGTGCTGGCCACGTCCATGGAGGAGCGCGAGCGCTTGCGCAGTTGGCTGATCAACACTGTGGACCAGCAATTTCCTGACCTGCGTGCCCGCGTCACCCGCCTGGAAAACGGCCCGCCCGTGGGCTACCCGGTGCAGTTTCGGGTGACGGGCGAGCATATCGAGAAGGTGCGCGCCTTGGCCCGCGAAGTCGCGGACAAGGTGCGCGAGAACCCGCATGTGGTGAACGTGCACCTTGACTGGGAAGAGCCGAGCAAGGCGGTGTTCCTGGCGATCGACCAGGACCGTGCACGCGCACTTGGCGTAAGTACCGCGCACCTGTCGAGTTTCCTTCGAAGCTCGCTTACCGGCACCACGGTAAGCCAGTACCGGGAGGACAACGAGCTGATCGAGATTCTTCTGCGCGGCACGCAGAAGGAACGTGGCGAGCTGGGCAACCTTGGCAGCCTCGCGTTGCCCACCGACAACGGCCAGAGCGTGGCGCTATCGCAGGTAGCGACCCTGGACTACGGCTTCGAGGAAGGCATCATCTGGCACCGTAACCGCTTGCCGACGGTGACCGTACGCGCCGACATCTATGACAAGCAGCAGCCGGCGACCCTGGTCAGGCAGATTGCCCCGACCTTGCAGGAGGTCAAGGACAAGCTGCCTGATGGCTACCTGCTGGAAGTGGGCGGCACAGTCGAGGACTCCGAGCGTGGGCAGAAGTCGGTGAACGCCGGTATGCCGTTGTTCATCGTAGTGGTGCTCAGCTTGCTGATGATCCAGCTGCGCAGCTTCTCGCGCACGGTGATGGTGTTCCTCACGGCGCCACTGGGGCTGATCGGCGTGACCTTGTTCCTGTTGGTGTTCCGCCAGCCGTTCGGCTTCGTCGCCATGCTTGGCACCATTGCCCTGGCGGGGATGATCATGCGCAACTCGGTGATCCTGGTGGACCAGATCGAGCAGGATATCGCCTCGGGGCTGGACCGTTGGCAGGCGATCATCGAGGCTACCGTGCGACGCTTCAGGCCGATCGTGCTGACCGCACTGGCGGCGGTGTTGGCGATGATTCCGTTGTCCAGAAGCGTGTTCTATGGGCCGATGGCGGTGGCGATCATGGGCGGGTTGATCGTTGCCACGGCGCTGACCCTGTTGTTCCTGCCGGCATTGTATGCGGCGTGGTTCAGGGTGAAGAAGGGCTGAAGGCTGCGGGGGAGGGCGTCGCCCTCCCTTCGCGGGTCACAGGGCGCCAAATACCTTCTTGGCCAGGCTGGTAGCCGCCTGTGCTGGGTTCTGACGAATGCTCTGTTCTTGTTTGGCGATCATTTCAAACAGGCCGTCGAGGGCTTTTTCGGTCACATAGCTCTCGACGTTGGCACTCTTGGCATCGCCCAGGCCCAGGGCTGACGCCTGGCCGGCAAAGCTGTTGTATTGTTGAACCACGCCAACCTTGTCGGTCGCCGCCTTGACGATGGGCAGGAACTTGGCGCGGATCTGCTCCCGGCTGCTCTTGTTCAGGTACTGGGTGGCCGAGTCGTCACCGCCGCTGAGAATGCCCTTGGCGTCGGTCACACTCATGTTCTTCACCGCGTCCACCAGGATCGCCTGGGCCTGCGGCACCGCCGCTTCAGCGGCCTTGTTCATGCTGTCTTCCAGGGCGGTAACCTCATCACCTTTGCCAAACATCTTCATGGCTTTGGCGGCTTTGCCGAGGTTGCCTGGCAACTCGATGCGTACGTCGGGGTTATTGCTGAACCCGCCTGGGGTGCTCAGTTGCTTGACGGCGAGCTGTGCCCCTTGGGTCAGGGCATCCTTCAGGCCGCCGGTGGCGTCTTTCTGGCTCAGGTCGCCAAGTGACAGGGCCAGCGCGCTGGCCGACAGCAGCAGGCCGGCGCACAGGGTGGTCAAGCGCAGGGAGGAGCGAATCATGAAGCTTTCCTTTTGAACAGAAGTAGGCGGGGATCAGCGCACCGGATCGACTTTGATCCGTACTGGCTGCTCATCGCTGCCGTCGAGTTTGACCCCATGATGCTCGGTGTTGATGAACAGCAGCTTGCCGTTCAGCTCGATGCGGGCGCTCACCGCGTAGCGGTGGCCAGGCTTGACCTGGGCTGGGTCATACGTGAGGTGGAACGGCAGTGGCACGTTGCCTTTGACCGGGCCAGCTTGGCGGGCCAGGGTCACCGCAGGGGCGTCCATCAGCGACACGTCTTGCAGTTCGACACTCAAGGTGGCGCTGGGCGGCAGGGCAATGCGCTGCAGGTAGAAGACTTCACCGTCCAGGCTGGCCTGTGGCGATGGGGTGTGGCTGGAACAGGCTGCGAGCAGGGATGCGCAACACAGCATAACGAGCTTTTTCATGGATTCTCCGTTGTCCTTGGGCTGGCTTGTGGCCAAGCCCAAGGACTTTAACGGATTTTTCCGGTTGATGATGCCTTAGAGGATCGATGCTTCCAGCGCATGTTCACGGTGCAGCGCCACCTGCCGGATCGAAAGGCGCAGCTCTGCCGACAACACACGCTTGGCCACCCCTTCGGCGAGTTCGCCAAGTTTGTCGTGGTAGCCCAGTTTGCCGTTGCCATCCGGGCGCAGCACACCTTGCTCGACCAAGGTCTGGATGAAGTGGCGGAACAGCGTCTTGTCAAAGAACTCGGGGGCGTTCAGGCCATGCAGTATCGACAGGCGCTGGGCCATCATCACGCAGAGGTCTTCCAGTGCTTCGGCGCTGAGGGTGTTCTGGCCGCTGTTGAGCAACAGCGAGGTGGCCATGTAGAAGCGCTGCAGAGTCTGGGTGATGGTGCGGGCCAGCAGCGTCAGCAAAACGAACTGGCGCGAACTGGGGGCCGGGCGCACGTACACATCGTTTTCGCGGCGCAGCAGGCCCTGTTCGACCAGTGCCGCCAGCCACTGATCGATCACCTCGTCCAGTTGCTCGGGTGCCCAGCGCAGGAACAGTTCGGCCTGCAGGTACGGGTACAACGCGTGTACATACTGCCCGAGCAGTTCACGGCTCATCCGTGAGCTGCTGTGGAAGAAGCTCGCCAGTAACGCCGGCAAGGCAAAGATGTGCAGGACGTTGTTGCGGTAATAGGTCATCAGCACTGCATTGGCTTCATCCAGGTAGAGGATGCGGCCAAGGGCGTCTTTCTGTTCCGCCAGCAGGTTCATGCCCCTGACATGTTCGATCAGCGCCTGGCCGTCACCTTCGGGCAGGGTGGTGTGCTGCGAATAGGGGACCTTGCGCAAAAGGGCCAGGTACAGGTCCAGTACCCGGGTCAGGGCACTTTCGTCCAGGGCCAGGCGGCTGGTGGAGAGCAGTGCCAGGGCTACCAGGTTGACCGGGTTGACCGCTGCGGCTTCGTTGAGGTGACGGGCTACGGTCTCACCCAGACGGGTGGTGGTCTCGTTCAGCCAGGCCGGACGGAACTGCGGGCCAAGTGCCTGTTCGCGCCAGCCGGGTTGCTGTTGGTCGAGAAAGCCTGCCAGGCGGATCGGTTCGCCGAAGTTGACGTAGACCTGGCCGAAGCGTTGCTTCAGCGCGCCGATGACCTTGAATATGTCGAAGATCGACTCTTTCTTCTTGCTGGCGCCACGCAGTTCACCCAGGTAGGTGCGGCCTTCCAGTACCCGTTCGTAGCCGATGTACACCGGCACGAAGACGATCGGTGTGCGCGATGAGCGCAGGAAGCTGCGCAGGGTGATCGCCAGCATCCCCGTGCGCGGTTGCAGCATGCGCCCGGTGCGCGAGCGCCCGCCCTCGACGAAGTACTCGACCGGGAACCCCTTGGTGAACAGGGTGTGCAGGTATTCGTTGAACACTGCGGTGTACAGCGGGTTGCCCTTGAACGTGCGGCGCATGAAGAAAGCGCCGCCGCGGCGCAGCAGGCCGCCGATCACTGGCATGTTGAGGTTGATGCCGGCGGCAATGTGCGGTGGCGTCAGGCCGTTGCGGAACAATAGGTACGACAGCAGCAGGTAGTCGATGTGGCTGCGATGGCACGGTACGTAGATAACTTCGTGGCCCGGCGCGATGCCTTGCACCTGCTCGATGTGGTTGACCTTGATACCGTCGTAGATCTTGTTCCAGAACCAGCTGAGTACCACTTCCAGGAAGCGGATCGCGGTGTAGGTGTAGTCCGAGGCGATCTCGTTGCCGTAGCGCAGGGCCTGTGCTTCAGCTTTGGCCACGGGAATGTTTTCCCGTTGGGCTTGTTCGCCGATGGCCTGGCGAACCAGTGGTGCGTGCACCAGGCCTTTCACCAGATTGCGCCGGTGCGAGATGTCTGGGCCGATCACTGCAGTCTTGAGGTTGCGAAAGTGTACGCGCATCAGGCGTTGGGCCATGCGCACGGTGCGCTCATGGCCTTTGTTGTGCTGCACCAGGTCACGCACCTGGATCGGCGCCGAGAACTGCACGCGGGTCTTGCGCCCCAGTATCAGGATGGTCAGTAACCGGCGCAGGCGCCCGGTTACCGCCCAGCTGTCGGCGAACAGCAATTTCCACGGGCTCGATTCGCTTGCAGGCGTCTGGCCCCAGAACACACTGACCGGGATGATCTGTGCATCTTCCTCGGCATGCTGGCTGACTGCTGCAATCACACGCTCAAGGGCAGGAGGCGCGCCGCGCTTGTCTTGGCGGCCGAGCCAGTCCGGGTCGGGGGTGAGGTAGAAGAAACCGGCCGGCTCGTGCAGCGTGCCCACGGCTACCGGCAGTACCGGGCGCGGCAGCCCCGCCTTGGTGCACTCGTGGTCGAGTACGGCCAGGTCGGTGAGCGATGGCGAGGGCAGGGCAAAGAACACCGGGCGGCTGCGGTCGAGTTGCAGGCTCATGGCGGACTGATTGATGGTCTCGGAGCGCACCCACAGGTACAACAGGCGACGCAGAGCGCCGAAGATCAGGCGGCGCAGGGGAGAACGGGTCATGGGGTGTGTGCCCTGGGTGTGATTTTTAGTAAGTGTGCAATCAGTTAGTCTGCCGTATCGGCGTAAGTTCAGCAAAATCCTGCAAAGGGCGCGGCGGTCATGAAAATTATTTGTTCTGTGTCATATACTCGGCCTGCCACTTGCAGGATATTTCGGCAAGCGGCGTCGGCACGGGGAGGAACCCCTGTGTCTACAAGGCGATCTTCACAATAAAAATCCGGAGTAGTTCAGATGTCGTCTCGTGAGACTGGGAATGTAAAGTGGTTCAACGATGCCAAGGGCTTTGGCTTCATTCAGCGCGAAGGTGGTGCGGATGTGTTCGTCCATTATCGGGCGATCCGCGGTGAGGGGCATCGTACCCTGGTCGAAGGGCAGCGGGTCGAGTACTCCTGCGTGCAGGGCCAGAAAGGCCTGCAAGCCGAGGACGTGGTAGGGCTCTAAGTCCCAAACCTCAAGCCTCAAGCCTCAAGCTGCAAGTTGACCGTGTAACTTGCAGCCTGATGCGAACCCTCTTGCAGCTTGCCGCTTAAAGCTTGCAGCTCACGAGGTACGCCAGGTGATTTCCTCTTCACCGTCAGCGCTGATGCGGATCCAGCGATCGGCATCTTCCTCGCCATCTTCCTCGACCCAGCCACCCGGCGCGCAGCGCACTTCCACGCCCAGTGCGGTGAATGCGGCGCGGGCGCAGGCGACGTCATCGTCCCATGGGGTCTGGTCGCTTTCCAGGTAAAGGCTGTTCCATTTCCCTACAGCCTTGGGTAACCAGGTGACCGGAATGTTACCGGCCTTGCATTTGAAGGTCTGGCCTTTCTGCTGCCATTCGCTGCAGGGGCCGATCGCTTCGCCGAGCCATTGGGCAATCTGCTTGTGGTCGACGTCAGCGTCCTTCAGGTAAATCTCGATATCAGGTTGGCGCATAAGGGCTCCGGGTGTGCTCAGTCTTGGCGCACGAAATAGTCATAACGCATGGAAACCGTGACGTCGAAGGGCTCGGCCTGGTCGATCACCCGCGCGCGTTTCTCGGCACTGGCGCGCCAGCCGTGCGGGGTCATGGCCAGCAGGTCGGCGCGGGCTTTGGGTGCAGCCAGGCTCAGCCGGAACTCCAGGGTTTCGCTGTGGGCATGGGCCATGCCCTGCGGTACCAGGGCCAGGTGTTTGTTGTCGGCATAAGGGCGAACTTCATCGTAGAGCACTTCGCGCAACTCCATCAGGTGGCCGCTGGTCGGGCCCACCCGCATCAGGCCGCCACCCGGGCTCAGCAGGCGCTGGGCCTCGGCCCAGTCCAGCGGGCTGAAGACGCTGGCGATGAACTGGCAACTGGCATCGGCCAAGGGTACGCGGGCCATGCTGGCGACCATCCAGGTGACCGAAGGCTCGCGGCGGCAGGCGCGTTTGACGGCTTCGCGCGAGATGTCCAGGGCGTAGCCGTCAGCCTGTGGCAGGGCTTGGGCGAGCTGCGCGGTGTAGTAGCCTTCGCCGCAGCCGATGTCGAGCCAGGCGCCGGGCTGGCGCTCACTGGCCAGCTCGGCCAGGCGGCGGGCCACGGGCGCGTAATGGCCGGCATCGAGGAAATCCCGGCGTGCTTCGACCATGGCCTGATTGTCGCCAGGGTCACGGCTGTTCTTGTGCTGCACAGGCAGCAGGTTCAGGTAACCCTGGCGGGCACGGTCGAAGCGGTGGCCGGCCGGGCACACCACGCCGTTGTCGAGCCGCGTCAGGGCCGCATGGCAAATAGGGCAGGCGAGCATCAGGCGAGCAACCGCACCAGGGTCTGGTAGTAGATCTCGGTCAGCAGGTCGAGGTCGCTGGCCAGGATGCGCTCGTCGACCTGGTGGATCGTTGCATTGACCGGGCCCAGTTCAACGACCTGGGTGCCCATGGTGGCGATGAACCGGCCATCGGACGTACCACCGCTGGTGGACGGCTGGGTATCACGGCCGGTGACGCCCTTGATGCTGGCCGACACGGCATCGAGCAGTTCACCGGGTTCGGTCAGGAATGGCAGGCCCGAAAGCACCCAGTCGATCGACCAGTCCAGTTCATGCTTGTCGAGGATTGCCGATACTCGCGCTTGCAGGCCTTCGACCGTCGACTCGGTGGAGAAACGGAAATTGAACACTGCGGTCAGATCGCCAGGTACCACATTGGTGGCGCCGGTACCGGAGTTGAGGTTGGAAATCTGGAAGCTGGTCGGTGGGAAGAACGCGTTGCCTTCATCCCAGTGTTCGGCGGCCAGCTCTGCCAGCGCCGGCGCGGCCAGGTGGATCGGGTTGCGCGCCAGGTGCGGGTAGGCCACGTGGCCTTGTTTGCCGCGCACGGTCAGTTTGGCGCCGAGCGAGCCACGGCGGCCGTTCTTGACCACGTCACCGAGCAGGGTAGTGCTCGACGGCTCGCCGACGATGCACCAGTCCAGGCGCTCGTTGCGCGCGACCAGGCGCTCGACCACAGCCTTGGTACCGTGATGGGCCGGGCCTTCTTCATCGCTGGTGATCAGGAAGGCGACCCTGCCGCGGTGGTTCGGGTAGTCCTGCACGAAACGCTCACTGGCGACCACCATGGAGGCCAGGCTGCCCTTCATGTCGGCGGCGCCGCGACCGCAGAGCATGCCGTCGGCATCGATCAGTGCCTCGAACGGCTCATGCTGCCACTGCTGCACCGGGCCGGTGGGGACCACATCGGTGTGGCCGGCGAAGCACAGCACCGGACCGTCCTGGTTACCATGGGTGGCCCAGAAGTTGTCGACGTCCTCGATGCGCATCGGTTCGAGCTGAAAGCCCACGGCGCCCAGGCGCTTCATCATCTGCGCCTGGCAGTCGGCGTCGACAGGGGTGACCGAGGGGCGACGGATCAGGTCGCAGGCCAGTTGAAGGGTAGGCGAGAGCTCGGCTGGGGCCGTCATGGGGAACTCCGGGGCAAGGCAAGGCGGAAAAACGAGGGGCGTTATCTTATATCAAACAAGGGTTGTCGGCACGGGGCATTGGGCCGCTGCGCGGCCCCGGCATCCTCAAGCCTCCTGAGGCTCGGCCATCTTGTGCTCGGGCTTGGGCAACGACGACAACAGTGCCATGACCAGCGCCGCCAGGTATGGCAGTGACTGCACCAGCAGCATCGCGACCCAGAACCGCATGTCCGAGCTCGGCAAACCTTGCACCAGGTAGATCCCGGCTGCCGCGCCCCACAGCAGCAACATGATGAACAGTTCTTCGCGCGCTTCGGCAATCGCTACCAGCAATCCATGGCTATCGGCATTTTTCGGCGTGCGGAAGAACGGCATGCTGCTGGTGAAGAACCCGTACAGCACCGCCTTGGCGATGGTGTGCGACAGCGCAAGCCCGGCCAGCGCCGCTGCGAATGCGTCCTTGAGGTTGACCCCGACCGCTCGGCGATAAAGGAAGATGATCTTGGCTACCTTGAAGAAGAACAGCGCCAGGGGCGGGATGGCGAAGATCATCAGGGGTGGATCGACCCGATGCGGCACGATGATCATCGCCGCCGACCAGAGCAGGGCGCCGACAGTGAAAAAGATGTTCATGCCATCGGCGACCCATGGCAGCCAGCCAGCCAGGAAATGATAGCGCTGGCCACGGGTCAGCTCGCTGCCCTTGCCGCGCAGCAGGGCGGCGGCGTGGTGCTTGATGATCTGGATGGCGCCATAGGCCCAGCGGAAACGCTGCTTCTTGAAGTCGATGAAGGTGTCGGGCATCAGGCCCTTGCCATAGCTGTTGTGGGCGTAGGCGGCCGACAGGCCTTTTTCGAACACCCGCAAGCCCAGTTCGGCGTCTTCGCAGATGCACCATTCGGCCCAGCCCAGTTCTTCTAGCACGCTGCGCCGGGTCATGGTCATGGTGCCGTGCTGAATGATCGCGTCACGGTCGTTGCGGGTGACCATGCCGATGTGGAAGAAACCTTTGTACTCGCTGTAGCAGAGCTTCTTGAAGGCGCTCTCGTGCTGGTCGCGGTAGTCCTGCGGCGACTGCACCACGGCGATCTTCGGGTCGGCGAAGTGCGGCACCATGTGCTTGAGCCAGTTGCGGTCCACGCAGTAGTCCGAGTCGATCACTGCGATCACTTCGGCATCCTTGGCGGTGTGCGGCAGCAGGTAGTTCAGCGCGCCGCCCTTGAACCCGGCCAGCGGCGCGACGTGGAAGAACTTGAAGCGCTCGCCGAGCTTTTCGCAGTGGGCCTTGAGCGGCTCCCACACGGCTGGGTCCTTGGTGTTGTTATCGATCACCAGCACTTCGTAGTCCGGGTAGTCCAGCGCGGCCAGGGCGTCGAGGGTCTGTTTGACCATCTCTGGCGGTTCGTTGTAGCAGGGTACATGCACCGAGACCTTGGGCCGGTAGGCACTGTCGCCCTGCACCGGCAGAAACTCCCGGCGGCGTTTGTGAATCCACACCGCCTCGGCCAACTCGTGCGCTTCGGTCAATAGCACGATGAACACGCCGAGTGCGCCCAGTGCCAGCAGTACGCCGACAGTCAGGCTGAACCAGGTGCTGTACTGCTGGCTGTAGTCGTAACCGATCCACACCAGCACTGACCCACAGAGGAAGGTAATGAAGGTGAGGAACGTCCGGCCGCGTTGGCGCAAGGCTGAGCCGTCGATCAGCAGTACGGTGAGGGCGAGCATTGCCAATACCACCGAGGCGACCGCCAGCGCACGCCATTGCGGTATCGCCACCACCGGCCCTTCAAAATTGAATTTCTGCTGGCGTTCGGCATTGAATACGCCCCAGTAGGCGCCTACCGAGCCCTCGTCACTGGCTTTCCAGGGTTGGTCGTAGGCTTCGATGACGAAATAGTTGTAGCCACGGCGGTTGAGGGTGTTGACCAGCGTGCGCAGGTAGATGGCCTGGTCGGCCTGGGTGGCGTCGGCGCCGCCGCGCATGCGGCCGTTGCTCGGCCAGCCGACTTCCGAGAGCAGCAATGGCTTGCGCGGGAACTGCTGTTTCAGCTCACGGGCCCGATCGAGGACGAACTCCACGGAATCCTTCATGGGCACGAACTCCCAGTAGGGCAGGATGTGCGCGGCAATCAGGTCGACGTGCTTGGCCAGTTCCGGGTGTTCCTTCCAGATGTGCCACTGTTCACTGGTGGTTACCGGCACCTTGACTGCGGCTCGCACCCGGTCAAGGTACTGGATCAGTGCTTCGGGCGTGACCTCTTCGCGGAACAGCGCTTCGTTGCCGACCACCACGCGAACCACGCTGCGCGAGGTGTTGGCCAGTTCGATGGCCGTGGCGATCTCACGCTCGTTGCGCTCCAGGTCCGGGCTGATCCAGATGCCCAGGGTGACGCGAAGCCCAAGCTCCTCTGCCAGCCGCGGGATATCGGCCTGGGTGCCTTCGACGGTGTAGATACGGATGCTGTCGGTCAGCTTGTTCATCTGCTCCAGGTCTTGGCGCATCTCGGCGTCGCTTGGGTATTGGCCTTTTTGCGGGCTTTCCCCCAGACGGAATGGCGAGTACGAGAAACCTGATATCTGCTCAGGCCAGGCTGGCGCGGAAACCGGCCGATTGATCAGCGCCCAGAACCCGGTGAACAGTGCGGCGATGGCCAGGACAATCACCAGGTTCAAGCCGAATTTGCGAGATGACATTGTCGTCCATATCTGTCGAAGTAGTAGGACATTAAAGCAGGATCAGTAGGTGTTTTCCTAACGATGGAGGTCATCCGCGCTGCTGGCCTATAATGCGCGCCGTTTTAGCGGTATGAGCCTCGGGGTACGAACATGAGCACAGAAGATCCGCGCTTTGCAGGCGTTGCCCGGCTGTACGGCGACGAAGGGCTGCAACGCCTTAACCAGGCCCATGTGGCGGTCGTCGGTATCGGCGGGGTGGGCTCCTGGGTGGCCGAGGCGCTGGCGCGCAGTGGCGTGGGTGAGATCACCTTGTTCGACCTGGATGATGTCTGTGTCAGCAACACCAACCGCCAGGCCCATGCCCTGGAAGGGCAGGTGGGGCGCCCCAAGGTCGAGGTGATGGGCGAGCGCCTGCGGGCGATCAACCCGGCCTGTACGGTGCATGCGGTGGCTGACTTCGTCACCCGCGACACCATGGCTGAGTACATCACCGAGCAACTCGATTGCGTTGTCGACTGCATTGACAGCGTGATGGCCAAGGCGGCGCTCATTGCCTGGTGCCGGCGGCGCAAGATCGCGATCGTTACCACCGGCGGAGCAGGTGGGCAGATCGACCCTACACAGATTCAGATCGGCGACCTCAACAAAACCTTCAACGACCCGTTGGCCTCGCGGGTGCGTTCAACCCTGCGGCGCGACTACAACTTCTCGCGCAACGTCAGCCGCAATTATGGGGTGCCATGCGTGTTCTCCAGCGAACAACTGCGCTACCCCAAGGGCGATGGCAGTGTGTGCCTGCAGAAGAGCTTTGTCGGTGAGGGGGTGCGCCTGGACTGCGCCGGGGGCTTTGGCGCGGTGATGATGGTGACCGCGACCTTTGGCATGGTGGCGGCGAGCAAGGCGGTGGAAAAGCTGGTGGCTGGCGCCCGGCGGCCGTCGGAGCGGGTCAAGGCCGAGTAAGGCGCGCGGTCGGTGCTGGGTTCAGTTGGCTGAAACCAGCTCGGCCATCCGCTGTAGCACCGCATGCAAGCCATTGCTGCGCGATGGCGACAATTGCCGCTCCAACCCCAACCGGGTAAACCACTCGCGCAGGTCAAGCGCCGCCAGCTCGCGGCTGTCGAGCCCTTGCACCCGCACCAGCAGCAATGCCAGCAGGCCACGCAACAACCGCGCATCACTGCTTGCCTTGAACTGCCATTGGCCGTCGTGCTGTTCAGCTACCAGCCATACCAGGCTTTCACAGCCGTGAACGCGGTTGTGCTCGCACTTCTGCGTATCGCTCAGCGGTTCCAGTTGCTCACCCATCTGCATCAGAAGCCGTGCACGCTGCTCCCAGCCGCGGGCGTGCCCGAAGCGCTCCAATGCTTCCTGGGCGTGTACTGGCAGGTTCATCGCAGCAGCTCCAGGCCTTGATCGAGGGCATCGAAGAAGCGTTGCAGGTCATCGCTGTCGTTATACAGGCCCAGCGATACCCGAATAGCACCTTCGAGCCCCAGCCCTTTGAGCAGTGGCATGGCGCAGTGATGGCCGGCACGTACGGCAATGCCCTGCTCTGTCAGCAGGTGGGCGATGTCGGCATTGTGCACGCCGTCGATGACAAAGCTGGCCAAGGCAGCCTGTGGTGTGCCCAGTACCCGCACCCCCTCACGGTCGGCCAGCCCGCGCAGCAGGTGATGGTGAAGGTGGGTCTCGTGGTGCTCGACGGCCTGGCCATCGAGGCTGGCCAGGTAATCGAGCGTTGCCCCCAGGCCGATCACCCCGGCGATCGGTGGTGTGCCTGCCTCGAAGCCCAGCGGTGCCGGGCGGAAGCTGGCACTCTGGTAGTCAGCCAGTTGCACCATTTCACCGCCGAACTGCCAGTGGCGCAGCAGTTCCAGCGCCTGCGCACGGCCATACAGTACGCCGACGCCTTCCGGGCCATAGAGCTTATGGCTGGAGAATACATAAAAATCACAGCCCAGCTGCTGCACATCGTGGCGGCCATGCACCACGCCCTGAGCGCCATCGACCACAGTCAGCGCCCCTTGGGCGCGGGCATGGGCGAGTAACGCTGGCAGCGGCTGCCAGGTGCCGAGCACATTGGACAACTGGCTGACCGCAAGCACGCGAGTACGTGGGCCAACCAACTGCAGCGCCTGGTCAAGGTCGATGCGGCCATGCTCATCCAGTGGCAGTACCACCAGGCGCAGGTTGCGCCGCCGCGCCAGTTGTTGCCAGGGCAGCAGGTTGGCGTGGTGCTCCAGTGCGCTCACGGCGATTTCGTCGCCTGCCTCCAAGCGGTGTTCCAGGCCATAGGCCAACAGGTTCAGGGCCGAGGTGGCGCCGTGGGTAAAGATGACCTGCCTCGATTCGGCGGCGTTGAGCCAGGCAGCGACCTTGTCGCGGCTGGTTTCAAACGCTTGTGTCGCCAGCGCGCCGGGCAGGTGCTGGGCACGGTGCACGTTGGCTGCGCCGTGGCCGTAATAGTGGCTCAGGGCATCGAGCAGGGCCTGGGGCTTCTGGGTGGTGGCGGCGCTGTCCAGGTAGGTCTGGTGCTGCCGTTGCAGGGCGGCGATGGCGGGGAAATCGGCACGCCAGGGGGAGGGCTGGAACATGATCACGGGGCCTGGAATGAAAATCGGGTCTGGCGTGAGTGCGCCAGACCCGATCTTAACACTTCGAACCCTTCGGGAGTTCTCAGTTGTGGGCGTGCAGCGCCTCGTTCAGCTCGATCGCCGATTTGTGCGTCTTGCACTCTACGGCGCCGTTGAGCGAGTTGCGGCGGAACAGCAGGTCGGTCTGGCCAGCCAGGTCGCGCGCCTTGACCACTTTGACCAGCTCATTGTTCTCGTCGAGCAGGTTGACCTTGGTGCCGGCAGTGATGTACAGGCCGGCTTCGACGGTGTTGCGGTCGCCCAGCGGGATGCCGATGCCGGCGTTGGCGCCGATCAGGCAACCTTCACCGACCTTGATGACGATATTGCCGCCGCCGGACAGGGTGCCCATGGTCGAGCAGCCGCCGCCCAGGTCCGAGCCCTTGCCGACGAATACGCCGGCCGAGACACGGCCTTCGATCATGCCCGGGCCTTCGGTGCCGGCATTAAAGTTGACGAAGCCTTCGTGCATGATGGTGGTGCCTTCGCCGATGTAGGCGCCCAGGCGCACGCGGGCGGTGTCGGCGATACGCACGCCGGCCGGGACCACGTAGTCGGTCATCTTCGGGAACTTGTCCACCGAGAACACTTCCAGCAGCTCGCCTTTGAGGCGCGCTTCCAGTTGCAGCTCGGCCAGCTCGGCCAGGTCGACGGCGCCCCGATTGGTCCAGGCGACGTTCGGCAGCAGCGGGAAGATGCCTGCCAGGCTCACGCCGTGCGGCTTGACCAGGCGGTGGGACAGCAGGTGCAGCTTGAGGTAGGCCTCTGGGGTCGAAGCCAGGGCAGCGTCTTCGGCCAGCAGGGTGGCGACCAGCGGCTTGTGGCTTTCGGCCAGGCGGGTCAGCAGGGCAGCCTGGGCGGCATCGATGCCTTTGACGGCTTCGGCCAGTTGCGCGGCCTGGGCATTGCTGAAGGTGATGGCCTGGTTGCCACCTTCATAACCGAGGATCGGCGCGACGGCGGCGACCAGCTCGGCGCTCGGCTTGAGCAGTGGCTGTGCGTAGAACACTTCCAGCCAGGTGCCCTGGCGGTTCTGGGAGCCGACACCAAAGGCCAGGCTGAACAGGGTATTGGACATGTGATTACCTCGTGCGAAATAGGGTGCGATGCGTAGATGGACTCAGGCCAGCGCAGCGGCGTACAGGTCAGGTTTGAAACCGACCAGGGTGCGTGCGCCAAGGTCGAGCACCGGGCGTTTGATCATCGACGGCTGAGCCAGCATCAGCTCGACGGCCTTGGCCTGGTCGAGGTCGGCCTTGCTGGCATCGTCGAGCTTGCGGAACGTGGTGCCGGCACGGTTGAGGATCACTTCCCAGCCGTGCTCGTCGCACCAGCGGTTCAGGCTGTCACGGTCGATGCCTTGAGTCTTGTAGTCGTGGAATTCGTAGGCGATGGCTTGGTCTTCGAGCCAGGTGCGCGCTTTTTTCATGGTGTCGCAGGCTTTGATGCCGTAGAGCGTGTAGGTCATTGTGTGCATTGGGGCCACAGGCTGCCCCAATCTCTCCATTTCCGAATGTCAGTCGCGCGATTATGCGGGAACGACTCTTTGAGCGCCACGGGTGGGGCTAAATGGGCGCACTCGGGGGGAGGGGGCGTCCCAGTGGCCCTGGTAAGGCTCACGCCATGCCCTGCCAGCCCAACTCCAGTATCATCATGTTACATATTCATCCGCCTCCTGCGACTTTGGTGCAGCGGCCCATGATTGCCCCACCCCGCTAACATAGTGCTTCTGTGGCGATTTTTCGCCCTGGATTGACTTCGGTTCACAAAGGAAGCTTTAACGGATGCAGTCAGCCTATACCGTCCTCATCCTGCTGACGCTGGTAAGCGTGTCGAAACTGGTCGGGCGGGTGATCCCCTTGCCGTTGCCGCTGGTGCAGATCGGTGCCGGTGCGCTGTTGGCCTGGCCGACCCTGGGGCTGCATGTGGCCCTGGATCCTGAGCTGTTCCTTTTCCTGTTCCTGCCGCCGTTGCTGTTTGCCGACGGCTGGCGCATCCCCAAACGCGAACTGTGGCGCATCCGCGGGCCGGTGGTGGCACTTGCCGTGGGGCTGGTGCTGTTCACGGTGGTCGGCGCCGGCTACTTCATCCATTGGCTGCTGCCGAGCATCCCACTGGCGGTGGCCTTTGCCCTGGCGGCCGTGTTGTCGCCTACCGACGCCGTGGCAGTGTCGGCCATCACCCAGGACCGCCTTCCCACCCCGCTGATGCGCATGCTTCAGGGGGAGAGTTTGTACCCCCTATATGCCCTACAGACAGACACCGCCAACCCCCCGGTTTACCTAGGTTTGTCCAAACGAGAAACTGTCCATCTCTCCGCAGCCTGAAATGGACACCTTCAATATTAGGTAAATTGAACGATCAGTTCAGCGATGTCCCGCCGCGACCAGATGGATGCCTGGTTGGTATGAGCACTGCCTCCGGATTCGCTGACTCGTCGCCTGTATAACTCGGGCAGTACCGTGGTCGATTTCGTTAGTGTCATCTAGATGAACAGCCCCTTAACCGTCAGTCTTCGGACACCTGATTCCACAATCGACGCAACGTCGACTCGGGCATCCCAAGCTGTTTTGCAGCCTGACTTCGAGTAAGCCCTTTTCCCTTCAGCTCCTGTACGGCCTGCCATTTCTTCCGCGCAGCTGAAACGTTGAGCGGAACCTTTCTTTCAGGCTCCGAGGTTTGGTTGGTGTCAGCCAGTCCGAGGGCTTCAATCTCGGCCAGCGAGGCGAGGAGGACTTCCCTAGGCGTGCGATTGCTGTCCCGAGAAACGGTCAATGCAATCAAGGCGGTCAGCTCAAGATCAAGCGCAGCAGCCAATTTTTGGCTCACATCCAACGTCACCGAATGCTTACCGCTCTCCACCTTGCTGATGGTCGTTTGATCCAGGCTGGATGCCATGGAGCGCTGCGTGTTGCCTTTGCTTTGGCGCAGCATCTGGAGCACTGCCGCAAAGGATTGGCGGAGCGACATTACAAATCCCCAAAAACCAAGATGTATGCCGCGTTTGCCTATCGCCAAACAAACGAATATATTCCTCAACATGGCGGTCAGGCCCTCGGGTCTGCAATATATGGAAAATGAAATGCGGGGATGTGCTTGATGGAAAGCCCACTCAGCGACGGGCTACTGGGGGAGGGAGGCGTTGATCTGGTCGGCTCTGAACTGTCCCTTGACGATGTGCTCCTCGCTGCTCGAGAACACTACAAGCGGATGCCTCTTTGCGTGGTCGAGGATTGGGTGATCCTAGATGCCATCCTCACGGAAGATGAGCAGGCCAAGGTAGCTGCGGCTGGATGTCAGCCCATGTTCTTGTTTGCCCACAATGTCGTGCACGACGAACAGCGGCGCTTTGAGCCTGGCGATTGGGTGCGGTCGACAATCGCTCGAACCTTCAATGATGGGTACATCTTCGAGACCAGGAACACCGTCTACCTGCTCAAGGGGCCAGGCCAACGGAAGTCGTCTTCGCTGCAAGGCATCTTCTCAATCTTCTAAGTGTCACGGCCCCGCTTGTGACGACTCGACTGTTTCAGAGATCAAGATATGTTCCATTCCCACCAAGCCGACATGGCCGGCATCCCAGGCATGTTTGGCGATGGACTCATGCATTGGCACGGCGTTTCCCGAGCGCTCGCTACCCACTGGTACCACGTGAGCGTTCAGCGTCTCCATGAAGGCCAATTCAGGAATTATGAGGAGATGATCAACGATGAGGCCCGGCTCGTTGAGTTGCTGTTGGCTCAAGATGAGAGCCTAGTTGTGCGGGAAGTCCAAGCCGTTACCCCGAGCTGGATGAACAAGGATGCCGGTTGGAAGATGGAGAAGCTCACGTCGCTCTCGATGGGACACAACCAGGCTGGTGTGGTCGTCTGTGTTCTGGAAGTGGAGGGTGGTGCTGTGTACGTCGATACGCATGAGCCTGGTCTCGGTGCGGACTCCCTGAACGGCGTCAAAGAGCTGTATCGACGTGGTATGGCTCAGGCCAGTGCTGCAGCGGAGCCCCGGAGGGCGTAGGCATGACAGAGGACAACACGGTAGAGGTCGACTTCCACGTTAAGCGCTACAGCGATTTCGATCTGCTGCGGATCGCTCGGGCTGTGGGCCAGGGGTATGACGGCGAGATCACTGCGTTTCTGGTGAATGTCCACATTCATCGACTCAGTGCCGTTGGCGTCGTCTTCGGGCATGTGCGGCAAGGGCCTCATGGCCGATTCGCCGATGGGCACTTGATCCAGACCTCCGACATCGTGGCTATCAAGAAGGAAGGTAAGTTTTGGGTGATCACGACCATGAACTCGAAATACGTCGTGGCAACTTTTCGCCGTGATGGTGGGCGCCGGAGCCTGAGGGATTTCTGCCGCTTGGTCGGAGACCACTTCCCCAATACACAGCTGCACTGATTTAGATCGAGTCTGAGCACGTTGACTTGTGCTCAAGGCTTTCCCCTGCCTGTCATTCAGCAATTGAGCAAGGAGCTGCAAGTGTTTATAAAGTTTGAATATCTGAAATTTGCTGGCTGCCTAGAGGACATACGAGTTTTCGAGCATCTCACGGGTTTCGTGCAGGTCATCATGAAAATTGATGGGATATTAATTCCCAATGTTAAAGTCCCGATTCAGATCTATGAAGATCTGGAAAAAGGGTCACATGTTGAGTTCTATGCTCTCGTGCAGAACTCAAAAAATAAGGTCAAAAATACTGCAATCGTCCTTGCAGCGAAGACCACGAGCGGACGGCTCCTCCGTGTGGCCAGCATGAGATATAAAGTGCAGCTGCACTTCTGGGTAATTGCTGCGATCTGGGCTGCTGTGGCGTTTGTTTTAAGTTGGATTGCCCTGGTTTTCGGATCGGATTTTTTGATTAGCGGTCGCTCGACTCCGCAGCAATGGGATTTTATAAATGGCGGAGCCTCAGTCATAGGAATTTTGACAGGAGGGTTCTTCGTGGGTTGCGGTATTTACCTATTTCACAAGACTTCAGTGCTTGATACGTGGAAGTCAATTGCACCCTCGTTGCTTGTAGAGCGTTTCAGCAAACTGCACCGCTGATCCTTGGGCGGGCCGCTGTCGCGGACGGCTCTCGTGAACCAAGCCCTGCTACTGCCGGGCTTAGCCCTCCGGGCGTTGATCCTCCCGCCTTTCGGCCATCCCTGGCCGGCGCGCTCCGCTTGCAATTTGGTCGAAAACCCAATGGTTATAGGGCTTGTAACGTGGTTTTGGGAATGTAACGTTGGCGCTGTTACATTCCAGAATTAGCGTTACAACCCTAGTCACTGAAGGGCGGGCCGCTCCATCGGATCATAGGGCTTAGGCGACTTGAGATTGCTATGACTTTCTTCAGCCGATTCTGTAACCTTGCTAGATCATTAGCCTCCTACGGAAAACGCCCCATGTCCCGTCTCGCTGAATTTCGTCGTCTAGAGCAAAAACTCGCTCAGCAACTGGCTGAACTCGAAGCTATGAAGGGTGATGACGCCATCAAAGCCGAGATGGAGTTTGAGGAGAAGCTGCGTGCTCTTCTCGGGGAGTATGGCTTCAGCTTGCGCGACGTGATCAGCATTCTTGATCCCAAGGCCTCTGCACGTACTCCGGCCCCAGCCGCCCAGGAAAAGAGCAGCCGTAAGCCCCGCGAGCTGAAGATCTATAAAAACCCGCACAGTGGTGAAGTGGTTCAGACCAAGGGTGGTAATCATGCAATTCTGAAGGCATGGAAAGCTGAGCACGGCGCTGAAACCGTCGAGTCCTGGCGTCAGTAAACATTGCGCCTTGACGCAATGAGTACACGATAGGTAGCCTCATCGTATATGTGTCCGACACCAAAGCCTCTCTGAGGAAAAGACCTCTTCAGCGACAAATCAAACCCCGTCGCGGGGAGTCGGAGACCCCGAGCTACACCATTAAAAACCGCCTGTTGGCGGTTTTTTTGTTTCCGTCTCGACCTGGCTTGGGCAATCCAAGAACGATCAAATGAATGGTGTCTTCGTGCTGGTCATTGGCTGGTCTAGCTTCCTTGAGTTGTACCGGTTTCTGATCCGCCCGGGCTAGCGTCCCCTCGCGGTGTCATCCACTCCCTCTGGCCGATCACGACAGGCGGTAGCTTGACACTCAAATCACACAGGCCTAATCTACCTACCAGTAGATAGACAAACCGACGAGGTATTACTCATGCAGTTCAAAGGTCGCAAGCTTCTGGTTGTAGGTGGTACGAGCGGCATCGGACTTGAAACCGCACGTATGGTGGCGGAACAAGGCGGCTCAGTCGTGATCGTGGGTAACCGTGCCGAGAAGGCCGAAGCGGCCCGTAAAGAGCTGGCAGCCCTGGTAGGTGAGAGTAAGGTCGTTGCCTATTCGGCTGACCTCACCGACTTCGCCAGCGTGAAGGGGTTGATCGAGAAGTTGGCTGCCGAGCACAAGGATATTGATCTGATGGTCAACTCCGCCGGCATCTATTACCCCAAGGCCTTCGTTGAGCACTCGTTGGAGGACTACGACAACTTCCTCAACCTCAACCGCGCCATTTTCTTCCTGACCCGTCATGTGGCTGCGGAGTTGGTCGCGCAGAAGAAGCCAGGCTCTATCGTTAACGTAACGGCTGCGGCTGCTCGGCAGGCTGTTGAAGGCGTACCCGCATCGGCTTACTCGATGGCCAAGATCGGCCTGGACACTCTCACTCGCCACGCGGGTGCAGAGTTGGCAGAGCATGGTATCCGCGTCAACTCGGTAAGCCCCGGTATCGTGGAAACCAAGATCTTCGAACGCTTCATCCCTGGTGATCAGCTGGACGGTGCCCTGAAGGATTTCAACAATTTCCACCCGCTGGGTCGCAATGGCACACCACGTGATGTGGCTGACTCAATCGTCTTCCTGCTGTCGGACAAGGCGTCTTGGGTAACCGGCGCGGTCTGGGATGTTGACGGCGGGGTCATGGCCGGTCGTAAGCAAGGCAAGTAACATAGCGTGCAGTGGCCGGAATCGCTTTTCTGGTCGAGCGATTTTGGCAGGAGATTTTATGGCACTGGCAACACGGGACGCGTTAATTCAAACCGCTGAAGGGCTGATGCGTACCAAAGGTTACGCGGCATTTAGCTATGCGGATCTTGCCGATGCGGTTGGTATTCGAAAGGCGAGCATCCACTACCACTTCCCCACCAAGGAAGACCTGGGGATTGCAATCGTCGAAGAGTACGTATCGCGGGTGGAGGCTGAGTTCGAACGCATCGAAATCAATCACCCCACTGCATTGGACAGGCTTCATGCGTTCTTTGTGTTGTTCCATGCAAGCACCGAAGGTGGGCTGCTGCCTCTGTGTGGCGCATTGGCTGCAGAAATGGCGGCTTTGCCTGATGGGCTTCAACGACAAACGCGCCGTTTCTTCGACGTGCAATTGTCCTGGTTGACCAAGGTCATGGATCAAGGAATTACCTCGGGAGAGGTTAGCAAAGGTCGTGGCGCCAGAGAAAAGTCGTATTTGCTGCTGAGCATCCTTGAAGGCTCAAGCTTCATTAATTGGGCTACCAACGAGGATGATCACGTGAATAAGTCAGTCATTCGGATGGTTGCAGAGTATTGATCTCTGCTTGAGAACAGGGCCGAAACGGGTCACGTGTCGGCCTTTTTTTGAAATGTCTTACCTATCAACCAGTAGGGTGGTAACTATGTCTAGCATGCCAAATTGGGAACAAACCATCACCGACGTCAGCGCCCGCCTGAAGGAGTTCGGCGCACATTCGCCTGACACCCTGCGGGGTGTGGCAATGCTCGGTAACGCCGGTAACAAAACCAATCACCTGGACGCGAAGACTCGCGAGCTGATCGCACTGGCGGTGGCAGTAACGACTCGCTGTGACGGCTGCATCGCGTTCCATGCAGCGGAAGCCAAGAAGCTTGGCATCACGACCGAGGAAGTGGCTGAGGCACTTGGAGTAGCGGTGAATCTGAATGCCGGCGCGGCGGTTGTTTACAGCACCCACGTGCTGGATGCCATGGATCGTAGCTGATAGCCCAGGCCGTTCTTTGTGACAGCAGAGGTGCAGAGGAAAGTTATGAAAAAGATCACGGTTGAAGTCTATTCCGACTTTGTCTGTCCCTGGTGCTGGATAGCAAAGAAGCGGTTGGAGCAGGCAATCGGCGCTCTTCCGAGCGACGTAGAGGTTGAAGTTGTACCCAGGGCCTTCCGCTTGGCCAAAGGCATGCAGCCCATCGCATTCGAGAAGGCACTGGTGCTGAAGACAGGTAGCCAGGCTCGTGCACAGGTCTTCATGGAAGCTATTCAGGAAGTCGCCTCTCTTGAGGGCTTGGACTACCGCTTCGATGTGATGCGTTTCGGGGACACCAGTGCGGCGCATCAGTACGTGAAAGCCATTTCGAGTCCGACGCTACAGGCGAAATATGTAGAGCGACTCTACGCAGCTGGAACTACAGAGGGGCGCGACATTTTCGATGAGCGAACACTTAAAGATCTTGCAGCTGAAGTTGGTGCTGCTGACCTCTTTGGATTCGATTCTTCGGAAGCAGCGATTCTCAGCGATGAAGCAACCGTTAAGGGGCTTGGCACTGGCATCCCATTGTTCGTTGTCAATGGCAACCGCTATCTCTCAGGGGCCCAAGAGGTTGAGGTGTTTTCTAAGGTGCTGAAATCAGCTGTTGAGGATCTTTCGAACGATGGAGAAAGCGTGAGTGGAGCAAGTTGCTCGATTTCTGGTTGCGAGAGCTGACCAGGCCATCGCCTTCACCTGTTTTTTAATTCTAATTTTTTATCCACGATTTTGAGAGGAACTGAAAATGGACAAGCATCTCAACGGTATCGATGTCGCTGCTCTGCAAGCCTTTGCACAGGGCGTCGCTGAAGATCCAGCCAAGCGTCACGCACGCTTCAAAATCAACACCAAGTGGGAACATCAGACCCGCACCGTGGCGACCATTGACCGCTTCCACCTGAGCGGCACCGACTACCCACGAAACGTCCAGATCGCGGCTGATGAGCCACTGGAACTGCTGGGTACCAACTCTGCCCCCAACCCGCAGGAGCTACTCATCTCTGGCCTGAACGCCTGCCTCTCAGTTGGCTATGTGGTGAACGCATCGGCCATGGGCATCACTATCCACAGTCTGGAAATCGAAACCAGTGGTGAGCTGGATCTGCGTGGCTTCCTGGGCCTGGACGAGAGCGTCAACCCAGGCTTCGACGAGATGAGCTACGTGGTGCGCATCCACACCGATGCACCTGCAGAAAAAGTGGAAGAGCTACACCGCATTGTCACCAAGACTTCCGTGAACCTCGCCAACTTCTCGAAGGCCATCCGCATGGTGCCCAAGCTGGAAGTTATCGCCGGCCAACCAGCCGCCTGATTCACGAAGTCGTTTGCAGAGGTAGATCATGAAAAAGCTGTTTACTCCTTACGACCTGGAAGGCCTCAAACTCGCCAACCGCGTTGTGATGGCCCCAATGACCCGTACCCGGACGGAAGACAATGTGCCGTCCGAGCTGACCGCTCTGTATTACGCGCAGCGGGCCTCGGCGGGCCTAATTATCACTGAAGGCCTGCCGATCTCCGACGAGGGGCGCGGTTACCTGTACACCCCCGGCATTTACACCGACGAGCAGACCCGCGCTTGGCGCGAGGTAACTGATGCCGTTCATGCTAAAGGCGGCAAGATCTTCGCCCAGCTGTGGCATGTAGGCCGGATGTCTCACGAATCGCTGCAGCCTGGCAACGCAGCGCCTGTTTCGGCAAGTGCCGAGCCTGCTGTGGGTACTACGGTTTACGCCTGGACTGCACCCGGTGTGGCTGGCCCGGTCGCACCGAGTGTCCCGCGTGCTTTAACTGTGGATGAGATCCACCGCGTGACCGAAGACTTCGTTGCCGCCGCACTGCGAGCGGTGGATGCGGGCTTCGATGGTGTGGAGCTGATGGCGGCTAACGCATTCCTGTTCGACCAGTTCCTGAGCAGCCAAATCAACACGCGTACCGATGAGTACGGCGGCTCGATTCAAAACCGACAGCGCTTCTTGCTGGAAACGGTCGACGCGATTGCTGATGCCATTGGCAGCTTCCGTGTCGGTGTTCGTATCTCGCCGTTTGGGCGCCTGTATGACCTTCGCCCGTACCCGGAAGAGGAAGCAACCTGGAACAGTGTTGCTGCCGAATTGAACGAGCGCGAATTGGCCTTCGTCCATCTGAACTACCAGCCAACACTGGACGCGGTTCCATTCCCGGATGGTTTCTACAAGCAGTTCCGCTCGCTCTATAAGGGCACGGTCATTGGCGCAGGTGGCTTCACCGCTGAGCTGGCAGAAGCGGAGCTGCAGAACGGCAATCACGATCTGATCGCCTTCGGCACCTCCTACATCGCCAACCCCGATCTGGTGGAGCGGATGCAAAACGGCTGGCCTCTGGCCCCCAGCGATCATTCCACGTTCTACGGTGTGATCGGGGCAAGAGGCTACACGGACTACGCGCCTTACCAGGCTTAATCAGGCGTGTTGATCATCGCAATAACCCAATAACTGAAGGAGTACGGTTATGCCATTGGTAACTGTGAAAGGCATCGAAGGTGTTTTCTCTGCAGAGCAGAAGGCAGAGATCATCAGCAAGATCACCGACGCCATGGTCTCGGTTGAAGGCGAGAAAATGCGTGGTGTGACCTGGGTCATCTTTGAAGAAGTGAAGAGCGGTGAGTGGGGCATCGGTGGTGAGCTCATTACCACTGACAAAGTCAGATCTATGCAAAACGCCTGACACCCTTCCGACGCTGCATCGCAACATCAGTGCAATGTGCCCTGGCGTTTACTCGCTCCAGGGCATTTTGCGTTTCAAGGGCTGAATTGCGATCAGGCCCTCGAGAGCTTTCGTAACGCCAGCTTCATGCCGTAGATGCCAAACAGCCAAGACTGAATTTTATTGAGCCTTGCTTGAAAACGGATCGTTTGTCACCCCCACGCCAGATCGAGACCATGACGTCACCCCAAACAATAACCAGAGGTGGTAATCGTGGAATCGGTACTCAAACTTGACCCAACCGCAGGCGGTAAGAAGCGCATTTCGATTTATCAGCCTGAACAGGAAGGGCTCATCTTCCCCGAGATCCCTGAGTTCAAGAACTTCGAAGAAGAGCGTCAGTACCGCAAGAAGCACTTGGTGGCAGCGTGCCGCGCATTCGCTGAGCACAGCCTCGATTACGGCTTTGCCGGTCACCTGACCGTCCGTGATCCAGAGTTTCCTGAGCTGTACTGGACGAACCCGATGGCCGTTCACTTCTCACAGGTCAAGATGTCCAACCTGATCCTGGCCGACCACAAGGGCAAAGTAGTTCAGGGTGACTACGCCATCAACCGTGCCGGTTTCGTGTTGCACGCTGCCGTTCACGAAGCGCACCCGGACATCGTTGCGATGTGCCACGCTCACACCATCTATGGTGGCGCATGGGCATCCACCGGGCGTCCGCTGCTGCCGATCACCCAAGATGCTGCCGTGTTCTTTGAAGACCACGTCGTCATCACAGCAGAGGCTGGTGCCGTTGCGGTGGAGACCAAGGCCGGTAACGCCGTCTGCGATTACTTCAAGGACGTGCGCGCTGCTATTCACCAAAACCACGGCCTGCTGACCGCGAGCCGTCACAGCATCGATGAAGCCGCATTCTGGTTCATTGCCCTGGAGCGTTGCTGCCAGCAGCAGTTGCTGATCGAAGCCTCTGGCATCACACCGAAACTGGTCTCGCCAGAGCGTTGCCGCTACAGCCGTGAAAACGTGGGCAGCCCCTTCATTGGCTGGCTGCACTTCCAGGCGCTGTACGACAAGATTGCGGCTGAGCAGCCTGACATGTTCTCGTAACGCCCTCTGGCGCTGTCCGTCCGGGCGGCGCCTATTCCTTACCGCACAATAACAATGACTGGAGATAGGCAGATGCCTAATGCTCTTGATGCTGCCTGCGTCCCCGATTCGAGTTCCATTCCGGACGAGTCAAAGCTGTACGCGCGCTTAACCCTTCGACTGATCCCCTTCCTCTTTCTTTGCTACGTGTTCGCTTACCTGGATCGGGTGAACGTCGGCTTTGCCAAGTTGCAGATGCTTGACGAACTCAAGTTCAGCGAGACTGTGTACGGCCTTGGGGCCGGGATCTTCTTCTTCGGTTACTTCATCTTTGAAGTGCCGAGCAACATGATGCTGCACAAGATCGGCGCTCGTCGTTGGATCGCCCGCATCATGGTCAGCTGGGGTGTACTGTCAGCCTGTATGGTGTTCGTACAAACGCCCGCCATGTTCTACATGCTGAGATTCCTGCTGGGGGTTGCTGAGGCCGGATTCTTCCCCGGTATCATCCTTTACCTGACCTACTGGTTCCCGTCTTCCCGGCGCGGGAAAATCACTGCGATGTTCCTCACTGGCATCCCCATGGCGGGTGTCCTTGGCGGGCCACTCTCGGGGTGGATCATGTCGACCACTCACGGGTGGCATGGCTATTCAGCCTGGCAGTGGCTGTTCGCCCTCGAAGCAATACCTTCGATCATTGCCGGCTTCGTCGTCCTCTTCTACCTGCGTGACAATCCGGACGATGCCAAGTGGCTCACCACGGAAGAGAAAGCCGTCCTAAAGCGTAATCTTCAGGGAGAAGACCAGTCGCACCATGGACACTCTGCTTTCAGCGCCTTCACCAATGCCAAGGTGTGGCTGCTGAGTGCAGGCTACTTCGGCGTGATGATGGGCTTGAACGGAATCACCTTCTGGCTTCCGTCGCTGATCAAAAACTCGGGAGTTCAGAATGCGGCGGAAGTCTCACTGCTGACCACTATTCCGTATGCCCTGGCGACGATTGCCATGGTCATGACCGGGCGGCATTCGGATAATGTACTAGAGCGTCGCTGGCATGCGGCGGTGCCTGCGGTGATCGGCGGCTTGGGGTTGGTGCTCGCCACCACTACAGAGCAAAACCCCATGTTGACGGTGGCATTTCTCTCGGTGGGGGCCATGGGCGTGATGACTGCTATGAGCCAGTTTTGGTGCTATCCGCCTGCATTCCTAGGCGGTGTAGCGGCGGCGGCAGGGATCGCGATGATCAACTCCATCGGCAACCTGGCTGGGTTCATTAGCCCCTACTTGATCGGCTGGGTGAAAGACACCACTGGCTCTACCAGCATCGCGCTCTACTGCATCGCGGCTGCGCTGCTGTGTGCTGCGGTGGTCTGCCTGGCGATGCCCAAATCGGTGGTGAACCGTTAGCAATCGAGTATCGATGCCCGCCGAGCGATCATGGCTGATCAAGGCGGGCGCCGACCGATTGAATGAAGGCGGAAAGGCATGGGTTGGAGTTCTCCATGTTCCAGACCATCCCTAGGGTGATCTCGGGTGCGTTGGTAATTGGAATGAACCGAACCGAATCTGGATTCGATTTCGACATGGACGTCGGAATGATCGAGACGCCGAGACCTTCACCAACCAGATTGACTATCGTCCCTTGCAGCTGGGTGTACATCCGCACGCGAGGTTCGAATCCACTGTCTCGACATAGTTTGAAGATTGTGTCGTGCAGGGCGGAGGCGGTGTCGCGAGGGCTCAAGATGAAGGGCTCATCAATGAGGTCTTGGACTGTTACCGACTTTTTGCGTGCCAGCGGATGATCTCCCGGCACCGCGATACTCAGGGACTCACGCTGCAATTCCCGATATTGATACGGTGGCTGAACCGTGGCTTTGAAGGTCAGGCCAATATCGCACTCTCCGGTCTCGACAGCTTTCATCAAGGCGCCAGGTATCAGCTCGCTCAGTTCAAGGTTCACACCGGGAGCGTTTACAGCGTAGGACTTGATCATCTTGGGTAGGCCCGACCAGGCGATCATGGACGTAAATGCGATACGCAACTCCCCCTTCTCGCCCCGAGCGACAGCTTGAGTGGAGCGAATCGCCGAGTCCATAGCCTGTATGACCAGTTGCGCGCTTCGTTGAAACTCGGAACCTGCTGCGGTGAGCTCCACCGACCGGGAGGTGCGAGCGAACAGCCGGCAGCCTAGCTGAGATTCAAGATCAGCAATCTGACGACTCAGTGAGGGCTGCGCTACGTTTACCTGCGCTGATGCTTTGCCGTAGTGCAGGTGGTCGGCCAAGGCAAGAAAGTAGCGTAAGTGGCGATGTTCGATCATTGATGCTCCAGAGGTATCGATCTGATACTTCATAGTCATTGGACTGCATTGGTCGGCGATTTTAATCTATGCAGGCCTAAAATCCCCTCCAAACGTGGAAGTCATGTACACCGTCCTTGCAATCGTTTTGCCGATCTTTGCCCTCATCCTCGCAGGCTTCATCTGCCGCAAGACCAACCGACTCGGAGACCAGGCCGCCTCCGAGATCAACAAGATGGTGGTATGGCTCTGCCTACCCGCGCTGCTGTTCAAGGTGACCGCGACCGCGTCGTGGGCTGAAATCTGGCAGCCTGGCTTCATCATTTCCTTCGGAGCCGGCACGCTGGCCATTTTCGTCGCTACTTTGATTTGGCGGTTGAGTACCGGCCACAGCCTTGCCACTTCAAGCATCGACGGCTTGAGCGCTGGCTATGCGAACACTGGCTACATCGGCATTCCGCTGTGTGCGATTGTCTTCGGCCATCCAGGTCTTCAACCGGCGCTCATTTCGACGATCATCGTTGTGTGCCTGCTCTTCGCCATTGCGGTGATCTGCATCGAAATCGGCTTGCAGGAAGAGCGGCATCTCGGCAGAGCAGTAGGGGTCGTAGTGAAGGCGCTGTCCAAGAACCCTCTGGTGATTGCGCCCATCGCTGGGGCTGTCTGGGCAATGACAGGTATTCCGCTGGCTCACCCAGTCAGGAGCTTCCTCGACATGCTCGCTACGGCTACCACGCTTTGTGCTCTCGTTTCGCTTGGCCTGTTCTTGGGCCAGAAAACGGTCAAGTCGACTGGAGGGAAGAGCAACCCTTGGCCGCTGGTCACCATCAAGCTCGTGGGACAGCCGCTACTGACCTGGTTCCTGGCGTTCAAAGTCTTCGCGCTGCAGTCGATGTGGGCCAATTCCGCGCTGTTGCTCAGCGCCTTGCCCACCGGTACTGGGCCCTTCATGCTGGCTGAATTCTATCGTCGGGAGGCAGGGCTTATCTCCCGCACCATCCTGATCTCCACCTTGGGTTCCCTGGCTACCCTAACCGGGCTGATGATCTGGATGAATACGGGTATTGCAGGGGCCTAGGGTTAGCCGTTGCTGCTGACAGTGGAGCGGTGAAGGGCGAGCATCAAGCTTCATGGATCTGGTTCATGATCCATTCCTTGAACCGCTCAATCTTGCGGCTCCCTTTCATCGAGCCACGGTAGCAGAGGAAATGCATCTCCCGCTGCAAGGGAGGCTGATGTCCATTCAGTACGACCAGAGAGCCTTGGCGCAACTCTGTCTCTGCCAGACGGGTGGACTCCAGGGCAATACCCAGCCCATCCGCTGCGGCGGAGAGGACGAGCGCGGCACGGTCGAACGACAAACCGCCCAAGTCTGCGCGTTCGGCAATCCCTTCATGGCGGAACCAGTCGCTCCAGCGCACTGGGCTCAGTTGGGAGTCGATAAGTGAGCCAGGCTTAAGCAGGTGCGGTTCGAGCGTCTGGGAAACGTCGAAGAACTGCTTCGAGCTCATTGGGGCGATAGTCTCCAACCCCAGAGGTTCGGCAATCACGCCCACCCGCTGGATCGGCGCCCCGTAGGTGATCGCAATGTCGATCTCCTCGTGTCGGGTGAGCTCAGGCGGCGTGGCGCTGGAAGTGAGGCGGATATGAAGCGGATTGGGTTCACTGACGAGGCGAGCGAGGCGTGGTGAAAGCCATTTGGAAGCAAAGCTTGGCGAGCAATGAACGGCCAGGTGCAGTTGCTCGGCGCTCGGCATCCACATAGAAAGTGCAGACTCCAGGCCGTCGAGCGCGACGGTCAAGCGCTGGGCAAGCGCCCGCCCCTGGATCGTCAACTCCACCGAGCGAGGCTGACGTTTGAACAGCTCCATGCCCAGAGTGGCCTCCAGCTTTCTGACCTGGTGGCTAACTGCCGAGGCGGATAGATGGAGCTCATCGGCGGCGGCAACGAAGCTTTCCAGGCGCGCAGCAGCTTCAAATGCTTTGATTGTGGCGAAGTTAGGAATCTT